>CALCCF010000001.1 GCA_937899905.1 uncultured Phycisphaeraceae bacterium
CAGCGGCGTCGGCGTGGCCTGGCTGATGGCTTGGCTGACACGCCAGATGTTCAAACTGCAACGCTCGGGCAACATCAGCATCGCACAGGCCGCCGGTCTCACCGGAGAGGTCGCGGTCGTTGTGCCTCCGGCGAATGAGGGTCGTGGTGCCGTCGCCGTTGTCGTCGACGGCCGCCGCCGTGAGTACGACGCGGTGCAGGCCGGCGAAGAAGCCATCACACCGCGCACCAGCGTGAAGATCACGTCTGTCGACACCCAACAGAACACGGTCTTGGTCGAGCGAGCCTAACGCTCGCGCGGCCTATCCTGATTCATTAGAAAGCTGTCACAGAAGGCGGCGCAAGGGGGGATTGTATGTCCACACTCGATGGCAACTGGTACACCTGGATGCACACGCTGAGCGCTTCGAGCGCCTCGAGCGACGGCATCGGTATCTTCGCGCTCATCGGCATCGGCGTCATTCTCTTTGTCGCGCTGCTGGTGATCTGGTTCTTGGCCAGCCGCATCCAGCGCTGCCCGCCGAACCGGGTGCTCGTGGTCTGGGGTAGCGCGGGCAAGACCGGCCGCCGCTGTTACAACGGCGGCATCAAGGTCGTGTTCCCGGTTATCCAGCAGCACGCATATATGAGCACCGAGCCGCTGGTGATCGACATCCCCCTGGAGGGCGCGCTGTCGCTCAACAACATCCGCGTGAACGTGCCCGCGACGTTCACCGTGCGCATCTGCCCGGATCCCATCCTCATGGCCGCGGCCGCCGAGAACCTGCTGGGCAAGCCGCCGCAGGCCATCCGAGAGCTCGCGCAGGACATCATCCTGGGCCAGCTTCGTCTGGTCATCGCGACGCTGTCGATCGAGGAGATCAACAAGGATCGTGAGAAGTTTGAGAGCCTGATCCGCGAGAACGTGACCCAGGAGATCAACAAGATCGGCCTGGAGCTCATCAACGTGAACATCCGCGACATCACCGATGAGAGCGGATACATCACGGCTATCGGTCAGCGCGCGGCGGCCGACGCCATCAACAAGGCCAAGGTCGAGGTCGCCCAGGCCGACCGCGATGGTGCGACGGGTGAGGCGGTCGCTAACCGCGAGCGCACGGTCAGCGTGGCGCAAGAAGACGCCGCTGCGACCGAGGGCGAGAAGGACGCCGAACGCAAGCAGCGCGTCGCGATCGCCGAGCTCGAAGCACAGGCGATCACCGGCGAGGCCGAGAGCAAGCGCAACCAGGACATCGCCGTCGCCGAGCGCAACGCCGAGACCATCGCCGCCGAGAAGCGGGCCGAGCAGGTCAAGCGCGTCAAGGTAGCCGAGGCCGAGGCCCGGGCCGTCGAGGGCGAGAACAGCAGCCAGGCGCAGATCGCCGAGTACAACGCGAAGCTGGCCGAGGTGCGCGCCGAGAGCCAGCGGCGTGCCGACGTTGCCGCCGCCGAGGCGTTGGAAGCCATCTTGAAGGCCGAGCGCGAACAGGAACTCGCGCGCCTGTCGAAGGAAGAGCTTGCGCCGCAGGAGATCGAGAAGCAACGCATCGAGATCGCCGCGGAAGCCGAGGCCGAGAAGCAGCGTCGCGAGGCGCGAGGCGAAGCCGATGCCGTGCTCGCCAAGTACCAGGCCGAGGCCGAGGGCGTGCAGCAGGTGCTCGAGGCCAAGGCCGAGGGCTACCGCAAGCTCATGGAAGCGGCCGCCGACAACCCGCAGGTGGCGCCCACGCTGCTGCTCATCGAGCAACTGCCCGAGTTGGTCGCCCAGCAGGTCAAGGCCATCAGCAACCTCAAGATCGACAAGGTCACCGTGTGGGACAGCGGCCGCGGCGCGTCCAGCGGTATCGAGGGCAAGGCCGGCGTCGGCGGCGCGACCAGCGACTTCCTGTCTGGCCTCATCGGGTCGCTGCCACCGGTGCACGAACTGGCAAAGCAGGCAGGTGTGGAACTCCCTGGTGCGTTGGGCCGCGTGACCGAGTCGCGAAGTGCGCATATCGAGCAGGGGCCCGAAGGATCGAGCGTCGAGGACGAGCGATCCGCCGGAGCCTGACATTCGACACATCCCTTTGCCAAAGGACTGCCGTTATGCTGCGCTCGGTGATGCTCACTCTCGCTTTCGTTGTGCTTGCAGGGTGCGCCCAGCGATCCAAGCCCGCTCCCGAGCTCAGTCCGGCCGTTCAAGCGATGGCCCCGACGTGGCTCGCGGAGCCGGGCCAGGATCCGCAGGTATGCCGGTACTCGTTCGAGCCCGGCAAGCACTCCCGCATGCGGGTCATCTGGAAAAACGAGTCGAAGTACGTCGACGATTCGGCTGCCCTGGCAGATCAGCCGCTGAGCGAGCCAGAAATCACGATGGCGTTTCTCGATCTGAGCGTGGATACGGTCCACGCTGGCGGCTCCGCCACTCTGACCGGCGCACTTACCCCCCAGCTGCTGCTCAAGATGTGGCCCGACCAACCCGAGGCCTTCAGCAGGCTCGCCGAATCCGGATTCGAGTCGGACATGGCCACCCACTTTTGGGTTGAGGTCGATCCCCTGGGTCGCGTCATCCAGTTTGGTCGGGACGCGCAGCCGATGGGACTCGCAGCGGATCAGGCCGAGCAGCAGCTCGAGCTCGCCATGCTTGCGACGGGTCTCTCGTTGCCAACCATGCCCGTGCACGCCGTAGGTTTGCAAGGCAGTTGGCGCGCACCGAGGGTGATGTACATCGACGGCGTTGAGTTCGGCCAGTGCCACACCGCCCGCGTAGAACGGGCGCTCGGTGGGGTGATCTGGGTTTCGAGCACGCCGTGCGAAGACGGCACCGGTGAAATGCGGGCTTTGTCAACCGAGGAGCTCACCGGCGTGAGCGGGCGTGTGCGCGACTCAACGCTGACGTACGACTTTGTGTTCGACCCGGCTTCGCTGGCACAGTCTTCGACACTCATCCGGAGTTTTGTCATCGACGCATCTGTAGATGACGACGGCACAGGCCTTCCGACCGAACCGGTGCGTGTCCAGATGTCAACAATCGTCCAGCACGATGGGGCTCGCTTTGCAGCCGAGCCTGCCATCGAATAGCCGAGATTGCTCGGATGTGACTCACGTGGAGGCTGCTGATGGCAATGAGAAGTGTGATGAAGCAAGGGCTGCTTGCGGTCGCCGCAACCTGCGTGGTATCTCTATTAAGCGCGTGCCAGAGCGCGCCAGCTCAGGTCGGTTCAACTGAAACCGAAAGGACCGATGAAGCCGAACGGGAACGAACATACGCCTTCGTCTTCATCAGGACCGGGCCATTGCGTGAACCCACCGAGGCGCAGTCGCGCGAGGCGATGCAGGGCCACTTTGCCAACATGCAGCGCTTGGCTGCGGAAGAGACGCTCCTGATTGCGGGCCCGCTGGCCGAACCAAAGAGTGATCCGAGCCATCGCGGCATCTTCGTATTCGATGCCGACACCGCCGAGAAGGGGCTGGCGATCGCCAACGGTGATCCGGCCGCGCAGATGGGCGTGTTCGTCATGGAGCCGTACACGCTTGCGACCGACGCACCGCTCACCGAGTTGCCCCGGCTCGAGCGCGAGTACGAGCAGCGCCGACTGGCGGATCCCGATGTGCCCGATGAATGGGTCGGCCGACTGTACGTGATGGCCACGACGCCATACAGTAAGCCGCTGCACGAGCAACTCGACTCGGCTACTGGTGTGCTGGTGTGCGCACGGCTGTTGGGTGCCGATGGCTCGGATCGACTGCTGCTGTGGCTCGACGCGGCTAGTCCGCGAGCCGCGGCCGCGCTGCTGCCCGATGGCCGGTGGACCTATCACGGCTGGTACGGCAGCCCCACCATCGCCGAACTCGCCGGGCTCTAGGATCTCACGAGCGGTGGGACCACCGCGGCGGTACAACCAGGGAGAGCCAACATGAGCGAACACGAGAGCACCAAAACCAGCGCCGAACACATCGCAGGCGATGCGCAGTCGAAGGCTGGCGATGTACGGCAGCGCATCAGCGAGCTCGTGGCGGGTGCTGCTGCGACGCCGGGACGCATCGCCGAGGGTGGGATCAGCGCCGTGCAGCGGGTCGCTCAGGACGTGCTCGAGGGCGCGAGCGCGGGCGCGCAGCGCCTCAGCGAAGAGCGTCGCGGTTCGGTGATGGCCGAAACACTCGAGGGGCTCGGCGAGGGACTGGGCAAGGCCGCGCACGCCACCCAGCTTGCGCTCGAAGAGGCGCGTTCGCGCGGCGAGCACTTTGCGAAGGACGATGTCAAGGCGGCCATCGACGACCTGCGCGCTATCGAGGACTTGCTTCGTGACTCCGCGAGCCGTCTGGGGAGCGCCGCCGGCAAGAACGTCGCGGGAGGGGGCGAGGATCTTGCACGGCACGCCACGAGCGTGTTCGAGGCGATCCGTCCCGCCGTCGAGGGCGCGCTTCGTGAGGCCATGCGTCACCCGGTGGCCACCGCGGCCGACGCCGCGGCCACGGGAGTCGATGCCGCGAGGCTCGGCGTGGGCGCGCTGTTCGATGCCGCGGGTGGCTTGCTCAGCAGCGCGGGCGACGCCATCGCCGGCAAGAAGCGAGACGAGAAGTAGGCCTGTTCCTCGTTGCGCAACCTAGTTGCGCAGTCGCTTGCCGGTGAGCAGCCGGATGATGCCCAGCCCGCCAGCGAACACGATCGCCACGATGCCGGCCCAGAAGAGCAGGCCCTCGATCGCGCTATCGCCGCCTTGCCGTGCGGCAACGCGGTCGGCGAGCATGAGGATCGAACCTCCAACGAGCAATGACGCGATCACGAGCGCGTAGCTGATATTCCGGCTCGCGCGCTCCAGCTCGTCGGTGACCTTCTCCAGACCGCGAACGCGGAGCTGCACACCCAATTCCTCGTTGCGCAGCATGTGTAAGAGGCCGGCGATCTCTCGGGGCGCACGCTCGGCGAGCTCGGCGTACCCGAGCGCGGTGCCCTGCACGCGCCTGCGTGCTGCGCGAAAGCCGTATCGGCGGCGGAGTAGTCCCTCGATGTGCGGGCGAACGTGGCCAACCAGGTCGAATGTCGGGCACACCTTCTCGCCAACACCCTCGATCGTGGTCACGGCCTTGATGAGGTACACGATGTCAGCAGGCACGCGCAGCTTGTGCTTGCGTAACTTGGCAAAGAACTCACTGAGCAGAGCGCCCATGCGTAGGTCCGCGAGGCTGGCGTCCTGGAATCGGCTGATGAACTCCCAGGCGTCGGCTCGGAACGCACGGTCGCTGGCTCGCATCGGGCTCACCCCGGTCAGCTCGACGACGACATCGAGGACGCGATCGAGGTCACCCGCGATCGTGCCCTGGACCAAGTCCGCGAGCAGCTCGGCCGTACGCGGATCGATGTTTCCCGTCATGCCATAGTCGATGAAGCACAAGCGGATGTCGCTGTTCGCGCGCTCCGCCAGCTCACCCGCCCCACCATCGCCCGCAGTCCGCCCTCGTAGCACGAAGATGTTCCCGGGATGCGGGTCGGCGTGGAAGAAGCCGACCTCGAAGCACTGGCGGAAGACCACGTCGCTGCCGATGGCGACGATCTCACGACGCTCGTCCTCGGTGAAGTCCCCGGCGTCGAAACGCGTGAGCAGCGTGCCTTCAACGCGCTCCATGCACAAGATCTCGGGGGTCGAGTGCTGCGGATAGACGTCCGGGAAGTGGACGCGATCGTCCTCCTCGAACGCGCGCGCCATGCGTGCCATGCTGCGTCGCTCGAGCTCGAGGTCGGTCTCGCGGCGCACCTGGCGGCGGAATTGCTCGACCACATCGATGGGGCTGTAGCCCAGATCGGCGAAGCGATCCTCGATGAACTCGGCCAGAGCGGCCATGATCTCCAGGTCGGAGTCGAGGACCCGACCGATGCCAGGTCGGAGGACCTTGAGGATCACCTCCGTTCCGTCGGCCAAGGTGGCCTGGTGGGCCTGTGCGATCGAGCCGGCGGCCATCGCCTCGTACGACACGCTGGCGAAGCGTTGGTCCTTGGTCAGGTTGCCGGGCATCTGCTCGATCAGCGCGTCGATGTGCGGCCGCATCTCGTCCGCTGGTATGGCGCGCACGTCGCTCTGGAGATGCCCGAACTCCTCGGCCCACTCCGCCGGGATGAGGTCTGGCCGTGTGCTGAGCACCTGGGCCAGCTTGACGAACGTCGGCCCGAGTTCCTCCATGGCCTCGCGCAGGCGGACAGCGGTCGGCGTGCGCTGCACGCTGGCGTCGGGCTTGCCGAGGCCGACCATCCGGCGGCCTCGGGTCACCAGGCGGTCGAGTTGGAGGTCCTGCACCGCCTCGGCAAAGCCGAAGGTTGCCAGCACCGTCACGATCTCTCGGGCCCGCTTGATGTTGCGGATCGTGCGCCCGATGTTGGCGATGTTCGACGGAACGCGAGTGAAGAGGCTGCTGGTCACGGACGGAGGATAGCAACGCCCCACCGTGACCTACGGGCAGCCGGCGTCGAAGGCGTTCTGGAAGGCCAGGAAGTCGAAGAGGGTGAGACGACCGTCGCCGTCGAAGTCAGCGATGGGATCGCCGGCGTCGAAGAGGTTTTGGAACGCGAGGAAGTCGAAGGGGGTCAGCTCGCCGTCGCCGTCGAGGTCGGCGCGACAGGCCGTAACCGTGATGGTCGCGAGTGCCTCCTCGACCTCGTCGAGTCTCGAGACGGGGTCGAAGCAGTGGCCGCAGCACTGCGTGTTGAGTGTGAACCACCACGTCCGTGTCGCGAGGACGATGGTCAGCGGGCGGTCGGTGTCGGGCGCGGTAAATTCCGCTTGCCAGAAGGGGATCGGGTTGCGTGTGTCTCCCGGCTCACCCGCCAGACCCGTGAGTTGCTGTACCCACAACGGCCGTACACCTGCGGGATCGACCGAGCCCGGATCGCCGCCAAAAGGACGAATCGTTCGAAGATCGTGAAGCCCGTTGGCGTGCTGGCTGACGAGCAGGTCAGCCGAAAGCGAGGCCAGCGCACAACCGGCGGCCGGGTCGAAGCGGCCCAGTATCGTGATGGTGGCTGTCTGCCCGGGCGCGAGCACTGGAGGGTCGATCGTGATGTTGTAGCCGTCCAGCGAAGCCTGGCCGAGCGCGGCGCCCGCGCTGGTGAACAGGCCACACAAAGAGACTTGTGCACGTTTCATTGATCTGCTCCCTTTCGGAACGGGCACCATCAGCAGCCGTCAACGAAGTCGGACTGGAACACAAGAAAGTCGAAGATGGTGAGCGTTCCATCCTCATCAAAGTCGGCACGCATGTCCCCCGAGTCGAACAGCGTCTGGAATGCGAGGTAGTCGAATACTGTGAGCGCGCCATCACCGTCGAGATCGGGCGTGCAACAACTGCGTTCGAGGTCGACAAGATCGACGTACGCCGAGCCCGGGCCCACTGCCAGAACATCCGCACCGAGCCCCAGCACGGTGCCGTATCGAAAGCTGAGTACACCACGATCGATGTCCTGTGTCTGCACCCAGGTACTCGAGCCGTCTCGCTCGAATACAAACACCCTACCGGCGGTTTGGAAACGCGTATCGGCTTGATTGGCAGAGGCGACGATACGCTCGCCGTCGGTGGCTACCGCGAAGCCGAACTGGTCGTTCTCATCGGGATCGGAGTGGGTTAGTTCCTGCTCGAGCTCCCACTGCCCATCGACGAGCCGATATACATACACAGCGCCTTGGTCCTCGAACGCCCGGTCTGCGATATAGCCGCCAACGACTAGGGTGTCCCCAGAGAGGGCGACGGCGGAGCCGAATCGCGGTCCACGCCGGACGTCCGACGCAACGAGCTTCTGTTGTAATTCGAGCCCGCCGGCCGGGAGTCGTCGGTAGACATACACCGCCCCGCCATTGCCCGCGATCGTCCGTTCGGTGTACGCACCGATCACAACGAATCGATCATCGATGGCCATCGAGACTCCGAACCCCGAAGCGACGCCGGGGCTATCCGGATTCGACAGGGTCTGCGACCGCTCCCAGAGGTCGCCGGACCTGAAGAAGACCGCGACGCTGGAGGACCCATTGTGCATTAACGCCATGTCTGCATCGAGGACAACGCCATACGCCTGAATGGTCAGGTCGCACATCTCGCCGGTGCGGACCCACTCGCCGTCGACAAACTCAAACAGGTGGGCACCCGTCTCTCCATCGCAAATCGTCGAGAACCACGTCGTGACGACGGCGCTGTCCTGGTGCAGCGCAACGTCCGAGAGGTTCCCCGTGGCGTCGAGCTCCCCCTGGAACGAGTATCCGCCCGATGCGTCTCGGCGGTAGGCGAACACACCGCTGCTGTGGGTGTCTCGCGTATCGACGATGATGAGATGATGCTCGTTGATCGCGAGGTGGCTGCCAAACCGGTCCGCCGTTGGTGACGGCGAGACCAGCGTCTCGAATGGGCATTGGGCGTAGGCCGCCGAGGCGAACAGGCCGAGTCCAACAGCGAGGGCCAAGCGTCTCATATCCGTGTTATACCCCAAGCGCGGTGAGTTGCGACACGATTCTGCAGGCCGAGTACGGTTCTAGCGTGAAACTACCAACGGCTGCGGTACCGAGCGTGGCTAGACCACCTAACACCCCGCGTCAAACGCGTTCTGGTACGCCAGGAAGTCGAACAACGTGAGACGACCGTCGCCGTCGAAGTCAGCGATGGGATCGCCGGCGTCGAATAGGTTCTGGAACTCGAGGAAGTCGAAGATCGTCAGCGAGCCGTCGCCATCGAGGTCGGCGCGGCAGGCCGGAGCGCGACCGTACAGAACGTATGCGCCGATCTCGCTGTCCCCCGTGAGCTGGTTGAATTTTCCGATCAGCAGATCCGGGCTCCCATCGTCATTGATATCGCCGGCGGACGAAATGGCGTGGCCGATGCCTTCGCCACGCTCGACTCCGTCGATGCGGAAGCCATTCGTGCCATCGAGTGTCTGAAGATCGAGGCGTGCGGGGAAGCCATCGCCTGTTCCGTACACGACGAAGACCGAGCCGGTCAAGTCGTCGCCGAACAGGGGAACGTTCCTGTTTCCGATCGCGAAGTCATCGACCCCATCGCCATTCAAATCGCCGACTCCGGCGACATCGCTGTCCAACCGACCAGTGATCTGGAATCCATCGGTGCCGTCGAGATCATCGAGGACGACCTCGGCCGGGAAGCCTCCGGTCCGGCCGAACACGACATACGACCCCTTGAGCCTTGAGCCGATGATCAAGTCGTCCATGCCGTCGCCATTGACATCCCCGGCTCGATCCACCGCGCTGCCCGAGTACACGCTTCCCATGAGGTCTCTAGACACCAGCGAGAAACCATTGGTGCCATTGAGGCTGCGCACGTCGATCACTGACGGGAGTCCCGCGGGACGACCAAACACCACGTGGGTCGCGCCGTAATACCGGCCGGTCTCCGGCGCACCACCTACACCGTCAGCGATGCCGCCACCGTTGATGCCGCCCACCTACTTGACCGCGGGGCCGACGTTGGCGGTCTCGTCGCCGCCGCGGATGATCTTCCCCTCATCGACGCCCCCAGGGCCGAACTCGTACACAGCGGGGAAGCTGGCTCCGCCTGCCACGTCGCGACCGTAGATCACGTACGCCTCGCCCGGGCAGCAGAAGTAGTACGGGTAGTACCCGCCGCCGCTGTACACGCCCTCGCCGCCGCCTCGCGCGCCGATCAGGACGTCGTCGAACCCGTCACCATTCGTGTCGCCGGCGGAGGACACCGCCGATCCGTTGATGTCGCCGGGGTCGATACCGAACACTGCAAACCCGGTGCTTCCGTCGACGTCGGCGAGTTGCATCGTGGGATCGAACACGCCGTCGGCCCGCCCGAACACGACGTACGACTTGCCAGCGAGCCGCTCGTGCCTGTCGACCCCCGCGGACTCGGCGCCGACGACGGCGTCGGCCACGCCGTCACCGTTCAGATCGCCGGCGCCCGCTACGGAGTTGCCGGCTCGCTCGCCCGAATCGAAGGGGCCCCTGGCGCCCTGCAAGACCAGGCCATTTGACCCATCGAGGTCCGCCGCGTCGAAGATCGCCGGGAAGCCGGTCGCCGAGCCGAACAGGATGAACGCCTTCCCGCCCCCGGGCTCGGTGCCGCCGGGGTTGGCAAACGGTGCCCCGATGATGACGTCGTCAACGCCGTCGCCGTTGAAGTCGCCGAGCGCGCCGACGGACCAGCCCATGCGGTCGCTGGCGCGGACGCTGTCGATCCGAAAGCCGATCCGGCCGTCGAGATCGCTCACCCGTACCACCGCCGGAAACGGCTCGGCCAACGGATCGCCCTGCGCCAACGCCGACGCCGGCAGCCCGGCCACCAGCACAAGAACCGCCACACGCTCGCCCACTCGTCCCCGCATCGCGCACCTCCTCAGCCCGGCATGCTGCCGGCTCCTGCGAATAAGTTACCAGAAGCCGTGCGCAATGTCAATATGAGTTTTCCGTGGCCTCATGGACCGCTATGGGCACCCCGCGTCGAACGCGTTCTGGTACGCCAGGAAGTCGAAGATCGTCAGCGAGCCATCACCGTCGAAGTCGGCGATGGGATCGCCGGCGTCGAAGAGGTTCTGGAACTCGAGGAAGTCGAAGATCGTCAACGAGCCGTCGCCATCGAGGTCGGCGCGACAGCCGGGAGAGCGCCCGTAGATCACGTAGACCGCTCCGGCTCTGTATGTGAACGCGTCTCCCGGCGTTGCGTATCGAGCACCGACGGCCAGATCGTCGAGGCCGTCGCCGTTGAGGTCGCCGGCGGCGGCGACCGAATAGCCGACGAGATCCTCGACGTCGTCCGTTCGCATACGGAAGCCGATTGATGCGTCCAGGTCTGCAAGGTCGATCGCGGCGGGTCGGTCATCACGGCTTCCGAAGATCACGATCGCTTCGCCCGCGATCGGCGTGTACCCCAAGCCTGGCGCGCCGATGGCAAGGTCATCCAAGCCATCGCCGTTGACATCACCGATCCCCGCCAGAGCGGCGCCGACCGCTCCGCCAGGCGTGGAGCCGTTCACGCGGAAGCCGTCACCGCCATCGAGGTCGACCAATCGCACCGAGGGTGGGAAGGGCGTGGACCGACCGAAGATCACGAATGTCGAGCCCGTACGATCGCCAGTGGGTGCTGCGGCGGGTGCACCGATGGCGAGATCGTCCAGCCCGTCACCGTTGATGTCGCCGGCGAGCGTCACGGATCGACCGGTGTAGTCGCCCGTTTCGACACCATCGATGCGGAACCCTTCGTCACCCGCGAGACCGGCAACTCCGAGTGAAGCCGGGAAGCCGCCCGGCCTGCCGAAGAGCACGTAGGCCGCGCCGGTGGCCTGTCCACGATCCGGATCGGCTCCCGGAGCGCCGACGATCATGTCGTCGACGCCGTCGCCGTTCATGTCGCCCGCCCGGTGAACGGTCCGCCCGAATCTGTCCGACGCGTCGACGCCGTCCAATCGGAAGCCGTCGGTTCCATCCAGGTTCTCGATGTTGATTCCCGTTGGGAAGGGTGACCCAGCGTCTCGTCCGAATACCACGAACACCCCGCCGGTCGTTCCCCCGGCTCGGAGCGCTCCGAAGGCCGCGTCATCGATGCCGTCCGCGTTGATGTCGCCCACAATGGCGGCCGAGGTCCCGAGTTGTCGCTGGTCAAAGTCGAAGACCCTCGCGCCACCACCACCTGGGAGGTCCGAGATGCTGCGGTCGGCGGGCACGGGGCCAGTTGTACCCAAGACGAGGTATCCACCACCGTTGGAGAATCCTCCATACGGCGCGCTGGTCGCGAGGTCATCGAGCCCATCGCCATTGATGTCACCCGCCGCACCGAGCGCGAAGCCGACGAGGTCGTCGTTCACACCGGTCAGCGTGAATCCGTTGGTCCCATCGAACTCAGCGATTGGCACGAGCGGCGCGAAGGGCGCGCCGGGGCCCGAGCCTGGAGCACGACCCAACAGCACTGCCACGGCACCCGCCAGATCCCTGCCTGTCCGATCGAGGATCCCGGGCATCCCGATGGCCAGATCGGACCTTCCGTCGCCGTTCACATCCCCGGCAGGCGAGAGCGACCAGCCCGCGTAGGCGAGCTGCGTAGGTCCGACGAGCGTAAACCCGGTGAGACCGTCCAGGGCGTCCAGGTCCAGCACACTGGGGAATGGCTCGGCGAGTGGATCGACCTGCCCGAGCACCGGCGCCGACACCGCGAGGCCGCAAGACGCAAACAAGAGCACGCTGTCACGCATCGGAACCCCCTTATCGATCCAGCATACTGGAATGCGTC
This sequence comes from uncultured Phycisphaeraceae bacterium, assembly GCA_937899905.1. Classification (GTDB taxonomy): domain Bacteria; phylum Planctomycetota; class Phycisphaerae; order Phycisphaerales; family UBA1924; genus JAHCJI01. The sequence goes on from CALCCF010000001.1 coordinate 12,198, forward strand.
CGAGCATGCAAGCGAAAATCGAGGGATGCACCGCCGCTACGGACAGCCGGAGTCGAACTCGTTCTGGAACGCCAGGAAATCGAACAGCGTGAGGCGGCCGTCGCCATCGAAGTCGGCGCGCGGGTCGCCGGCGTCGAAGATGTTCTGGAAGGCGAGGAAGTCGAACAGGGTGAGGCGGCCGTCGCCATCGAGGTCGGCGGCGCAGCCACCACGCCCGAAGATCACGAAGTTGGAAGCGGCATCGGCGCGACCGGGCGGATCGGCGAGTTCGGCCGACACGATCACATCAACGCGCCCGTCGGCGTTCACATCTGCCATCGTGGAGCTGCGACCGAAGCCGTCGCCTGCGACGAGCCCGGGGATCGTCACGCCCACATCCGCGTCGAGCGTCTCGAGCTCGATCGCTGCGGGGAACGGCGTGGAACGACCGCACACGATGTACGCTGCGCCAGCGTTCGTACATCCATCGGGGTCAATGCCACCCGCGCCAACGACGACATCGTGCCCGCCGACGACGCTGAGGCCGACTGCATCATCGCGATCGAAGCCGCGCATCTGGAATCCGTTTGTGCCATCGATGGTCGAGAGTGGTAGCGAAGCCGGGAAGCCGCCGGTCGTACCGAAGACCACGTAAGCGGCGCCCGCCTGCTGGCGCCCCGTTGAATCGCGGCCATTGACAACACCGAGGATCATGTCATCCATGCCGTCCGCGTTGATGTCCCCCGCCGCCGCGACATCCCACCCGCAGGTATCTCCAAACGCGACGCCCGAGGCCCGGAACCCGTTGGACCCGTCAAGATCCGACAGGCTCAGGACATCCGGGAAGGGCGACGAGGAGCCGCGACCAAAGACGACGTACGTGGCGCCCGCGAGCGTGAGCCCATCAGGCGATGCATCCGGCGCACCAATGCCAAGATCGCTCCGTCCATCACCATTGAGATCACCCACGCCCGCAACGGAGAATCCGCTCAGGTCGCCATCGGCCTCGCCATCGATCTTGAAGCCGAGCGAGCCGCTCACCTCATCGAGCGATAACAAGGCGGGAAAGGGATCGGCACCTCCCGTGGTGTCCCGACCAAAGAGCACGTACGTGCGGCCACGGTTGTACGAGGAGGCAAATCCGAACGCCCCGACCGCGATGTCGTCGATGCCGTCACCGTTGA
>CALCCF010000002.1 GCA_937899905.1 uncultured Phycisphaeraceae bacterium
GCGCAAGCCGGCCGAGGCACACGAGATCATCGCCGACGTCGCCATCGGCCCAAATCTGTGTGTGAAGGACAACGTCTTCCAAGCCGCCTTCATCCTCGTCAGCATCGCCATTGCCGCCGGCATCGGCGCGTTCGTCGCACCACAAGAAATCGGTCCCGCTTGGGGCGCCGTCATGGGTGGCATCGTCGGCCTCATCGCCGGCGCACTCCTGAGCGGCGGCTTGCTCATGGTCTACCGCCTGTTCAGGCACTGAGCCAAATCACAAGTAACTCCCTGCTTTCAGTGATCCCGGCCGATCCAGATTCGTCACCAGATACCGCAGCGCATCCACCGCGTGATCCGGCCCGTCCTTGGCCGGCTCCTCGCTCATCGGCCGCTGCATGTCGTAGTGATACCGCTCCAGGCTCTCGATCAGGTGCTCGCACGCCGGCGAGATGAACAGCGTCGGCTCGCCGTCGGCGGGTCGTAGCCGAGCGCGGAGCAAGTCCAGCCCCGCGCGCACAGTCGTTCGCCGTGCGCGCACGCTCAGCCCGGCCCGCTGGATCTGCTGCGCGTCGCTGAGCCCCGTCTGCGCGTTGCCCTGCCAGCCGGCGGGATCGATGCCGATCCACTCGGGCTTCGAGTCCTCGTCGCCGAGCCCATCACCCAAAATCGCGTCGATGTGCTCCCCAAGCAAGCACCGGCTCGCCACCCGCTCTCGCACGATGTGCAGCACGCCCTCGGCCGACAGCGCGCCCCACACGATCACCGTCGGCGAGCGATACCCAAAGTCCATGCCCAGCACCCACCGATGCCCCTCCTCGATATCCGGCAACTCGCGCACGTGCACGTCACGATCGAACTCGGGCAGCACCGCATCATCGCTCTTGGGCCGCTCGCAGCGCATCTCGGCGTCCCACGTGCTCAGCGAAACCCGCCCCTTCAGCGACACCGCATCGGCAATGGACAGATGCCCCGAAGGCCTATCAGATTGCTTTGCCGACCCCTGGCACTCCTTGAACAGCGGGCAGGTCTCGCAGTCATACCGATCGTCGCAGTGCTCCAAGACATCGACTACGCCCCACTTGTATAACCGGCGCGCCCCATCCTCGCACTGCTCGACGACATCACGCATGAGCCCGTGCGCACGGTGCATGGTGCTCAACGCCTCGATCGATCCACGGATCGTGAATTCCTCGCCGTCGTACTCGATGGTCTTGCTGCGCGTCGTCAGCTGCGCCGCGTCCCACACGGCCGGGTCGAACAGCTCGACTTCGTCGCACCGCAGCTTCTGGATGCGCGTGCCACGGACCGACGCCTGGCTCTGAGCGAGCAGTTCCAAATGAGAGCCATTGGTAAGCGAGAGCTTCCGATCCGTCACGCGCCCATCGATCAGATCACGAAATGCGGGCATCGAGAACAAGTGTCGTAGGTGCGCGTGCATGCGCTGGGCTTGCTCGAGCGAGCCGCCCAGGATGCGCACCTCGATCCCGGGCTTGTACACCATGTCCAGCAGCGTCGCCACCGCTCCAAGGAAGGTCTTGCCGCCGCCGCGATTGGCCCAGACCACCGCGTCGATCGGGTCGTCCTGCGTATTGCCCAGCACCTCGGGCATGTGGTCGGCGAAGAACGCGTGCGCGAGGTACCGCCGCGGCATCGCGCTGAGCTGGACCTCCAATGCATCACGGACGCAGTGCGAGAGCTCCTCGACGCTCGCGGGCCGTTTGGGCGGCGGCGTCATGAGGCACCCCGATCGTGCACCAACGCAACCGGCGGATGCGTGAGTGCCGCGAAGGCACGGGCGGCGATGTCGGTGCCCTTCAGCTTCCGGGCCGAAGCCCAAGTGCGCAAGGCGGGCCCAAGCCCGCTGGGGACGCCGTGCAGCAGATCTCCTGCCGTGAGCGAGTGTGCCTCCAATATGCGCGCGAGCTTGGCGTCGGCCTTGCTCGGCGGCAGAGTGACGCGCCGCATGCCGGCGCGCTCGAAGAAGGGGCACGCGTGCGCCATCGCGGCGAGAGCCTCGGTGCGCGGTGTGGGAGGATCATCCAGGTATGCGCGCACGAGTTGGACGGCGATGCCGAGGCCGCGATACCGCGGGTCGACGATCACACGCGAGATGACGCGGACCTCGCTGTTCAGGCGACGAGCGTTGGCGCGCTTGTCGGGCGAGTCGTACTCCCCGGGCCACGCAATCGCGCGCCATCGCCCGTTGAGCGTCGGCATCGACGCGACGAGGACGGCGATGGTCACGCCATCATCAATGGCGCGCAGGATGCGTGAAACCGGGCCGGGCCTTCCGGCGGCGTAATGGAAACGTGCGAGCGGCTTGAGGTCGTCGAGCGTTCCAGGCTTGATCGTGGGTTCTAGTGCGGGTGTCAGTTCGGTGAATCGGCGTAGCAGGGTGTCGGCCACGGAGCGGCTCCGCGGGGGGCGCGGGCGAGGATGGTGGGCGGCGATGGGCGATCGCCGGGTAGGGGCATCGCGACCAAGAGGTCCGGTCGCAGGGCTTCGAGCGTGTCGTCCTGGGCGGCGGCGACAACGAGAGAGACGTCATTGGTTCGGCACCACTTGGCAAGGGCGCTCGCAAGCGATCGCGCGGCGACGCGGTCGAGCACGGCGGCGAACTCATCGATGATGAGCACGCAGCCGGGCGTGCAGCGGTCCATGGCCGCCGCGATAGTCAGACGTGCGCGCTGGCCGGTGCTGAGTGCGCCGGCTGCGCGCGGGAGCAGCGATGCTTCAGCGAGGCCGGCGGCGCCGAGCAAGCGCAGTGCAGAGGGCAGGTCTTCGCCGATCTGATCGATCGCGGCGCGTCGCCGTGATAGATGGGCCGGCGGGTGAACGACGATGCGATCGAGTCGTGCGAGCCTTCGGCGGAGCATGCGTAGCGCGGTGGACTTGCCGCAACCGCTGGGGCCGGTGAGCAGGCCGACGCCACCCGGTTCGAGCGTCGCGAGGGCCCGTGCGGCATCGCGGGCGGCGCGCAGTGCGGTCCGTCGCGCCGGATCCGCGTCGCCGGCGGGCAGCGCAAAGAGGGCTCGGGCGTGGGACACGCGATCGGTGGCGGCGCGCTCGTTCACACCGCGGCCTCCGCATGGAGGCGCTTCCTGGCCATGACGCCCGCGGTGTTGGCCATGGCCTTGAAGGCGTCGCGGTGCTTGCGGACGTTGTGATAGCTGATGCCCAGCCGCTGGGCGATCTGCCGCATGGGTATGCCCTCGATCGCCGAGAGCCGGGCGACCTGGCGCAGCTGGCGTGGCAGTTCGGGCTCCAGGCGGACGGCGGCGTCGAACGAGGGGTCGCAGACGCGGCGGACGAGGGCCTTCACCCGGCGGCGGAGCTGGCGCTCGGGCGTGCCGAGCATGGCGGCGGCCTCACGGACGGCCATGCCGCGGCCATAGACGGCCAGCAGGAGCTGTCGCTCGTCGGGGGGCAGGTGGTCGGCGGCGTCGACGATCCGGGTCACGAGGGCCCGGCGTCGCTTGCGTCGCATGTCGAGGGCGGTGTCGTCCAGTCTGGTCTGCATGGGTGTCCTCCGCTGGCGGGAAAGGTTTACAAAACAAATCAACCAACGGATACATTGTCGACTAGATTGAAAACAATTGCAAGGGTATTGTATGGTATCGCCACGAGATGGCGCGCCAGCGAGGACATGGAGCCTAAATTCCATCTTGGCGCTCTTAAACGGCACCCTGTTCGAGGGATACGAAGGACGAGGCCATGTCCGAGGCAGCCAAGGGTACTGATCGGTCACGCGTGGCTTTTGGTACCACGTTGCGAGACCGTCGACTGCGGCTCGGATTGAGTTTGCGCGAGACGGCAGAACGTGCGCAATGCACCAAGGGATACCTCTCGCTTCTGGAGCGCGGGAAGCGCGGCGTGCCGACGGGCGAGATGCTCGCCCGGCTTGAGGCTGCGCTCGATATGCAACCCGGCGGGCTCTCTGAAGTCGTAGAACTCGAGGCGACGCCCAAGCGTGTGCGCGACGAGTTGGCCGAGCGGCGCGAGCAGGCCGAGGCGGCGCGGCAGCTCGCGGCGCTGCTGCGTGGGGCCGGTCCCGGCGGGCTCGATCGAGCGTTTGAGTCGGGCGCCTTGCAGAAGCTTGTGCAGCGCATCGCGCCGACGGATGGCGACGGTGCCGGATTGGGCGAGCCGGTGGGGGCGTTGCTGCCGCGCGCGGTGCCGCTCATCAACCTCGTGCCGGCGGGCCGGGCCGCGGAGTTCACCGATCTCGGATACCCGGCTCGCGTAGCGGATAGCTACGTGGCCGCGCCCGACCTGGCCGACCCCGACGCGTTCGCGGCGCGCGTGACGGGCGACAGCATGGAGCCGGAGTATCGCGAGGGCGACGTGGTGATCTTCAGCCCGGCGCGAGATGTTCAGAGCGGCATGGACTGCTTCGCGCGGCTCGAGCCCGATAGCGAGCTGACGTTCAAGCGGGTGTACCTGGAGCGCGGGTCGGATGGGGGGGAGGTCATCCGGCTGCAACCGCTGAATCCGAAGTACCCGGCGCGCATCGAGCCGCGGGAGTTGGTGGCGGGGCTGTATCCGGCGGTGAGCGTGACGCGACGGGTGGGTGCGTAGCTGGGCTTAGGTGCTGGGCTTGTCGAGCCTCCACGCGGCGCTGCACTCGGGGCACACCGTGCAGCCATCGGCTTCGGGGGAGAGGTTGGTCAGTTCGTAGTTGCAGACGCGACAGCGGGTCGGATTACTCGATTGCTTGTAGGACCAGGGCTTCAAGACCTTCTCGAGTGCGACGATGAATGCGATGGCCAGAGTGGGCATGACAAAGCAAGGGAGGATGCCTTGGAGGGCCGCCTTGAGGTTGCCAGGCATCACTACCGTGGCCATCATGAGTAAAGTCGCCGCCAGAAAACCGAGGTGGCAGACCCGCCAGACAAGCGGCGTGCGTCCGTAGCTCGGATCCCACGGCATTGGCATGATCGCGCGACGGCGAGCGTGGGTCACCCGGTGGACGGTGCTGCGATCGTCGGCCACGCTCTTTGGGTTTTGCACCTTCACCGACGGCACTGTATCAGCGCATGCAAAGGCCCAGGCTAGGGGCACCGGGCTCTTCAGAAGGAGCCGCCTCCTCGAGAAGATTGGGATTTGGGGGTGGCCGCTGGTTATGGACTGCTGCCGCCCGCGCGGGATTTATCGAGCGTCGTGAGGGGCGTCTTCCAGTCCTAGTTGCGGAAATCGGCGAATTCTTCCATAGGGCCGTCGGCGATCCTGCCCCGATGAGGCCGAGGTCGTGGATGACGCAGGCGATGGTGGAGCCGTTGGCGGAGTTGAACTCGCCGAGAACGCCCAGCAGCGAGAGCTGGTGCTCGTTGTCGAGGCCGGTGAGCGACTTGGCAAGCGATGAAGTGTTGGTGGGTCAAGTTGTTAACGCATTGAGACCCATCCGTGAGTCGCGGTGGTGTCCTAGAGCCTCCACGCGGCGCTGCACTCGGGGCACACGGTGCAGCCATCGGCTTCGGGGGAAAGGTTGGCGAGGTCGTAGTCGCAGGCGCGGCAGCGCCCGGTTGCCAGCTTGTGGTTCTTGAGCCAGGGTCGGAACTGACGGACGTGCAGGTAGATATAGATCACAATCCACGGGAACATGTAGTACGGATACGCATCTGCCAACATTCGCGCGATGTCCTTGTACGGTCCTGATGGAAGCAAGATCGCGCCGCCGAAGACCAGGAGTGCGAAGGGCAGAAGCACGAAATATCCAAAGCTCTGAAAGCGCCGCCATGTTGGCGGTGTCATTGGATAAATGTCATGCCACGGCCCCGGGTATGAGCCGCGGTAGACCCAGCGCGTCATTGGGTGTGTTCGGCCGCGGTCGTCCTTGATGGTGCGCTCGGGCACGCGGGGCATGGCGAACGGTACACCCCCGCCTCATGCGAGCGGTGGCAGTGCGGCGCTACCTCGGGATCGGCTGGCGATCGAGGCTGGGTGTGACGACCTCGGGCTTTGTGTCTCGCTCGCCGCACGAATGGCTTCGGCAAACCACGACCGGATGTCCCGGTAGATCGAAGCAGGCGCAGCCTTCGACGCCGAAGACGGTGCGGAGTGTCTTGGCATCAAGGACCCGATCGCCCGGTCCGTCGGCGGCGATCCGGCCCTCGTGGACCGCGACGATGCGCGGGAAGTGGCGCAGGGCGAGGCCGAGGTCGTGGATGACGCAGACGACGGTGGTGCCCGTGGCGGTGTTGAGATCACTGAGCAGGTCGAGTAGGCCAAGCTGGTGCTCGATGTCCAGGCCGGTGAGCGGCTCGTCGAGCAGGAGGATGTCGGGCTGCTGCGCGAGGGTGGTTGCGAGGCGGACGCGCTGGCGTTCGCCGCCCGAGAGCGCCTCCATGCGGCGCTCGGCGAGGTGGGCCACGCCGCAGCGGTCCATGGCGGCGTTAATGGCGGCGTTGTGGGTGGCTTGGTCGACGCTGCGGAAGAGCGTTGCCAGCGGACTTGTGTGGGCGTGGCGTCCCATGGCGACGTGCTCGCGCACGGTCGTAAGTTGGGGGAGGTCGGCGGTCTGTGCGAGCAAGCCTCTTCGGCGCGCGAGCGAGCGCTTTGCGAAGCGATGCAACGGCTTGGCGTCGAGAGTGGTGCCTCCGGCGGCCGGCCTGAGCAGGCCCGCGAGGGCGCGCAGCAGCGTGGACTTGCCCGAGCCGTTGGGGCCGACGATCGCGACCATCTCGCCGGGCGTGATGCTCAGGTCGACGCCGTTGAGTACCCGGTTCGAGCCGAGATCAACCACGAGTTCGTGGGCGGCGAGGGTCATCGCAGCCACCCGCTCTTGTACAAGAGGAAGATGAAGTAGGGGCCGCCGACGAGGCCTGTCACGACACCAACGGGTAGCTCGCTCGGCGCGAGCGCGGTGCGGGCGGCGAGGTCGGCCCAGAGCAGGAGCGCGCCGCCGGCGAAGGCGCTGACGGGGACGATGAGGCGGTTGGAGCCCATCGTGAGACGGACGAGGTGTGGAACAACGAGGCCGACGAAGCCAACGAGGCCGGCGACGCTCGCGGCCGAGCCGGCGAGTAGGGCGGCGGCCGCGAAGGCGAGCAGGCGCGTGCGCTCGACGGAGATGCCCATGGTTGAGGCGGAGTCGTCTCCGAGCTCGAGGATGCGGACGCGCGATCGCAGGGCGAACGCCAGCGCGAGTCCGATGATCGAGTAGGGCAGGATCTGCCAGAAGTGGCTCCAGCCGCGGCCATTGAAGGAGCCGGCGGTCCAGAACATGACGGCAGGGATGCGGTCGGCGTAGGCGGTGATGAGCACGCCGATGACAGCGCCCAGGATGGCGTTGACGGCGACGCCGGCGAGCACCATGCGGACGGGGCTTGTCCCGCCGCTGCCCGAGCCGCCGGGCGTCCAGCTGACGGCGTACACGAAGACGGCCGAGGCCATCGCTCCCAAGAACGCGGCGAGCGGCAGGGCGTGGGCCGCCTCGGGGAAGGCTGCGAGAACAACCGTGGCGGCCATACCCGCGCCCGCGGTGACGCCGATGATGCCCGGGTCGGCCAAGGGGTTTCGCGTGACGCCCTGGAGCAGGACGCCGGCGACGGCGAGGTTGGCTCCCGCGATCAGCGCGACGATGGCTCTGGGCAGGCGTGCGTGCAGCACGATGCGTTCGGCTGAGCCCTCTCCCGAGCCGGCGAGAATCGGCCAGAGCTCGGCGATGGGGATGCGTACCGCACCGAGCGCGAGCGAGAGCGCGAGGCCGACCACGAGCACCAGCGCGATCACGACGGGTGTGACGAAACGCCGCGTCGGTCGGGCCGTCGCGTTTGTCGTGGGCGCTGGCTGTGACGCGGCGACAGCAGACATGCTCGCCTAGCGGGCGCTCTCGAGCGCCGCTCGCAGCTCCTCGAGCGCGACGGTCGCCTGCGAACCTGAACGCATGGCGTAGAGGTCATCAGACAGGAATGCGACGTGGTCACCCTTCGTCGCGGAGAGCTGGCCCCAGAGTGGATCGGCGTCGAGCATGGCCTTGGCGGACTCTTCCGGTCCATGGAAGATGACCAGCAGCACGTCCGGATCGCGATCGATGACCACTTCCATGCTCAGGGTGGCCAGGCCGCGAAACCTCCGGTGCTCGGTCATGTCTTCGGTGATGAGTTGTCCGCCGGCGTGCTCGACGAGATTGCCGAGATAGCTATGGGGCATGAACGCATAGAACCCATTCGGTGTGCCGAAGATCGCGAGCACGCTGAAGGGCTCGTCCGCAGAACTCGGGGTGCTCTCTCCGGAAAGGTCGGTATTGAAATCCTGGATCCACTCTTCGGCTTCGGCTTGCTTTCCGATGAGCTCACCGAGTGTCCGGGTGTGCGTCCGAACGTCCTCCAGCGTGTCCGCATCCATCGCGATAACACGTGCGCCCGTGGTCTTCTCGATCTGCGGGATGTGCCGACTCTCAACCGCGCTGACGATGACGAGATCAGGGTCGGCGGCGATGAGCTGTTCGATGTTCGGGCCAGCCGCGTGGTCAAGGCCGCCGGCCGTGATGCCCTGCCAAGCCTCGGGCTGGCCACTTCGCAGCGCGGGCACCAGCACGGGCTTCACGCCCAGCGCGATGAGCTGGTCGGCCGCGAAGGGGAGCAGCGCGGCGACCCGTGGCGTGTCCGTGCTGACGCTGACGGTCTGAGTCGGCGTCGAGGGGGCGGACTCTTCGCAGGCGGGCAGGAGGGCCACAGTGGGGGCCAGAGCGGCGACGAGACAAGTCAGTCGGAGGCGGTGTCGGAAGATGGGCATTCGGCTCTCTCAACGGTGGTTGGGTCTGGGCCCAGATCATATCGTGTTGAGACAGAGTCTCAATGATTGGTACCGGCCCAGGCTCCGGTGCAACATCTTGGCCCGTCAGACGTAGGCGTACTCGGGGGGCGTGGGCGGTACCGGTATCCCAAGACAGGAAGCAAGGGGTTGCCCTATGGGCGTGCGTGTCACAGTCGGTCGCGGTCGCGGTTTCACGCTGATCGAGCTGCTGGTGGTCATCTCGATCATCGGCGTGCTCCTGGGCATCCTGATCCCGGCCCTGGCCGGGGCCCGGCTGACGGCCCGCTCGACGGTGGGCGTTGTCAACCTCCGGAGCCTGTCGCAGATGCTCATGCTGTACGAGCAGGAGCAGCAATTCTTTCCAAATCCGTTCGACCCCAAGCCGGACGACCGTGCGAGGCGTGTGCGAGGCACGCGGTGGGCCGACGCGTTGCACCCAAGCGAGGACGAACCCGTCGGGGACTTCGAGGGCCCGGCCCAGCCACAATGGTCGACCGAGTTCTTCTCGGTGTACTGGTACTCGTGGCTGAGCGATTGGCACCAGCAGGGCGCGCGAGACAGCGAGGTGCAGTTCTCTCCGGCCGACCGGCTCGCGCTCGATCAGCTGAACCAGTATCGATCGCGCGTCGAGGTCCGCAATGGGCGATACCTGTGGCCCGGCAGCTACTACATGTCGCCGACACTGTGGAGCTCGCCGAGCCGGTACTCGGCCGGCGCGCGTGGTGCGATGTCCGCCGAGACGCTCTCACCCATGTCGATCAGCAGCGTCGGTCAGCCGGCGTACAAGGTGTTGCTCTGGGAGCGCGCGGACTTCGCGAAGAACAACCGCATCACGATCAACAGCGGCAGCGCCACGCGCGAGCAGCTGCCCCCGAGCTGGTGCAACCCCGAAGCCAGGCCGCACGTGGCGACGGGCGATGGCAGCGTTCGGCAGGTGGACATCGGGCGACTCAGCGATCTGGCGGCCGACAACGATGAGTACCTGCCGGGTGGGCGCATCCAGCCGAGTGATCTCATGCCCTTGTACCCGAGCTGGCGGCCCGAGAGGCTGCTGCCGCTCGGCGGCACGTCTGGGAGCGATGGCGAGTATCCGCTGTTCTTCTGGGCTACGAACGATGGGATTCGGGGGGTTGATCTTCCGCGGTGAGGCCTTCGATCCGGTCGAGCACGGCTCTCACGCAACGTGCAGCCTTGAGCATGCGCAGCAGGTGTGCCGTCACGAGCATCGCGAATCCCAGGATGAGGAAGGGCAGCGTCGCCTCAATCACGAACGGCATCGAGACGGGAGACAGCACGAAGGCAAGCAGCGAGCCCCAGCCGATCGTGCGCTCGCGCCACGTCCACCTCGCGTCGCGCTCGCATCGCCTGATCAGTGATTCGGCATGCTCGCAAAGCGTGTAGTACAACACGCCGGCGCTCGCGACCGCGATCGGGATCGTGATCAGGAACAAGAGTCCGCCGAACCCGCCGGTGACGATCGCCAGGGCGAGCGTCGCCGAGGGTGGGCCGACGCACCACCAGAAGGGCAGCGAGACGGACTTGCGCTTCGGCTGATCGTGGCGCTTGCGTGCGTTGCGGTGACGCCGGCCGATGAGGCCCGCGAATACGAGCCCGACCACAAGGCCCGCCGCGAGCGTGATGAATCCCGCCATCATCAGCCACCAGGCGGTCTCCCATCGATCGGGACCGCTTTGGCTAAGGACCGCGGCGAAGCAGGCCCCAGCCAAGGCGACCAGGGCCAAGAGCACGATGGCGTTCGCGGCGACGATGCCTCGGATGTGGCGGTACGTGGCTCGAACGAACGCGGGGTGGGCTTCGCTCAACTTGTCCGTCGGCCAGCCGGCGGGCGCGAGATAGCCGCACTCGGGGCAGCGAGCGCCCCACCGAAGGCCCGAAAGGTCATAACGGCACACGACGCAGACAAAGCCCGGAGGCATGGTGTCGGGTTTGATGTCGCCTTCGTGAGGCATGGCCTACGCGCCGCTCATCTTGGGATCGACATCCGAGTCGATCGGTTCGGCAAAGCCCAGGCCGCGGCGGAAGTAGGCGATCGCGACGAGCATCACGATGATGCACCAAGCCATCGCGATCGGCCACACATATGGAGGGTTGATGGGCAGCAACCGTGGAAACGAGGATGGCTGCGAGCCGGACAGGCCGAGGAGCAGCAAAATGCTCTCGTCGGCCGGACCGGTTGCCGCCGGCAGCGGGATCATGACGAACATGCCCGCGATAGCAAGGCTCATGAGCAGCTTCGGCTTGAGGGATCGGCTGCGCTGCGCGAGGCTGTGCAGGTAGAAGCACACGTAGATCGGTACGAAGAGGAAGAGAATCCACATCGTGAACACGTACTCGATGGCGCGATGCTGCGACAGCGAGATCCGGCCCGAGACCAAGAGGACGAGCACGGCTGCGGAAAGCAACGCGTACGCCACGACGAAGATCGCGGCACCACGGAGCACCGCTCGGAATGACTTGGCTTTCGGGTCTTCGCCGGGGATGCGGTGCGAACCGAGCACCCGCATCTGCTGCGCGGCCAGAAACGTCGTGACGAGGAGCGTCGAGCTGCCAAACAGCGTGCCGAACATTGGGGCTTGGCTGCCCACCCCGCCGCCGCGGAAGCCGTACCCGAGGCAAAGGAGGGCAAGGCCAATGAGCGCCAGCACGCCCGCCTTGGTGATGGCTCTGGTCGAGCCGTTGAGTGTGGCCAGAAGCTTGTGATCGGCGCTCTCAAGAGCGATGTTGTTGACCGAAGGCGCGACGCGATCGCCACACTCGGGACACTTCGCGCGGATGTCCATGCCCGAGACGTCATAGCGGCAGCCAAGGCACATGGCGCCTCGCGGCGCGGTGTCGAGCAGTTCGGGCTCGGTGGGCTCTGGTGGCGGAACCGAGGGCATCCCAGAGGGTATGTCGAGCGTAGAAGTGTGTAGAACGGCTTGGGCGAAGCCGGCGTGTTCGATAGAATGGTGGGAGAGGTACCGTCGGAGGCTCGATGTCCAAGCGCGAGTTCGAGGAAAGCTTTGCAGAGATCGGTCGCAGGATCGATGCCTTCTTTGGTGGCATCGGCGAGGCCTTCCGACGCTTGCGCAATTGGATCGCCACCGGCGGGCTGTTCGAGCGATTCGAGCGGACGGCTTCTGGTCCGAATACCAAGGAGAAGCTGGCCGAGCGTGTGGCCGACGCGAAGGAGAAGCTCGAGGACAGCCAGGCGGGTACATCGATGGTGCTCGGTGCCTTTGGAGCCGGAGCGGCGCTCGTGGCGGTGGTCGTGCTGGTGCTGGTGTTCGGCTTCGGGCTGTTCCGTGGCACTGGTGTGACCGAGGCGGACCTGGAGCGCGACGCGAGGTTGCGGCAGGCGGCCGACCGGGCCCAAGCCGAGCGAGAGGGCGCGCTCAACCCGGCGGCGATGATGCAGCGTCAGCAGCAAGACGCGGCGGCTCGGGCGGAGGGCGAGTCGGCGCGACGTGGTTCGGATGGGCGTCCTCCCGCGAGGGGTGGGGTGACTCCTAGCAAGCAAGCGTCCGGCGGCGGTTAAGCGGTGCGGGCTTCGTAGAATCCGGCTGTGGCTGACGCGCCTGAAACTGACATGCAGAACGAAGGTGGGGGTGAAACTCGCGAGGAGCGGCTCGCTCGGCTGTTGAAGCAGGCGCGGGCGCTGCCGCCCGAGCCGGGCGTGTACCTCATGAAGGACGAGAAGGACCGCGTCGTGTACGTCGGCAAGGCGCGCAAGCTGCCGGATCGTGTTTCCAGCTACTTCGTGCCCAGCGCCGATCTCGGGCCGGCCAAGGCACCGATGCTCGACGTGGTGACGGATTTCGAGACGCTCGAGTGCGAGACGGAGTTCGAGGCGCTGCTGACCGAGAACCGGCTGATCAAGGACATCCGGCCGCGCTTCAACGTCCGGCTGACCGACGACAAGACGTTCCCGTATCTGGTGGTCACGCAGCGCGAGGACTTCCCGCGTGTGTTCGTGACGCGGAACCCCGCGGGCATGAAGCCCGATGGCACGACGCCCGAGTACATGAAGGGCGCGAAGGTGTTCGGGCCGTTCGTGAACGCGGGGGCGCTGCGTGAGGCGGTGCAGGTTGCGCAGCGGGTATTCAAGTTCCGCGATTGCAAGCTGGACATCGTGCAGAACCACCCAAAGAACAAGTTCTTCAGGCCTTGTCTCTTGTACAGCATTGGGCAGTGCACGGCGCCGTGCGCGAATCGCGTGTCGCTGACGGCATACGGCGAGCAGGTCGATCGCTTCGTGCGCTTCATGGGCAGCAAGCGCAGCCAGATGTTGCGCGAACTGCGCACGGAGATGGACGAGGCGAGCAAGGCGCTCGAGTTCGAGCGCGCGGCCGAGCTGCGCGATCAGATCGCGGCGATCGAGAAGCTCGAAGAACGCTCGAGCCGGCGTGACGGCTGGCAGCCCGAGACCGAGATCGGCTACGTCGACCCCGAGAAGGGGATGCGGAGCCTACAGAAGACGCTGGGATTGGACGAGCCGCCGCGGGTGGTCGAGGGCTTCGACATTGCGCACCTTGGCGGCAACGAGACGGTGGCGAGCAAGGTGTGCTTCGTGGACGGCCGGCCGTTCAAGAGCGAGTACCGGCGCTTCAAGATCACGAGCGTGGGCAACGACGACTACGCGGCCATCCGCGAGGTGGTGTCGCGGCGGTATCGCGATGCCGGCGCGGGGCAGGAGCTTTACCCCGATGTGATCCTCATCGACGGCGGGCTCGGGCAGCTTCATTCGGCGATGGAAGCGCTCCGCGAGATGGACGTACCGGCGCCGATGGTGATCTCGCTGGCCAAGAAGGAAGAACTGATCCACGTGCAGGAGCGCGAGGCGCCGATCCGGCTGGGGCGGGAGAACTTCGGATTACGACTCTGCCAGCAGGTGCGCGATGAGGCGCACCGTTTTGCGCAGCATTACCACCATATCTTGCGTCGCAAGAAGGTCGTCGGCGACTAAGTGACGTGCGTTGGCTTACGCCGACTTGGCGTGGTCCTTGGGCACGGGCCGCTCGTGCGTGCTCACTGCCTCGGCGGGGATCTCGTCGAGGATGAGCTGCTCGATCTTGGGCGCGTTCTCGAGGGGCTTGCCCTTCGCGTCGGTCAGCGGCGTGCCGTCGAGGCGGGTGATGACCGGCGTTGGGTTGGCCTTCTCGTGGGCTTCGAGCTGCTTCTCGAGGGCGGCCTTCTTCTTGTCCTCGATCTCGGCCCACTTGCCGCGGCCGCGACACTTGGGGAAGCGCGAGCAGCCGAGCCACGGGCCGCGCAGGCCGTTGCGCAGGTTCAGCGGAGATTCGCAGATCGGGCACGGCAGGTCGGTCTGTAGCGGCGGCACGCTGGGCGCGACGACGAAGCCCTTCTTGTCCATGTTGAGGATGAGGCCGTCTTCGGGGCGTTCGCCCTCGGCCAGGTCGGTCGCGATGAACGGGCCGAAGCGACCGGTGCGGAACACCATGGGTCGGCCGGTCTTGGGGCAGCGCACGTCGACGTACTCGACAGGGCGCGGTCGGCCCTGGCTATCGACCGGGCACGCGTAGTTGCAGTCGGGGTAGTTGCTGCAACTGAGGAAGCGGCCGTTCTTGCCGAAGCGGTAGACGAGCTCGGCGCCGTCGCGCGGGCAGAGGTAATCGCTGGGCTGCACCTCGGCCTTGGCGTGCTGGAGGTTCTCCATCGCGTGCTCGAGGCTGTCGCGGAACGGGCCGTAGAAGCGCTCGAGCATATCGATCCAGTCGAGGTGCTCTTCCTCGATCTTGTCGAGCTCGGCTTCCATCTCGCGCGTGTAGCCCAGGTCCATGATGCGCGGGAAGGCTTCGATGAGCTTGTCGGTGACGACCTCGCCCAGATCGCTGGCGTAGAAGCGGCGCTCGCGCTGCTCGACGTACTTGCGATCCTGGATGGTCTGCACGATGCTGGCGTAGGTGCTGGGTCGGCCGATGCCCTCGCTCTCGAGGGTCTTGATGAGGCTCGCCTCGGTGTATCGCGCGGGCGGGTTGGTGAAGCGCTGGCGTGGGTCGATCGCGAAGGCGTGCAGGCCGTCCTGCTCCTTGACGGCGGGCAGCGTGGCCTCATCGCTGGCGGTGGGTACGCCGGCGACCTTGTAGAAGCCGTCGAACACGAGCACCCGGCCGCTGGCCTTGAAGGTCAGCGTGTCGGTGTTGCCCCCGTCTATAAGGACGGTCGTCGCGTCCCATTGGGCCGATGCCATCTGGCAGGCGACGAAACGCTGCCAGATGATCTCGTAGAGCTTGGCCTGGTCGGGCTTGAGGCTCTTGCGCACACGGTCGGGCGTGTAGGCGACGTTCGTGGGGCGAATGGCCTCGTGTGCTTCCTGCGCGCTCTTGTTGGAGCTGCCGAAGAAGTTGGGCTTCTCGGGGAGGTACTTGTCGCCGTAGGTCTGGGCGATGTGGGTGCGCGCCATGTTGAGCGCTTCGCCGGCGATGTGCGTCGAGTCGGTACGCATGTAGGTGATGAGGCCCACGGGGCCCTCACCTGGGATGTTGACGCCCTCGTAGAGGCCCTGGGCGGCGCTCATCGTGCGGCGGGCGCCGAAGCCGAGGCGCGTGCTGGCGGCCTGCTGCAAGGTGGAGGTGATGAAGGGCGGTGGCGGGCGGCTGCTGGTGCGTTTGGTCTCGATGGAGCGCACGTTCCAGGGCAGCGACGGGTCGGGCGTGCCCGAGATGCTGCGCTGGAAGCGTGCCGGGCCGCGGGCGTCGGCGATCTCTTCGACCGCCGACTGGATGTTGCTCAGGCCCGCGGACTTGAGCACCGCTTCGACCTTCGAAGACAGGTCCTCGGGTTCGACCGCTTCCTCTTCACTGAAGCCCGGCTGGCTGATGTCGAACTTGGAGCCGTTGATCTCGACGAGTTCGGCGCGGAAGCCGTCGTTCTTGGCGAGCCAGGCGTTCTGCGACTTGAGCGAGGGTGGGTTGCCCTTGTCGTCACGCTCGGCCAGCAATTCGGTCCATTGCGGCGCGAGCTTAGCGGCGGCGGCTTGCTCGCCCGTGAAGCACGCGGAGATGCTCCACTGCTCATCGGGAACGAACGCGCGGATCTCACGCTCGCGCTCGACGACCAATCGAACGGCGACGCTCTGGACGCGTCCGGCGCTCAGGCCTCGCGTGACCTTCTTCCACAACAGCGGCGAGACCTGGTACCCGACGATGCGGTCGAGGATGCGCCGCGCCTGCTGGGCGTTGACCTTGTCGACATCGATCGGGTGTGGGTTCTGGAAGGCGCGGTCGATCTCGTTCTTGGTGATGGCCGCGAACACCACACGCTTGGCGTCGTCGGCCTCGATGCCCATCTCTTGCGCGAGGTGCCAGGCGATGGCCTCGCCCTCGCGATCGAGATCGGTCGCGAACCAGACCTGGCCGCCGTCGCCGGTCGCGTCCTTGGCGGCGCGCTTGAGCTCGCGCATGACGGTTTCTTTGCCGCTGAGGATGCGGTAGGTCGGGGTGAAGCGTTTCTCGACGGCGACGCCGGGGACGGGGCTCTTGTCGCCCTTGTCGGCCTTCTCGGGCAGGTCGCGGACGTGGCCGACGCTGGCGAGCACCACGTAGCCGTCGCCGAGGTACTTATTAATAGTCTTGGCCTTGGAGGGGCTCTCCACGATGACCAGGTCGCGGCCCTTGGCGTCGCCCGACTTGTAGCCCGTGCCGCGGCTCGTCCGGCTGGCGCGCGGACCACCGCCACTCCGCGCGGCGCCTGACCGGCTGGCGGTCTTCTTGCCCACCTTCTTGGTGGTCTTCTTCCCGACCTTCTTGGTCGTCTTCTTGGTGGTCTTCTTGGCCATGTGGCGCGTGCGGGCTCCCAAAGGACCATCGGTCGGCGGACGGAAACGACAGGAAAGCGGGTCGGCGAGGCGATGTCAAGCGCCGGCCGGGTGGGCCACTCCCGAGCCACCTTCCATCGGCTGTCAATCGGGTCCACGGCCTGCGGTATTCACACATCACGTCATCCAGAGATGTGGATAGTGTGTTGCATCATGGCGACTAACTTGCCATAAAACAAGTGTCGACAATGATTTGCATCGATTCCTGAATGTCATCTCGATCGGGATAGACGACAAGCCGGTGGGGCCGATCGGCGGGTCCGGACGCCAGCCTGCGGAGCCACGTGCGTTGGTTCTTGGCGAATCGGCGGGTCTCGATCTTCACGCGTTCGATCGCGTCATCAAGGGAAAGCCCTGATGTTTCGGGCGGCCGAATGTGCTCCAGGATCTGCTTCGTGCCCAGGGCTTGGGCGGCTTGGACACCCAGGTTCCCCGACTCCAGCAGCCGCCGGGTTTCCTCGACCAAGCCGGCCTCGACCATGGATCGCACGCGGGCGTTGATGCGGCGGTTGATGGCCTCGGTCTCCCATTGGAGTGTCACGAGCAAGAGGCGATCGGCCAGCGGGTTCGTGTCGCGGTCCCACTGGCTCTGGTGGTCGCTGATCGGCGTGCCGGTGAGGCGGTAGACCTCGATGGCGCGGATGGTCCGGCGTTGGTCGGCGGGATGGATGCGCTCGGCGGCCTTGGGATCGATGCGCTCGAGCTCGGTGCGCAGCTCGGCGGGCGGTACTGCGCGGAGTTGTTCGCGGAGCGTTTCGTCGGCGGGCGGGCCCTCGAAAAGGCCGTCGATGAGCGCCTTGATGTAGAGGTGTGTGCCGCCGGCGATGATGGGCCAGCCGCCGCGGGCTTCGATGTCGTCGATTGCGTTCGTGGCGAGCTCGAGCCATTGCGCGACGGTGAATGGCTCGCTCGGCTCGACGATGTCGATCGCGTGGTGCGGCACGCCCTGGCGTTCGGCCATAGAGGGCTTACCGCTGGCGATGTCAAGGCCGCGGTAGATCTGGAAGGCGTCCGCGGAGATGACCTCGGACTTGCCCTGAGGCACAAGGCCGCGCTCCTCGGCGAGCTTGGCGCATGCGATGGCCAGCTCGGTCTTGCCACCGGCGGTTGGGCCGGCGATGACGGGGATGAAGGGCTTGGCTGGCACGCAGAAAGATAGAGGATGCGTACCATGGAGGCACGAAGTGCACTGAGTTGGGAACAGGAAGGGGAGGGCTATCGTCCACGATGGCCAAGGCGCGGTATCGCATCCTGACCTGGCGGATGGTGGTGGCGGCGTTGCTGGTGGGGGTGGTGCTGGCGG
Source organism: uncultured Phycisphaeraceae bacterium (assembly GCA_937899905.1). Lineage (GTDB taxonomy): Bacteria > Planctomycetota > Phycisphaerae > Phycisphaerales > UBA1924 > JAHCJI01. Next base: position 17,883 of record CALCCF010000002.1, read on the forward strand.
TCGTGAGCGTGCCGGTGGCGGCGGTGATCGTCGACCTTCACGCGCGGTCGGGCCCCAAGCGGACGCTTGCCCTCCATCGCGTTCAGGACGGCCACTTCATCGTCATCCTTTGCGACGTGGGGCCCACGGGCACGATCTGGGATACCTCCGCGGAACCGGAACCAGCGCTCAGCCTTCGCCGGGCTGCCGAACTGATTTCGACGAAAGCCAGCAAGGATGATCCTCGACCGCAGATCATCCGCCTTGAGCCCGATGATACCTGGACGGACGCGACCCTCTACCGCGTGGGTTGGCCGCTGGAGTCGGCGTACTGCGTGAGTCTTAGGAGCCAAGGTACCAACGTCGTGTCCGATAGGGGCTTCGTGATCGTGCAGGCCTTCGGCAGACGTTGGGTGATCCCTCGACTTCCACTCTGGCCCGGCCTGCTGGCCAACATCCTCTTCTACACCACGCTCGCACTGACGCCGGTAGTGCTGCTGCGTTGGCGGCGCACGCGGCGGCGGATCAAGCACGGACTATGTGTGGCGTGCGGGTACGAGTTGGGAAGAGACGTGGAAGTCTGTCCCGAGTGTGGGCTGGCAGAACCCATAGCATTCAGGATTCTCTAGCGCGGGAACGAGAGTTCGCGCTGGATCAGGTCGAGCTTCATCGCGGCCTTCGCTCGGGCAAGCGTCTCCTCCGCAACGGCGTTCGCCTTGTTCGCGTGGTCGCGGAGGATGTCGAGGACGATGGCGTCGCCCTTGTCGCCGTCGAGCTCGGCGCGCTTGGCACGGACGGGCTCGAGCAGCTGGTCGATGGCCTCGGCCACCTCGACCTTGATGTGGCCGTCGCCGATGTTGTCGCCGGCGGCGTACTTGGTTTCCAGTTCCTTGACGCGTGCCTCGTCGCGGATGAAGGCGCGGACGTAGTCGAACAGCGCGTTGTCGATGTCGCCCGGCTCGTCGAGTGATTGGCGGCCGGTGTAGAGCTGGCCCATCTTCTTCTTGATCTGCTTGAAGGTGTCGGTGAGGAAGATGGCGTTGTTGAGGCTCTTACTCATCTTCTGTTTGCCGTCGGTGCCGACGAGGCGCCCGACGCGGCCGACCTTGGCCTCGGGGATGGGGAACACGCCCCCGAGGGATTCGTGCTCGTGGTCCTCGGCGTGCGGGTCGACGCCGCAGTAGACCTGGTTGAAGCGGCGCGCGGCCTCGCGGCACATCTCGATGTGGGCGACCTGGTCCTCGCCCACAGGCACGAGCTGCGGGCGGAATGACAGGATGTCCGCGCACTGGCCGACGGCGTACATCGGGAAGCCGAAGCTGTAGGTATCGCCGAGGTCCTTGTCCTTGATCTCGGTCTTGAGCGTTGGGTTCTTCATCACGCGGTTGAAGGGCAGGAGCATCGCGAAGAACCACGTGAGCTCGGCGATGGCGGGGACTTCCGTCTGCAGGACGAACACGCTGCGCTCTGGGTCCATGCCGACGGCGAGCCAGTCCTTGACGATGTCCATCGTGCTCTGGCGGATGCCCTCGGGCTTGTCGGCCCGGGTGGTGTAGGCGTGCATGTTGGCGATGAGGAAGTAGCAGTCGTACTCGTCCTGGAGCGCGACGCGGCTCTCGAGGCTGCCCACGAGGTGGCCCAGGTGGAGCTGGCCGGTGGGGGTGTCGCCGGTGAGGATTCGGGGCTTGGAGGTCGTCATGGGGTGACAGGGTAGAGCCGCGGATGCGGTGGCGCATCGGCTTGCCGGACGGTAAACCCGAAGCCCTCGCCTCGTCAGCGTCGCCGGAGGCTGTAGCGGTTTCGCCAGTACCGCTCGCCGCCGTCGCCGGGCTGGATCCACTTGGTGAGCGTGACGGTCTCGCCGGCGTCGCCGAACGCGTGCAGCAACTCGACCCGCACCGTGGCGGCCTTGCCCGCATCTTCGCCCGAGCCCTCGCTGGTGATCTCGTGCGCGGCGGGGTCGCCCGTAAGCGTGAAGTCCACGATCGGGAGCCCGGCGTCGCCGATGACGAGCGAGCCGTCGGCGATCGCGATCGGTCCCTCGCTCGGCACGGTCGAGCCGTCCGGCTCGGTGTACACGTACGAGCCCATCACCGACTCGGGCCCATCGGAGACGAACGACACGGTCATCGGCAGCGTGACCGTGCTCGTGTTGTCCTGGTAGTCGAGGTACTCGAGCTCACCAACCCAGTTGCCTTCGAGAAACGCGATGGTGGGGGGCGCTGGCGCCGGTGTGACCGATGCGCACCCGGAGAGAGCGGCGGCCGCGGCGAGCGCCATCGCGGTGCCCAACACAAGAGTCGACGGTCGAAGAAGTTCAGTGTTCGGTGAATCGAGCATTGGATGAGCCCCTTGTGATGGGTGTTTGGCACGCCCCCTCCGGAGTTATTGCTCGTTGGTGAAGCCCACACGCTTCTTTCATACGTCTTTTGCCAGAACCAAGGGGTTCGTCTGACCGCGTTCTGATATCATGCCATACGGAGGTGAGCCATGCGGACGCATGCGAGCGCGGCAGTTCTTTTGGGCGTTCTGATCGGGACACCAGCGATCGCCCAGGATCGGGCGATCGAACGGGAGGTCTCCGCCGAAGCGCTGTCGCTGGTATTCGACGATCCGGTGCGTGATCGCGATTCCGAGTCGTCCGTCGAGACGGGCGGCTTTGCCGAGTCAGTCTCTGCCCAGGCTGCGATCCCGCCTTTTGCATCGAACCGGTCTCGCGCCGAACAGGACAGCATCTTCGAGCCGAGCGTGGGAGGCGATGTAATCGAGGCCTCTGGCTCGGCGGTGGCGCAGCTGTTTATACAGGGGCTCGGCGATGCTTCATCGACGAGTGTGTACCGCCTCGAGTTTGTTGCCACCGGGCCCGCGATGCTCCTGATCGAGGACTTCGAGTTGCTGGTCGATCGGTCCTTCGACGGCGAGGTCTCGCGCGACCGCCCGGGTGACGCGTCGGCATCGATCCGGCTGGTGAACACCGACACGTTTGAGGTCGAGTTCGAGATCGAGGCTGAGCTGGATGACATCGGCACGCGGCTCCTGCTGCGGCCCGTCTCGCCGATCGAGATCGATCTCGATCCCGGCGCGTACGAGCTGCGGGTCATGGCCGAGGCGAGCGATCAGACTGACGGGTTCGAAGAGGTCCAAGACAGCCTCGCGGCGGCGAGCTACTTCTTCGAGGCCATGCTCTTCGAAGCTGGTGCTTGCGTAGCCGACCTGGATGGCGACGGTGCGCTCACGGTGTTCGACTTTCTGGAGTTCCAGAACCTGTTCGATGCCGGCGATCCTCTGGCCGACTTCGATGGTGATGGCGCTCTGACGTTATTCGACTTCTTGGCATTCCAGAACGCGTTCGACGCCGGCTGCCCGTAGACCTCGTTAGCCCTCGACACCCAGCAGCGGCAGCACAATCGGCTCGGGCAGCGTCGAGATCTCGTCGACGACGAGGCCGCCGATGGTGGTCGAGTGCTTGGTGTAGCCGAGGGTGTCCTTGGTGTCGAATCGCAGGGTGTCCTTCGCTCGGAACACGACGATGACGCGCTCGTCATTAGGGCCAAGGGCGAGCAGCACGCGGACGGGCTTGTCGCCGGAAATCGACTCGTCGCCGTAGCGACCCTGATAAGAGCGCCAGCCGACGAGGGTGATGTTCGCGGTGGCGGCCGCGTCGAAGTTGGCGGCGAGTGGCACGTCGAAGGTGTCGATGCCGTACTGGCGGAACTTGTCGTACGTGTCGCAGACCACGAAGGGCTGGAACGGTCCCTCGAGCACGCCACGTGCGTGGGCAAGCTGGACCGTGGGCGTCGGTGAGTGGAGGTAGACAAAGGAGAGCGCGCCGACGATCGCGATGAGCGCGGCGATGCCGATGATTCGCCGTGGCATAGAAACGCTTGGACGGATGGATCCGGCGATGGTGGTATCGCTCGGAGCACCGAAGTGCGCCCGAAGGGATTCATCGATACTCTCCATGCGTTCGAGCATCGCGGCGAGCTCGGGACGGTCGGCCATCTCCGCTTCGAAGGCGGCGCGTTCGTCGGGGTTGAGATCGCCCTCGGCGTAACGGATGACACGATCGATGTCTTCGGGTGTGGGTTCGAGTGGTGTGTTGTACGGTTTCGTGGTCATGGGGTGTTGCTCCCCTGGTTGAGTTTCTGCAGCATCGCGGCGCGGGCGCGGAAGACGTGGCTGCGGGCGGTGGCCACGGGCATGTCGATCGTGGCGGCAATTTCTTCGTATGAGAGCTCGCCCACCACGCGGAGTAGCAAGCACTCGCGTTGCGTGGTGGAAAGGGTGTCGAGGGCTTCGGTCATGTCCTTCGGCAGCTCTGACGCCAAGCTTGCGTACGCGTGGTTGTGTCGCCGGGGGATGAGGCGCAGTGTGCGCTCTCGCCGGGTGCGGGAGTGCTCGCTGCGTCGCATGTTGCGCGCGGCGTTGCGCGTGAACGCGGCCATCCACGCCCGAAAATCGGTGCCGGGGGTGAAGCGGTCGAGGGCGGCCAGGGCGGCGATTGCCGCCTGCTGGAGCGCGTCCTCGGCGTGCGTCCGGCCGACCTCGGCGGCGGCGATGAGCCGGAGCGTGGGCGCGGCTTCGTCGAAGAGGCGTGCGAATGCCTCGCGATCCAGCGATGGGGTCGCGGGTGTTGCCGGCGTCTCGCGTTGTTCCTGGAGAGGCTCGATCGCTCGGGTTCCTCCAGGCCTCCACAGCGGCGGTGAGGCCAGCGTCAGGCTATTGGTGGCGGTGCTCATGTGTCTAGCGGCGAGGTGTGCCGGTGTCTCCGCTGTTGCGTTCTGCCGCGAAAGACCGGGATTCTCGGGCCTCGAGCTTCCTGTTCTCACTGGTTTCCCGGGGATGGGTTAGGGAAGAGCGCGTTGGCACTCGCCCCGCAACGGAGCTTCAAACGAGACGCCCCGACCTGCGATCGCAGGTCGGGGCGCTCGGAACGGAACGGGTCGGGAGTTGGGTTCGGGATCAGCAGCCGGCGTCGAACTCGTTCTGGAATGCGAGGAAGTCGAACAGGCTGAGCGCACCATCGCCGTCGAAGTCGGCGGCGAGGTCGCCGGTCGAGAACAGATTCTGGAACTCGAGGAAGTCAAAGACGGTGAGCACGCCGTCGCCGTCGAGGTCGGCCGGGCAGCTCTCGCCGCATCCGCTCCCGGGCGCGGCGGGAAAGCCCAGCCTGGGCACGAACGTGGCGCCGCTGGCGTAGGCTCGGTTCTCGGCAGTACGCGGCGGGCTCGGCAGGCTCGGCTCGAACTCGGCCGTCTCCAGGTTGAACACCGCGATCGGTGCGTCGCCGTAGCGGCTGTTGAGGCCGTTGGTCAGGTACACCTTGCAGTCGCCCACGGCCACGCCATCGAAGCGGAACGCGATGCCGTCGTAGATCGAGTCAGGCACGACGGCCACTGGTGTCACGACGAACGCATCGAGATCGAAGCTCACGATCGTTTGCGGCGACGTACCGGTGATGGCGTACATCAGGCCGTCCACGGGGTTGTAGTCGATGCCCGGGAAGGCCTGCCCATCGAGCGAAGGGGCGACGAAGGTCGCGACGGCGGTTGATGGGTCGATGGTGTAGAAACCCCGCTCGATACCGCGGCCGCGCTGCTCGTCTCCCAGCTTTCGGTCGGCGAACGCATAGATGACGCCTCGTGCGAAGCCCATCGACGTGATCTGATCTGGCTCCGCCCCGGTACCGCTGGCATCGAAGATGCGGCGGCTCGCGCCCACCTGGACGAGTTCGCCGCCGTCGACTGTGTAGGTCGAAAGGCTGCGGCCGGTTGACGCGTAAACCAGGCCACGCGTGTTGTCGGCGGCGAGTGCTTGCGCGCCCGTGCGTGTCGTCACGTCTTCGAACGCGCCGGTGCTGACGTCGGTCAGCCACGAGTCGACGAAGTCGGGAATCGGCCGCCCGTCGTCGAAGGCCGGTGCGCTCCAGCCCGACAAGAGCTGGGCGTGGGCGGCGGCGGGGATCGCGAGGCCGGCGAGAGCGAGTGGTAAGGCTGCACGCATTCGGAACTCCATTGATGACCAAGGAAAGGAGCGGCTCGAGCTCGTTGCCCGGCCGCTCCAAGAGGTCCGCGGTTGCCGCGTGCGTTGCAGCGTTGCGCCATCGGTTGTTTGACGTTCCGACGCGTTAGCAGCCGGCGTCGAACTCGTTCTGGAATGCGAGGAAGTCGAACAGGCTGAGCGCACCATCGCCGTCGAAGTCGGCGGCGAGTTCGCCGGTGGAGAAGAGGTTCTGGAACTCGAGGAAGTCAAAGACGGTGAGCACGCCATCGCCGTCGAGGTCAGCCGGGCAATCGGCGCCCAGCACCTCGTACTCGTCCGGCCCGCCGGGCACGTCGCCCGACAGATCGATGAGGCGGATGCTTGCCGAGTCGGCTTCGGTAGCGATGAAGTCGCCCTCGGCGGTCCAGAGTCCCTCGCTCACTGCCTGACCCGTGCGCGTCTCGGCCGAGCCGGCGCCCTGGCCGTCGATGTTCCACTGGATGTGGTCGGCGATGTCGGTGCTATCGCCGAAGCTGACGCTGCCATCGGGACCGGGGAAGAACAGCTGCACGGCGTACGCGTCCTGATCGAGCGGCAGCGCAAAGCTGCCTTCCAGTTGGCTTCGGTTCACGCGGAGCGGATCGCCGGCGGGTGCGTCGTCGTTGTAGTACACACGCAGGACGTCGCCGGGCTCGAGCGTGATGCCGTCGAGGCCGTTCGTGCCCGAGTATCGCCGGGCTTGGTCGAAGTCGTGCGAGCAGAATCGCCAGCCCGAGAGGTCGAACGCGTCGGTCGAGAGGTTGGTGACCGAGAGCACGCCGCGATCAAAGTCGATGCTGGTGATTTGTACCTGGCGCTCGAAAGAAGTCCGAAGCGGCGGAGCGACGGCCAGCGTTTGCAGGAACGTGGCGCCACCGGAACCGTTGCCAAAGCGACGCGGCAATGGCAGTTGGTCCTCGAACTGCCCGGTGACGCGGTTGAACACGCTGATCGGGCCGCACGGGGCGCCGCAGTCGGCGTAGATCCGCCCGTAGCCGTAGGCCAGCCCGTCGAAGTCCGACATGCCCGTGGCCACGATCTCGCTCTCGCCGGTTACGGGGTCGAACGCGTAGATGGCGTTCTCCTCGGGGGGCGCACCGCTGACGCTCCTGCCGACGAGCAGCTGGTTGCGGTCGTGGTCGAAGGTAAAGCCGCTGGTCCCGGGCACGAGGTCCGACGTGGGCAGCGGCGTGTAGATGGCGGTCTCAACGTCGATGGTGCCGACGCTCGCCGGGATGCCGTCACGCACGTTGCCGCTGCTGGCGGCGTACAGCGTGCCGTTGCCGAAGGCGAGCGATCGGATGAAGCGGATGTCGAAGCCGTCGCTGTCGACGATCTCGCGCGAACTCCCCTGGGTAATCGTGCCGTCTGGGCTCACCGTCGAAATTCGCAGCGAGACGCTGGTGCGGCCGAGGCCGCGATCCTCGATCTCGAAGATGCGGTTGGTCGCCGGATCGCTGGCCAGTGCCCGGCTCTTGCCGAGCGGCCCCGCGACGTCGTCGCCGGTCGTGACGTCGATGATCCAGTTCTTCGGCGGGGGCTCGTCGCCCGTGTAGGCGGTGATGAGCTGGGCCTGGGCGGCGGCGGGCAATGCCAAACCGGCGCACGCGATCAAAAGCGCTGCACGCATGGTGCTTCTCCTGCGGTAAACCTGGGGTGGTGTGGTGCCGGGGGTTCTTCCCGGTCACCACACGAGGTCGACCGCCTCACCATGCGTTGCAGCACGGATGCGAGCTTCTTCTTCCCCTGGGAAGCGTCAGCAGCCGGCGTCAAACTCGTTCTGGAACGCCAGGAAGTCGAACAGGGTGAGGCTGCCGTCGCCATCAAAGTCTGCGGCGAGATCTCCGCTGTCAAAGAGGTTCTGGAACGCAAGGAAGTCGAAGAGCGTGAGTTCTCCGTCTCCGTCGAGGTCGGCGCGGCAATCGCCCAGTGGGAGCAGCTCGAACTGGATGAACGCATCGACTTCCCGCGCGCCGAACGCGGTCGCATCGATCGTCATGACGTATAGCGTGTCGGGGAACAGCGTGAACGACTCATCACCCGTTCTCGGATCATCGGGATCGAAGATGAACTCGCTGAGCAGGGCGCCCCCGCTGGCTTCCAAGAGCTGGACGCGTCCCTCGGCGTCGTCATCGCCCGAGCCGAGTGGGATGTCCCACGTTGCGCGCAATGTCGACTCTTGTGAGACCTCGAAGTACGCGTTGATGGTGGCGTACGCGTAGGGGAAGGTGTCCGTGCTCGTCGTGGTCGTGGCGCTCACGCGTGCCACGGTGGGCGAGAACGAGGCCGTCGCACGCCAGCCGCTGGCCGTCGAGAAGTCGAAGTCCCAATCAAACGCTTCGGAGGCCGAGTAGGCGTAGCCGTAGCTGTACTGGTAGTCGTATCCCTCGCTGACGCTGACCGAGTAGTAGCCGAGATAGTCGCTCCCGCCGGGCACCGTTGGGATGAACTCTTGGGCCGATGCAGTGTGGCCAAGGCCGGCCGCGAGCAGTGTGCCGCCGAACAGGCAGGCGCGTGTGGTCGAAACGGGCATCTCGAATCTCCTCAAGATGGGATTGGTGTGGACCGCCGCAAGCGCACTGCGGCCTTCTTGCACGGTAATGCAAAGCAGCCATCGTTGCAACCCGAACAAACCCAGAGATGTTCGAGGGAGCCGGGTTATCGCGCGTACGGCGACCTGTGTCCCCGTGTTCAGTCGCCGGCCCACGGGTCGTACGGCGGAAACTCGATGCCCCTGATATGCGACGCGTAGTTCGCGTGCCGTCCGGAGCTGCTGCTGTACAGCGGCCTGTTGACCTGGTCGTAGCTCAGCGTGCGCACCGTGCGTTTGCTCTCGTAGAAGCGCTCGCATCGGCTGTCCCAGGGCAAGCCGAGGAAGTCGATGATGCGCGGCATCTCGACCTCGGGCTGGGCGACGAGCCGCTCGTAGTGGACGTCGAGAATCTGTACGTCGAGCGAATCCTTCCAGTGGTCCATCATGCGGCGGGACTGCTGCCACGCGTGCGACGCCCAATCGAGCCGCGTGGTCCAGGGGTGCAGGCGGTTGTTGAAGCCGCCCATGAAGCAGCTGATGGCGACGTCGCGCGGGTCGCGGATGGCGTGGATGATGCGCGTTTTGGGAAACAGCCGCGCGAGGAGGCCGACGAGCTTGTTGTTGCCCAGGGCCTTGTTCACGACACGCTGGGCACCATCGGGTGCCAGGCCCTCGATTTCGCGGACATAATCCCTGGCCTGGCGCGTCCAACGCCACGCGTCATACTTACCGAACTGCTTCCCCTCGCCGCGACCGGGGTCCCACGCGGCGCTGAGCTCGTAGGCAAACTTCTCGATGCTTGACAGCTCGCCGACGCCGGCGGCCTGGGGGTGCGCGTCGATGATTTGGTCGATGAGGCTCGTACCCGAGCGCGGCATGCCGGCGATGAACACGGGCAGCTCGCTGTCGCACGAACTGATCGGGAAGCCGGCCATCGCTTCCTTTGACCAGTTCTCGATCAACGCCGAGACCTGCGTTGTATACAGCTCGGGATCGAACTCGAGGCGGCCGATGTCGTTGGCCGCCGAGGCAGACTCAAACGCGAGGTCGTACCGCTTCGCGCGGTCGGCGGCCTTGGCCTTCAGGTGCAGCTGCGCGCGGCGGAGGTCGTCGGCCTTCGGCTCCAGCCCATCGAGGGTCTCGTCGATCAGCGCAATGGCCTCGTCGTACGCCTTGGACTGCACGAGCAGCTTGCTCCACTCGACCTGGACTGGCATCGGTAGCGGTGTGCCTTCGGCGGCGTGCTTGTCGACGATCGGAGCCAGCACCGCCTTTGCCTCATCGAATCGGCCCGCTTCTTCCAGTGTGCCCGCACGGAGCACGGTGGCCGCGTCGGGCTTGAGCGCATCGAGCCGGTCGCAGGCGGCGAGCGCCTCTTCGGTGTGCCCGGCGCGGCGGCACGCACGGGCGAGCAGCGCTACCGCGTCGGGGTGCTCGTGTGCCGTGAGCGAGGCGCGGGCGTGCTCGATAGCCTCGGCTGGGCGGTGCCGCTTCTCGGCGAGTATGCCGCGCAGGAACTCGGCCTCGGGATCACCGCGCAGCGGGGCCGGGAGAGTCCGCAGCGCGGCCTCCGCTGAAGCAAGGTCGCCGTCCGCCATGTGTTGGCGGACGGCGTGCATCGCCTTCCGGCGCCGCTCGGCGGCGGCAGGATTCAGTGGTCGGAGCGCCCGCTTGGCCATCGGACGCAGTGTACGGCCGAGAGCGGCGCTGCTGGCGTTGGGTGCTTATGGGCAGCCGGCGTCGAACTCGTTCTGGAACTCGAGGAAGTCGAAGAGCGTCAGTCGGCCGTCGTCATCGAAGTCAGCGGTGAGGTCGCCCGCGTCGAACAGGTTCTGGAATTCGAGGAAGTCGAACAGCGTGAGCTCGCCGTCGCCGTCGAGATCGGCCCGGCAGTCGCCTTCGGCGCCAACCCGAACGGTATAGATGCCTCCATCGCCGCCGACAAAGTTAGCGTCGAAGATCGCGACGCCGTCGTCGTTGAGCTTCGAGCCAAATCCGGATTGCTGGCCCGTACCGCCGCGGAAGAACACGGTCTCGATCTGAGGCGACGTGCCGCGGCCCGGAAGTTCTCCGCCGGCTCGGGCGATGAGCTGGAGCCCGTCGTCGGCCGTCCACGACCATACGGACGAGAGCGGGATTCCCGATTGCTCGATGATGGCGAGGAACACGACATCACCGCGGGCATTGGTCGCGAAGTTGCCGACGCTCGTGAAGGTCGCGTTGGTGACGCCGGGCGCATCCGAGCCCGCACGCACGACGAGCTGGAGATCGTCGGGCGCACCGGTGAAGAGTGCACGCTTGTTCAGGCTGAACGGTGTGATGTCCGGGCCTGCAAGGTCGGCTGCGACCAAGATGTTGCCCGTCCCGCTGAGCACCGGGCGATCGATGGGGAGCACAAAGTCCGAGACACCATCGAAAACGAGCGCATCGATCGTGAAGCCGGGCAGGCCCGGTGCGTCATCACCGCTGGCGAGGACGGGCACCGGGGCGTCGGTGGGACCAACAAAGAGTGTTTGCGCCGGGCTTGCGAGCGTGCCGAAGAGGCCTCGGTAGATAACCTCACCGAGTTCGTTCGTCTCGGCCTCGCGCAGCTCGCGGACGCGGTCTTCCGTTGGGCCTTGGACCGTGGTGCTCGCGATCAGCGACGGGACTCCATCCTCGTAAACGTACAGCGCGCGATCGTTGGGCGCGGTCACGCCTGCTCCGGTGATGCGAGCCAGAAGGATGGTCTGATCGAGGTCGTTCAGCCGCGGCTCGGTGAGGGCCGTGGATGCGCCGCACGAGGGGCATCCAAACACGACGCCATCGGGAAGGCCGGGAGCTGCCTCGCCCTTGCGGTAGATGATGGTTGCTTGGTCGCCATCACGATCGACCACGACTTCCTGATTCGTCGGGTCGATGCCCGGCCCGAGGATGATCCCCGCGTGGACGATGCGGTTGTTGTTGTTTATCCGGGCCGCGCCTTCTAGCAGGAGGCCGGGCACGCCGAAGCCGCCGTAGCTCGTGCCCGGGGGCAGCTCGGGGCTGATGTCGGGCTGGCTCGAGCGGGCGAGCACACGCAGGCCGGTCTCGTCGCCCGCCAGAAGGAAGCGCTCGACGCCCTCGAAGCTCAGAGGGCCAGTGGCACGCACCGAGACGGTCGTGATGACCACTTGGCCGTCATCATTGAGGGTCTGAGAGTTCGCGACAGAGAACACCTCGTCGGGACCGGCGAATGGGTGAGGTTCTCCACCCACGGCGACCGGCTCGAGTGTGCCGTCGCGTTCGATGTACAGCCCGTTGTTTAGGATGAGGACGTAGTAGAAGAACGGCGGCATGTCCCACCGGATGCCGGCGTTGATCGCGAGGTCGCCCGCTGCATTGACGGCGTAGTCGGAACCGAACGTCCCGCCCGAGAACGTTCCCGGACCAAAGACCGGGATGGGGGCCTCATCGTCGGTGAAGATGATCGGCTCTGGTGCGCTCTGCGCGATCGCGGCACCCGCGGCTGCGGCGAGCGCAAGGATGGACGCACGACTCTGGACGTTCTCTTTCATCTGGATCTCCGTATGGGTTCCGCATGCTTTCGATAGCAAGGCAGAACCGACGCAGGTACTCAAGAGAACCCTGCGCCGTTTTCGGAGCCCCAGAGAAATCGGTGCCTACGGGCACCCGGCGTCGAACCCGTTCTGGAATTCCAAGAAGTCGAAGAGCGTGAGGCTGCCGTCGCCGTCGAAGTCTGCCGTGAGGTCGCCGCTGTCGAACAGGTTTTGGAACTCGAGGAAGTCGAAGATAGTCAGCTCGCCATCGCCGTCGATGTCAGCGCGGCAGTCGCTGCCGCCGAGCAAGCCGGGCGTGAACGCGGCACCGCCGCTTGGGTTGGGCGCGATGGGGCTGCCCGCGGGCGCGGGGTAGGGCGAGTCGGCCGTGGTGAAGTCGCCGGTGGCGAGGTCGTAGATGTGGTGCACGCCGTCGTTGGCGTTCGCGTTGTCGGTGAGCAGGAACACCTTGCCGGCGCCGGCCGCGACGCCGTCGACGTCGGTGATGTTCGAAGGGAGCCGCACGACCTCCGTCAGGCCGGTCGGGTTGGTCGGATCGACGCTATAGATGAAGCGGCCGCCGTCGGCGTCGTCATCGACCAAGTAGATCAGCCCGTCGTCGGCGTTGTAGTCGATGCCGCCGATGGTGATCGAGAACGCCGTGTCCTGGTAGTCGAGCACGAGGGTGAGCACGCCGGTGGTTAGATCGATAGCAAACAACCCCTCGGGCTGACCGGCGCTGCCCAGCGTGCGCGTTCCATAAAGGACTCCGGTCGAGCTGTCAAACGCGAGGCCATCGATCGAGACGTCGCCGCCCATGGCGTCCTGCGTCTCCACGAGCTTCACGGGGTTCAGCAGGTCGTCGTACGAGAACTCGTAGACGTCGTCGTTCGGCCCGTTGCGCACGGTCGCGAAGAAGCGGCGGTTGGCGTCGTCGCCCGCCAGCCCGGTGAAGCCCGGCGCCGTCGCAGGAATGCCCAGATCGGTCTCGATGTCGAAGAGGAAGGTGTTGTCGTCGCCCTCGTTGAAGAACGCCTCGGGCTGGTTTACGCCGAACACCGGCTTGGTAATACCTGTGGTGTACTGCGCGTGGGCGGTGGCGGCGAGGCCGGCGACGGCCAGCGTGGCGATGATCCGGGTCTGCTTCGTCGACATGGCAAGGCTCCTCTCTCGTGCGGCTGTGGCTACTACCCCCAAACGACGGTAGTTCCCGAGGGAGTGCATCCGCGTGCATAGGCCGGTGCGCATAGGGGTTTTGTCCCTCCGCGCAGGGCGTTCGGAGCCGGATCGTGACAAGATCGGACGTTGCGTTCGGCTTCGATCGGGGTTAGCCGGCCGACGGCGGATCGCGCAGCCACGACACGATGGCGTTCACGTGCCCCGGCGTGCTCGCCTTCGAGCTGGCCTCGGGCTTGCGCGCCACGGCGATGAGGAACTGCGGCTTGCCACCTCCCGCGGGCCAGCGCTCCTCGCGCGCGGCGGCGGTGTCGATCGCCCACATGCCCGGCGGCAGATCGGGCGCGTACACCTCGTCGGTCGGGTTCTGGCCGATCCACCGCTCGATCACGAAACTGCTCTCGATGATGGCGGAAAACTCCGGCAGGCCGAAGTCGTGCACGTGATAGGGCGTGGGGCCGATGCGGTTTGGCGTGCTGATGATGAGAGAGCCGCCGGGCTTGAGCACGCGGTGGAGTTCGCTCAGCAGGCCCGTCGCATCCTGGATGTGCTCGATGGTCTCGAAACTGGCCGCCACGTCGAACGCGCCGGACGCCAGCGGCGTGCGGCACGCGTCGGCGACGTAGAACGCGCACCGGCCCTCGCACGCGTGGCGACGCTGCGCGTAGTCGACGGCCTTTGGGTCGAGGTCAACCCCCTCGGTCTTGGCGTCCGAGATCGTGGCCATCAAGCGCGAACCATATCCGGTGCCGCAGGCGAGGTCGGCGATTCGGTCTGCGTCCTGCGTGCGCGCGATCTCTCCAGCGAGCTCGTATCGTCGCGCGTGCAGCTCCGTGCGAGCGGCGGGGATAATCGGCAGCAGCGCGTCGTGCCGCTCGCCCCGGTTTGCAACGAGCCACCGCGCGTCCTGTAACGACACGCCCCGAGCGATCAAACGCTCGACGGTGGCTTCATCGTCCCAGAGAGAGTCGTCCGGCTGGTAGAGCGAGACGACCCGCACGCCGGTCCCCGCAAAGGCCGCATGCGCGCGCTGGCCGCGCGCATCCTCGTGCTCGGTCGTGCTCAGGACCACGGCTTGGAAGCCCGGTCGCGCGGCGGCCTCGGCCGGCGTGCGCACCGAGACGCCTGCGATGTTGCCCCGAACGGGCGTGTCATCGAGGACGGCCGAGACCTCGATGCCGTAGGTCAGCCAGGGCTGGCGGATGATCGCCCGCGTGTGCCGTCCGCCGGGGTAGAGCGCGATCCGTGTTACGCCGTGGGCGGCCAGCCAAGCTGCGGTGCGATCGAGCAGGCGCTCTCGGAGCTGTGGCACGAGCGGCAGCCGCGGGGCCGCGGGGCGCCACGCACTCGATTCGGGCGTATCCACCTGCGGATGCTGCGCGTCGATCGTGCTCACGGTGGGGGTATCGGCCATCTTCTATCGGTGGCACGAACGCCGGGCCGATGGATCGAGCATGTCCGCGATCCCCGCCGTCCGTGCGCCTGCCGAATCCTCGCCGCTGATCGACCTTGCTCGCGTGTTGTGGCCAGATGCCTTGAAGGCCTGGGGGCTCGCCGGTGGCGTGCTCGAGGGCGTGCGGAGCCACCTGCCCGCCGAGCCCATGATGTCGGGCGACCGGCCGATCTGGCCGGAAAGAGCGGACTATGCCGCCCCGGTCGTGATCGCCGGCCTCGCGTGTGCGCGGCCGCTGGCCCGGGCGATCCGCGAGCGTACGGGCGCGATGCAATACCTCCCGCGCGTGCTCGTCGTCGAGCCGCGGGCCGAGGTTGCCCTGGCGTCGCTGGCACGCCTGGCGGCGAGCGAGGGCGAAGCCGGTGTCCGCGAGTTGCTGCACGCGTCCGGCGTCGAGTGGTTCATGGGCCCGACCGCGCTTGGCGACCTGCAGCGATGGCTCGCGCAGCACGTCGACGATCCGCGACCCAAGTCCGTTTTCGATAGCGGAGCTCCGCCCGAGGTCGCCTCGGGTATCGGCACGATCATGGCCGACGCACAGACGCGCCAGCAGGCGGAGCTACGCGAGCTCATGCAGGCGTTGCGACGGACCGCGAGCGATAGAACGAAACGGGATGCCGTGCGCAACCGCTGGCGCTCGGGTGAGGCCCTACGCCTGTCGGTGTATACCTGCCGGTACTCCACGTACATGAGGCACGCCGCGGCCGACCTGGTCGCCGTCTTGCAGCAGCTCGGGCACGAGGCCGCACTCCTGGTCGAGCCCGACGACCACACGGGCATGACGCAGCTGCACTACCTGCGCGCCGTGCGAGACTTCGAGCCCGACGGCGTCGTACTCGTCAACTACCTTCGCCCGCAGATTGGTCCCGTTTTGCCGCCGTACGTGCCGGTCATCACGTGGTCGCAGGACGCGATGAGCCACTTCTTCGTTGGAGCAGAGCCCCCACGTGCAACCCCGCAGGACTTCGTCGCCGGGCTTTTGTACCCCGAGCAGCGCGATCGCTTGGGTATCCCCGAGTCTCGCATGCTGCCGTGGCCGATCCCGGTCTCGCCCGCGAAGTTCCACCGTGCGCCGGTGGGCGGTGGTTACGAGCACCTGCGCTGCGACGTGGCGTTCGTCACGCGGCACAGTGAGGCACCGCAGGCCTACGCCGAGCGACAGATCGAGCAGAACAAAGCGCAGCCACAGGTTGCGCGATCGATCGAGTCCCTGGCATTGCGCATGCCGGCAGCGCTCGAGCGTGCGCGGCGCGAGCGTCTGTGGCTTGTCCATGCCCTGCGTGAGTCTTGTTCCGACGCGCTCCGCGACGGGTACGGCAGATCAGCCACACAACCAATGGTGGAGGGTTTGCTGCAACAGATCGCCTTGCCGCTTGTCGATCTGTACCACCGCCAACAGGCGGTGCGCTGGGCGGCCTCGGCGTGCGAGCGCAACGGGTGGCGGCTGCACCTCTACGGCCGCGGCTGGGAGGATCACCCCGACCTTGCGCGGCATGCGAGGGGAGAGCTCGAACACGGGGAGGAGCTGCGCGCGGCCTACCAGCTCGCGGGCATCACGATCCACGCGTCGGTTCGCGGGCTTCTGCACCAGCGTGTGGCCGAAATCGCGATGTCCGGCGGACTGCCCATCGTGCGGCGCAACTTCGAGGACATCGATCGGGCCCGGTGGTTCCAACTCAACGCGATGGTCGGTGGCGTAGAACCTGTTGGCCACACCGAGGATGGGCGGCCCGAGTTCGCGATCGCCGACCATCCCGAGCTCATGCGAGTCGCTTCGCTCTGGGGGCGTTGCGGTCGCCAACTCGGCGAAGGTGGCCGCGTGTCGCCCACGCCGTACGAGATGGGCATCCTGAAGAACTGCCCGCTCGGTAAGCCCAGACTCCCACACCAGGACCCCGGCCTGGCGCTCGTTGATGTCGGCGAGGTTGGGTTCGAGACGGAGGCAGAGCTGGAGTCTGTCATGCGGCGTTCGATGGACGAACGCTGGCGCTCGGCGTGGTCAGCCGCGATCGATGCGCGGATGCGCGATCGCTTCTCGATGGACCGCTTTGCGAGCGACATGGTCGATCTCGTGCGCCGCAGCTTTGCGTAGATCGACTAACTCGGTGGGTAGCCCCGTGCCGTGGTAGCGCTCGAGGTCTCGCTCATGCAGGGTGAGCAGGCCGTCTACACGGAGTCGGATGAGGCCTGACGTGAATGGGTACGCTGGCAGCCCCATGTGCGTCGTCGGCTCGGTCGCATCATCGTCGAGCCAGCCGATGATGGGTGCTCCATGGCGGATCACCGGCGCGAGCACGGGCGAGCGTCCGGGAGTATGGGCGACCGCGATGCGACGGCAGCCCGAGTGCATGAGCCGTGCGACGGCGCGCTCGGCCGCGTACACACCCACATCAACGACCATGTTTGGAGAGATCGCGACGCCAAGCCCCATGTCACGCCAGCGTTTGACTTCTGACCAAGACGGCCGCTCAGTGGCCGCGCGCACCAGGACGGCGTCGCAGTCGTCGCTCGGTTCATCAAGCTCGATGCTCTCATAGCCCGCGAGCCTCAGCTCGTGCTCGAGCCACGCGTCGGCACTCGATTCATTCGCCGGCCAGCGGACACCCCATGGCCAAAGGTCAACTTGTCGAACGGCGAAGTCGTTGCGCCGCGCAAGCCGACGGTCATCGCTCACGACGCCACGATTCACCAGCCGGGCGGCGAGGGCAAGAGCCCGATCATCGTCAAACTCAATACGCGACGGCTTGAGAGCCAACGCCGCGTCGAGCTCAGCGTTGGCGCGCTCATGCGTGCTGTCGAGTGGATCGAGCACGATGGCGTGTGCATGCGGATGGTCGAGCGACGGGGTGTTGGTCTGCTCGAAGTTCAAAGGGCTGGTGCCAATGCACAACAGGTGTGAGTCTGGGTCCGCACGCATGGCGGTAAGTGCCGTGTCGACCATTCGTGGTCGAGGGTCCTGGTGGTCACAGACTGCGATGTACAGCGTTGAACACCGAGTGGGTAAGACGCGAACCGACCCCATACTCGGGATCGGGTTCTGGTTGTTCGAGAGTCGTGTGTTCGTGATCGCATTCGCGACCCGATCGGCCGCGTCCGGTGTGTGGAGCAACTCGAGAACGCTCTCTTGTGTGCTCAGATCGCGTTCTTCGAGCAACGCGTCGAGTGTGTTGTCCAGTGAAGGTGAGCTATGGATAGGGAGCTTGTGCAGCGTTCCATCGTCCTCGCGTGCCCGCCACGTCCAGGCTGCCGGAACCCACAGTGGCCAGCAATGGGGATGCGCCACGGCGGTCGGGACCCCGGCGATCATGCTCTCGACGACGAGGGTGCTTGCCGTGCTCAGCGTTGCGCGCGCACCGGCGAGGCTCTCGGCGAGCGGTGATTCATCGCGCTGCACTCCGAGCTGGGAGGCCAGTGTCGAGTCGGTACGCCATCGTACGGGAAGGTTGCGCAACCGTGCCGAGGTGCGAATCTGAGCCAGCATTTCTAGCACGCGGCCTCTTGCGGCTTCATCGAGTGCCGGTGTAAGCGCTGTCGAGACGAGCAGCCATTGGCCTGGTTCCGTGTGGCGTCTGGCTTCGGCGACACGCGACTCGAAGCCGTCGAGCCGGGGGAGCCCCGTCACAATGACGCGATTGCCCAGGCGTTCGAGGAGTTCGCCTTGCCAGCGCCCCATCGCGAGGACGAGATCGTGCGGCGTGTTCTGCAGATGGGTCGGACCAAGCCAAGGGTTGGAGTACGTGTTGGCGTGCTCGACGACACCGTCGACCAGCAGCACGGTCGGGATGCCGCGTTCGCGCGCGAACCGGGCTGGGGCGAGGTGCGCGTTGTACGAGAGATCGGCGAACGCGAGCGCATGGGCATCTTCGATCACGCCGGGCTGCGCATGGTGGCCGAAGCGCATCTCGCGGTCCCACAATCGCTCGTAGCGGACCTCGTGCCCGCTATTGGAGAGTTGCTCTGGTACGCCGGCAAACTGATCGAGCGGGCGGCGGCTGCCGAAGAGCGTGATGCGCATTCAGGCACGCACCGTGTTCGGGAAGATTGCGTTCGCGGACGGCGGCGCTTCACCATCGAGTGCGGCAAGGTAGCCCGCGGCCCGCGCAGCCATGCGCCACGGCCGGGCGGCTGCGAAGAGTTCGTGCACGTTCGCTTGCATGGCGGGGCGAACGGCAACCGTCTCGAAGTGCGTGTATGTCTCGGAGGCCTCGGCTGCGACGAGTGCGCGAGCCTCCTCGGCGGAAGCTGGCGAGCCGTCGAAACGCGCGCCGAACACCGTTCGCGCGCACTCGGGGTTGACGCCATGGAGCGCCAGTGCCTGGTGGCCGAGCAGGGCCTCGCGTTGGAGGATCTGTTGCGGTTCGTAGCGGTGGTGGTGGGTTACGCGTGCGCCGGGCCGGTACACGACCGGTGCGTCGTGCGATCGCGTCACCCGGTACGCCCACTCGAGGTCGTCGAACATGGGGTACGTGAGGCCTGCATCGAACGGCTCGCACGCGGCCCTCGGCAGCGAGAGATTCAGTGTCCATGCGTGCCGGAAGCCCCAGTCATGATCGGGGTCACGTGTGTCCATGGTGTCGTAGAAGAACAGCAGGCTCGTTTCGCGGGTCATGCGATCGAGCACCCGGTCCGGCTCGGATATCGCGAACGGCGCACCGCCGAGTACGAGCCGGGTCGCGCCATCGGCGTGCGCAGCGCGGTGGCGATCGATGAGGTCCGGAGCGGGCGTGACATCATCGTTCAGGAACAGCACGAGATCGCCGTCAGCGTGCTGGATCGCGCGATTGCGCGCAGCCCCGGGGCCGCCGTGTTCGCCGGTCGTCACGGTCAGTGCCGGATCATCGATGAGTGGCTCGAGCGCTCGTGGCACGGCATGTCCGTCGATGCCGACGACGATGCGCAGCCTGGCGTCGCGTAGGGCAAGCAGCGCCGCGACGAGCCTGGGCACCGGGCCGCCGTCGCCCTCTCGGGTTGGGATGATCGCCGTGACGCGCATCTCTCAGTCAGAACGGCCGAATCGCGCCTGAATCTGGAGAATTCACGCTCGCAGTGCTCTGGCGAATAGTCCTCCGACGACGGTGCGCTCGTGATCGAGCAGCCACCGCTTCCGATCCAGCCCGCCGCCATAGCCGTGCAGCGTGCCGTCGGCGGCCACGACGCGATGGCACGGCACCACGATCGCCAGCCGATTCGCACCGTTCGCCGCCCCGACGGCTCGGGAGGCGCCCGCGTCTCGCCCGACCCGGGTCGCAAGCTGCCCATAGCTCAGCGTCTCACCAAACGGGATGTCCAGCAGCCCACGCCAGACGTCGGTCTGGAACGGCGTGCCGGCAAGCTCGAGTGGCACGGTGAAGGCTCGCAGGTCGCCGGCGAAGTACGCGGCGAGTTCTTGAACGAGCAGGGACAGGGCCGGGCATTGGGGCGGGTCGACGCTGGGCTCCACGGTCGCGTGGAACATTCTGGCCAGATCGTCCATGGCCGCTGGTGCCCGGTGGCCAAACTCGATCAGAGCGATTCGGGGCGCATCGGCATCGGTGATGCTGGCGAGAGTGAGCGTGCCGACGGGCGAGTCCTGGGTTGTGGTGGTCAAGACCGTGTGCATACCAAACAAGACTAGGACAAACTTCGGAGTCGATCCATGCCCTGCCACGGACATGGCCCGAGCGGATGACGCCACGCGGATCGACCAACGATCCGGCGATGCACTCAGGAGCAGAGCATGTCGAAGGCGTACCGCCAGAATGGGCTCGCTGCGTGCGGTGCGGGTACGCGATCGTGGGCCTGCGCCCCGATGGTGTCTGCCCAGAGTGCGGGTTAGGTATCCTCGCGTCGTGGCCGCAGTGGGAACTGCGTGAGTGCCATGGTGCTTACATCAGGCATCTGTTTGACGAGCTCGGCGCGTTGCACGGTGTCGCCTCGATCGTTGGTCTTGCGGCATTGGTCGGTGTGGGCACGACCGTGCTTTCGGTCACCGTCAGCGGTGATCCACGGATGTACGTTCTCGCCGGTGGGATCGCCTCGGCCTGCATCTTGTCGGGAATCGCG
Organism: uncultured Phycisphaeraceae bacterium; assembly: GCA_937899905.1. GTDB lineage: Bacteria > Planctomycetota > Phycisphaerae > Phycisphaerales > UBA1924 > JAHCJI01. The sequence continues at coordinate 38,605 of CALCCF010000002.1, forward strand.
CTCGGCCAGCTCTTCCAGCTCATCAAGCATCTGTACAAGCATGCCAATTCCAACTGGACGTATGGCAGCAGCCTGCGACGTTGCATGAAATTGGGTGTGATCGTCATTGGTGTGGGCGAGGTCGTGGCGTTCGTGCTTGGCTTGCTCGCGTTCGTGTATGCCAGCCAGGTTGGTTCCGCCGTCATCCTGATCGGAGCGGTGCTGGTCTTCGCCGGGCTGGGTCTGATCCACCTGAACGGCATGCTGTACGCCGCGTTCACGCTCGAGCGCGCGGGCGATACTCGTCGACGGTCAACTCTCACAGATCTCTCTTGGCTATTGCCCTTTGTTGGGCTCATCGGTTTTCCCTTCACGGTGTTCGGAGTCCTCGATTGGTGGTGGATCGCTGCCGTTGGCTTGTTGGGCGTGGCGATCGCCGCTGCGACCCTCGCGCGACGATGCACATGCGCCCGCGGGGTGCTTCGGTCGCTGATGGAGTCGCTATCCCATTGAGCGTCGGGCTCGCAAGGATGCTTCCATGGAACTCACCCCCCTCCGCTACCTCCGCGCTATCGCCGACGCCGGCACGATGACCGTCGCGGCGCAGCGGCTTGGGCTCAGCCAGCCGACGCTCTCGGCGGCGGTGCGCAAGATGGAGGAGGAGCTGGGCGTCGATCTGTTCAGCCGGACTGGGCGCGGGCTGACGCCGACCGAGGCGTGCTTGGTGTTGCTCGAACACAGCGATCAAGCCGTGCGCAGCGTGGACGCGGGCGTGCGCGCCGTACGCGCTTTAGCAGGTCTCGAGGCGGGCACGGTGCGCATCGGTGCCGGCGCAACCGTGGTGACGTACCTGCTGCCGGGCGTCGTCGAGCGCTTCCGGCGTGCGCATCCCGATCTGCGCGTGAGCGTTCGCGAGGCCGGCAGCATCCAGGTGGCCGAGGCGTTGCTTACCGGCGACCTCGATCTCGGCGTCGTGACTTTGCCGGTGAACGTGCCGGGCGGGTCCGAGCTCATGACCGTCGCACGCGCGCAGGACGAGCTGAGGCTCATCTGCCCCGACGGGCACACGCTCGCCGGCGGGTCCGATTTCGCCTGGAGCGAGCTCGCCGGAGAGCCGGTCGTCGGCTTCGAGGCCGGCAGCAGCGTGCGCAACGTGATCGACCAAGCAGCCATGACCCACGGCGTGTCGCTCGAGGTCGTGGTCGAGCTGCGTTCGATCGAGGGCATCGCTCGGATGGTGCAGGCAGGGGTTGGCGTCGGGTTCGTGAGCCGGTCGGCCCTGGAAGACACCTCGCAGCCCTTTGGCGCGGGGCTTGCGTGCCGCGATGGCCGCTTGGTCCGGGCGCTGGCCCTGGTCCGGCGTCGTGATCGCAGCCTCTCGCCCGCTGCCGCCGAGTTCGAATCGGCGTTGACGCAGGCGATGGTCTAGTTCCGGCTCGGTGGCATGAATGAAATAGCCATTGGCTATCAAACGTCATTATGATATCGATTG
>CALCCF010000003.1 GCA_937899905.1 uncultured Phycisphaeraceae bacterium
GTTGAAGAACCACTGGAACGTGTCGGCACGGTCGGCGACCACCTAGAGGTCCACCGGGTCCGCGCCGCGGTCGGCGACCAGGCTCCCGGGCTGGGCCGTGATCACCGGCAGGAACGGGCCGCACTGGTTCAGCAGCACGCTGATGTTGTCGGTGTTGCGGTTCGCGACAACCAGATCGGGGGCGCGGTCGCCGTTCAGGTCGCCGATGGCCGCGAAATAGGGAAAGCTGCCCGCGCCGTAGAGCACACGTTCGGCGAAGGTGCCATCGCCGTTGTTCAGCAGCACGCTGACATCATCGCCGCCCTGTGTGGCCACGGCGAGGTCGACATCGCCGTCGCCATCCAGATCGCCGATCGAGAATCCCCGGGGGCTGGGACCCGCGCGGTATCGCACACGGGGCGCAAACGTCCCGTCGCCATTGTTGAGCAGCACGCTGACCCGTTCGGAACCGCCCATCAGGGCCAGGTCGTTGTCGCCGTCGCCGTCCAGGTCGCCGATCGCCGCGGAGTAGGGGTCGACGCCCGCGTCGTAGAGCACCTCGGGCTCGAAGGTTCCATCCCCGTTGTTCAGCCGCACGCTGACGTCTGCGGAGAACACGTTGGCGACGGCCAGATCGGCATCGCCGTCGCCGTCCAGATCGCCGATCGCCACACCAAGGGGTCCGTCGCCCGCGTCGTAGGCCACCTGGGACGCGAAGGTCCCGTCGCCGTTGTTCAGCAACACGCCGAAGCCGTCGGAGCGGTTGTTCGCCACGGCCAGATCCGGGGCGCCGTCGCCGTCCAGGTCGCCGATGGCCACGAACCGCGGCCCGTCGCCCACGTCGTAGAGCACATCGGGCGCGAAGGTGCCGTCGCCGTTGTTCAGCAGCACTGAGACGTTGTTGGCGCCGAAGTTCGCCACGGCGAGGTCGGCATCGCCGTCGCCGTCCAGGTCGCCGATGGCCAGGGAATAGGGTCCGAAGCCCGCGCCGTAGTTCACATCGTGCTCGACGCAACCGTCACCGTTGTCCAGCAGCACGGAGACCCTGCCGGGAAGGTTGGCCACGGCGAGGTCGGCATCGCCGTCGCCGTCCAGGTCGCCGATCACCACGGACGTGGGAAAATCGACCACGCCGTAGGTCACATCGGGCGCGAAGAGATCGGCTGGGTCGCAGTCCTGGGCGAGCAGCGGCAGGGGGATCAGGGCGGGGACGGCCAGGGCGGCCACGATCGGTCGGAACTCGAGTCGGGTGGTGGGCATAATGAGATCTCCTTCTTCACCAAAGCATATCGGGAGCCCACCGAGCGTGCTCCGGGATCTGCCCGATGGCCCGCGACGAGGGGCGAGGCCGCGCGAGGCCTCGTTTTTGCCCTGCAACGTCGAATTCGGTGCCTCCACAGTGCGACGCTGCCCCTGCAGAGTTGGTCTCTGTCCCTGCTGATCCCGGCTCGCCCCCTGCAGACTTGAACTCAGTCCCTGCTGACCCCAACTCAGTCCCTGCAGACTCGAACTCAGTCCCTGCTGACCTCAACTTAGTCCCTGCAGAGTTCAACTCAGCACCTGCTGAGTTGAACTTTGCGCGAATTCGGATCGACCCCGAACCGCCCCCACGGGCTTCCAGGCGGGTTTGGCCCCGGATCTCGTGGCGCGACGCGAGGGCGGCTGGCTTTTTTCATCGAACTCGCAAATCGGACCAAAGTCCGGTTCCCGGCCGCTCGATGCACTCGGTGGCCGGGCACGGACCACGGTGGTCTGCGTCGAGGCCCCCGCCGGATGTTCGACGCGGGCACGCGTGGGAGCGCGTGGGGGTACGCGACGTAAGAACGCGCCCCAGGACAGGCACGGATACGCCGCCCAATTGAAGGGAAACCTCAGAAAGGACTCGACCATGACCACCATCCCGCGGTCGTACGACGAGGCGATCGACTGGGTCGCCCAACGCATCACCGAGTGGGCCGCCAACCCCGGCAACATCGGACTGGACGAGCCGACCACCACGGCCATCGCGACCCAGCTCGCCATCGCCCAGGGCGCCCGCGATTCGGCGTTCCAGGCCCGGATCGACTCTCGCGATGCCACGGGCGTGTACCACGACCGGGGCGACCAGCTCATCGACCAGGCCCGCCAGGCCGTCGCGACGATCCGCGCGTTCGCCAAGTCGAGCGAGGACCCGCAGACGGTGTACAGCGCCGCGAGCATCCCCGCCCCGGCGACGCCCGGCCCGACGCCCGCGCCCGGCCGCCCGTTCGACTTCCGCACCGAGCTGCTGTTCGGCGGTGGCCTGCAGGTCACCTTCGACTGCGACAACCCCAGCCGCGTGCAGGGCGTGACCTACAAGGTCGAGCGCCAGGACCAGCCCTCTGGTGGAGGTCAGAGCGCGTTCACCTTCCTGACCAACGCCAAGTCGCGCGAGTTCACCGACGAGACGATCCCCTCGGGCTCGTCGCAGGTGACCTACCGCGTCACGGCCCAGACGTCGACCAAGGACGGCCTGGCCAACGGCTTCGCCGTCCGCTTCGGCGCCAACAACCAGGCGGTGGTGTCCGGCGAGGATGGCGGCGAGGAGCTGGCGGCCTGAGCGGCCGGCTTTCCGAGCCTAAGAGACGCGGTTTCAGAGCCGTTGCCATGGTGCGCGACGCACGGGCGGGTCCCCCTCGACGAAAGGGATGGCCGCGCCCGTGCTCGCGTTTAGAGATTGGTCATTGGCGCTCGTCTTGGCCGCGGGCGTCGAGGCCCGATGGGGCGTACGGGTTTTCGCGAATCGGTTGTCGTATTTTGCTTTTTCGCTGGTTTTGTGGGCGGAATCGTGTCGCGTTGCCGACATTCGCAGCGGACGGAAGAGCCGGGTTCTGGCCCCGGCGCCCGCGATGGGAGAGAGGGAGCGTGCGGTCGGTTCGAGCCGGCCGTGCCTTCCTGGTCCTGCTGTGTGTTCGCAGCGACCGTCCGCGACCGAGGGAGATACGTCGACCCAACGCCCCGGTCGTCGGATGGGCATGCCTGTCAAACTGGATGAGCTAGGCGAAGTGGGAATGCGATGCCGCGCCGCCCACGGGTACCCGCAATGCGCGTGCGCGCCCGAGGCGACGTGCAGCCTGCACCACACGCCTTCCTAAGTTGACGCGCCAACCAATCGGCCCGTTATGGGCCGCGCGTTGCGCTTGGCGTATCACGGGGTGTCCTGTACAATGGCGCGCCGAACGCAACGACCATGGCACCCAACTGCTCCATCGTCATCGCGACCGTGAGGCGGCGGGACTCGCTGCTCGAGACGCTGCGCGCGCTCGACCCGGCCGGGCTCGAGGCCGAGTGGCCCGAGGGCGCCGAGGTCGTCGTCGTCGAGAACACGCCCGAGCCGGAGCTGGACGCGGCGGAAATCGAGCACGTTGGTGCGGGTCGCGTGCGGCTGCTGCACGAGCCGAAGCGAGGCAAGTGGCGCTGCCTGAACACGGCGATCGAGCGCGGCCGGCGCGAGGGCTGGCTCGGCGAGATCATCGCCGTGCTCGACGACGACATGTCGCCCATGCCCGGCTGGGCCGCGGCGGTCGTCGACAGTGGCCGGACCCGGCCCGAGCATGATCTCTTTGCCGGAAAGTCGCACGTGCAGTGGCCGCCGGGCGTGCCGGTGCCCGAGTGGGCCGAGCACTACCTGGCACTCAACGTCTGCTTCTCGATCCTGACGTGGGAGGGCGAGACCGATCGCGAGATGGGCGGCATCTTCCCCCACCCCAGCGGCAACCACTTCTGGTTCCGCCGGTCGATCCTGGAATCGATCCCCGAATCAAATCCCGCGTTCTCGCCCGGCTGGACCACGGAGATCCGGTTCTGCATGGCCGCCCGCGCCCGCGGCCACCGCGGCCTGCTCATCCCCCGGATCACCTGCGGCCACCGCGTGCAGCCGGCGCTGATCGACGAGGACGCCTTCCTGCACCGCGCAATCACGGTGGGCCACACGATGGGCCGCCTACGGCTGGCCGAGGAACGCCCGCGCGGCGCGCAGGCGCTGGCCACACGCGGCAAGAGCGCCGCCGCACTCGCGGTGTGGACGCTCCGCGAGCGGCGCGCGCGGCGGCGTGCCAGCCGCGACCATGCGCCGGAGATCGTCATCGAGCGTGCCCGCGCCAAGCTGCAGCTCGGCAGGCACGGGGCGCTCCTCGGCCTGCGACGCGAGATCGGCGACGCGCCCTGACAAGAGAGCGTCCCGGCTCGAGCAGATCCGAGCTCGGCCAAACCAGCCGCAACCGGCTAGACGTTCCCTCGGTACCACCTCCGGCGTCACGCAACAAGCCGACGCCAGCAAGGGGAGCATCATGCACGGGATGGGAATCCGTCGTGACGCCGTGGGGCGTTGTCTATTTACTAACCAGGCATCCGCATTGGCTGCAAGCATGGCTGTTGGGCTCGCGGCATCGCCGGCGTTGGCCCAGGTGGGCTATCCAGAGTTCCCCGCCGACGCCTCGCTGCTCCGTGGGGAGAGCGGATTCGCGATGACGACGCTGCCGCGAGACTCTCGCCTCGGCCGTTCCATCGCCGCGGCGGGCGACATCAACAACGACGGCATCGATGACTTCGCGGTCACGGCGTTCGACGGCCGTGACGCCTCCGTGTACGTCATCTTCGGTCGTGCCGACGGCGGCTTCGGTGATGAGCTCGATGTCTGGGCGCTCGATGGGAGCAACGGATTCCGCATTCGAGAAGGGCCCGCGCTCGAGCGATTCGCACGGTTTGCGCGGACGATCGGTGACATCAACCACGATGGCGTCGACGACCTCTTCGTCAGTGGCATCGCGCGCTCGTGGCCCGACGTGGGGTTCGTGGTCTTCGGGCGCGTCGACGGCAGCTTCCCTGCGCTGCTCGAGCCACAGGAACTCGGGCCTGGAGAGGGCCTGTTCTTGCAGGTATCGCCGGATCGCAGCCGGATGCGAGGCGATGCGTCGGTCAATGGCGCTGGGTTGGGAGACTTCAACGGCGATGGAGTGGATGATCTCGCCATCGGGACCGGCGCGCTCCCGATCCCCAACGGGAACACGGGCAAGGCGTACGTGCTCTATGGATCTGCCGACGGCTTTCCCGAGTCGATCACCCTCGAAGAGCTCGACGGCGTCGATGGCTTCGTCATGATCCCGGAAGAAGCGCAAGACCTCTTTGGGCTCAGCATGGCCGGCGCAGGAGACGTCAATGGCGACGGGCTGGGCGACATCGTGATCGGTGGTCCGGGCCGGAACGCCATTATCGGGATGCGGACCCCAACGGCCGGGAAGGCCCACGTTGTGTTCGGCACCGACAGCCCGCCCGCAGAACTCTCACTCGGGGAGCTGGATGGAACCAACGGCTTCACGCTCCGACCCGAACGCGACGAGGACTTTGCGCTCGGATACGGCGTTTGGGGCGTTGGTGATGTGAACGGAGACGGGCGGGACGATGTCGCGATCGGTGCGCCCGAGGGTGGCCCAGAGTTCCAGGGTGAGGTCTACGTCTTGTATGGCCGCGGCTCGTTCGAAGCGGAGTACCTCACGGATGAGTTCACCGAGGATGACGCGTTAGTCATCACCGGCCGCACCGGTCCAGACGCCGAAGATGCGAGTCTCGGATGGTCGATCGGGTCTGGCGATCCCAATGGTGATGGCATCCCGGATGTCCTCATCGGCGATCCAACGCAGTTCAGCTTCCTGCAGCGCAACAGCGTGCACGTGCTATTCGGCCACGCCGACGGCGGTCCATTGGTTCCCGGTGGGGTGCTCGCGATCGAGGATCTCGACGGCCGCCTCGGCTTCACGATCGAGTGGTCTGCCGGAGCCCAGTCGTTTTTCGGTGGTTCGGTTGGTGGCTTCGGCGACATCAATGCCGACGGCGTCGGCGACATAGGCATCGGTGCAAACCTGTTCGATCGAAACGCCGGGCGGGCATTCGTCCACTTTGGTGGCGGGCTGTGCACCATCGATCTGAATGGCGATCGAAAGGCCGACCTGTTCGACGTCCTGGCGTTCCTCGGTCTCTTCGAAGCCCGGGATCCCATCGCCGACTGGGACGGTGATGGCTCGCGGACCGCGATGGACCTGCAGGCCTACCTCAACGACTTCGACGCCGGCTGCCCATAGCAACCGCGCGGGACGATACTGTCCGGCATGGGGCACGCGTCCGACGCCACGGTCATCGTGTGGGGCCTGCTCGCCGGCTCGGCCGCGGGCGTGCTGCTGGGCATCGTGGCCGGCTCGGTGACGGGTGACATGGGCGCGTGGCTGCTGCTGGGCACGTCGATGGGCGCGTCCTTCGGTCTCACTGCGGGGTTCATCTGGTGGGCCGTCACGCGGCCGTCGACGCGCGAGCCGTGCCCCGGCTGCGGCTACGACACCCACGGCCTGCCACGCGATGCGGCCACCGGTGAGGCGACCTGCCCCGAGTGCGGCGGTGTCGTGCCCGCGCCCAAGCCCGACGGTGCGAACGATCGATCCGGGGTGCCGTAACCATCGCACTTGTACCTCGATACGCTCCAGCATGATCGAGACCACGCCGCGTCGTTCGCCCATCGCAAGGCGCTCTCGTGCAGTCGTGTTCGCGTGCGCCGTGTTGATGAGCATCGGGCCGTCTGTGACCGATGGCCAAGATGCCGGTCCCGGACAGCAACACACCCGCGCCATCGCCACGGGCGGCAACCCTGCCTCGCTTGTGGTCTACGGCGAAGCCGAGGCCATCGCGACGCTGGACGACGGCACGGTGCTGGCGGCCTCGGGCCGAGTGGGCAAGGGGCGCGTGGTCGCAATCGGTCACGGCGGGTTCCTGAACGATGAACGCGGGGATACTCGAGCGTTCATCGATGATCAGATCCGCTGGCTCGCACAAGACGGTGCGCTCAGTGCCTGGGGCGTATCCGAAGCACGCCTCGCGCGCCTCGGCGAGCATGGGCTTGTGCTTCGGCTGGTTGGGGGCGATGCACGTACCGTGGATTTGTCGAGCGTCGATGTGCTCGTCGGTTCGCCCCAGGGCTTCGCGCGGGTCGGTCGTCTCGACGAACTCGCGAGATGGCTCGAGGGTGGTGGGGCTTTGCTTAGCGTCGAGACGGCGTGGGGTCAGATCCAACTCGGCCACGCGACCGGCGTCGATGACCTGGCCGCGAACCAACTGCTGTCCGAGTATGGCATCCTCTATACAGACCGCGCTCTCTCGCCGGGGCGTGATGGCACCTACACCCTCAGCGCAGAGGCCAGCGCCGCTGCGAACGCCAGCGATGCGCTTGGAGTGCTCGCGGGTGATGCCACCGGAAACATCACCCGCGCGGCTCGCGTCGTGCGTCAAGCACTGGCGATCGTTCCGCTCGACGGCGCGCTTGTCGCGAGCGCGGATTCGCTCGCTGCACAGCACGCCGAGGCGCTCGGTGAGGCGTACAAGAGGATGTCGATCGGACCCCTGAAACTCTCGGACGAGCCACTCGCGTGCGCGCTTCTCGATCTCGAAGCCCGCCGAGCGGCGATCGCGGCACCGACCGGCCACGCCAAGGCCCACCCAAGCCATGTCGCGTTTCCTGGAGCCGTGGCTGACGACGCCCCGCGCATCACACGACAGATCACACTCCAAGATGCCATCCCAGGCTGGCGCACGACCGGCCTTTACGCCGCGCCGGGCGAGCCGATCTCGCTGCGCGTAACCGGCGGCGATGCCACGGGCGCTGTGCTCCAGATTGGCTGCTGGCTCGATCCGCAGAACTTTGACGACCGTGTGCGCATGCCGACGGCCGTGTTTCGGGCGCCCCTAAAGAACGCCACCGCAACGCTCGCATCGCCGATCGGCGGGCCGATCTACCTGGATCTCGGCGACACCCCGGCGGACGTGACGATCGAAGTCTCCAACGCGATCGAGATGCCACGATTCCGTCTGGACCACACCAAACTCGCCGAGTGGCAAGAGCGCATCCGCCACCTGCCCGCGCCCTGGGTCGAGCTCGAGTCCGATGGACTGGCGTTCTCGCTCCCCGCTTCGGCGATCCGTGATCTCGATCGACCCGACCTCGTCATGCAGCACTGGGACCGTGTGCATCGGGCGATGCAAGGCCTTGAGCCTCGCTCGCCTCGGCACTGGCCCGACCGGCAGTACCGCTACGTCGCCGAGAAGCGGCTGAGCTGGGGCTACATGTACTGCCCGAGTGATGCACCGATCGTCATCCCCCTCAACGAAGCCCGGCCGATGGTCGACATCGCCAAGTTCGACGCCGAGGGTCCCAACCGGCTCTGGGGCCAGTACCACGAGATGGGGCACGCCCACCAGAACCCGATGTGGACCTTCGCCGGTACCGGCGAGGTGACCGTCAACATCTTCACGGTGTACGCGTTGCACACCATCAACGGCTATCCGCTCGACAGCGAGATTATGCGAAGCGAGCCAGACCGTGCGCTCTCGGCCATGCAGGCCCACGCCGATCGTGGAGCGCCGTTCCACCGCTGGCGAGCCGATCCGTTCTTGGCGCTGCAGACCTACGCCCTGCTCTGGCACGAGTTCGGGTTCGAGGCGTTCCACAGGGTGTTCCGCGCGTACGACACGCTACCAGCGAACCAGCGCCCCGCCGAAGACGGTGCAAAGCGCGACACATTCGTCATCACCATCAGCCGTGCGGTCGGGCGGAACCTCGAGCCGTATTTCCGTGCCTGGGGTGTGCCGCTGAGCGAACGGCCCGCGAGAGAACTCTCCGACCTACCGGTTTGGATGCCCGAGGGATTCGAAGGCGCCGGCGGCTAGCGTACGACCTCGGTCATCTCGCGGTTATCCACCGAGCAGGGCCCTCGCACGCGCCACTGTCTGCTCGTCGACAAGCGGTTGGGCCGGCGACGCGCCCCCGAGGTGGAGCATCCACGGAGCGCTCTCGTCGGCGTCCGTGAACTTGCGATCTCCATCGGAGTCCTCGAGCAGCCGGACATACAGCATGTCACGCTCCCAGTCGATCCACGCCCTCACGACGTGGAGGCCTTCCGGCGTCACCACGCGTGGGTTGCGACCATCCCCGTCGGCGATCCACGCTCGCCGCGCATCGCGGCTGTCCAGCGTGCCATCACCGTTGGTGTCCTCGGTCGTCGCCACGTAAAGCACGCGGTACACGCTCTGGTCGTTGGAACGCGGCGGCGTGAGCAGGGCGATCGAGCTGATGACGCCGCGGCGATCGAGCAGCATCCACTGCTCGGGCTCGCCTCGAGATGAAAGGTCTCGCCCGAACGCGTTGTGCCAACGCACGTCGACGGCCGCGTATCGCGCGCCATTTCGAACACCCGGTGCGGCCTGATCGAGCCATCCGTCCTTCATCAGCGAGTGCCGGCGGCTGCGAGAGTGCTCAAACGGATCCTCACGCTCGAACCATCCCTTGCCGGTCTCCTTCACGAACGGGATGAGCACGACGTCGTGGCCCTCAAGCTCGATGGGGCGTTCGAGAGCCGCCCGGCCCTCGACCGGTGCGTTCATCGTGGTGGGCGCGATCGTGTGAGACGTGACTGATGTGGGCGTGTTGCAGCCGACAAGGGCGAGCGTCGCGGCCGCCAAGGCGGGCACGGCCAATCCAGCGCGCACGTTCTTCCGTCTGGCATCACTTGGCATGGGATACCTCCTGTGGTGTTCTCTCCCGTGATGCGAGAAGCGAGCCCACGCCGCGCACCGCAAGATGGAGATTCCACCAGGAATTCCGGCCGGTCCGCCTCGTGTGCTGCTGAGGGCTTCTGAGAGTCCGATCAAGACCCGATCATCGAGCTCAATCGCGGATCGGTTCGTCTATTGCCCCGCCCGAACGAGGAGGTCTTGCTCCCGCCGGAGCCTCTTGAACGCCTTGCGGAACTTATCGATCAGGATCCAGTAGATGACCAGGGCGATCAGCGGGCCCAGGCCGATCAGCACGATGCCCACGGTGGAGAGCACCGGGCAGAGCCAGCGCGTGAGCTTCGCACGCTTGTGCATCGCGGCATCGGGGATGCGCAATGCGAGCCACGCGAGATAGGTGCCGTGAACGACGTACGTCGCGAGCCACAGTACCAGCGAGCCCAGACGCAGCATGGCCCCCACGACAACGACGCCAGAGAACGCGATGCCCGCCGTGTACATGATGGTCCAGGCCACCTCGCCCGCGAGAACGATCATGCTGCATACGAGCAGGATCCGCACCCATCGGCGTGCCTTGTCGACCCACGGCTTCTCGGCCAAGGAAGCCATCGGTGTGCTGAGCTGCCACCAGCCCCACAGCAGCGCGCCCGAGGCTACGAACTCGGCTCCGGTGAGAAGAACCTCCATCTGCCACGCATTGGTGAACCCACCGATGGTGCCGACCGCGGCAAACCAGACACCAACGGCGATGCCCACGAACGTGAGGAGCACCTGCACCAAGATGGCCGTGAGCACGATCATCGCACCACGATGCAGCGTCGCCAGATACTCCGGTGACGCATGGAGCATCAGGTCGCCCTTCAGCGAGCGTTCGATGTCCGCGCCGCACTCCGGACACTGACCAGTTGCCGGGAGCCCCGCCAGCTCGTAGCCGCAGTCGATGCACGCGTTGCCCGCGATCACCACGCCGCTGCCGTCGACGCCCTTGGTCCAGGGTTCGGTCGGCGGCGCGCGGGTCGGCAAGGGTGGCGGCGACTGGTCGCTCATGGGCCAGTGTACGAAGTGGCCGAACCGTGATCAGCCGCAGCCCGCGTCGAACAGGTTCTGGAACAGGAGGAAGTCGAAGACGGTCAGCCTCCCGTCACGGTCGATGTCGGCCCTGCCGTCGCCGGCATCGAAGTGCCCGCCAAACGCGAGGAAGTCGAAGCGCGTCAGCCTGCCGTCGCCGTCCATATCGGCGACGCAAACCACGGCTTCGTCTATGGTCACGAACGAGTCGCGCTGGATAGTGTGCGCACTCTCGAGCCCACTCGGCCAGCGAACGAACGCCTGCGCGGTGCTGGCAAGGCCCAAGCCAAACTCGAGATCCAGGCTGCTCGTGCTCGCCGCGTTGCTGCTGCCGCTGGTAACGATCTTGGTCTGCGTCTCACGGGGACCGATGACGCCATCGCCATCGATGTCGGCCACGAGTTCCACGGTTGCGCCGATGGCGTCGAGCGAGGATCGCCGTACACCAGGACCTTCAGGATCACCCACGAGCCTGAGCGTGGCAAAGCCATGATCACTCGAGGTCGCTGCCAGCTCATTGCGGAACAGCGCACTCGCGAGGCCATCGATATTGACCACGAAGAGGTCGACCCAGCCGTCACGATCGAAGTCGGCCGACATGCTTCCACGAGCCTCACGACGATCGCGATCGACGCCAAGCTCGATAGCTCGCTCGTCGAAGCCGGCGCCCGTGTTCATGTACAAATAGTCACGGAACGGGAAGCTGGTCGTCACGTGCAGGTCCTGCCAGCCGTCGTTGTCGAAGTCCTGGAACTGCGCGCCCCAGGAGAGCTTGGCGGGCGCGACATACGACGGAGCCGCATCGATCGCGAGCTCGAATCCGAAGCTCGCCGAGTCGGCCATCGTCCCGAGCCAGAAGTCGTTCAGGCCCGGGCTCGTCGGCTCGACCGGGTCGGACCAGTCCGTGATGTACGCGTCGAGGTCGCCGTCGTTGTCTACATCTGCGATGTCGATTCCCATCGCGAAGGGCGAGGCTGCGCCGAACGTTCCGGGTAACGCATACGTCGCCGTCTCGAAGCCGAGCCATTGCCCGCCCGCATCGGCGCCACGATTGCGGTACAGCATGTCGCGATCGTCGGGCCCGCCGATCTTGTTGGTGACCCACAGGTCGATCCACCCGTCCTCATCCAGGTCGGCGAAGATCACCGCATTGCTCGAGCTGAACCGCTGGAACGCGGTCTGCTGCTCGCCCGCCGGCCCTTCCCAGCCGGGCACGCCCGCGTCCATCGTGATGTCGGTGAACGTGCCGTCACCGTTGTTGCGGTACAGCACGTCGCGTCGGCCGGGAACATCGAACGGTCCCTCAAACACACCAGGCGCCTTGTAATACCCGTTGTGGTTCCCAACGTAGAGGTCGATCCACCCGTCGCGATCAACATCGGCCCACGCGGCCGTCAGCGAGTTGTCGAGCTCGACGCCGTCGTGGAACGCCGTTCCAACGCCGTGCTGATCGTCGGCCACGCCCGGCGTCGGGTCACTCTCATCGGTCGCGTCAACGAATCCGAGCGTGCCAGTCTCGATCAGCGTGTTGCGATACAGGACATTCGGTCCGTCGAAGTTCGTGACGTAGAGATCGAGATCGCCGTCGTTGTCGTAGTCCGCGGCGATCGCGCCCGTCGCCGGCCCCGAGTTGTCAGCGCCTGCCGCTTCCGGTATCTCGACAAACACCCTGCCGCCATCCGATCCCGGCCTGTTGAGGAACAGCTGGTTCGTGCCCGGAGGCGCGAGCACCAGCGCGCGCAGCAGGTACAGGTCGGGATACCCATCGTTGTCGAGATCGGCGAACACGCCGCCGGGCCCATGGTCGTCGCCCATCGACGCGCGATAGCCAGAGAGGCCCACGGCGCCGGTGATGTCTTCAAAGCCACCCTGCGCGACCGCGGTCGACGCGACAGCCAGCAGCAAACCGATCGAGGCCGAGTGCTGTCCCATGCAAACTCCTTCAGCAACCAGCGGCAAACAGGTCCTGGAAGGCCAAGAAATCGAACAGCGTGAACTCGCCGTCGCCATCGAGGTCCGCCAACGGGTCGCCGAGATCGAAGAGGTTCTGGAACGCGAGGAAGTCGAACACGGTGGTCCGGCCGTCGCCGTCGAGATCGACGACGCACAGGCTGCTCGCCTCGATGAGTACCGCCCCCTCGATGAACTCGTCGAGTCGCGAGGCACTACGCGAGGAGTCTCGCGCCACATATACGTCGTACCGGACCGTTCGCGTGCTCGCCTCGAACACCACGGGGGAGCTCAGGAACCGGTCGACCGTGAGGTCCACGGCCCAGAACGGGATCGGGTTCGTATCGTCCGCGTAGATGCCCGCCGTCGCTGGAAAGTTGAGCTGGCCGGCGACGATCTGCTCCACGGACGCATCCAGGAGCGTGCCGCGACTCGTGCCCGGGCCATCCATCGGAGCGACCAAACGCAAGTTGCTCAGCTCGCCCTGGATGCTGGAGAAGTCCACGCTGGTCTCGACGCCGGCGACCGCGTAGTCGCCCGGTCCATACCCGGCCAGCATCGTGATGGTGATCGTCTCGCCCGCCCTTGGCTCGGGGTTCGAGACCTCGAAGAAGATCTGCCACGTCTGCGCCGATGCGCTCGTGCACGCCGCGAGCCCCGCCGCAATGCAACCCACCTTGACACCCGCCACACTACGCATGACACGCCTCCTTCCGTCCACAAGAAGTGGGCCCAGCGCACATGCGCCCAGCCGCCGCGTCCACTCTACTCGATGACGCGGCCATCGCGAAAGCGATTTCGCATGTAAGGATGCTGGTCGACCAACGCTCCTAAGAACGCCCGAACAGCCGGCGCTCGACGCCCTCGACCAATGCGTGCAGGATGAGCATGTGCACCTCCTGGATGCGATCGGCGGTCGGCGCATCGATCGGGACGCCCGGGATGATCCACTCAAGGTCGCACACGCCCGCGAGCGCGCCGCCGTCTCGACCGAGCAAACCGATGGTCCGCATGCCGATTTTGCCGGCTTCTTCCACGGCTCGGATGACGTTCGGTGAGTTCCCGCTCGTGCTCATCGCGACGAGAACATCGCCGGACTTGCCGAGGGCCTGCACCCCGCGGGCGAACACCTCGTCGTACCCGTAATCGTTCGCGACGCACGTGATGTGCCCGACATCGGTCAGGCTGACCGCCGCGAGTGCGGGTCGGTCCTTGCGAAAGCGGCCGGTCAGCTCCTCGCAGAAGTGCATCGCGTCGCAGGCCGAACCCCCGTTACCGCACGCCAAGACTTTGCCACCTTCGCGAAGGGACGCGGCTGCGAGATCCGCCGCCCGCTCGAGCGTCGTGACATTGCGGTCGTCGGCCATGAAGGCCTCGAGCGCCAGCTTCGCGTTCTGGAAGGCCTCGATCACGGGTCAGTTCGCCTCGACCATCTCACTCGGCTCGTTGGGTACGGTTTCGACCTCGCTGGGCTCACCGCGCTTCATGTGCGCTAACGCATCTCGCAGCTTGGGTCGCTCGCCGTTGGACTCGGCCGAACCGTCCACCTTGGCATCGTGCAAGCGCCCATCGGCGCCCACCTGATCGAACCGGACACCCACGCGGGTCGACACGCCGCGCTCCTGCATGGTCACGCCATGCATGCGGTCGCACATGGCCATCGTCTTCTTGTGGTGCGTGATCACGATGAAGTTGCTCTGCGTGCTGAACTCGGAAACGACGCGGCTGAATCGATCAACGTTCGCGTCATCGAGCGCCGCATCGACCTCGTCGAGCACGCAGAAGCAGCTCGGCTTGCTCTGGAAGATCGCCAGCAGCAGCGCCACGGCCGTCATCGCCTTCTCGCCGCCGGACAGCTGGCTGATCGAGCGCGGCTGCTTGCCGGGCGGCCGCGCGACGATCTCGATGCCGCTCTCCAGCAGGTCGATCTCGTCGGTGACAACCTTTTGTCCATCGACCTCTCTTACCAGCGGCATGAGACGGATCTCGGCCCGCCCGCCGCCGAATAGCTGGCGGAACAAGCCGTTGTCGCCGGCGAAGCTCTCTTGCAGCTTCTCGAGCATGTCTCCGAAGCGGTGCCGGCTGGCCTCGTTCAGCTGCTCGATGAGCACCTCGAGGCGCGCCCGCGCTGTGTCGATGTCCTCGACCTGCGCTGCCAGTTCCTCGTTCTTGTCGGCGAGCTGGCCCTCCTCATCCATTGCTCCGAGGTTCACGCTGCCGAGCTTGTCGATGGCTGCCTTCAGTGTCTGTATCGCCTCGCCCGACTCCTGATCGCCAACCGCGCGCATCGTGCCGGTTTCGTCCTCGCCGAGCGCCTCGCGATACCCGGGCAGCTCAGCCTCAAGCTCGAGGCCGTCCTCGTCGTGCGTGCGCTGCACGAGATTCTCAAGGCGGATCTCCGCCTCGCGGCCGCGCAGCTCCAAGTCGTGCCAGGCCTTGTCGACCTCGCTCGCACGCCGACGCGAGGTGTCGACAGATCGCTCCAATCCGAGCGAAGCCTCTTGCGCATCATGCAACGCCGATCGCTTCCCATCGATGCCGCTGCGCACACCCTCGACGCGTTGCTGGAGCGATTCGATCTCCGCCGCCGCCTCGCGCGCCGCCTTCTGGTGGTCCTGCGCCTGTTCGCGTGCCCGCTGCACCTGGGCTTCCAACTCGCGCTGGCTGGCCCGGTGCGACTCGGCCGACTCTCGCACCGCTGCCGCCTCGCGCCGGGCCGCAGTAATCTGCTCGCCCAACGTGCTCGTCGAGACACGAGCCACCGTCAACGCCTCGGCTAGCGAATCCGCGTCGCGCTCGGCCCGCTCGGCGGCCTCGGCGATGGTCTCGAGAGCCTGCCGCTCATCACCCAAGATGCTGGCGAGCGACTCGAGCTTCTTCTCCAGGTCGGCGACCTTTTCGCGAGCCTGTGCACTGCTCGAACGCGCGGCCTCGCGCTCGTCGATGGCCCGCTGTCGCTGACGATCCAGCCGGTCGAACTCATCGCCCGCCCGCTCGGCCTCGCTCTCGGCCTTGAGCTTCGACTGCGCGAGCTCGTTGAGCGTGCGTTGGACGGCGGTTTGCTGCTGGGCCAGGTCTCCGGCCCGCTGATCGAGATCGCGCAGCCGCGCCTGCTCACGATCGAGCTCTTGCGTCGCGTTCTGGAGCTCGGAAGTCAATTGCTCGAGTTCGGCCCGACGCTGCAGCACGCCCATCGCCTGGCCATTGCCGTCGGCATCACCGTTGAGCGGTCCTGCGCTCACGACGCCCGGGTGCCGAAGCACGCACGCGTTCTCGTCGGCAATCGTCGCTCCGCGGAGCGGACCGCCCGCAAGCAACGCCGCCGATTCCAGGTCGTTGGTCCGCCAGCAGTCGTGCAGCAGCACGTCGAGCAGCCCGGAGACCGACGTCGGGTCCACGTCCGCCGCGCGGCACGCGGATTCGTCGACGCCCGCGACCTCACGCAACGGCAGTAGGCGGCCCGAAGCGCGCAACGCAGGGAACGCGGCATGATCAGGCCGCTCGTTCACCGCGGGCACGCCCAGTCCGAGCGGCACGAAACTCACGCGTCCAGTCAGCGTCTCAAGATCCTCGCGCGACGGCATCGCGTCCAGTGAAGGCACGACCAACGCCGAGAGCAACGGCCCGAGCGCCGCCTCGACCTGCGGCGCGTGCTCGATCGGCACACGCACGAGCTCGGCTAGCGGGGCGATCACCGTCGTGAACCTCTCGCCGCGCGCGGCCTGGTCCAGCACCTCACGTGCTGGCTGGCCGAGACCCTCTCGCGAGGCCAGGACCTCGGAGACCGCATGATGTCGCGTCTCGAGACGTAAGCGGCGCTGCTCGAGCTCCTTCACCTGCTGGGCCTGGTTCGAGCGGCCCTCGCCCAGTGATGCCGCGTCCTGTTCCAGCCGCTCGGCGTCGGCTGCGCTCGCGCTGCGGCTCGATTCGAGCGACTGAGCCTGATTCAGGGCCTCCGCTCGGCGCGCACTTGCGCGGTTTGCGTCCTCGTCCAGCGTCGCGAGTTCCTTCTCGGCCTGCTCGGCCTTGGCGTCGAGCTGGCTGGCCTGCCGGCGTTCTTCTTCGATGCGCGCCCGCGCCGCGAGTTGGTCACGCTCGATGCGCTCGACCTCCATCCGCTTCTCGGCATGAGCCTGCCGCTGGCTGGCGACCTCCTGCTGGGCGCGCTGCCGGGCCTGCGAAGCCTGCTCGAGGACGCGCTCCGCGTCGGCGAGCTGTTCGGCCACCGCCGCGACGCGTTCGGCCACCCGCTGCGACTGGACCTCGGCGCGCTCGGCCGCCTCTTCGACGGTCGCCAGCCGCTGCCCATCCGCGTCGAGCCGGTTCAGTGCGTCCTCGGCCGATCGCTCGGCGAGTTCTCGCTGGTGCGTCGCGCGTTGCACGGCTTGGTTGGCCTCGGCCAGCTGCTCCTCATCCGCGCGCAACGCTTGGGCTGCCTCGTGACGCCGAAGATCTGCCTCTTGCCGCTTGGCATCGAGTTCGGCGAGTTCGGCCTCGGCCGCCTCACGCTGCTCCCGCGAGGCTTCCATATCCGCGTGGATGCGTTCGACGGCGGTCTTGAGCGCGTCGTGCTGCGCTAGCGCGCGGGCCGCTCGCCAGGCCTTGAGGTCGGCGTCGAGTTCCACGAATCGGCGCGCCTTCGCGGCCTGCCCGCGCACGATCTTGAGCCGTCGCTCGGTGTTGGCCAGCTGCTCGCGCGTGACCGCGAGGTTGCGCTCGGCCCGGTCGAGCTTGCGGACAGACTCCACACGCCGCTGGCGATACCTCGCGATGCCGGCGGCCTCCTCGAAGATCGTGCGGCGTTCCTGCGGGTTGGCCAGCAGCATCGCATCGACTCGGCCCTGCTCGATGATCGAGTACGCGTCGGCGCCCACGCCGGTGTCGAGGAACAGGTCGCGGATGTCCTTGAGCCGGCACCGCTTGTTGTTGATCAGGTACTGGCTGCCGCCGTCGCGGTACAGCCGCCTTTCGACCTCGACGACATCGGTATCGATGGGCAACCCCCGCCCGACGGTCCGCCGGTCGGCCAGCACGGAGCCGGCGTCCTCGGCATCCTCGATGGCGTCGACGACATCGGCGTCCTCGTCCAGCTCGTCGACGACGGGGTGCTGGTCGGCCTCAGTTTCGATGGGGCTCGATTCGAGCAGTGGGTTCTCGAAGGTGAGCGTGACGCTGGCCATGCCCGCCGGCTTGCGCGCGGCCGAGCCGGCGAAGATGACGTCGAGCATTTCCTTGCCGCGCAGGCTCTTGCTGCTCCGCTCGCCCAGGACCCACTTGAGGGCGTCGACGACGTTGCTCTTGCCGCAGCCGTTGGGGCCCACGATGCCCGTCACCGGATCGTCGAAGTGGAACTCCGTTCGATCGGCGAAGGACTTGAACCCATTGAGCGTCAGCTTGGCGAGCCGCATCGGACCTCCTGTCCCATCAGCGATCGAGAGCCACCCGGCGGCATCCTGCCGTCCGGGGCACAGTATCGGCCTCGTCGCCCCAAGGACGCCGGATTCTTCGACCCCTCGGCACGCCGCGTTCGGTGGTTATCAGCCCTCGGGTTCAATGGGCGTCGCCAAGCCGGTTTCCTCTGTGGAATCTTCGATCTCGCCGCGGATCGAGCGCTCGATGAAGGTCTGCAGCGGATCGATCTGGGAGTCGTCCTCGCCCTCGAGCTCGGGGCGGTCGGCCGTCGCGCTGCGGGCCCGTCGGTTCACGCCCTCGCGGAGGATGTTCCGCTCGACCTGCCACTGGGCCTTGATCGCCCCGGACTGCTGCAGCTCGGAGACCACCGACACGATGTCGCCGAAGCCCATGCCCAGGCCCGACAACGGGTCTTCCAGGGTCGGGCGTGTGGCCAGGAACTCGATGAACTCGTGCAAGCGCGACGGCGCGTTGGGCACGGTGACCACGAAGTCGGCCGGCTGATGGCGGTATCGAACCCGAACGTCCAACCCCTCGGGGTCGTGCATCGGGTCGCCTACCTCGGGCCGCGCCAGCACCAGGTCGTCGCTCAATCGGAGCACCGCCCCAGGCTCGATTGAGAGCTCGGGCCCGAAGAGCACGAGCCCAGCTTGGCCCTGCTGACGCAGGAAGATGAGCGGGTCGCCGAGCGGCACACGATCCACGATGAAACCAGATGGCATGACGTCGCGTCGTAGCCCCTGCACCAGGCTGCCCCTGAAGCCCTTGGTTGCGATCTCGTTCCAGTCTCGCAAAACGCCCACCCGATCGACGCCCGGGGGCACGGGCTGGCTCTCGATCACCGCACGTAACTCGCGGAGGCCCTCGCGGCGGGCCATGGCCTCGTAGGCCGCGACGCGCACCGAGACGGTCTCGCTGGTGGCCAGGTCTCGCAGGGTCGCATCGACCATCGCGCCGGTGCCCAACTCGCCGAGGAGCTTGAGCGCTTCGAGCTGCTGGTCGACGTTGGAGCTGTCTCGGGCCATCGCAATGAGCGGGCGCTCCGCGTTGGGATCGCCGAGCCGCGCGCCCACGCGCAGCGCCGCCATGCGGGGCGCAACCTCGGGCGCGTCGTAGAGCGTCGAGATCGTTGTCGAGCCGTTGATGACGACCGGGCCCAGCGCCTCGAGCGCCCAAGCGATGCGGTCGGCTGATCCGGGTTCCTCGCGGAGGGCGCGGATGTAGCGGCCGGCGAACAACTCCTCACGCCCTTGGGCATCGGGGTTGATGTGTGCGACCAGCCGCAGGAAGTCCTCGGAGCGGTCCTTGTAGCTCCAGGGGATGCTCACGGTGATCAGGCTGGTCGCCGCATCGGACTGACCGGCCAGGCGGCCGCTGGCGATATCGCCCCGGTCGAGCGGGCTTTCGCCGAAGCGGGTGTTGATCATGCTCGCGATCGCGCGGGTGCGCCGGGGGCTGGGCACGTTGAGGCGGATGGCCAGCTCGAGCGGATTGGTCATCGTGCCGCCGCCGATGATCCGGCCCTGGCTGTTGTTGGCCCGCGGCCCGCTCGCGAATGGGTTCGTGTACACGGGGCCCTGGGCGAAGCCGACGAGCCGCGTCGTTGGGCCGCCCTGCACGGTGGGGCGGCCGAGCCTGAGGTCGGTCTGCCAGAGGTTGCCGCCCGACAGGTCTTCGTTGTTGAGCGAGAACGCGAGCACGTCGAAGTTCGACCCCTCGGGCGCGCCGGGCGCGATCAGGCCCAGGATGACCACGACCGAGACATCGGGCCTTCGCAAGAAGCTCTCGGGGCTCTCACCCTCGAAGCGGGTCTCATTGAAGATGTCCATGCCCAGCGTCCCGCTGCGGAGCGAGAGCTGGCGCACGACGGTGGCCTCGACACCGGGTGGCAGCGGTCCGCCGTCGCCGCTGGTGCCCACGACGATGCCCAGGCCCGAGACGAGCACGGGCTCGACCCCGATGATCGAGGCGGACGCGCCCACGGTGCCGCGCAGGACGCTTGGGCCGTCGAAGATCGGCAGCACGCCCGAGCCGGGGTCTACCACGGTGCCGCGGGCACCGCAGCCGGGCATCAGGCTGGCCACGCCCAGCGTCTGCACGCCGTGCTGCGGTTGGGGCTGGCCTTTACGGGCGGTTGCGAAGCGTTGGACCATTCGGCGCTCTCCGAGGAGGGGGTCGGGGGCTTGGGGGCCCACACTGTACGGGCGAGGCCGGGACGTGCTGCATTTGGTTCGAGGGCGAACGTACCACAACCCGATGTCTAGTATTTGTTTGGATAATCGGGCCTCCTGGGCTGTGGGGCTTCGTGCATGGTGGTGTGGACGGTCGGATGGATGTACAGAACGGTTCAGGATACCCACTATATTGTGTAGGCGTTTTCCGAAAACACAATTTGTCGGTTGCGGATGCTTGGGGTGGCGCTTGTCTGGGGGGTGTTTCGTAACTCGGCTGCTCAACGCAGTTTACGAAGGACGGCTTGTAGCCGACAGGTTATCCATACCTCATATTGTGGCTAAAAACCTGTGGAGACACGAAGTATTGTGGGTAGCATAGTGATGCCGATATTCGCGTCCGGTTGGTTGGCCCGGACGCCCCCAGATGGGCAATCGAGCGGACAACCGAGAGGAACCCACCATGCCCGTGCTGTGCGACGAACAGATCAGGGAGCTGGTCACCATCGAGCCGTTCGAGCGCGGCGAACGCCGGCCCGGCCGGATTTCGTACGGTGTTTCCAGCTACGGCTACGACGTCCGCGTGGGCCCGACCTTCAAGATCTTCACGCCTACGCCCCGCGGCGGCGGCATCACCGTGGTCGACCCCAAGAACTTCAGCGACGACCTCTTCGTCGAGGTGAACTGCGAGGAGCAGGGCAACGACCACGTGATCATCCCGCCCAACAGCTTCGCGCTGTGCGAGACGGTCGAGTTCTTCGAGATCCCGCGGGACTGCTTGGTCATCTGCGTGGGCAAGAGCACGTACGCCCGCTGCGGCCTGATCGTGAACGTCACGCCGCTCGAGCCCGAGTGGCGCGGCAAGATCACGCTTGAGATCAGCAACACCACGCCGCTGCCGGCCCGCGTGTACGCGAACGAGGGCATCGCGCAGCTGGTGTTCTTGAAGGCCGACCAGGTGTGCTCGACGAGCTACGCGGATAAGGCCGGGAAGTATCAGGATCAGGCTGGGTTGACGTTGCCGAAGGTGGATTAGGAGACACGAACTCGTGGCGAAAAAGACAGCAAAATCATCTTCTAGATCAAAAAGCGAGCAGACCAGCAAAAAGGCTGCTTCCTCGGCGAGCAAGACACTCAAGAGTAAGAGCGCAAGCAAATCGGCAAAGAGTGCGGCTGGCAGCGCTCTCAGCCAAACCGGCAACTCGAAGACCACAAAGAAGAGCGCAGGATCAGCGGCTTCAAAGACGCTTCGGTCAAAGTCGGCTAGCGCGAGTGCAAAGTCCGCAGCTGGAAGCGCCCTAACTCAACGCCCGTCAGCAGAACGTGTGTCCAAGGGTGGCGGAAAGAAAAAGAAGTAGCGAATGTTGCAAGGTTCTGTTCAACTAGCGCTTAACGATTTGCTGATCTACATCGTCATCGGTGTAATGGCGATCGTGCTGGGCACAGTTGTCTGGACTGGTAGTGTTTCGGAAGTGGTTCGGTTAGCCAGTGAGATTACGCCGGCGGTCGGTGTTTTGCTCCTTGCTCTTTGCTATGTCGCGGGTTTTGTGACCCGATCGATGCTCGAGTGGATCGAAACCGCTATCACTAAAAAGACTGATGATGAGCATGACTCCGAGTTTCGAGCTCCTTTCCAGAAAATTTGCGACTGGGCCAATCTCAGCTTTATGCCCCACATGCGTAATGAGGCCCAGAAGTTCGAAGTAGCTGCGGCGTGCTTCACATCCATGCTTAGAAAGAGGGATGGCGCAGTTTGGGGTGAACTTGGCGATGATCGTGTCGTAAATGATGTGGAAAGCGACTTGGCGGAGCGCAGCGTGGTAGACTCGCTCTATCTGTCGCGGCTCGGAACTCTTGCCACCTTTGCTGCCTGCCTCTCAATAGTTCTCATCGTTTTCTCTATCGCCGTAGTTGCTCGCATGATCCTTCTCTGTGAGGGGGGTATCTGGCTTCTAGTTGCCCCCTTTTCTTTATTTCTCGGTTTGATTTGTCGCGGACAACATGAGCGACTGCTGCAAGAGATTCGCACTGCGAAGGTTGTCCAGGGTATCAGTTCCCTCATTTTGGAATCACGCAGCGAACAGACTCGCTGTATTTGAACCGCTATCGGAAGTAGCTAAATGAAGATCACCCGAAAGTTCACCACCGCCGGCCAGAACCCCTTCGATACCGTCAAGTGGACGACGCGTTCGAGCAAGATCAGCAATCCTGATGGCTCGATCGTGTTCGAGATGAGCGACGCCGAGGTGCCGGCGACGTGGAGCCAGCTGGCGACCGACATCGCGGTGAGCAAGTACTTCCGCAAGGCGGGCGTGCCGCAGATGGAAGACCAGAACGCGATCATTGCCGGGGGGTGGCAGGCCGCCACCAAGCGGGCCACGGATGGCCTCCCCTCCGGCGTGAAGAAGGACGCGGACGGCAAGCCCGTGATGGGCCCCGAGCGCAGTGTGCGCCAGCTGGCGCACCGGCTGGCCGGCTGCTGGCGTCACTGGGGCGAGCAGCACCGTTACTTCGATACGCCCGAGGACGGCCAGGCTTTCTATGACGAGCTGGTCTACATGCTCATCCACCAGATGGCCGCCCCCAACAGCCCGCAGTGGTTCAACACGGGCCTGAACTGGGCGTACGGCATCGACGGCCCGCCGCAGGGCCACTGGGTTCCCGAGCCCAAGACGGGGAAGGTGTCGCTGGCCAAGGGCGCATACAAGCACCCCCAGCCGCACGCGTGCTTCATCCAGAGCGTCGAGGACGACCTGGTGAACGACGGCGGCATCATGGACCTGTGGGTGCGCGAGGCGCGTCTCTTTAAGTACGGCAGCGGCACGGGCACGAACTTCAGCCAGCTCCGCGGCGAGGGCGAGCAGCTCAGCGGCGGCGGCAAGAGCAGCGGCCTGATGAGCTGGCTCAAGATCGGCGACCGCGCGGCGAGCGCCATCAAGAGCGGCGGGACCACGCGTCGCGCCGCCAAGATGGTCTGCCTTGATATGGACCACCCCGACATCGAGAGCTTCGTGAACTGGAAGGTGCGCGAGGAGATCAAGGTGGCGGCGATGGTCGAGGGCCTGCAGAAGATCGCCGGCGAGCGCGCCAGCATGCACGACCCCGAGACCGTTGGCGAGACGGCAGCGCGGCTGGGCCTGATGCTCGACTACGACTTCAACGGCGAGGCGTACGCGAGCGTCGCCGGCCAGAACAGCAACAACTCGGTGCGCGTGCCCGACGAGTTCTTCGAGGCGGTCGACAACGGCAGCCAGTGGCAGACGCGCTGGCGTACCACGAGCGAGGCGGCCCGGACGCTGGACGCCCGCAAGCTGTGGGACGACATCGCGTACGCCGCGTGGCGGTGTGCCGACCCTGGCGTGCAGTACGACACGACCATCAACGCGTGGCACACGTGCCCGAGCGCGGGACGCATCAACGCGAGTAATCCGTGCAGCGAGTACATGTTCCTTGATAACACGGCGTGCAACCTGGCGTCGCTGAACCTCATGAAGTTCTACGACGCCCCCACGCGACACTTTGATGTGCGGGCGTACGAGCACGCGATCGATGTGTGGACGATGGTGCTCGAGATCAGCGTGCTGATGGCGGCGTACCCGAGCAAGGAGGTCGCCGAGCGGAGCTGGAAGTACCGCACGCTGGGCCTTGGCTACGCGAACCTGGGCGCCATGCTCATGCAGGCGGGCATCGCGTACGACAGCGAGGACGGCCGGGCGATTTGCGGCTGCTTGTCGGCGATCATGACCGGCGGCTCGTACCGCCAGTCGGCGAAGATGGCCAAGGAGCACGGCCCGTTCCCGGGGTACAAGGCCGACAGCGAGAACATGCTCCGTGTGATCCGCAACCACCGCCGCGCGGCGCACGGCGTAAAGCGTGAGGCGGCCGAGTGGGAGGGGTTGCACCCGAGCACGCGTCCGGTGCCGATCGATCAGTCGCGCTGCCGCGGCGGCAAGGTACCTGTGGCCAACACGCCCGAGCTGCTCGATCGCGCTCGCATGGCGTGGGACCAGGCCATCCAGCTTGGTGAGAAGCACGGCTATCGCAACGCCCAGACCACAGTCATCGCGCCTACGGGCACCATCGGCCTGCTGATGGACTGCGATACCACGGGTGTGGAGCCGGACTTTGCGCTGGTGAAGTTCAAGAAGCTGGCCGGCGGCGGATACTTCAAGATCGCGAACGCCAGCGTGAAGCCCGCGCTCGAGGCGATGGGCTATTCCGAGTCGGAGCGTCAGGACATGCTCCGCTACCTCTTGGGCACGCTGCACCTTGAGGTGCCGCTGCCCGAGGGTGTGCAGGGGGCCATGGAAGGCCAGACGCTGGCGCAGTGGCTGCGCGGCAAGGGGCTGATCGAGGACGACATCAAGCGCATCAACGACGCGCTGCCGGGTGTCTTCGAGCTGGGCTTTGCCTTCAGCGCGTGGTCGCTTGGTGACGAGGCCCTGGAGCGCGCCGGTGTGGATGCCGAGGCCGCGAAGGGCAACATGACCTTCAACCTGCTGCGTGAGCTTGGGCTGAGCGCGAAGCAGATCACCGAGCTGAACTACACCATCTGTGGCACGCAGACGCTTGAGGGTGCGCCGCACATGAAGGCCGAGCACCTGCCGGTGTTCGATTGTGCCAACACGTGCGGTCCGCTGAGCACGCGGTTCATCGAGCCTAAGGGCCACATCCGCATGATGGCGGCCGCCCAGCCGTTCATCAGTGGTGCGATCAGCAAGACCATCAACCTGCCCAACGAGGCGAGCGTTGAGGACATCAAGGAGTGCTACCGGGTTAGCTGGGAGCTTGGCATCAAGGCCAACGCGCTGTACCGCGACGGTTGCAAGCTCAGCCAGCCGCTGAGCACCAAGAGCGATGCCACTGAGGACGAAACCGAGGAGCCGGTCGAGGCCGCCTTGGAAGTGAAGGCGATCGAGGTAGACCTCCTCGAAGACACGGTCGAGGTCGACGCGGACGGCGAGGCCGAGGCGCTCGAAGAGGTCGAGGAGTTGACCGTTGCGGCGGCGAAGTCCGCGAGCGAGCAGGACACGCGCACGGTTGTCGAGACCGTGGAGCGGATCGTGCACCGTCCGATGCGTCGCCGCCTGCCCGACACGCGCGGCTCGCTGACGCACAAGTTCAATATCGCCGGCCACGAGGGCTACCTGACCGTTGGCCTGTACGAGGACGGCATGCCCGGCGAGCTGTTCATCACGATGGCCAAGGAAGGCTCGACCATCGGCGGCCTCATGGACAGCCTTGGCACCGCGGTGAGCGTCTCGCTGCAGTACGGTGTTCCGCTTGAGAGCCTGGTGCGCAAGTTCACGCACCAGCGCTTCGAGCCCGCGGGCATGACCACCAACCGAGATATCCCGCTGGCCAAGAGCCTTGTGGATTACATCTTCCGTTGGCTAGGCATCGAGTTCATCCCGGGGTATCGCGAGGCGAACACGCCGCGGCGCAATATCGAAGGCGGCACGAACGAACGCGGAGAGGGCGGTAGTGACTCGGCGGAGCCGGTCTCGTCCGACCGCGTGCGTCCGCTCGCTGGCCCCACGGACGGGGCTGGCGATCGGGTCGATGCGGCCGCCCGCATGACGCGGGAGGCCAACGGCCACGATGGCGACATCGATGCCTCGGAGAACGTGAGCGGTGCTTCGGCGGTCGCGAAGGCCGAGCCGGTGGTAGCCACGACGCGCCACGTTGTGGTCGAGGCCGCCGAGACAACCGTCCGTCGATCGCGAGCGGCCGAGCCGGCGACCAAGACCGGCGAGTCGGCGCAGCTTTCCAGCATGCTCGAGAGCATGGCCGACGCACCCGCCTGCGACGTCTGCGGCACGATCACCGTTCGCAATGGCACCTGCTACAAGTGCCTGAACTGCGGCAACAGCATGGGATGCAGCTGATGCGCAATACCTGAGCCTCCTTCTCCCCCAAGGTCGTTGGGATCTAGCCCGTCCCCCCTCTCTCCGGCGGGCTTGCCACCACCCGATCCCGACGACCGCTCAAGAACCCCCGGGCCCGCCACCAGGCCCGGGGGTTTTATGTTGGCGGGGATCCGTCGAGTGGAGATGCGAACGGACGCTCCGTTCGATGCCTTCCGGAAAAGAGAGGCCTGCAGTTGTTGCGAGTTCTCTCCCAAGCGTCACGAACAACTCGATCGTTGCTTCGAACGCACACTGTATGTCGTCTGTGTTAAATCCACCGAAGCATGACGCGAGCGCGTTACGGTGTTCGGGCGCGAGCCACTCGCTTACGCCTCGTCCGCCATACCAGACATCGACTGGTGGCTTGCCGTGTGCTAGCGCATGCCACTGAGCAACTTGCAAAAGGGCACACAACATGGCCCAGTGTCTTGAGGATGCCAGCCACAGCTCTCCCCGGGCGAGATACTTCGGCACGTGCGTCGCCTCGAACCAGAATCGACCAATGGCTTCCGAAAGCTCAACTTGTGTTGGGAGCGGGGTGCTCTGGGGGATGGGTAGTGGCGGCGGCAGCGATTCGCACTGTCCCCGCTTATCGATCAGCACGGCATAGCCCCGTGCGTACAGGGCGTCAAGCTGCCGATTCTCGATCATGCCGGTCACTCGCTGTGCGTCTGCGAGGGTGAAGTCGACCCTGACGCCATCGGCGTAGAGCACGAGCCGGGTTGGCCAGGGATGGTGCTCGTCGCCGTCGAGGCGCATCACGATCGCGACCTCTCCGAAGTCGTTGATCCAGCGGTCGCTGGCGAGGAACCGCTCGGGACTCGGCGAGATGATCTCGATGTCGATGTCGGACCACGCGTCGGCTGTGCTATCGCCGCGAGCAAGCGAGCCGGTCAGGACTAGGGCATCGACATCGGCACAGCCGCGTGCCCATTCGACGATGCGTGCGAGCATTTCGTCTCGTGGGCGTGGCAATGCGCACCTCCGGTCAGCCGCGACGATCTTCGCGCTTGCGGGCGAGCACGCGCATCTCGCCATGAGCGAGAGGGTGGCTGGCGTGACGATCGATGCGTTCGCGGACGATCTCCATGCCCTTGCTGATGAGCATCTCGCGGAGGAGCTCGGGCGTGAAGGCGTGGGGGTGCATGTCGTCGATGGTGCTGCGAAGGTCGACCAGTATCCAGGCGTGGCCGCCGGGCCTGAGCACGCGGGCGAACTCGGCGATGGCGCGGCCGGGGTCGGCGACGTGATCGAGGCAGTTGTCGCAGACGACAAGGTCGAAGCTGGCGCTGGCCAGGGGCAGCTGCTCTCCTGGAGCGGTGATGGGCGTGAAGCGCATCTGTCCTGGCGGGAATAGGCCGCACGACGCGTAGCCGTCATTGAGGGGGTCAGCCGCCGCGGCGAATCGCCACGAGCCCTGCGCGACCATCGGGTGTGGGCCGCCGCCGCTCTCGACGACCGAGGTCCGTGCTTGCCACGCGTGGGGGTCGTCGATGCCAAGCCATTCCATGAGTGATGCGCAGCGATCCTGCTGCCAACGGGCGAAGACCTCGTGGAACGTGCCATACGACGGATCGATGGACTCGTGCGCGCCCGGCACGTGGACGGCGCGGACCCAGTAGGCGAGTTCGTCGCGGAGTCGTCGCTCGATGTGCGCGTCGCCGATGGCGCTGGACATCGAGCCATCGAGTCCGCCGCGCCATGAGTGCCAGCCGCCCGCGCCGGCGATGGCGTCTTCCAGCGGGGCGATCGCCGGTCCGATCGCCTTGCGGACCACCTTCTTCCAGCACACGGCGAGTGCGTGCGAGACAGGGTTTCGCTGGCGGCGCATGCGGGCCGTTGGCGCAGGACGGACCGGCCCGGGTGTGGGCTTGTGTGTGAAGCCGGCGGGTTCGCCGCCATCTGGGCTGGGCCCGGGGCCCCCGGACGCGGGCTTGGACTCGATCGCGACCGACGGCTCGACGGCGGTCTCCTGTTGTGCTGGGCTCTGGGACATCGAAGGAGCGTACGCGATGCGCGACAGATCGCCTAGTATTCCTGTTCAACCCGCCGTCCCAAGCCGCGTTCGGCGTTGATTTGGCGGGCTCAAGAAGGGGGACTGGCCGCACCAATGGATGCCAAGCCGACATTTAGTCGCCCGGTCGGCTCGAGCGAATTGCCCCGGCAGATCGTGGGTCTGAAGCGGCAGCTCATCCGCGAGGCGTCGTATGCCGTTGCCATGATCGAGCAGGCCCTCGACGCGCTGCTGCGGCTGGATCGCCCCCAGGCCAAGGCCGTCCGCAAGCAGGACGACGTGATCGATCGCCACGAGATCGAGATCGAGCAGGCGTGCCTCGACCTGCTGCTGATGCAGCACCCCGTTGCCAGCGACTTCCAGAACGTGTTCTTCGTCCTCCGCGTGAACACGCAGGTCGAGCGTGTGGGCGACCACGCGTCGAGCATCGCCAAGTGCGCGTCGCGCATGGCCAAGGCCGGACTCGATCCACGGTGGCCGACCTCGTTGGTCGAGATGGCCCACCGCGTGCCGGCGTGCTGCCATCGCACGCTGCGTGCCGTGCTCGACGAGGACGTTGACGCGGCCCGCGAGATCATCGCCGAGGACGAAGTGATCGATCAGCTCGAAAAGACGCTTTTCGCCGAAACGCTCGAGGTGATGCGCACCGAGCCCAGTGGCGACTTGGCCGGCCTGTACATCTTTCGTGTCGGCCGAGAACTCGAGCGCACCGCGGACGTGATGGCCAGCATCTGCAAGGACCTGATCTTCCGCGAGACGGGCGAGAACCTGCGCCACACGTAGGCGGCCGCGAGCCTGAGTCGGGCTCGTCGCTGGTGTACCAACCCGCGGGAGTCGGAACAATTCCGAGCGGGTCTTGTTCTTGGCTCATGGGTTGTATCTCCTAACGGGAGGCCTAGCGGGAGGCGAGCCATGCCGGGCGTCGGCAGTCCCAGAATGCTGGATGTGCTGGCTCGGCCGAAGAGCCGTCGGGCGTTGCTCGCATCGGCCCTCTTGCTCCAGGCGATCGTGCTTGGCGTGGGCTGGTTCGCCACGTTCCGCATTGTGCAACGCTCGTTCGCGGGCGTTGTCGAAGACATCGTGCAAGAGCAGAACGTCGACATCGCCAGGCGCGTCGCGGATCTGCTGCCCGAGACGATGGGGGATGTGGAGTTTGGCAGCGAGGAGTGGGAGCGTCTGCAGCGGATCATCGAGGGCGAGTCGCTCCAGGCACTGCCGGCCGGCGGGTTCATCTGCCTCGTCGAGCCGGATGGCCGGTTGCTGTGCCATCCCGAGATCCGCGACAATCCGGGGCTGCGGAATTTTAGCTTCGATGGCATGGAACTCTCCGCGGGCCTGACTGGTAGCGGCTCATCCATGCCGTTGCTCGATGCTGGCTCGATGGATGCGCCGACCACTGGCACCATCGATTTTCCCGGCGATACCCACTTCGTCGGAACCCAGCCCATCAACAACGATGGTCTGCGGCTCTTGGTGCACCAGCCTGTGGGCGCGGTTGTTGATGCCGGCCGGTCGAGCACACGGTGGGTGCTGGCGTTCGCCGGCGTCGCGGCGGTGGGAGTGCTCGCGATTTCGGGGCTCGGCTTGAACGCGCTCATGCGTCGGTACGAGGGGGCGCAAGAACGCCTGAATCGCCAGATGCGAGACAACCTGCGCATTGCCCAGCGGATCCAGCAGGCGACGCTGCCCGACACGCTCCCGACGATGGACGGGTACAGCTTCGCGGGTGTGAGCCTGCCAGCCGAAGAAACCGGCGGTGACACTTTCGACCTTGCGCGATCGGACGACGGGACGCATGTGGCGCTTACGATCGCCGACGCAACCGGGCACGGTATCGGGCCCGCGCTGGCGGTTTCGCAGCTGCAGGCGATGGCCAAACTGGCGTGGCAGCACGAGCGCGACCCCCATCGCATCATCACCGTACTCAATGAGCACATGCACGCGAGCCTGCCCGACGGTCGCTTCGTTACCGCGTGGCTCGGCGTGCTCGACGCGGCTCGCGGCGTGATACGCATGGTGAGCGCGGGGCAGGACCCGCAGTTGGTCTATCGCGCCGAGACCGGGCAGGTTGAACGCCTCTCGACGGACACGCTGCCGCTTGGCATCATGGCCGAACTGCCCGAGTACGAGCATCGAACGGTGATGTTGCAGAAGGGCGACATTCTGCTTGTTGCAACCGACGGCATTGCCGAGGCCGCCGGCCCAACGGGTGAGCAGTTTGGCGTGGAGCGCGTGATCGAATCGCTCAGACGGCTCGCAGAACAGGGGCCGCAAGCCGTGATCGATGGCGTGCTCGAGTCGGTCCGCACGTTCTCTGAGGACGCCGCGCCAGATGACGATCGCACCCTGATTGTCGTGCAGAGGCGACCGGGGGCTGCGCCGATGCGCGGCTAGGGGCAGCCGGCGTCGAACTGTGTCTGGAATGCCAGAAAATCCAAGATCGTCAGCTCGCCATCGCCGTCGAAGTCGGCCAGCAGATCTCCGGCGTCGAAGGCCGACTGGAAGGCCAGGAAGTCGAAGATGGTGAGTTGGCCGTCTTGGTCGATGTCGACGCAGCAGCACGCTCCAGATTGCTCGCCGATCACCGTCACGACCTGATTCGAATCAGGAAATCCGAAGTCCGCAACATCCGTGGGGTCCAAGATGCCGCAATCGATAGAGCTCACGTACCAGGGGGCCGTCTGACCGGCGAAGTTTCCTCCAGGGATGAACCGATCACCCAGCGTGCCTCCGGCAAGGTCCCGCAGGCTCGGCACGCTGATCTCGACAACGAGCGCGGCGCCGGCGGTCACGCTGGCGGAGGCATCGATCGTGACAAGTTCGAGTGAGCGCTCGGAAAGTTCGACGCTGGTCGTTCCGATGAGCGGTAAGCCAACTGCCGGGGCCGTACCCGAGAACGTCTCATAGAAATTCACCGTGATCTCGATGGCGTCGAGTGTCGGCAACTCCAGTGTCTCGACACCGAACTCGAACTGCAAAACGCTGAAGTCGTTGGTCACCCCGAAGTCGGTCGGTTTGAATGCGCGCCAGAAGCTGTTCGAGAGGGACGTCTGGAGCGGATCGGAATCGGCGCAGGCGATGCCCGCCCCCAACTCGATCGTGATCGGGTCGACCGAGTGTGTCAGTCGCACCGTGTCTGGGCCTGCGATTGCGGCGGCCGTGGCGGCCAGTATCATGATGGCGGCGGTCTTCATTGGGCCCTCCCCGATGGCTTGCGGCACTCCTCTCAATATACCAGGAATCTGACCGATCCAAAGCCCGATTGGTCGGGTTTGTTCGGTGGGGATCGTGGATATACTCCCCGGCTTTCCAGGGCGTGGGTTTGCCCGCCCGAGGGGCGCATAGCTCAGTTGGCTAGAGCGCTGCCGTCACATGGCAGAGGTCACTGGTTCGAGTCCAGTTGCGCTCATTTGGGTTTTGTACGAGGTGTTGCGAACTACCGCGACACGATTGGTGACGATCCATCCCGACGCAAATTCTCGGCTGGCGCGGCCGTTGTGGCTTCCGTGCACATCGGTGTGCTGTGGTCTACGGGCGTGCCCACGCTCCTTGAGTGGGCTCTTTCGCCTGGACTGACGCGCCGCTCGGCGAGCCAACTCCAGTTGTGCTCGACGAGGCGTTGCTCTTGGATGGCCCTCGGCCAGTACCGGTTTTGCTCGGCGAGTTGGGTGTTCAGGCTCGCCTTCAACTCATTTCGCGCGGGCTGCAGCACCAGGGGCAGGTTGGCGTTACCAGACTCAAGATAGCCCAGAAGCGCCCCTCGGCTGCCCGCCAGCGCGTCGACGGACTTGAAGGGTACAGACGGCAGCAAGGACGTCGCGGTATTCGCGAAGAGCGCAATGATTGGGATCGGCGGGAACGTGGTCGTCAGGCTGATCGTCGTCGTGACGGCAACCCCCGCCGCGATCAGCGCCTCGTTTGCGATCAGCGATCGGGTCTCGTTTTCGATGTGGTGGCGTGTGTCGGTGGGAGTCGCGACAAGCAACTGTGGCCCGGAGTCCAGGGCGAGGTCGTAGACACCCTCGCGGCCCGTACTGCCATCGATCACCGCGACCACGAATCTTCCGAGTTCGCCGAAGTGTCCCAGCACACGTATCGACTGTGTTCCATCGCCATCGACGAATGGCGCTAACCCGGGCTCGGGATCGGCCAGATGCAGTAGCAGAAGGTTGCGATCCACCGTTGCGGGCTCGGGGCGAACACCCCGCGATCCGAGGATCTCTATCGCCGTCGCACGAAGTTCTGCCGACAGCTCGGGTAGGAGGCCCGGATCATGGAGGAGCCGCTCACGCAGCCGACCACGAAGCGCCGCACGCAGCTCCCGCCGATCGAAGAGCTCGCCGGTCATGCTCCACTTGCCGATACCGAGCGTCGGCCAGTACAGGAGCCATCCGTTGCCCCCGAGCTGGACATCCTCTGCGGCACGCAGCTGGTCGTACTCGTTCGCGTTCTCGAAGCTCACCAGCCGAATGGGAGACTCGCGTGTGAGGTCTCGGTGGCCGTCCTAGTGTGTGCGTGGGGTTCGCGGTATCGCAAGATCCCAGATTTCTCGCGGGCGCCCAGCCGAGTCTGCAACGATCGCGTATCGATCGAATCTAGAGAGCTCAAAGGGCTGGCCTTCCAGCGGAGTTTGGGTGTAGCTGGTACACGCGACCATGAGGGTTAGCGCGAGCATCGTCGCGGCGAACAGCAACGCTCGGGCGATTCGTCTCACGGCGCGGGGCTTCCTGAAGCCTGAGCGATCGCGCCTCGGACCGCGGCGGCTACGGCTTCCGCGCGATCGATCTGCACGAAGTGGCCGCCGCCCTCGATTACCTCGAATGTCGCATTCGGTAGGAACTCGCGAAGTTCTTGGGCCGCCTCGACACGCAGGTAAGGGTCGAGATCGCCGAATACCAGGAACACCGGTGTTTCGATCTGTGCGAGTCGATCTTCTCGTGAACGACGACGCTCATCGAATTCGGATTGCAACTCATCATTCAGATCGAAAAAGGCATCTCTCGATCCTGCGAGCTGGTAGACGAAGATATCGACGTACTTTCGCTCCAAATCATCGCCACGGACCATGAACTTCGAGATCTGTTCGCGGGCCTGGCGGCGGAATAGGCCCGCGAAACGCCTGGCAAAGAACCGTTGCACGTCTCGCGAGAGGCCGGGCGTTGAGAACGTCTGGATCGCCTCCGGCGCGGTTACCAACTCCGTGCTGTGCTCGACGCTATTGAGCAGCACAACGGCCAGCACTCGTGGGTCTTGAGCAGCGCGATCGATCGCGGCCGGCGCCGAGATGTCGTGGGCGATGAGCACGTAGCTCTGGAGTTCGAGAGCCTTAAGTACGGCATCGAGGTCCGCGTCCAGCTCGCGGAATCCATACTCGAAGCCGCGAGGCTTGTCCGAATCGCCCCACCCCAATAAGTCGAACGCCACAAAATGGTGCGACGAGGCGAGCAAAGGGGCAATCTCGTCATACAGGCGGCTGTTGTCGGGAAAGCCGTGCATCGCAACGATGGTGGGGCCGTTGCCCTGCAAGTCCCTGCCAAACTCTCGGACAGCCAACTTGTGCTCATCGCGCGAAACGAGCCGGCTGGTCATGCCGGCGTTGAGCGCCATTTCCGCATCATGTCGGAAGAGTGTCTGGGAGAGTCTGGTGGTCGGTGCGCAGCCGGCAAAGAAGAGCGCGACAAGGACGGGAACAAATACGGTACACACTCGTCGCTGTCTCATTCCTCGGTTCCTGTCTGGGACTTGGCATTGGGAGACGGCGGGCCGAGCTTTGCTTCCGTTCCGGGCACGTGCGTCAGGCCCCAATCCGCAACGGCGCGGAGCACCGGGCCCAGCGTGCGGCCCTTGTCGGTCAGGCGATACCGCGCGTGCTTGCGCTCCGCCGGAACGTACCTCTCGACGAGCCCGTGCGCGACGAGCATCTCCAGTCGGTCGGTGAGGATGTTGCTCGCGATGCCCTCGGGCGAACGTGCGAAGCCCGAGAACCGGTCGACGCCGCGAAAGAGGTCTCGGACGACGAGGAGCGTCCATCGATCGCCGAGGATGTCCAGGGTGCAGGACACCGGGCAGCAGGATCGCCGGGCTGGTTCTTGGTCAGGCAAGGGTCGAAGAGTACTCCATTTAGTAGCAAAATGCAAGTAAAAAGCAACCTCGAAGCATGCCGAATTCGCCTGCACGTCCAGAGTGCCCCTGGTGGCTGCCCGAGGCGTGGCAGACCTGTGATGCAAGGCCATGGGGATTGTGCCTAATAGCATCTGGCCATGCCAAACTCCCCAGACATGTCTGCCCATCCACCTATGAGTGCCGGCCCGATTCCCGGCGTGCCTTCCGGACCCGTGCCGGGGCCGGTCGGGCGGGGCGACCGCATCGACTCGATCGACACGCTCCGCGGGGTCGCGCTTCTGGGCATCTTCGTGATGAACATCCCGACGTTCGCGCTCACGGGCGCGGCGTTCTTCAACCCGCCGGCGGGCGGGGGCTTCGAAGGTGCGAACTACGCGGTCTGGCTAGTGAGCCACGGCTTGTTCGACATGAAGATGATGGCGATCTTCTCGATGCTCTTTGGCGCCGGCGTCGCATTGATGGGCGAGCGATTTGGACAGACGGGGCGTTCTGCGGTTGGCGTGCACTACCGGCGCATGGGCTGGCTGCTGCTCATCGGCATGGTGCATGCGTACGGCATCTGGTTCGGCGACATCCTCGTGGCGTATTCGCTTATTGGCATGCTCGTGTTCTTGCTGCGACGCCTGCCGGCGAAGTGGTTGCTTGTCATCGCGTGTGCGCTGCTACCGATCGGCATGGCGCTCAGCGGTGCGCAGCAGGCCATGTTCGAATGGATGCGCAGTAGCACCGATCCGAACATGGTGGAAACGTGGGAAGATGTTGGTTCGATGTTCTTCCCTACCGAGGAGTTTCTTGAGGAGGAGCGGCAGAACGCTCTGGGAGGATTTGCCGAGCGCATCCGTGCGCACGCGCCCGACGTGCTCATGATGCAAACGTGGGTGTTCGCGGTGTTCACGTTCTGGCGTGTGTCGGCGCTCATGCTCTTGGGCATGGCTTTGTATAAGTGGCGTGTGTTCGACGCGTCACGCTCCACCGCGTTCTACGCCACGCTGCTCGCAGCCGGCCTGCTCATCGGTGGTGGGCTCATTGCCGCCGGAGTGGTGGTGAATCACCGCAACGGGTTTGATCCGGTGGCCTTCTTCGGCGTCGTCGGTTGGTTCAATTACGCGGGAAGCGTCGGTATGGCTCTGGCATGGATCGCTCTGGTCATGCTCGTCTGCAAGAGCGGCGTGTTGCGGTGGCTCCGCGCATCGCTCGCCGCCGTCGGCCGGATGGCGCTCACGAACTACCTCATGCAGTCGGTGATCGCCGCGTTCATCTTCTATGGCTGGGGACTCGGATACTTCGGCCGCCTCGATCGCATCGACTACGTCCCGATCGTGATAGGCGTGTGGGCGTTCCAGCTGCTCGCGAGGCCACGCTGGCTCGCGCGGGTCCGCTATGGACCGATGGAATGGCTATGGCGCAGCCTGACGTATTGGAAGCCGCAGCCGATGCGGCGCGGTTCAGCGTCGTAGCGATTCGCCCGATTCCAAACCGGGCCGCGGGCTTGCGTGATGAAGACTACGGCGTGCTTCGCCTAGGCTTGCGCAATGCAGGCCGATGGTGACTCAACACGTAGCGGTGCGATCTCTAGCGGTGTGGGCCTCGACCCGCAGCCCATCCTATTGGTGGGCTCCCAACGCAGCGGCACGACATGGCTCTACAAGATGTTCAGCCAGCACCCGCAGGTCGCCAGTGCCGAAGAACCGCGGCACATCTGGATCCGCGGCAACGCGTACCGCCCGGATGATCGACTGACAGAAGCCGATGCCAATCCGAAGATCATCGCACGCATCCATCGGGCGTTCGCGAAGCTCCAGGCCGAGCAGGGCAAGCCCCGCCTGATGGAGAAGACGCCGAGCAACTGCCTCCGGGTTCCGTTCTTGCGCGCGGTCTTCCCGCAGGCCAAGATCCTGCTCGTGCTGCGTGATGGACGCAGCGTGGTGCGCTCCACGGCGGACATCCAGAAACGCAAGGGCAAACTCAGCATCGCCATCCATCGCGCGGCGAACACGCCGCTGCACGAGTGGCCGGCGCAGGCGGGCCGCGCGGCGGACGTTCTCCAGCGGCGCCTGCTTGGGAAGCCGCTGCCGATCTGGGGGCCCCGGCCGCCGGGCTGGCGCGAGTGGGTCGGCCACGATCACCCAGACGTCGTGCGCGCCAAGCAGTGGTCGGCGACGATCCTCGCGGCGTACCGGGATGCCCAGATGCTGATCGAGCAGGCCGAGGAGCGGGGCGAGGAGCCGAACGTCCTGATCTTCCGGTACGAAGACCTGGTTGCCAACCCCGCGCCGACCATGTCACGCATCCTCGAGTTCACTGGACTGCCCGATGAGGGCATGATCGACCGGTTCGCCGGCAGCGTGGATCAAGAGCGATTCGCCAAGCGGCAGGATGCGAACACCGACGCCCAACTCGAACGCATGCGACCCCATATGGAACCGGCGCTGCTCGAACTGGGGTACACCTGGTAGCTGGTGCGAGTGCGCCCGGGCTGCTTGTCGTTGAAACACCCGCGATGACTCGATCCGTTAGCGATCGATGCCCACGGCGCGGCCGTTGAGAAACCCCTCGGACCAGACGTGACTGTTGCGAGCAGCAGACTCGAGCCCTTCGTACGTGTCCGTACCTTCCGTATCGAGAAACACGCCGTAGGCCCGTAGGTCATCTCGGAACGAATGGAACGGCTCCGGGTAGATCGTGATCGTGCCCATCGGGGGCCGGGTCCAGTTCGCATTGCCCGGGGACGGGTC
Organism: uncultured Phycisphaeraceae bacterium; assembly: GCA_937899905.1. Classification (GTDB taxonomy): domain Bacteria; phylum Planctomycetota; class Phycisphaerae; order Phycisphaerales; family UBA1924; genus JAHCJI01. The sequence continues at coordinate 36,929 of CALCCF010000003.1, forward strand.
GATCTCTAGCCCGGTGTAGCGGTCATCGCCTGAACGATCCCAGAAGAAGCCGACGGAGTTGAGGTCTCCACTGCCCGCACAGTTCGCGCGCAGCACATACTCGTCGTTGCCGGCGCCATCAACGAAGATGCCGAGCGCACCATCGCGAGCGTGTCCGGCATACTGGTTCTCTGCGATCCACTGTTCCTCGCTGGTGTATGGGTTGGCCATGCGCTCCGGATTCGCGTTGTACGTGTCGTTGCCATCGAGATCGACGTGGATGCCGACGGCGAAGTGGGCCGCGGCACCCTGGCTGTACTTGCCCTGGCGATACGTGTCGTTGCCGCCACGGTCCTCGAGGATGCCCACGCCCCACCAATAGCCCGCGCCTTGGCTCCAGGCCATCGCGCTGTAATGGTCGTCGCCCGCGCCGTCTACGAGCACGCCGAAGCCGCCCGCCATCGATCGGCTGTCGCCCAGGTCGGCGCGTCGTCCATAGCCGCAGCCCTGGCCCATGGCGACCACTCGGCCGAGGTACAACTCGCTTCGCGCGGTGGAATCGGGGATCGTGTAGGTGTCGTTGCCAGCAAGGTCCACAATCACACCTGCGCCACGCGTTGAGCCGTGCGCTTGCGAGCTGCGACCCGATGTGTATTGGTCGTTGCCGCCGCGGTCGATGATCGCGCCGAACCCAACGTGCCCGACGCCCTGTCCCCAGCTCTGGCGTACGAGGTATGTGTCGTCGCCGCCATCATCGATGAGCATGCCGACCCCGTGCAGCCCGACGCCCATGGATGACTCAACGGCTTCGTAGGCGTCGTTCTCGCCGCCAAGATCCCAGAGCATCCCAAGGCCGAACACGCCCGCCGCGAGTGTCGGATTCGACCGATCCTCGCTCTCAGCGTCGCTCGGATTCCGTGGCTGCCAGACCTCGGTCTCGCCGGGCAGATAGGTGTCCCGACCCCCAAGGTCGATCAGGAGTGACACGGGCCGCTCACGCACGCCGTCACTCACGGCGAACGCGCCCTCGTAGCGATCATCTCCGCCGAAGTCGATGACCAGCGCGGGTCCTGGATAGCCAACATGAACGTGGTTGTCTGAGTCCACACCTCCGATGACGATCGGTCCTGCGGTCGTTCCGATGCGGATGATGCCGGTGAACGTCGCGCCGTCGGGCTGGGCTCGGTTAAACTCCTCAACCGCGAGCCGTACGCTCTTGGCGGCGAGGATGCTGCCATGGCCGAGGTATCCGAGATCTGTTGTGCCCACGACGTCCATCAACGGGCGTGCGATGAGCCGGCCGTACGGCTCGAATCGTGGTGCAATCGAAACGACGTACCCCGTATCTAGGCCATACTGCTCCTGCGCCGCGTCCATGCCGAGATCGATCGAGGCCCGATCGAACGCGTTGGTCGTGTACCGCGAGCTCTCGAAAACCGCGACGAGAAGTCGGATGATGAGCCTCTGCTCGGCCTCGGTCAGCTCGAGCAGCGCCGATGGGAAGCCGTCTGCTCCGACATCGAACACAACTTCCATTGCGGTCTTCGTGTCCTTGTCCTCGAGCCACGGGACGTTCCAGCCACCGGTTTGTGTCGAGGCGTCGAACGAGTCGGGCAGTTCACCGCTGATGCCCTGGGCATCGAGACCGGGAAGGCGGATGCGCCGGCCCATGGTCTCGTCGAGGAACTGCGCGAACGCATGACGGATGAATTCGTCTTCGTACACCGCGTTGTTGAGCAGCAGATCGGTGGCGCGCCCGCTAAATCGCAGCGTCTTCCGCACGTCGGCGAATTGTCTCAGAACCGGTCGCAGCACGTGCAGATCACGGCCGAAGGGTTCGAGCTGTTCGGGCGTGTAGCCCAGCCTCCCACCGTCAAGACCAAGCCGCTCATCAATCGCGCTCCATGCCCCGTCAGGAACGGTCAATTCTGATCGATTCGGGGCATCTTGCGAGAGCGCGACGGTGGCGGCGACGACAAGCATCACGGTACTGAACATGAGCGATGCTATGGAGATCGGGAACCTCGTGGTCGATCGAAGCGGACCGGACACCATGGCGCGCACGCACCTCCCCTATTGGATGGCTGTCGTCGTTGTGTTGTTCGCCTCGGCGGCATGCCTCGCCGATGGCAAGACGTTCGCGATGGTGGCCGACCCGCTGAGCGACCGAGCACGCACCACCATGCCATCGCAGCGCGCGATCATCGCATGGGACGGCGCGGAGCAGCGGCTCGCGATCGATACCGCGTTCACGGGCGAGGGCACGGAGTTCGCGTGGCTCGTGCCGCTGCCCAGCGAGCCGGAGATCCTGCCCGCAACCAAGGGCATGTTCGATACCGCTGCCGTGCTTACCGCGCCAAGGATCGAGCGGAGCGACCACGGGGTGGCGTTCTTGCTCGGCGGCTCGCTGGTGATCGGTGCGTTCGGAGTCATGGCGCTTCAGTCGAGAATGGGGCGGGTCTGGTTCCTGCTGGCGATCGTGGTTGTCGGTATATTGGTGGTGATGCCCAATCTTGGTTATTCGCGCGGGCGCGTCGGCCTGGCCGTGCCCGTCGAGGTGCTCTCGTCCGGTACGGCCGGCCTGTACGACACGAGGGTGCTGCGAGCGCAAGACGCCGATGAACTCATCGCGTGGCTCGAATCGGCCGGATTCGGCGTTCCCGATGGAATCGCCGAAGTCGTACAGGACTATCTCGACGAGGGCTGGGTCTTTGCGGCCGCGAAGCTGAGCGTTGATGGGCCGCAAGCCAGCGAACACCGAGCCCATCCCTTGCAGTTCCGCTTTGCCACAGACTCCCCGATCTACCCCATGGCGCTGACGGCCGTGGGCAACGAGGACATCGAGCTCGAGCTCTTTGTCTTCGCCGACGGCTCGGCCCATGCGCGTGGTCTCAGAGCGAGCAGCAACCGAGATTCGGTCGCCAGGAGGTTGCCGTGGTGATCGAGC
>CALCCF010000004.1 GCA_937899905.1 uncultured Phycisphaeraceae bacterium
TACGGGCCAGCATCGGAGGGCAGGTCGCCTTCCAGGACGCCACCGTCGACGCCGGCAAGGGCGCTATTGCAGTGTCGATGGAGTCTGCGGTCGTCGGCGAGTCGGTCTTCTTCATCGACGGCACGCGCGTGACAGGGGCCATCGACCTGCAAGCTCGCGTCAAGGGTGTTGTCCGCTTCACCGAAGCCAATGTCGACGCCGGAATCGAAAACCAGGCCGTCAGCATGAATAGGGCGACCGTGAGCGGGGCGGTCCTCTTCACCGGCGGTACACGCGTCACCGGGGCCATCGACCTGCGGGCCAGCGTGAGGGGACTGGTCGCCTTCAACGGTTGCGCGGTCGACGCGGGTTCGAACTCCGAGGCCATCAGCATGGAATCGGCGACCGTGGGCGGGTCGGTCTTCTTCCGCGCCGGCACGCGCGTCATCGGGTCCATCGATCTGCGAGCCAGCATCGGAGGTCAGGTCGCCTTCCGGGACGCCACCATCGACGCCGGCAAGGGCCGCAAAGCGTTCTATATGGTCTCTGCGGCGGTGGGTGAGGCGGTGCTCTTCTCGGACGGCACGCGCATCAACGGGACCATCGATCTGCGGGCCAGCGTCGAGGGCAACGTGGAGTTTTACTCCGCCACGGTCGACGCCGGAGTGGGTGGCATGGCCATCGATATGAACTTTGCGAAAGTCGCGAGGTCGGTTCTGGTCGGTAACGGGATGCGCATCACCGGGCTCATCGATTTACGAGGCAATGTGGAAGGGCAAGTCGTATTTAGCAACGCCATGGTGGATGTCGCGGCGGGCCGCACCGCCGTTGACATGACGGCAGCCACGGTCGGCGAAGTGGTACTGCTATGCCACGGCACGGTCCTCGGAGGAGGTCTCGACCTGTCAGAGGCCACACTGCGTGGCGGAGTGACGACGTTTTCGAATCGTGACCAGACCGCCTTTGACTGTCCCGAAATGGCGACCAGCGCCGATCGCGTGAATCGCGAGTGCCTCATCGACGGGGATCTGGATCTGAGTTTCGCCACCGCCAAGCAGGCCGTCGTCTTGCATGGCCTCAGCGTTCTGGGCAGGATCAGGGCCCGTCACCTGAAGGTGGAGGGGGACCTGCACCTATGCGGGGGCGTGGTCGGCGCACCCGATGCGACCAAGCTTCAAGAGGCCCGAGACTGGGTACGGAAACTCGGTCGTGCACTCCGCGCCGTCGGCCGCCACCCCGAGGCCGGCGAAGCACCAGACCCGACGTTCGTCGAGTTCACTTCTGAGCAACCCGACTGGCTCGCCCGGCCGTCCCCGCGCAAACGTGACCTTGGCTGGCGGTCCTGGGAGACCGACAGCACCCCCGCCAACTCCGCCGCCCCGGCCATCGACCTCGAACTCGCGCAGGTCCGGGGACACCTGTGGGTTTGCGGCCAGCGCGTCCGCGGCGAGGTCAACGCCACCTTCGCCCGCGTCGAGGGCGATGCCAGCCTGGATCGCACTCTGCTCGACGGCAACCTCGTGATGCGCGACGCAACTATCACCGGCGAGCTCTCGGCCGAGCCCGTCGCCGAGGGCGAGCCCGCCCCGATCGTGCGTGGCACGATTGACGGATCTGGTGGCACGTTCGAGTCGGTGACAATCCGGCTCGGCGACGCCGTTCGACAGGGCGGCAAACTCGCTAAAGCCTATCTGTTCGATGGCGCGACGGCCGGTACGTTCCGCGTGCTGGGCTACCTATCCCGCAATGAGACGGAGCTTTTTAGCGTGCACCGTCTTGTCTTCAAGAATCTCGAACTCGAGGGCTTCGAGAGCGACGCGTTCCCATGGAACTCGACGCGCGACGAGTATCGGCTCTTCGGATTCATCATCCTCGCGTGGCTGCCGATCCTCGCACTCGCCGTGAGCAGCAGGCCATCAGGGTGGATCGTCGTCGCGGCTTTCGCCCTGGCCTACGCGGCGATCGCCGGGCTCGTCCACCACGGCAACGTGCTGGCCCGTCGCCGCCGACCGAACCGGCCAGTCCTCGACTTCCTCGACGCCACACGCTTTAGCGCCGCCTTCCACATCGACGCCGAGCGCTGGGCCCGCGCCCAGGGCGACGACCAGCGGGCCGACGAGATCTTCCTGAAGCGCAGGCGTGGCGAGACGCGCCTGAGGACCGGCAAGGACCAGCGGCCGGGCGAGGCCAGCGACAAGACGCCTCCGCGCACCCAGCACCCGTTCGTGTGGTTCTGGCGCGAGATTGTCCTCGACTTCCTCTTCGGCTACGGCGTTCGCCCGGCGCGCATCATCAACGTCTTCTGCCTGCTCTGGCTGCTCAATTGGGCCGTGTTCCTGCCCGAAGCCGCCGTCGAGCGGCCCCTGAGCTTCGAGACGCAGGCCGTCGAGGCCGGATCGGCTCCCAATCCCGCCAATCCGGCGTGGCCCGGCGATGGCGGCACGCCCGGCAATCGCGACCACTGGGGCCCCCAGCGCGCCTTCTTCATGGCCATGCGCGTGCAGGTGCCGCCCGTCGAGCTGTTCCTCGACGCCGAATGGAAGCCCGCCGACCGCGCCATGTTCGGCGGTGGCGTCGAAGGCAAGGGCATCGCCCTGACCTACGAGAACTACGCCGCCATCATGCGGATCCTCAACCTCATCCTCGTCCCGGTCATCATCGCCGGGGCAACGGGCCTCCTCAAGCCGCGTGAGGCCCAGTACACGGGCGCGTCGTGAGTATCCGCCGACATAACAACAAGTGTCGTGATTGCGACACGCACCCGACTGTTTCTTAGTTTTGCTCAAGCGGCCTTCCCGGCTGCTCGATACCCAGAGCGCGACGGGGACTCGCCCCGACGCCCGCGCGCACGCCGTGGGGTTCGCGTGCTCTGGATCATGGCCATGGCCGTCCAACCACGAAAGAAGCAGGACAACATCGAGTTCTTCGAGCAGCGTGCCCCCATCTGGGAGGCCAACGCGGCAACGCTCAATCTGAGTGCTGAAGAAACCGCGCAGCTGACGCGCTCACCGGAACGGCGCGCACCAAGTACGACGCGGCCCAGCTGAAGGCCGACGAGGCCAAGAGCGCCACGGCCGAGCAGGACCTGGCCATCGCCGCCATGCGCGACCTGGGCGCCGACCTCATCAAGAAGATCCGCGTCGCCGCCCAGCAGACGTCCAACCCCGAGCTGTTCGCGATCGCCCAGATCCCCGAGCCCAAGGACCCCTCGGCCATCCCGCCCGTCGAGGCCAGCAACGTCCGCTTCGATCTCCTGAACGACGGCACGCTCGAGCTCGAGTGGGACGGCAGCGTCGCGACGGGCACGACCTACATCGTCCGCCGCGCCCTCACCCCCGCCGGCGGCCAAGAGACCGCCTTCCAGGACGTGGGCTTCGCCGACGAGAAGCGCTTCGTCGACACCACCATCCCCGCGGGCACGCAGCGGGCCAGCTACGTCGTCAAGGCCAAGAAGGGCGAGACCATCACCCCCGGCACCGCCCCCATCACCGTCCGCTTCGCCATCGGCGGAAACGGCCAGACGGTCGCTCAAGCGGCATGAGGAGTTCGCTTGTTCGGGCGGAGCCCTCTCGGCGCGAGTGGTAGAGCCTTGTAGATTGAAGGATTGGTAGAGGGGGTAGGGCTGGCGATCGCCAGCCCTTTCTTACATTAGTCGAATCGAAGCGCCTTCACCGGGTCCATCCACGCTGCGCGTGCCGCGGGCACCAACGCCCCCACCACGCTGGCGACGATGCCGCCCGTGATGATCACCGCGAACTTGAACCCATCCAGGTCCGTCGGGATCGTCGTGAAGTAATACACGTTCGGATCCCACACCTGCACGTTGAGCGCTGTGCCCAGCCACTCGTGGATCGGGTTGATGTTCGTGACGACCACCGCCGCCAGCGCCGCCCCGAGCAGGCTGCCCACGATGCCGATCGCCAGGCCGTAGCCCACCCACACCGCGGCCACGCCCGTGCCCGAGGCGCCGATCGCACGCAGCACACCGATGTCCCGCGTCTTCTCGCTCACCATCGCCCAGAAGATCGCCAGCACCAGGAACACGCTCGTCAGGCTGACCACGCCGAAGATGAACAGGACGAGTGTCGTCTCCTTCTGCACCGCGCCGATGAACATCGCGTTGCGCTGCTCATACGTCATGATCGCGATCGATCGCGTGCTCGGCACCGCACCTGGGTGCGCCTGGGCGAACTCGGCGTACACGGCCTTGGCCGCTTCTTCCAGCTGCACGGTGTCCACGCCCTCGGCCGCGCGCACGAGCACGTCGGTCACGCGCGCGGGCGCCTCGCCGACGATCGTCGGGGCCGCCGGACGCTCGACGCCGTCGGGGCCGACCTCGAACGCGAAGGGATTGCTCGACGGATCGACGCGCTGCGCAGCGCCCATCTGCAGGAGGTCCTGCAGCGCGTCCAGCGGCACGAGCGCGATGCGCGAGTCGTACGCGTAGTTGCCCGTGGCCAGCTCGTTGGCGATCGGGAACTCGACGGTCCGCAGATCGAGCGCGCCGGTGCCCTGCTGGCCCAGCGGCAGCACGGTCAAGCGCACGTTGCGCTGCGGCAGGAACGAGCGATCGACACGCAACCCGCCGCTGGCCAGCCGCGTCTCCATGAACTGCGGGACGTAGTAATTGCCCGGCACGATGCGCCAGTTCCACCCCGTCGCCGCGATGCCCGTGACCATCGCCGCCTCGCCCTCGGGCGTGCGCAGCGTCTGCCCCTCGCGCAGCCACACCTCGAGCACCGGGTGGTCCTCGGCGGCGAGCCGCGGGTCGAATGGCACCGGGTCGCCGTTCTCGTCGACAAGCGGCTGCTCGCCATCCATCTCCATTGGCCGCCAATACAGGCTCTGCCCGTACACCGTCGCCTCCGCGTAGCTCGCGGGCTCGATGCCCAGCAGCTGCACGCTCACCGGGCGATCGTCGGGCATGCCAAGGATCGCCAGCGTCTCGATCATGGGCGTGGCGTGCGCGATCGCCGGGTCGGCCTCCAGCCGCTCGACAAGATCCTCGTAGTGGCCGAAGCCCACGTGCTCCCACGTGATACGAAGATCGCCGTCGGTCTTCCGGCCCTCGTCGACCAGCATCGTGAGGAAGCCGCCCATGACCGACCACACGATGAGTTCGGTCGCGACGCTCAGCGTCACCGCCAGCGCGGCCAAGAGGGGGATGGCCTTGGTCGTCAGGTACTTCCGGGACAGCACGGCGGCGTACATATGAGGCAGTGTAGAAGCCCCCAGGGGCCCGGTAACCCGTAACCGTCGCCACGGCTCGGGGGTATCGTGCCTCCATGAAGATGTTGACCACACCGCCGACCACGCCAGCGCACGCGTGCCTGGCCGCCTCGATACTCGTGGCCTGCGCCGGGCTCGCCGCCTGCACGTCCACGCAAGAACAGGACGACGCCCAGCCGCCGCAGGCCAGCCAGCCGCCGCGGGCCGTCCTGACCGATACGCCCACCGCCTCGACGTTCACCGCCAACACCGCTCGCCCGGCCGCCGCGTTGATCGACCGGTTCGAGATCGGCCGCAGCGCCGGGGGCAAGCCCATCTACGTCTACCGCGTCAGCGGCAACGGCGGCGAGGCGGACTCTAAGCCGGGCCTGCTCATCGTTGCGGGCCTCGACGCCCGGCACACCGCAGGGCCGACGATCGCGCGGGCGCTGGTCGACCGCCTCGAGGGCAACGCCGCGCTCGAACATTCGACGCTCTACGTCGTTGCGCACGCCAACCCCGACGCCGCGGGCCGCGATGACTCCACCATGCAGACGCCCGGCGGCACACGCACGCCCGAGGACGCCGACCGCGACGGCCGCATCGATGAAGACGGCCCCATAGACCTCAACGGCGACGGCTTCGTCACCATGATGCGTGTGGCCGATCCGCCGGCCAAGTACGGCCTCTCGCTCACGCACATCGTCGATCCGGACAACCCAAGGCTCATGCGTCGCGCGGACACGAGCAAGGGCGAGATCGCCACGCACGCCATGGTCACCGAGTCGATGGACGCCGACGGTGATGGACAGATGGCCGAGGACGGCCTCGGCGGCGTCGACCTCAACCACAACTTCCCGTACCGCTGGCCCGAGTTCGCCACCGGCAACGGCATCTATCCGCTCAGCGAGGCCGAGAGCATGGCCCTGGCGACGTGGCTCCTGGGCCGCCCCAACATCCACGCCGCGATCGTGTATGGTCCGCACGACACGATCGTCAACGTGCCTGAAGCCGGCCGCTTCGACCAGACCAACCGCGTGCCCACCGGCATTGAGTCGGGCGACAAGCCGCTGATGGATCGGCTCAGCGAGATGTACAAGGACACGACTGGCCTGAGCAGCGCGAGCCGCGTGGGCAAAGACGGCTCGTTCGTGGGCTGGAGTTACGCCCACCTCGGCCTGGTCACCATCGCGAGCCCCGCCTGGCAGCGTCCCGAGCCTCCGAAGGAAGAGGACGAGGAAGAAGGCAACGGTGACGCGAACGAAGCCGCCGGTGCCGAGATGGCCGACCAGCAAGACGATGCTCCGGCCTTCGTCATGATCGGCGACTTCCGACTCGAGCTCACCCAGGAGGGCATCCAGGCCGCGATGGCCGAGATGGAGAGCCTCAGCCCGCAAGAGCAGGCCGCCCGCATGGAGATGTTCCAGGCCCTGCCCGCCGCGACGCAGCAGCGCGTCATGGCCATCGCCCAGGGCGCACCCGACCCGATGGCGGCCGAAGCCGAGGCGGCGCCCGAGCCCGCACGCCGTTCGCGACGCGGCGGCTCAGGCCAGTCCGACGACGCCAAGTGGCTCGCCTACGCAGACGAAGTCGGGAGTGGCTATGTCGACTGGCAGACCTTCGACCACCCGCAGCTCGGCGAGGTCGAGATCGGCGGCTTCGTCCCCGGCTTCAAGCTCAACGCACCCGCCGACGCCATCGACGGCATCGTCGATGCCCAGGCCGACTTCATCGCCGACGTGCTCGGCATGATGCCCCGCATCGAGGTCGAGCCACCGGTCGTCGAGCGCGTCGGCACCGGCGTCTGGCGCATCAGCGTCGAGGCGCGCAACGACGGGGAGATGCCCACACGCACGGCCATGGGCGTTAAGGCCCGCCGGCTCGTGCCCTTCGTCATGGCGATCGACGTCGATCAGGACCGCCTTCTCGGCGGTTCGAAGATCGTCCGCGCCAACAGCATGGCCCCCGGTGGCGTGATGCGGGCCGAGTGGCTCGTGCTCGGCGACGCGGGCAGCACCGTGCTCGTGCAGTTCCGCACCGAGGAGTACGGCACCACAGACATCGAGATCGAACTCGCCCAAACTTCGGCGGGAGGCAACTGATATGAACATGCGAACACTCTTGAGTACCTCCGCCGCGATCTGTGGCCTCGCGCTCGGCTCGACCGCCGTCGCGCAAAACGACGGCCGGGCCGCCGCCGAGGACGGCACGCACCGCCATAACCCCAACTACACCGTCGATATCGCGTGGAACCGCTATTACGACTTCGAGCAGGTCGAGGACATCCTGCGACGCCTTGCCGAGGCGTACCCCGAGTACGTGGAGCTGCGCAGCCTGGGCAAGAGCCTGCAGGGCCGCGACGTCTGGCTTGCGATCGTCAACAACCCCGCCACCGGCGCGCACACCGACAAGCCCGCGATCTACATCGACGGCAACATCCACGGCAACGAGGTCCAGGTCACCGAGACCGTCCTCTACTCGATGTGGAAGCTGCTCGAGAGCCAGGGCACCAACAAGCAGCTCACCGAACTCTTCGAGCGTGCCAGCTTCTACTTCGTGCCCGTCGCCAACCCCGACGGCCGCGCGTGGTGGTTCGCCGAGCCCAACACGCCCAACTCGAGCCGCACCAACCAACGCCCCGTCGACAACGACCGCGACGGCCTGATCGACGAGGACGACTACGACGATCTCGACGGCGACGGCTCGATCACCCAGATGTGGCGCAAGCGCGTTGGGGGCGGCTGGCGTCGAGACCCCGATGATCCCCGCCGCTTCCGTCGCGTCGGGCCAGAGCAGCAGGGCGACTGGGAATACCTCGGCATGGAGGGCATCGACAACGACGGCGACGGTCGAATCAACGAGGACACCGTCTTCGCCGACGACATGAACCGCAACTGGCCGGGCGACTGGCAGCCGACCTACGTCCAGCGCGGCGCGGGCCCGTTCGCCTTTAGCGCCCCCGAAACCCGCGGCATCGGCCGCTTCATCATCGACCATCCCAACATCGCCGCCGGCCAGAGTTACCACAACTCGGGCGGCATGATCCTCCGCGGCCCGGGCACGAACTACCGCGCGAATCTCTACGACCGCGCCGATAGCCAGGTGTACGACGCCATCGCCGGCGCGGGCGCCCAGATCCTCCCCTACTACCGAGACTGGGTCATCTGGGAGGACCTCTACAACGTCCACGGCGGACAGGTCACCTGGATGGCCGAGGGCTTAGCCATCGTCAGCTTCACCAACGAGCTGTGGATCAACGCCAAGCGATTCCAGGGCGAGGCCGCCCGCGAAACCGAAGATCAGCAATGGCTCTGGCGAGACCACGTCGTGTTCGGCAACGAGTTCAGCGACTTCACCGAGGTCGAGCATCCCGAGTTCGGCACCATCCTGGTCGGCGGCCCCAACCGCTGGGGCTCACGCCAGACCCCGCCGTTCCTGCTCGAAGAAGAGGCCCATCGCAACTTCGCGTTCACGATGTTCCACGCCCGCCAGATGCCGCTTCTTCGCTTCGGCCGCGTCGACATCGAGCCCATCGGCGAGAACCTCTGGCGTGTCGACGTCGCCGTGCGCAACGAGCGGCACATCCCCACGCGTCTGAGCCTCGCACGCCGAAACAACATCGGCCAGCAAGACCTCATGATCTTCGAGTCGGACGACGCCACGCTCGTCACCGCGGGCCTGCTCGGAGACTTCAACGATCGCCAGATGCGTGAGGTCCGCTTCGAGCCCGACCGCATCGGCCTCAATAGCGGCATCGGCGGCATGGACCAAGCCATCGCCCGCTACATCATCAGCGGAGCCGAGGGCCAGACGTTCACGCTGCGGTACGAAGCCGAGAAGGCCCAGAACATCGAGCGCACCTTCAGGCTCGAGCAGACCAACGAACCGTCACCCACACCGCTGGGTCACTAAGAACAAGCCTCAACCGTCGTCGATCAGCCCCGGATCGCGCCCATCGGCGAGACGGGGTTTGGTTTTACGCTCCGGCCAGTGATCAGCCGTGCGCCGCGGCTCCAGAACACGTACAGCCACGACCACTCCAGCACAGCGAGCACCTTGTTGCGAAAGCCGATCAGGAAGAGGATGTGCACGGCCGACCAGAGCAGCCACGCGAAGAACCCACCGAAACGCAGCGAGCCCACCTCGGCCACCGCACGCGCCCGCCCGATCGTCGCCATCGAGCCCTTGTCGGTGTAGCGGAAGGCGCCGAGCGACGATCTCGACCCGCCGGCGATCTCCTTGGCGATCACCCGCCCCACGAAACTGCCCGACTGGATCGCGCCCTGGGCGACGCCGGGCACCTCCCGATCGTGCTTCGGATCCACGTACGCCATCAGGTCGCCCGTCGCAAAGGCGTACGGATAGCCCGGAATCGAGAGGTCGGCATTCACGCGGATCCGCCCGTCCTTCGTGCGCTGCGTGCCGACCGAATCGGCCACGGGCTCGCTCTTGAGACCGACCGCCCAGAGCACGCACGTGCTGTCGATCCGCTCCGTCTCGGTATCATTTTGCGCGTCGCCGTCGGCCTTCCCAATCGAAACACCGCCGTCGTCGATCTGCGAGACCATCGTGCCCAGCCGAACCTCGACGCCCAGCCGCTCCAGATCCCGCTGCGCACGCGCCGAGAGATCGGGATGGAACGCCTGGAGCAACCGGCCCTGCGCCCCGACCTACACGACCCTTGCCTCGCGCGTGTCCTCCCGGCGAAAATCCCGGCTATTCGACAGCGTCGCGATCTCTTCGATCGCGCCGGCGAGCTCCACACCCGTCGGGCCACCGCCCACGATCACGAACGTGAGCTGCGCCTGGCGAGCCCGCTCATCGGTCTCAAGCTCGGCCGCCTCAAACGCCAGCAGCACACGCCGACGCATCTCGAGCGCTTCGTCGATCGTCTTCAGACCCGGCGCGTGCTCCTGCCACGCGGCGTTGCCGAAGTAGTTGTGCGTCATGCCACAAGCCAGCACAAGGTAATCGAACGGGCGGACGTGCCCCTCGACGTTGATGGTCTTCGCGTCGAGATCGACCGAGTCGACGTTGCCCATGACGACCGTGCAGTTCGCCTGCTTCCGCATGAGCTTGCGGATCGGCGTCGCGATGTTCGCCGGCGACAACGCCGCAGTGGCCACCTGATACAGCAAAGGCTGGAACAAGTGGTGGTTGCTGCGGTCGACCACGGCGATGCTGGCTTCGGCCTTTCGCAGCGCTCTCGCACACGCGATGCCCGCAAAACCACCACCAACGATCACGACGTAGGGCCCGCTTTGAGCGTTACTCATCTGCAAGGCTATCTAAAAGTCCCGCAAGAGTCCGATCGGCCAGCGATCTGATCTCCCGCTCCTCCGACTCGGATGCACGGACCCGCACAAGGGCATCCAGCAGCACGCGTGAGGTGGGTTCGCCGCGACCCATCCGGGAAACCGCGTTGCCCGCCGCGATCACCGCGTTGCGCTTCATCATGCCGAGCTTGGCCCGCTTCAAGGCCGTCCCCGCGAACGCCGCCCGCCGCGCTTCCTCGTCCCACCCGAGCACATCGACAAGATCGAAGGACGCACGCCCGGGCTCATACGCCACGTTCCGCTGGCCGACATCGCCATCGCGCGGCGAGTTGTGCGGACAGACCTCCTGGCAGATGTCGCAGCCGAACACCCACTCGCCAATCCCCCGCTGCAGGTCTACGGCTATCTCTTCACGCCGCTCGATCGTCAGATAGCTAATGCACCGGCTCGCATCGACGCTGTACGGCGTGATCGCATCGGTCGGACACGCGTCGATGCACCGCGTGCACGTCCCGCAATGGTCGGGCTCCTCGTGCTCGTTCACCTCGAGATCGAGGGTGGTCAGCACGCCACCGAGCAGCATCCAACTGCCCACCTTGGGGTGGATCATCAGCGTGTGCTTCCCCACCCAGCCAAGACCCGCCGCCAGCGCGAGCTCTCGCTCATGCACAGGCGCCGTATCAACAAACGCCCGAGTCTGGCACTCCGAAAACCGCTCCGCCATTTCGTCGCACAGCCGATGCAGCCGCTTCTTGATCGCCTTGTGGTAGTCCCCGCCGCGAGCGTACCGCGCGATGCGCCCGTGGCCGTTCGGCACGGGATCCGTCGGCTCATTCCGAGTCGCGTACAAGTCCGCCACCATGATGGCGCACCGCGCACCCTCGAGCATCTGCGAGGCGTCGGCTTTCAATCTCGCGTGCTCTGCAAGGTACGCCATCGACCCGTGCTTGCCCTGCGCGAGCCACTCGCGCATTTCATCGGCGTGCCGCATCGGCCCAACGCGCGCGACACCGGCCAAAGCGAAGCCGAGTTCCCGGCAACGCTCCAGCACCCACCGCGTGCGCTCGTGCGTGTTCGTGGCCCTACACCGCCCCGGCGGCCTGCTTCGCCGCGGGGTTCGATCCCCCGCGAGCGCCAAGCCAGCCATAAACCGTCTGGATCGCCTTGGGCAGCACCTCGTCGGCCGGAGCGAGCGACTCGTCCCATGCCGCGTCCCACTCGTAGCTCAGCCAGCCATCGAAGAACTCGTAGTTCGCCAAGGCGTGGACAAAGCCCTCCGCGTCGCTCTGCCCGCTGCCAAGCTCGACCGCACCATGCTCACCAAAGTCCTTGAGTCGCGCGATCTTGAGATGCCGGCCAAGCGTGCGAATGGCTTGGGCGTAGTCATCACCAGCCGCCAGGCCGACAGCGTTGTTGTAGCAGGCACCAAGCAGCGGGCTATCCACACGATCGATGAGCTCGCGCAAGCTCTCGGCCGTGCGGAAGCTGCCACCGTTCTCCAGCAAGAGCGTCACGCCGCGATGCCGAGCATGGTCGGCGATGGTCGCCAGCCGCATAGAGATGAGCTTCACCGACGCCGCTCGCGTCTCGCCCTCGGGAACCTCGAACCCAAACACTCGGACGTACGGCGCCCCAACGATCGACGCGTAATCGACCAGTCGCGTCGCCTGGCGTGTGACACGCTCCTGATCGAATAGGAACGTCCGCCCAACGACATGCGGCCGGATGGGGTGGTGCAGCGAGATCGAGGTCGAAAGGCAGCACAGATCAACGCCAAGATCGCCAAACGTGTCCGCGACCTTCCGCGCACTGGTCATGAGCGGGTCGCACACGAATTGCCGCGAGTCATACCCGAAGGTCCGCAGGTCGACGCCGTCGAAGCCGAGCTCCGCGGCCATGCGGGCCACGCCGCCGAGCGTTGACTTCGGACAGGCAACCGTGCTGAACGCCGTGCGAATCATTCAGGAATCCTCTCGCCGACCGGCGCGATTTGTTCGGATTACGACCGGATAAACACCCGCAACGGTCGCCCAAACGAGGTCGGATGAGATCGTACGGCCGGGCCCGAGCCGGTCAACGCCGGGAGCCCATGGCAAACTGGGTGACCTGGACCGATCCCGCGGCCCATCGGGCCCGATAGCCCCGCCCCCGCGCGATCCCAAGCTGGCAGGTACGCCGCCGGCAAGGCAAACTTGAGAACGGCCCCACTTTTTGCACGCGATCGCTGCGCGGCCTGCGCCCCAGCCTCGCATACCCAGTCATGAAGCACGCACGCCAACAACTCCAACGCTCGGCCCTCAAGGCAGGACTCTGCCTCGCGTCCGCGGCCTTCGCGGCCGGGCTGCTCGGCGGCTGTGCTTCAGCCGATCGCTACCACGGCCCTCCCCGCGCCGAGGGCTACTCGGCCGCCGTCTGGTCCGGCACCCCCGCCGACCTCGCCAACACCCGCGTGGCGCAGGACCGCTAAAGGCCGCCAACGCAGTAATCCGAAGCCGAAGCCCGTCAACCGCCCTCGGTCGGCAGGCCCGCCTGGGTCCAGCCCCGGTAGCCCCCATCCATCGAGATCACGCGCGTGTAGCCCATCTTCTGCAGGTTGTCGGCCGCCAGGGCCGAGCGATAGCCCCCGCCGCAATACAGCACGATCGTCGCGTCCGGATCCGCCAGCCTTTCCTCGGCGTCGCGTTCGATCACGCCCTTACCCAGGTGGATCGCCCCCGGGATGCGCCCGTTCGCAAATTCGCTCTCTTCCCGCACGTCGACCAGCACGAACGCCTCACCGGCCTCACGCATCCGCCGAACATCCTCCACTCCGCACTCCTCGATCCGCGAGCGGGCGTCATCCACGATGGTCAGGAATTTGGCTGAGTGCTTCACGCGAGTTCCTCCTGCGAGCGCTGCCGCAGGGTAGCCGATCCAAAGCTCCCACCGGTTGAGGGCACCCCCCGACGCCAATATGCTGCACTCGTGAATCCTCTTCGCACCAATCCGACTGCCGTGGCGGCACCGCGATGACCGTGCCCGTCGCGATCGCCGGCGCCACGGGCTACACCGGGCAAGAACTCATCCGGCTCGTCCTCGGCCACCCCGAGCTCGAGCTCGCCGGCGTGTTCGCCTCGCCCGGCGGGAGCGCCGTGGGCCGGCGCCTGGACGAGGTCTTCCCCGAGTTCCGCGGCCGATCGGACGCGGTCCTGCAATCCGGGACACCCGAGGCCATCGCCAGCTCAAGCCCCGAGGTCGCATTCCTCTGCACGCCCCACGAAGCGAGCGCCTCACTCGCGCGCCAGTTGCTGGGCAGCTGCCCGATCGTCGCCGACCTCTCCGGTGCTTTCCGACTGCCCGCCGAGCACTATCCCAGCTCCTACGGCTTCGAGCATCCCTCTCCCGAACTCCTGGGCGAGGCGGCGTACGCGCTCCCCGAGCACAACCTCCAAGCCATCGCCGACGCACGCCTGCTCGCCTGCCCCGGCTGCTACCCCACGGCGAGCCTCCTTCCGCTACGCCCGATCATCGAAGCCGGCCTGCTCCGCGAAGAATGCACCCCGCTCATCGACGCGGTCAGCGGAATCAGTGGAGCCGGCCGGGCACCGTCAGCGCGTACGACCTTCGGCGAGGTCAGCCTCCAGCCCTACGGCGTGTTCGCGCATCGCCACCAACCGGAGATCTCGGTGCATGCCGGCGCACGCGTGCTTTTCACCCCCAGCGTGGCTCCGTTCTTCCGAGGGATGCTCTCGCTCATCCATGTCGATCTGAAGCCAAGCACCTTCGAGGCCGACCTGCGTGCCGCCATCGAGCGCGCATACGCGAAAACGCCCTTTGTCCGCGTGCTCCCCGAGGGGCAGTGGGCCAGCGTCGCCGGCGTCGAGCGCACCAACTTCGCCGACATCTCGATGGCGTTCGATGAGACCACCGGCCACGCCGTGCTCGCGTGCGCCATCGACAATCTGCTCAAGGGCGCTTCGGGCCAGGCGCTGCAAGCCGTGAACATCCGTCTCGGGTTCGACGAACGGCTCGGCCTGTTGCCGGGCGATGCCGACCGCGCGCGGGCGAGTCACCCGAGCCCGGAGGGCATCGCATGAGCGTGGTCGTTGTCAAGCTCGGTGGCCGGGGCGTCGACGCGGCCGTCGCCCGCGAGCCCATCATCGATGCGGTGGCCCGCATGGCCGCGCATGAGCGCCTAGTCATCGTCCATGGCGGCGGCGGTGCCATCGACGCGAGGCTCGATCGTCTGGGCATCGAGGCCGATCGCGTGCAGGGCCTTCGCGTCACGACCGAGGCCGTCATGGACGAGGTGGTCGCGGTCTTGGCGGGCAACGTCAACCACGCGCTCGTTGGCGCGCTCATATCGCGAGACGTCGCCTGCGCGGGACTCACGCTGGCCGGCGCAGGCATCGGCTGCCACCGACGGCCACCGATCAACGGCGTGGATCTCGGGCTCGTCGGCGTGGTCGATAGCGACGAGAACGCCCATCAGGTCGACGGCGTACTCGCACTGCTGGGCGCAGGCGTGCTCCCGGTGATCAGCTGCGTCGGAGCCGATGACGACGGCCGCCCGCTGAACGTGAATGCCGACGACGCCGCGGCTGGCGTCGCGGGCGCACTTGGTGCCAACCAGCTCGTGCTGCTCACCGATACCCCGGGCGTCCTCGATGCCAACGGCGGATTGCTGGATCGCCTCGACCGCGACGAGATCGAGCGCCTCATCGACGCACGCATCATCGTCGACGGCATGATCCCCAAGGTACGCGCAGCAGTGGATATGGCCGCCAAGCTCCACGCCCCCGTGCGCATCGCCTCGTGGGCCGACGCCGACGCCCCGTGGTGGCGAGACCCGAACGCCCCCGGCGGCACGGTCATCGTCGATGGCAAGCCCAGCGCGATAGGCGGTGTCGACCGTGGCTAGCACGACCGACTTCCTGTCGTCGACCGACCTCGACGCGTCGCAAACCCGTGGCGTGCTCGATCTCGCCGACGCAATGCGCCGCGACTGGCCCACGCCGGCGCGCACGCTCGAGAACACGTCCGTCGCTTTGATCTTCGAGAAGCCCTCGCTGCGCACCCGCACCAGCTTCGACGTCGGCCTGAGCCGCCTTGGCGCCGACGTCACCTACCTCGATCAGTCCGCCTCGCCGCTGGGCGACCGCGAGTCGATCAAGGACTTCACGATGACGCTCGAGCGGTACACCGACGCCATCGTCGCCCGCGTGCGCCGGCACACGGTTCTGCAGGAGATGGCCCGCCACGCCAGCGTGCCCATCGTCAACGCGCTCAGCGACGTCGAGCACCCCTGCCAGGCGCTGGGCGACGCGATGACCATCCGCGCCGCCTGCGGCCGGCTCGAGGGCGTCAAGATCGCGTACATCGGCGACGGCAACAACGTGTGCCACTCCCTGCTGCTCACGATGGCGGCCCTGGGTTCGAGCGTTACGGTCGTCGCCCCGAGCGCCTACGAGCCCGACCACGACATCCTGGCCGCCGCGCGAGAGCGGGCCAGCGCCACCGGCGGGAGCATTGAGCTGGCGACCGATCCTGAGGCGATCGCCGGCCACGACGTGGTGTACACCGACACCTGGGTCTCGATGGGCAGCGAGAGCGAACGAGACGAACGCGTAGAGGCGTTCCAGCGGTACCGCGTCACCGCGGCAAGCATGGCCGCCGCGGCCACCAATGGCACCGTGCCATTCTTTATGCACTGCCTGCCCGCCTTTCGCGGCGTCGAGGTCGACGACGCCGTTATCGATGGCGCGACGTCACTCGTCTACGAGCAGGCAGAGAATCGAATGCACGCCCAGAACGCGTTGATCACGACACTGCTCGGGCGCACCACTGCGAACACCAAGGGAGCGACGCCATGAGTAAGCGCTCGATCGTGCTGGCCTACTCCGGCGGCCTGGACACCTCGGCCATCGTGCCCTGGCTCGTCGAGAACTTCGACGCCACGGTCCACTGCATCGTCGCCGACGTCGGCCAGGGCGCCGAGGAGCTCGAGGGCGTCGAAGAGAAGGCACGCCAGAGCGGCGCGGCGAGCTGCGTCGTTGCCGACCTCAAGGCCGAGTTCATCGACGACTACGTCTTCCCCACGCTGATCGCCGGCTGCCAGTACGAGACCACCTACCTGCTTGGCACCGCCATGGCTCGGCCCTCAATCGCCAAGGCCCAGGTCGAGCGCGCACTCGAGGTCGGTGCGGATGCCGTGTGCCACGGCTGCACAGGCAAGGGCAACGACCAGATCCGCTTCGAGGCGACCTTCGCCGCGCTGGCGCCGAACCTCGAAGTGATCGCGCCATGGCGTGTGTGGGACATGCACTCGCGAGAGGATCTGCTCGAGTACCTGCGTGAACGCAATATACACACCACCGCCAGCGCAACCAAGATCTACAGCCGCGACCGCAACCTCTGGCACATTTCCCATGAGGGCGGGCCCATCGAGGACCCGTGGAACCCGCCACCCGCCGGCGTCTGGATGCTCAGCCAGAACCTCGAGGACACGCCCGATGAGCCCGAGGTCGTCCGCCTGTCGTTCAAGAACGGCCGCCCGGTCGCCCTCGACGGCCAGCCCGTCGGCGGCGTCGAGCTCATCGGGCGGCTGAACGACATCGCGGGGCGTCACGGCGTCGGTCGGGTCGACATCATCGAGAACCGCGTGGTCGGCATCAAGAGTCGCGGCCTGTACGAAACGCCCGCGGGCGAGGTACTCGTGAACGCGCTGCGTGCACTGGAGGAGCTCGCCTTCGATCGCGACGCGCGTCGCTACCGAGAGCACATGGCTACAACTTTTGGCGAGCTGGTCTACGCGGGCAAGTGGTTCACGCCGCTGCGTGAGGCGATCAGCGCCGCTGCGGAATCCATGGCAACGCGTCTCACCGGTGAGATCACCGTTCGCCTGCACAAGGGGCACGCGATGGTCGAGCAGCGGCGCTGCGACGCGGCCCTGTACGACGATGACCTCGCATCGTTCAGCGACACCCCGCTCTATGACCAGAGCGACGCCGGCGGGTTCATCCGCCTGTGGACCCTCACGCAACGAGTCGAGGCCCTCCGGCTGCAACGCGGCGAGAACAGCCCTCGTGCCAAGGCCGACTCGTGACCGGGCCAGGCCAACCCGCAGCGATGTGGGGCGGGCGATTCGACGAGCCGCCCGACGCGCTCTTCAAGCGCTTCAACGACTCCCTGCCGATCGACTGGCGGCTCGTGCAACACGACATCGCCGCGTCCATCGCCTGGGCCCAAGAACTCCACGCGGTCGGTGTGCTGACCGAGGATGAGTGCCAGCGCATCACCGCCGGGCTGCACGAGGTCGCCGAGCACGCGGAGTCTCTGGCCAAACCACCAGTCGAGAGCGGCCTCGAGGATGTCCACACCTGGGTCGAGCACGAACTCGTGCAACGCCTTGGCGAGTTGGGCAAGAAACTCCACACGGGGCGCAGCCGCAATGACCTGGTCTCCACCGACTTTCGCCTCTGGGCGCGTGCGTGCGTGGCCGACCGCCGCCGGGAACTGGCCCAGCTGCGGCGCGCCGTCATCGACCTCGCCGACCGCCATGCGCACGACCCGATGCCAGCCTACACGCACCTTCAGCCCGCGCAGCCCGTGACCATCGGCCATTGGGCGCTGGCCTACGAAGCCATGCTGGCGCGCGATAGCCAGCGGCTGGCGGACGCCCTCCATCGCGTCGACGAATGCCCCCTGGGCTGCGGCGCGCTCGCGGGAACGGCCTACGACATCGACCGCCACCGCCTGGCGCAGTCCCTTGGCTTTGCGCGCCCAAGCACCAATAGCCTCGATGCCGCGAGCGACCGCGATTTTGCGCTCGAGGTCCTCGCGGTGTTGGCGGCTTGTGCGATCCACCTCTCGCGCCTGGCGGAGGATCTGATCATCTATAACAGCGCCGAATTTGGGCTTGTCGAGTTGTCCGACAAGGTCACCACCGGCTCGTCGCTCATGCCACAGAAGAAGAATCCCGACGGGCTCGAGCTCATCCGAGGCAAAGCCGGCCGCATCGCGAGTGCGCACGGCCAGCTGCTGATGCTGCTGAAGGCCCAGCCGCTCGCGTACAACAAGGACAACCAGGAAGACAAGGCCGCGCTGTTCGACGCGAGTGACGAGTTGAGCATGTGCCTCCGCATCGCCGCGCTTGTTGTCGAGACGACCAAGTTCGATCTTGAGCGCTGCCGCGAGCGAGCGTCGGCCGGTTACGCGAACGCAACCGAATTGGCGGACTACCTCGTCGCCAAGGGTGTGCCCTTCCGCGAGGCCCACGAGGTCGCCGGGCGGGCCGTGCGCGCGGCGCTCGACGCCGGCCGGCCCATCGAGGCCCTCCCGCTCGAAGCCCTTCAACGAGTACACCCGGCCATCGAAGCCGACGCCTACGACGTGCTGACGTTGGAGGCCACGCTCGCCAAGCGCGTCGCGTTCGGCGGCACGGCTCCGGCGCGCGTCTACGAGGCCCGAGCCGCCGCTCGGTCGCGGCTCGATGCCGAGTAGAACGGCTCAACGCGGAGCTTGATGACGCGCTCTCATCACGCCGAATCGGTTGAGCTCGCGGTTTGGTCTCCGCCCGGGTGAGGAACCTCCGCGCGGCCCAGCTGCACATTCGTCGGACTCCACCCAAATTGGCCGGACAGGTGGTCGATTTACCCCATTTTTGCGCGACATTCTGGCCCCCCGGCTCTGGGGATGCGACCATGCTCCCAGTCTGGGGGCCGCCCAGAGGCCACGAGCCGGGGCGGACGACCAAGGACGGACACTGCGGGAGAAAGCCAGGGCTCGGATGCCCGGACAAGGCCCCGCAACAAGGACGTACACACCCATGCCCAAAGCTTCATCCCTGCGAGCAGCGCCGCTGGCGTGTGCGGCGGCAGCATTCGCACTCGCGGGCAGCGCAACGGCGCAGCCCGATCCCGGCGAGCCCATCCGGCTGCGATACGCCGAGTTCGACCCGACCCACTTCACGCCGGCAATACCCATGAACCTCCGTTCGCCGGGCGACGCGGGCGTGTACATCGTTCAACTCCACGAGCGATCGAACGCCGCCTCGATGGATGCGCTCCGCGATGCCGGCGCGCACATCGGGCGTTTCCTGCCCGAGAACGCGTACATCGTGCGCATGGGAGCGCGCATCGCCAACGTCGTGCGCACATTGCCGGAAGTGCGATGGGTCGGTGCGTATCACCCCGCGTACAAGCTCGACGAGCCGATGCTGCACGCGCTCTCCCTTGGCGCGAGCGCTGGGCCACCCGTGCGATACTCGATCCAGCTGCTCGAGCGCGGCCCGAACCTTCAGGCCGCACTGTCGGACGCGATCACCCGCATCGGTGGCACCGTGCACGGCGGCGAACCACAGGGCTCACGCATCGAGGCTTCGCTCGATCTCGCCCAGCTCGTCGAGGTGGCGCATCGGCCCGAAGTCCTGTTCGTCGACGAGAAGGGCGCCCCCGAAGACGACATGGACATCGTCCGTCTGTTTAGTGGCGCAGACCTCCTGCACGACCTTGGCTTCAGCGGCCGCGGCGTGCGCGGCGAGGTGCTGGACGCCGGGTTGCTCGCCGATCACGTGGACTTCCGGCAGCGCCCCCCCATCATCCACGGCTCGAACGGTCCAATCACCAGCCACGGCACACCGGTCTACGGCATCCTCTTCGGAGATGGCACCGGCGACGCACGCTACCGCGGCATGCTCCCCGAAGCCCAGGGCATCTTCGCGAGCTACACAGAACTGGGCTTGCTCGGCGGACTCCAGACGCGATACCAGCACACGGCCGAACTGGTGGATGAGGCCGGCCCGTACCGAGCCGTGTTCCAGTCCAACAGCTGGGGCGACCCGCGCACCACGGACTACACGACCATCTCGGCGCAGATCGACGACATCGCGTTCCTCTACGACATCCTGATCACGCAGAGCCAGTCCAACTCAGGCGCCCGGCCGTCGCGCCCGCAGGCGTGGGCCAAGAACATCGTCTCTGTCGGCGGCATCGACCACTACAGAACGCTTACGAGACAGGACGACTCGCACTTGGCTGGCAGCACGGGCCCGGCCGCCGATGGGCGCATCAAGCCCGACCTAGCGCACTTCTACGACAGCATCGAGACCACCAGCGGCCTTGGCGCCCGCGAGTACACGATCTTCAACGGCACGAGCGCATCGACCCCGATCGTCGCCGGCCACTTCGGCATCCTGTACCAGCTCTGGGCCGAGGGTGTGCTCGGCAACGAGATCGTGACAACCGGGGAGGTCTTTGACAGTCGGCCCGGCGCGATCACCGCCAAGGCGATCATGATCAACACGGCGCGCCCGTGGGCGCTCGCCGACGATCTGCAGCGACGCCACCAGGGCTGGGGTGCGCCCGATGTCTGGAACTTGTACAGCGCACGAGACGAGCTGTTCGTCGTCGACCAGAGCTTCAGCCTGCTGCAACCGGGCGATCGGGCGAGCTACACCGTCGACGTCGGCAGCCTGCGTGGCCCCTTGCACATCACGATGGCCTACCTCGATCCAGCCGGCAATCCGGCATCGACCGTGCACCGCATCAACGACCTCGACCTGGTCGTGCTATCGCCCGACGGCGTGCCATACCGGGGGAACTCGGGGATGAACGACAGCCTGTTCACGCAACCGCGCGGGAGGTTCGATCGGGTGAACACCGTCGAGAACGTATTCGTCCAGTCGGCCACGCCCGGGACGTGGAGCGTCGACGTCATCGCACGCGAGCTCAACGAGGACGCGAACCTGGCGACGCCCGGCATTGACGCCCACTTCGCCCTGGTCATCCGCGGCGGCGAGACGCGCGAGCAGTGCCGGGCCGATTTCGACGGCGACGGCACGCTCAGCGTCTTCGACTTCATCTCATTCCAGAGCTCGTTCGTCGCAGGCGATATAGCCGCCGACTTCGATGGCGATGGCTTGCTGAGCGTCTTCGACTACGTGCTGTTCCAGACCCGATTCACGATGGGCTGCCCGTAGCGCCGCACCGCGTCAGTTCGCGCTGGCGACGCCCGGCCCGTCGGCGGCTTCAACATCTCCCGAACCCTCGCCCTCACCGAGCGCGATCGCGTCCATGACGATGCCGCTCGTGTAGGTATTGGCCATCCAGGGGGTATCCCCGTCGATCCCCGGCCCGTACACGGCGAGCACCGGCGGGGCGTCCTGTCCGAGCGCCTTCATGAGGTCCCAGCCGGGCTGGCTCTGGCTTGTGAGGTCGGCCTTAATCA
This sequence comes from uncultured Phycisphaeraceae bacterium, assembly GCA_937899905.1. Taxonomy (GTDB): domain Bacteria; phylum Planctomycetota; class Phycisphaerae; order Phycisphaerales; family UBA1924; genus JAHCJI01. The sequence continues at coordinate 21,669 of CALCCF010000004.1, forward strand.
TCACGACATTGTCGCCGCGCAGCTTTGAGCGCACCGGATCGACCTCGAGGATGGTCTTCTTGAGCACCTTGCAGTTGATGCACCAGTCGGCGGTGAAATCCACGACGACCACGTACCCCTCCTCGCGGGCACGCTCGAAGAGCGCGGGCGTGTAGTCGACCCACGTGCTCGTGATGATGCCGCCGGCCCCCGCTTCTGCGGCCGCGGCGGCGAGCTGCGCCTCTCGCTCCTGGTAGTCGGCCTTGGCACCGTTGGTGACGTCGACCGCGAAGAGGATTGCGCCCCCACCGGCCAGCACACCCAGCACGGCGAATACGCCGCGCTTCGGCACGCTCTTGGTAATCTGCAGCGTGCGCAACACCAGCCAGAGGCACGCGAGCGCGACGAAGATCGCCGCCGCCCACCAGTGCAATTGGCGGCCGATCCATGGCATGTCCAGGATGAGCGCCTGGATGCCGCTCGCCAGGAAGTATGCGCCCGCGCCGAGCAGCAGCAGGCCCATGACCTGCTTGACCAGTTCGCTCGCCGGCCCCGTACGTGGGAGGACATCGACCCACTTGGGGTTCATCGAGAGGATCAGGTAGGGCAGTGCCATGCCAATGCCCAGCGCCGTGAAGATCATGAGCGTCACGATCTGCGGGATCTCGGTCGCGCTGACCAGTAGTGCGCCGGCCACAAGCCCAAAACAAGGCAAGCCGAGCACGCCGGTCATCACACCGAAGACGAACGAGCCCCAGGGCGTGTCGGCCTTCGGGTTCACCTTGTACACCGATTGCGGCAGCTGGATCGTGAACAGGCCCATCAGCCCGAGCGACATGATCGCGATGATCACGCCCACGCCAGCCGTAAACCACCACACGCCGAAGATCGCGCCGACGACCGTGCCCAGCAGAGCCGCGGGAATGCCGAGCCCCATCCAGAACGCGATGACGCCCAGCGCCATCCAGATGCCCAGCATGAGCGTCTTGCCAGGCGAGCCGGCGTGCTGCGACAGCGTCATGACCTTGATCGGGATCACCGGCAGCACGCAGGGCGTGAGGTTCAGCACGAAGCCGCCCACGATGCCCATGAGCACGACAACGGCGATACCGCCGGCCGAGTCGGGGCTGGGGACGGGGATGAAGCCGAGGAACTTATTGCGCGTATCGACCTCGGCCGATGCCGCGGGGGATCCGCTGGCACCGGCTGGTTCGTCGGAGCCAGCATCAGACGCAACCGGCTCATCACTGGTGCCGGCACCATCCCAAGTCACCGCAACGGCGATGGCATTGTCGATGGTCGAGGACTCGACGCCCGAGGCGATCGCGGGGGCCGCACCCTCGCCGAACGCAGGGAGTGACGCGAACGCGTCGGTATCCTCGGGCGCGTAGCAGAGGGTCTCGTCGCACACCTGGTAGCTGACGACCAGCTCGATCGTCCGGGCCTCGGCAGCCATTTCGCGATCGATGAGCACCGGCACGAACGCCGTCGCCCGCCCCGTGTACACGGGCACCTCGACGGGATCGCCGAAGCCCGTTGGGTTGGGCACCGGGTAGGGCTTGGGTTCGGGCCACTGGATGTCCGCGCCGTGCAGGATCGCGGCGTTGTCCTTCAGAGCGATCTCGGTGCGGATAGCAAACTCGGCGATCTCGCTGGGCAGCACGTCCTGGTCGGAGCTCGGCCAGCTCTTCAGACCGGGCGGGTGATCGAGCGTCACGGCGACCAGAGCCACGAGCGGCCCCTCATCGGCTTGGCGGGGTGCCCACCAGGCCTCGGCCGATACGGTGACGGCGGGATCATCGAAGCCCATCATCTGGGCGTTCGCCCGGGGCACCAGCATGGAAGAGGGTGCCAGTGTCCCGATAAGTACCGCCGCTAGGGCCCAGAAGCTCGTCATCCGCATCGCAGCCTCCACGGCCTCGCTGGGCCGCCGATGGTCTCGGTCGTTGGTGCAGTGTAATCCGTTGCGCTGCGAGCATGTTCCCGGCATGCCCGCCCCAAACTTGGCCCCAAACTTGCGGGCCGCCCTCAAGCGGCGCTCGGCAAGGGTCCGATGCAGTCGCTGCGCCGGGTTCGTTCCCGGCTCCAGCCCGGTCGGCACGCGCAGGGAGCGCCATGGACGTCCTTGACCAAAGCGAGGTTGATGCCCTTCTCGCGGCGGTAGGCACCGGCGAGGTCGAGGAAGAAGCGACCGAGGCGCAGGTCTTCAGCCGCCACCGCCGGGACTTCGACCAGGTCGAGATCCGCGATTACGACTTCAAGCGGCCCGAGCGCGTCTCGAAGGACCAGATGCGGTCGCTCCAGACGCTCCACGAGCAGTTCTCACGGAACTTTGGCGCGTCGTTATCGGGCTTTCTGCGCACGATCGTCGAGGTCAAGGTCGCCACGTGCGAGCAGATGACGTATGGCGAGTTCATCAGCGCGCTGCCCAACCCCACGAGCTTCAACCTGATCGAGTCCGACGAGCTGGCTGGCCAGATGTGCATGGAGCTCAGCCCGCTTATCATCTACCCTATCATCGACCGACTCTTGGGCGGCACGAGCCAGGATCTGTTCATCCCCCAGCGGCCCATGACGCAGATCGAGAGCCGCCTGATCAGCAACGTGACCAATCGCGGTCTCGAGGCCCTCAGCGAGGCCTGGGCGGGCGTGAAGGAGATGGCGTTTTCCATCGGCTCGACCGAGAGCAACCCGCAGCTGGTCCAGATCGTGCCGCCCAACGAGGTGGTGGTGGTCATCGGCTTCGAGGTCAAGATGTCCAACCGCGCGGGCACGATGAGCCTGTGCATCCCATACAACGTCATCGAGCCGGTGATGGAGGCCGTCAGCGCCCAGAACTGGTTCTCCTCGGGCTCGGTCGGCCGAGATCCGAGCTATGAGAACCGCCTCGGGGGCTCGCTGGCCGCCGCGGGCGTGCCGGTCTCGGGCGTGCTGGCCCGCACGACTATCAGCCTGCGTGATCTTGCCAACATGGCCCCAGGCGATCTGATCATGACCGAGACCCCGGTGACCAAGCCGATGGTCCTGTGCATCGGCGGCGAGCACAAGTTCCTGGCGCACATCGGGCAGCACCGCAACAAACGAGCCCTAAGGGTCATCCGTTCGGTGACCCCCACCGATCGCTTCTAGGTGCCCGCGTCCACATCAGGCATTGACTCTCTCGGTCGCGATCCGCTATCATCGTGTTGCGATGAGCCACGCCTGGACCCATCCGAACGGCGACCCGACGCGATCGACGCGTGTGGGCGTGCGTGCGGCGGGGTCTTGGGCCTGCAAGGGTTGCTGCCGATGATGTGAGGTTTCGGCACAATCGAGCGGCCAACGGCGAGCGGCGGGATGCCCTCGGCGAGCGGGTAGTGGCCGGGTCACGAGCGCATGAGGCGTCTTGTGGCCCGGGTTGTTGTTGTCGGGTCGAGGTTTCGACCCAGCACGCCATGCACGGCGTTGGAGGATGCGGACGGTGAACGGCCCCGAAATGCTCAGGATCCTCGACTCGATCGCACGCGACCGCAAGGTCGAGCGTTCGCAGCTGGTCGCCGACCTTGAGCAGGCGATGGTGAGCGCCGCGCGCAAGCACTTCGGCTCGCTCGACCTCGAAGAGTTCGAGTGCAGCGTCGACCAGCTCAACGGCGAGATCGCCCTCACACGCCACGGCGAGCCCGTGGAACTCGACCCCCAAGACCTCGGGCGCATCGCCGCCCAGACCTTCAAGCAGGTCATGATCCAGAAGTTCCGCGAGGACGAGCAGACCAGCCTCTACGACCGCTACCACACGCGTGTCGGCCAGATCATCACCGGGACCGCGCAGCGCTACGAGCGCGGCGGACGCCTGATCGTCGCGCTCGACGCCGGCGAGGGCGAGATGCCACGCCAGGAGCAGATCCCCGGCGAGCAGTTCAGCCCGGGCGATCGCGTTCGCGCGATGATCCTCGACGTGAAGCGCGATGGCTCGGCCACGCGTGTCGTGCTCAGCCGGGCCCACACCGACTTCATCAAGCGCCTCTTCGAGGTCGAGGTTCCCGAGGTCGCCGAGCGCATCATCGAGGTGAAGGCCATGGCCCGCGAGCCCGGCCAGCGGACCAAGATCGCCGTCAGCAGCATCGATAGCCGCGTCGACGCGGTCGGCGCGTGCGTCGGTGTGCGTGGCAGCCGCATCAAGAACATCGTCGACGAGCTCAACGGTGAGAAGATCGACATCGTCCGCTGGAACGAGAGCAGCCAGATCCTCATCCAGAACGCACTCAAGCCGGCCGAGGTCGCCGAGATTAGCCTGTGCTTCGAGCTCGGCCGCGCGACGGTCGTGGTGCGCGATGACCAGCTCAGCCTGGCCATCGGCAAGCGCGGGCAGAACGTCCGCCTCGCGGCGAAGCTCACGGGCTGGGATGTCGACATCCTCACGCCCGAGGAGTTCACCAAGAACCTCGAGACGCTCTCGACCACGCTGCAGCAGATCGACGAGATCGACGAGCAGAAGGTCGATCGCCTTGCCGCCCTGGGCATGATCAGCGTGTTCGACGTCGAGGAGATCGGGGCCGAGGTCCTGGGAACCGAGTTGGAGATCTCCGAAGAGCTCGCGGCCAAGGCCGTGGAGCTCGCCAGCGAGCAGGCCAAGATCGTGGCCGAGCAGCAGGCCAAGGAGAAGGAAGAGGCCGAGAAGCGCCGGGCCGAGGAGCAGGCGCGGATCGCCGCGGGCGAGGATCTGCTCGGCCCCGAGGGTGCGCCCGACGCCGACAGCGCCGCGGCCGCGATTCTTGGCGGTACGGCGCCAGTGGAATCGGCGCCGGCCGAAGGCGAGGCTCCCTCGCAAGACGGTGGCTCGACCGAAGCGCAGCCCGAGGATTCGGCGGATGGTTCGGAAACGGGCGGTTCAGAGAACGAGAGCAACGGCGACAGCCGGGCCGCGGAGATCCTCGGCGGCTGAGAGAGTGCAGAGTGACGCCCTTGGGTGGCCTCGCGATGGTGCGGGCCCTGGCGCATGGAGTGACGTTTGGCTAAGCGTGTGTTCGAGATTGCGAAGGAACTGGGAGTCGCCTCCAAGGCGATCGTGCAGAAGTGCCGCGACGAGGGCATCCCAGAGACTGTCATCAAGAACCACATGTCCACCGTCTCGGTCGGGCTTGAGGCCACCGTGCGCGAGTGGTTCAGCGAGGCTAGCGAGGCCGGAGCCCCGTCAGCGACCGCCGTCGAGACCGCCAAGCCGGTGAACCTCGAGAAGGCGCGGGCAAAGCCGCGCGCCCGCAAGAAGGCGACGTCCAAGGCCGCAACCACCGAGACGACGACAGACGGCGGCGGCGATACCGGTACGGCGGTTGCCGAGCCGCCAAAGCGCGCAAGCCGGGCCGCGAAGAAGCCCGCAGCCGCGCCAGCCGGAGACGAACCGGAGAAGCCCGCCTCCGAAGCACCCGCGGCGGAGGCGCCGATTGCTGAGCCGCCGGCAGCGCCCGTTGCTGATGAGCCGGCTTCCTCCGAAGCAGCACCAGCGCCGGACCAATCTTCGAGCGATGACGGCCAGACTGGTGGCGACGGCCAGCAGGCCGCGGCAGCCGCGCCCCCAGCACCCGCCGAGCCGCCCGCGCCGGCTCCGAAGAACGTGCCCACGCGTCCCGAGGTCGTCAAGCCCGCCGGCCGCATGCTGGACAAGAAGACGCCGGTGAAGCTGAGCGGGCCGAAGATCGTGCGTGTCGAGGCTCCCGAGCAGGTGGACACTCGCCCGCGCGGCCGCGGCGGCCCGCGCGATGGCAGCGGCGGAGGTGGCGGCTTCGGCGGCCCGATGGGCCCGATGCCTCCCGGCCCCGATGGCGGCGGCGGACGTCGCGGCGGGCCGAGCTCTCGCCGGCGCGGTCGCAACGAGCCGCAGCACGGCGGCAGCGGCATGTGGCGCGAGCAGGACCTCATCGAGCGTGAGGCCAAGCTCCAGCAAGCTGGCGGCTATCTGCGCAAGCGTCGCCAGGACCTCGCCCGTGGCGCGGGCCAGCAGAACCGGCCGCAGAGCCCCGCGCAGGCGGGCGGCACGGTCAAGATCGCCGCGCCCTTTACGATCAAGGACCTCTCCGCTGCGACGGGCGTGAAGGGCGCCGAGATCGTCAAGAAGCTGTTCATGCAGGGCATCATGGCCCAGATCAACAGCGGCATCGAGGTCGAGAAGGCCCAAGAGATCATGATGGACTTCGACATCGAGCTCGAAGTCACCGAGGCGCAGAGCGCCGAAGAGGCCGTCGCCGCGCAGTTCGAGGAACGAGCCAGCGTCGACGAACGCTCGCGCGGCCCGATCGTCACGATCCTGGGCCACGTCGATCACGGCAAGACCAGCCTGCTCGACAAGATCCGCGATGCCAATGTGGCGGCAGGCGAGGCCGGCGGCATCACGCAGGCTACCAGCGCCTTCCGCGTGCCCGTGCGTGTCGGCGACGACAAGAAGGCCGAAGAGAAGCAGGTCGTCTTCATCGATACGCCCGGCCACGAGGCATTCACCTCGATGCGTTCGCGCGGCGCGAACGTCACCGACATCGTCGTGCTGGTCGTCGCGGCCGACGACGGCGTCATGCCCCAGACCATCGAGTCGATCAACCACGCGAAGGCCGCCGGCGTGCCCATCGTCGTCGCGCTCAACAAGGTCGATCGCCCCCAGGCCACCGACGCGAAGATCCAGGAGATCCTGGGCCAGCTCGCCCAGCACGAGCTGAACCCCGTCGACTGGGGCGGCGACATCGAGGTCATCCGCACCAGCGCCCACACGGGCCAGGGAATCCAGGAACTCCTCGAGACTCTCGACTTCCAGGCCCAGCTGCTCGAGCTCAAGTCCGACTACGGCGGAGCGGCCCGCGGCACGGTCATTGAGAGCCAGATGGAGCCGGGCCGCGGTGCGGTCATGAACGTGCTGCTGCAAGAAGGCGAGCTGAAGGTCGGCGACTTCATCGTCGCGGGCCGTGCGTTCGGCCGCGTGCGCGACATCACCGACGACAAGGGCAAGCGCATCCGCGAGGCCCAGCCGCCCATGCCATTGCAGGTCACGGGCATCGACATCCTGCCCGACGCGGGGGACAAGTTCTTCGTGGCGACAAGCCTGAAGGACGCGCAGAACGCCGCCGAGCAGCGTCGCGCCCGCGAGCGTGAGGAGCAACTCGCCCAGCCGGCCATGACGCTCGACCGCATGTTCAGCCAGATGGCCGAGGCCGAGCTCAAGGAGATCTTGGTCGTCCTCAAGGCCGACGTGCAGGGCTCGGTGGACGTGCTCAAGAGCGAGATCGAGAAGGTCTCCACCGAGGAGATCAAGGTCCGCGTTATCCACGCGGCCGTCGGCGGCATCACCGAGAGCGATGCGTTGCTGGCCGAGGCGTCCAAGGCCGTCATCATCGGCTTCAACGTCATCCCCTCGGGCAAGGCCCGCAAGCTCGCCGAGAGCAAGGGCGTGCAGATCCGCAGCTACGACGTGATCTACCACATCACCGAGGACATGCAGAAGGCCGCCGAAGGCATGCTCGAACCGGAGCTCCGCCAGGAGGTCCTCGGACACGCCGAGGTGCGTGCGGTGTTCAAGGTGTCCAAGGTCGGCACGATCGCGGGTTGCTACGTCACCGACGGCGTGGTGCAGCGCGATGCGCTCATCCGCGTCACCCGTGGCGACATCGTCATCGAGAACGACCGCAAGCTGTCGCAGCTCAAGCGCTTCAAGGACGACGCGAAGGAGGTTCGCGCGAACATGGAGTGCGGCATGAAGATCGACGGCTACGACGACATCAAGGAAGGCGACATCCTCGAGTGCTACAAGCAGGTCGAGGTCAAGCGGACGCTCTGAGAGAGCGTTGAAGTGACGGAGCGATTGCGCGACGAAGCGCTCCCGAACCGCCGCAATCACGACCCCCTTCGTCGCTTCGTGATCGCGATACCGCGTCACTTCAGCACATGGTCATTGGAGTCCTCCAGTTTGAGCTTCTTGTACCCGGCGCCGAGTCTTTGAAAGACAAGCGTGCCGTGGTTCGCAGCGTTCGGGACAAGCTCAGCCGCGAGCTGCGCATCAGCATCGCCGAGGTTGGCGCGCACGACAACCTCTCGGTCGCCATGATGGGTGCGGCGATCGTGGCGAAAGATGGGCCGCGGGCCCACGAGCTGCTCGATCGCACATGGAATCGCCTAACCGAGCTGCGTGATGGTCAGATCGGCAACGTGCGGCGAGAGATCATCGTGCCCAGCCGCGAGGACTTGGCCGAGCCGGTGACTGGGCCGGACGAGGGTGATATCGCGGCCGAGATGCTCGCGCACTTTGCCCATAACGACGAACACCACGCAGAGGATCAGACGTCGTGAGCACGAAGACCGAGCGACTGGCTTCCTCGATCGAGAAGAGCGTGCAGCAGGTGCTCGCACGAGGGTTGCAAGACCCGCGCGTGCGAGGGCTGATCACGGTCACCAAGGTCGACATCACGCCCGACTCGAAGCAGGCCACCATCGGCATCTCCGTGCTGCCGCAGGAGCACCAGGCGCTCACCGTGCATGGGCTGCGCAGCGCGGCACGGCACATCCGGCGCGAGGTCGGCGACCTGATCCGCACGCGGACCATGCCCGAGCTCCGCTTCGTCGAGGACGGAAGCCTCAAGAAGCAGGCCGAGGTGCTCGGCGAGCTCGCGAAGGTGCGCGAGGAGATGGACGCGAAGCCCGAAGCGGCATCTGATGACGCCGACGCTGATCGGGGCGAGCCGTGAACTCGCCGATCGATCATCCCGTGGCCGAGGCCAGGCGCACGCTCGAGGCGTGGCTCGAGGGTGTGCCGGCTGCGCCGCCTCTTGAACCCGCGGCCTTACTGCCCGGCTCGCCCGATGCGGCAACGGCCGAGTTCGTGTTCGCGCTGCTCGTGTGGGAGGCCGGCGAGCCCAAGGCTGCGTCGGCCGCACGCCGGCTCGCCGAGCAATTCGTGGACCTCAACGAGCTCCGAGTCGCCTTGGTTGATGAGATCGAGCAGGCGATCGGCCTGGACGACTCGCATGCGACCGAACGGGCCGACCTCATCGCCACCGCGCTCATGTGCGTGTTCGATGCCGAGGATGACGTGAGCATCGATCGTGTCGCGCGAGCCGGCACCTTGGAAGTACGGACGTTCCTCGAGGACATCCCGGGACTGCCGGCGTTCGTCATCGATCGCGTCATGCTGCTGGCAATTGGCGAGCCGCGGATCCCGGTCGACGATCGGCTGCGGAGCGTATTAGCGGAGAAGGGCATCGTCGGCCCCGAGACGCCCGACACCGACGCGGCCGACCTGCTCACCCGGGTCTGCCAGCCCGAGGACGCGCGGGACGCGTACGCCCGGCTCGAGGCGGCCGCGGGCCGGCTGGCCCGGGTGTAGGACACACGAACACCGACACTACAATGCCACCGCGGGCCGGGCTTCGATCCTTGGCCGGAGCATCGAGGGCACAGGGAGCACGACGTGGCCGGACACAGCAAGTGGGCGAACATCCGTCACCGCAAGGAGCGGCAGGACAAGAAGAAGGGCAAGATCTGGAGCAAGTGCTCCAAGGCCATCATGGCTGCCGCACGTTCGGGCGGGGGCGACCCCGAGACCAACCTCACGCTGCGCTACGCCATCGACGAGGCCCGCTACGCCAACATGCCCAAGGACACGATCCAGCGGGCCATCGACAAGGGCAGCGGCGCCGCCGACGGCGCGGGCTTCGAAGAGAACGCCTACGAGGGCTACGGCCCCGGCGGTGTCGCGATCATCGTCGACGCACTGACCGACAACAAGACGCGCACGGTGAACGACCTGCGTTTCATCTTCAGTAAGGCTGGCGGCACGCTGGGCAACGCCGGCAGTGTGGCGTTCATGTTCGAGACCAAGGGCCGCATCTTCATCGAGGCCGACAAGACCACCGAAGAGCAGCTCAAGGAGGTCGCGCTCGAAGCAGGGGCCGAAGACATCGAGGCTCCGGAAGGCGAAGGCGACGACGCGGGCATGTGGGTCATCACGACCGAGCGCACCGACTACCACACGGTGCGGCAGGCCCTGGAGAAGGCCGAGATCGAGGTCAGCGAGGGCGGTATCGACAAGATTCCCAACGTCATCGCCAAGCCCACGCCCGAAGAAGCCACCAAGCTCATGAACCTCATCGACGCGATCGAGGACAACGAGGACGTGCAGAAGGTCTACCACAACCTCGACGAGGACATGGCGGCGGAGGCCGAGGGATAGGCAATGGGCATCGAGCAATAGGCGATGGAAAGAACGAGGCCCGGGCGCAAGCCCAGGCTTAACACGCCTAGCTCACACTCGCGTCTTCTTCCAAATCCTCAACCTGCGCCTGCACCAACCCCGCGTACGCCCCACCCTTGGCCAACAGTTCCTCGTGCGTGCCGACCTCGGTGATCGCGCCCTTGTGCATGACCACGATCGCGTCGGCGTGGCGGATGGTGCTCAAACGGTGGGCGATGACGAAGGTCGTTCGCTCGCTAGTAAGCTGGGCTAAGGCGCGCTGGATGAGCTTCTCGCTGTGCGTGTCGAGGTTGCTCGTCGCCTCATCGAGGATGAGCACCTTCGGGTCGGCGAGCACGGCCCGCGCGATCGCGATGCGTTGCTTCTGCCCGCCGCTGAGGCGCACGCCGCGCTCGCCGACGATGGTGTCGTAGCCCTCAGTCAGATCCTCGATGAACTCGTCGGCGCTCGCGATCCTCGCGGCTTCCTTGACGTCTTCTTCCGTCGCCCACCGCCGCGCGTAGGCGATGTTGTCGTAAATGCTGCCGTCGAAGAGGAAGACGTCCTGCTCGACAACACCCAGCAGCGCCCGGTAGCGATCGACGTTGATGTCGCGCAGATCGACGCCGTCGAGAAGGATCCGCCCGCGCGTCGGGTCGTAGAACCGCGCGACGAGGTTGCACATCGTCGTCTTGCCCGAGCCGCTGCGACCCACGAGCGCGACCGTCGAGCCTGCCGGCACGTCCAGGTTGATGTCCTTCAGCACGAACTCAAGCTCTTCGCCCTCTGGATCACCATCGCCGTTCTCGTTCGACTTCGGATACGCGAACCACACGCCCTCGATGCTCATCCGGCCGTGAACTGCCGCGGGCATCGCCGTCGCACCATCGCGGGTCTCGGCGAACTCCATCGGCTCCTCGAGCAGATCGAGCGAGCGATCGAGGCCCGAGAGCGCGTTCTGGATCTGCGTCGCGCTCGCCGCCAAGGCCTCTACAGGCCCAAGCAGGTAGAGCAGGTACACCGAGAACATCATGACATCACCGATGGTCATGCGGTCGCCCAGCACGGCCGCCCCGCCATAGAGCAGCACGCCCGCACTCGCAGCGGGGATCATCACCGCCCACACGAGCTCGACGCTCCGGCTCCACCACCACGCGCGCAGCTCCTGCCGCGCCATGAGGTGGACGCCGCCGGTAAACCTCGCCGACTCCTGCTGCTCGCGGTGAAAACCGCGGACCACGCGGGCACCGCCAAAGGCCTCGGTCGCGTGCGCGTCGATATCGCTGCGCGTCTTGCGCACGTCGCGATAGATCGGCCGGATGCGTGCAATCCAGGCGCGATGCGTGATCCACACCACCGGCAGCAGCAGCAACGCGCCCGCGAGCATCCGCCAATCGACGATGGTCATCGCCACGAGCGCGCCCAGCAGCGTGACCACCGCGCGCCACGGGTTATAGATAAGCCCGAACAGCAACTCGGCCGCCGCACCCGCGTCCTCGCGCAGGATGCTCGCCACCCCACCGCTCCGCATCGCGTGCACACGGTGCAAGGGCAGCCGGGCCGCGTGCTCGAACGTGCGCCGCCGCAGCATCGCCTGCACACGCTTGGTCAGCCGCGTCATGTGCCAGCGACCCCAGAGCCCGAATGCGACGCCCAGCGTGGCGACCAACATCATCGCGCCGCACAGCACCAGCAGCGCCCGCCATCGCAGCGATCGCATGCCGTCCTCATCGAGCGAGCCCAAGTGCTCGAGCGCCTCCTCGCGTTGCGGCTGCGGCAGCGACTCGGCGAGCCCGACAAGCCCCGGCTCGGTGCTCAGGATGAAGTCGAGCGCGACCTTGGTCGACAGCGGCAGCAAGAGGCCCAGGCCCGTCGCGATCGTCAGGGTGACCAGCGAGGCGACGACCGTGCCTCGGTGCCCACGCAAGAGCCCCCAGAACTCGCGCGCGAGCGTCCCAAAGCCTCGGCTGCGCCGGCCCTTCTTCGCTAGCGGGTCGTCCGAGACCTTGTCCGCCTCGCTCCGCCGCTCACGCTCTCGCTCGATGTACCGCCGGTATCGCCGGCTGCTGACCTGCCGTTTCCTCGCCACGAGCCATTGTACGAGCGACTCTCACAGATCGCGAACACACCCGCATAGTGTTGGCGGATCCATCCATCCGCTCGATGCAAACCCATCGATGCAAGAACCCAGTCCCGGGAGGCACCCATGGCCGACGCGCCCAACACCCCACGCCGCAAGAAGCTCGGCCTGCACTGGCAGATCATCATCGGCCTGGTCCTGGGCATTGTCGTCGGGCTGATCGTCAACGTCGCGTGGACCAGCAACACCTGGGCCTCGATGGGCGTCGACAACCCAGCCGCGTTCCTCGCGGGCGACGCCGCGGCCGTGCTCGAGGACGGCTCCCCCGCCAACGCCGACCCCAGCGTCGTCGCCCGCACCGTCCGGTTCGTGCGCAACTCCGTGGACTTCCTGGGCGACCTCTTCATGCGGTGCCTGCGATTCATCGCGGTACCCATCGTGCTGTTCAGCCTCATTGTGGGCGTCAGCAGCCTGAACAACATCGCCAAGCTCAGCCGCATCGGCGGCAAGACCATCGGCATCTACCTCGTCACCACGGCCGTCGCCATCTCCTTCGGCCTCTTGCTGGCCAACATCGTGCGCCCGGGCAACTTCGTGCCCCAGGAAACGCGCGACCAGCTCCTGCTCACCTACCAGGCCGAGGCCGAGGAAGACCAGCAGACCGCCGCCCGAGGCCAGGCCCAGAGCGGGTGGGAGCGTCTGGTGAACCTCGTGCCCTCGAACCCCTTCGGCGCCATCGCCGGCGGCAACATGCTCCAGATCGTCGTGCTCAGCCTCGCGATCGGCATCGGGCTCACGCTCGTGCCCACCGCAAGATCCGGGCCCGTCATCGCCTTCTGCGAGGGCATGACCGACGCGATCATCAAACTCGTCGAGATCCTCATGCGCACGGCACCCGTCGCCGTGTTCGCGCTCATCGTGATCGTGGTCGCCGACCTCGGGCTCGATGTCCTCGGTGCGCTGCTGGTCTACAGCCTGTGCGTCGTCGGCGGCCTCGCGCTCATGGCCGTGGTCGTGTACCCGCTGGTGCTCAAGCTCTTCACCGGCGTCGGGCCGGGCCGCTTCTACAAGGCCATCGCCCCCGCGCAGCTGCTCGCGTTTAGTAGTGCCAGCAGCAGCGCCACGCTACCGGTCACAATGGAGTGCGTCGAGAAGCGGCTGGGCGTCAAGGAAGAGGTTTCCAGCTTCGTGCTGCCGCTGGGCGCCACCATCAACATGGACGGCACGGCCCTCTACCAGGGCGTCGCGGCCGTCTTCATCGCCCAGCTCTACAGCATGAACCTGGGCCTGGGCGACCAGCTCGCCATCGTCGGCACCGCCACGCTGGCGTCCATCGGCACCGCCGGCGTGCCCGGCGCGGGCGTGGTCATGCTCGTCATCGTGCTCCAGAGCGTGGGCGTCCCACTCGAGGGCATCGCCGCCATCCTTGGCGTCGACCGCCTGCTAGACATGTGCCGCACCACCTGCAACGTCACCGGCGACGCGATGGTCGCCACCGTCGTCGCGGGCACGGAGGGTGAGTTGTCGAGTGCGGAGGAAGTCGAACGGCGGCTGGCGGAGGAGGAGGCTCGGGGGTTTGATGAGTCGCCGCCGAACTAAGGTGACTCAATTTGAAGGATCAGTTGGCGACGGGCGGATCCGCGGGCCGCAGCGGTGATCCGACCGAGTCTCGAGCGAAAGCCGAGTTCGTGGGCGCGGTGAGAAACTCGACGATGTCGGGGTCGTAGTTCGCGATCGTGTTGACCTCATACATGCCCGAGTTCTGCACGTTGTCGAGGTATGCCTCGGTCTCGGTTCCAGAGAAGAACCTCCAACCACTATCGCCCTGGAAGCCGGGCGGCTCCCGGTACATCCAGCCAACGGGCTCGCCCTCGACCGTGATCTTGTCGGTCGCGATGCACGCACCCATCGGTGGAACGAGCTGGCGGATCTCGTCTGGGGCCAGCTTGAACGACTTGCCCGGAGCCGAGTTCTTCTTACGCCCAAAGAGCTTTCCAAGCACCGCTCATCCTCCACCGCGGTGTTAGCCACGCCCAACGCGCTGTCGCATACGCGGGGGCGCGGTTCGGTCAGCGGCGGCGTAGAGCTGTTCTTCGATTTCGTTCACGGCTTCGATCCGACGACCACGGCGCGTGGCTTCCTTGAGTTCATGGGAATACGCCCGGTGCTTCATGTTGGAGTGACCTCGCTGGCCGCCGGTCCCGCCTTCGGATGGAGTCTTGTAGCGGCCCATTACCACTCCGGCCCACCCGCATACCGCCCATAGATATCCGCCATCGCCTGCACCATCTCGCCCAGCGTGGCGTTGGCCAGGGCGCCCTCGATGAGGTGGGGCATGACGTTCTCGCCCTTCTGGCAGGCGGTGCGGATGGCGTCGAGGGCACGCTTGGTCTCGTCGGCGTTGCGGTTGGCCTTGAACGCACCCAGACGTTCGAGCTGGGTCTCCTCGACCTCCGGGCCGATCTGCAGGATGTCGATCGGCCGGTCCTCGTTGTCCTCGACGTACTCGTTAACGCCGACGATGATGCGGTCGTGGGCCTCGCACTCTTCGCTGAAGCGATAACTCGCCTCGGCGATCTTGCGGCGGAAGTAGCCCTGGTGGATGCCCTCGACCACGCCGCCGTACCCGCCGGTGGGCCGGCCGGCGTCCTGGCCGGTCCACGCGCCGCCGGCCATGTCGTCGATCTCCTGGATGTACGCCAGCGCCTGGGCCTCGACCTCGTCGGTCAGCGCCTCGACGAAGTAGCTGCCGCCCAGCGGGTCGACCGTGCGCGTCACGCCGGTCTCGTGGGCCAGGATCTGCTGCGTGCGGAGCGCGACGGTGACGGCCTGCTCGGTGGGCAGGCCCAGCGTCTCGTCCATGCTGTCGGTGTGCAGGCTCTGGCAGCCGCCAAGCACGCCGGCCATCGCCTGGTAAGCGACGCGCACGATGTTGTTCAGCGGCTGCTGCTCGGTCAGGCTGCAGCCGGCGGTCTGAACGTGCGTCTTCATGAACCAGCTGCGCTCGCTCTGCGCGCCGTAGCGCTCGCGCATCATCCGGGCCCAGATGCGGCGGGCCGCACGCAGCTTGCAGACCTCCTCGAAGAACTCGTTGTGGCTGTTGAAGAAGAAGCTCAGACGCGGGCCGAACTTCTCGATGTCCAGCCCACGGAGCAGGCACGCCTCGACGTACTCCATGCCGTCGCGCAGCGTGAAGGCGAGCTCCTGCGGCCCGGTGCTGCCAGCCTCGCGGATGTGGTAGCCGCTGATGCTCACAGAGTTCCACTTGGGCATGTGCTGGGCCTGAAACTCGATGGTGTCGACCACGAGCTTTACGCTGGGCTCGGGCGGATAGATGAACTCGTTCTGGGCGTGGAACTCCTTGAGGATGTCGTTCTGGAGCGTTCCACCAAGATCAGCGATGTCGAAGCCGCGCTGCTTGGCCATCGCCAGGTACATGGCCCAGATCACGCACGCCGGCCCGTTGATCGTCTGGCTGATGGTGACCTTGTCGATCGGGATGTCCGCGTACAACCGGTGCATGTCCTCGATGGTGTCGATCGCCACGCCGCACTTGCCGACCTCGCCGACGCTGAGCGCATCATCGCTATCGCGGCCCATGAGCGTGGGCAGGTCGAACGCGGTCGACAGCCCGGTGTTGGCCTTGGTCTTGGTCGTCTTGCCGGCCTGGAGCAGATACTTAAAGCGCTGGTTGGTGTCGTCGGCCGAGCCAAAGCCGGCAAACTGCCGCATGGTCCACAGCCGGCTTCGATACCCCTGCGGGTACAGGCCGCGCGTGTATGGGTACGAGCCGGGCTGGGCGATGTCGCGATCGAAATTCTCGAGCGAGGTCGGCAGCTTATCGGGCCCATACTTCTCGTCGAGCACGATGCCGGAGATCGTGACCGAGACGGGATCGACCTCGGCGGGCGCGCCGTTGGCGTCCAGGCCCGCGCCGGTGATGCTCGTGCTGTTCGTGTTCGCGGTCGTCATGGTCGTCTCCTGGGCCCGAGGGGCAGGGGCAATCGGGCCGGGCGGCCTTTTGAGTTCACTCTGATTCCGACTCCAAGTATATCTCAAGAGTGTGTCGGTCCGGCGAAAAACGGGTCGGCCCGAACCCCTCCGAGCGCAACGCTGAGACTGGCTGGGCCGTAGCTACAGGATTCCATCGGAAAGCCGCGAGGAGCGGAGAAGGGGGCTTGGATGCAACGGTCAACACTCGTCGCCGCGCTCGTGTTCCCGGCTTCGACGCTGGCCCAAGACGCCCTGTGGATCAACCACGAGGGCGACGCCGCGTTGGAGGCCACCGGCTTCGCCTCGAGCGCCGTGCGCATGCCCGACTCGCTGCGCATCGCCGCAGACGATTTTGCCATCGGCTCCCCCACCACGACCACGCTCACCGAGATCGTCTTCTACTCCGTGTGGATCGACCCTCCGGTGATCCTCGGCGGAGACTGGTACATCTACGAGTACGACGATGCGACCGGCGCGCCTGGAGATCTGATCGTGGGCGAATCCGACGCCTCGATCGATGTCGTCGACAGCGGACTGAGCAATCCGAGCTTCGGAACGATCTATCGCAACACGATGAACGTTGATGTCCCTCTCGAGGCCGGCCGGTACTTCCTCGGCTTCCGCACGCACTGTGCGCCCGGCCCGGGCAAGCCCGTCAACGCGCCGCTGCATCCGGAGTGGATCAACGGCGACGCGACCGCGCAGTGGAACTTCTCGGCACGCGAATCGGGAGAGGTGCTCGACGCGTGGCAACCGATGACCGACTTCCATCCAACGCCAAAGGAGTGGGCGTTCGAGCTCTTCGGCGTCGTCGCCCTCGAATGCGGCGCCGACCTCGATGAGGACGGCAGGCTGACCGTGTTCGACTTCCTGATGTTCCAGAACCTGTTCGACGCACGTGATCCAGCCGCCGATTTCGACGGCGACGGCCGGTTCACGATCTTTGATTTTCTGGCGTTCCAGACCGCCTTCGACACCGGTTGCCCCTGAGGCTCACCGATCTGCGGACCCCACCTTCCGGCCGAGGAAGTCCAGCATCAGTCCGGCGATCACATCGCCGTCTTCTTCAAGTGCGAAGTGGCCCGTCTCCAGCAGGTGGAACTCGACGTCTTCCAGGTCACGCCGGTACGGGTGCGCGCCCTCGGTTGGGAAGATGTAGTCCCCTGTGCCCCAGGTTATGAGCGTCGGCGGCTGGTGCTCACGAAAGAGACGCTGCCACTCGTCGTAGCGATCGACGTTCGTGCGGTAGTCGTAGAAGTAGTCGAGCTGGATGTCCTTGTTACCCGGGCGATCGAGCTTGGGCTGCACGTGGTTCCAGGTGTCGGGGCTGATGTTCTCGACGTTGCGCACGCCGTGGGTGTACTGCCACTTGGTGCCCTCGAGGTTGAGGAACTCACGAAGCGGCGCCGCGTTCGCTTCGGTCCGCTCCGCCCAGTAGGCCTTGATCGGATCCCAGAACTCGCGAAGGCCCTCGTCGTACGCGTTGCCATTCTGGATGATGAACGCATCCACACGCTCCGGCTCGGCCTCGAACAGGCGGAAGCCGACGGGTGCGCCGTAGTCCATCAAGTAGACGCTGTACGATTCGACGCCGAGTTCGTCGATAAGCTGGCCCACGATGTCCGCGGCATTCGCAAACGTGTAGTCGTACTCGTCACGCGGTGGCGTCGCCGATTCGCCGAAGCCCGGGTAGTCGGGCGCGATCACGCGGTACTCAGATGCAAGCTCGGGAATCAGCTCGCGGAACATGTGGCTCGAGGTCGGGAAGCCGTGGAGCAAGAGACCCACGGGCGCGTCGGCCGACCCCGCCTCGCGGTAGAAGATCTCAAGGCCTTC
>CALCCF010000005.1 GCA_937899905.1 uncultured Phycisphaeraceae bacterium
ACGCCCTCGGACGCCTCGGCGGGCGCGGCGAGCGAGCGGAGCGATGTGCTCGCGCGGGCAATCGACGCGTCCAGCTCACTGCCTCGTACATCCACGGCGAACGTGATTGGAGCCGCAGACTCATCGCGCCCCACGATCCAACGCGTGATGTTTTGGGTGAAGCTACGGCCGTCCGATGATGCGGCGTCTGGTCTCCAGAAGCCCCTCGCGAATGCGTTGCCACGCTCGGGCCAGAATCGCTTGGAAAGCGCCGGCTGCTTGCCGGTCGCGGCGGCAAGCGTTTGCTCCAGGATCCAGCCGGCTTCGGCCGGTGCCATCGCCAGCACGCCCGCGTCCTTGCGCTGCGATGGGAGCGCGGCAACAAGGAACGTCTCTTCCTCGAGACCGAACACGGTGCGGCCGTGGACGACCTTCCTCGGGACGGCTCGTGCCCGCTGGAGCAGGCGATCCTGGAACGAGTCATCGACTTCTGCCAGAACGATCCATCCTGCGTCGCGGTCATCGGAAGGCTGCGCGATCCCGCGCGCTGCGGCCGTTCCGAGCAAGCGATCGAACAACTCGGGTTCGCTCAGGTCGACGCGATTGGCGAGCAAGCCCCACGCGCGTTGAGTGAGCGGCATTGCTTCGCGCTCGGCCATCCAATCGATGAACGCGCGCGCCGCCTCGCCGTCGCGTCGCTCCGCCGCTCCATCGACAGCGATCGCAAACGAGACGCCCTGCGGCAATCGCTCGAGGAGGTCGTCATCGAGTGCACGCCCGGTCGCGATCGTCTCGCGAGCCAGCGCAAGCACGAAGACTGCGAGCAGCCAGCGGCGCATGGTGGGGTTTACTCGCGAGCTCGGTCGCCGGTTGTGCCGGGCTCGGGACGCACGATGAGCAGGCCGCCGTGCTCGGTGACGGTGAAGCCCGGCAGCGTGAGCTGCGGCGTCTTGGACCGGCCCCACCAGCCGTGGGCGTTGGGCAGGTCGCCGCGCACCATGCTCGCGGCGTGCTGGCCGGCCATCGGCAATGGGCCAAGCCGGGCGGCCGCGGCGCGCTGCGCTTCGATGTTTTCAGGCCGGGCAAGCAGCGGGAGTTGGGCCATCGCCGTGCGTTGCGGCATAGGCAAGACATCGTTGGAAACTCCGAAAGACGAGAAGCTCGTCGCCGAGTCGGCTTCGAGGTTGAAGACGATCGTGCCGTGCGATTTGCTCTGGTCGACCGAGTCGGCCAGATCTTGCTGGACCTCAGAGGGCACCAGCCGCAGCTCGCCCGCTTCGGCGTCGCCGCTCTCGAGCAGCACGCCCAGCGGCCGCTCGCTCTCCGCCAGCCGCAGTTGCGGCGGGGTTACGCGCACCCACAGCACAAGGCCCGCGACGATCATCAGCGTCGCGAGTGCCACTGCCGAGCGTCCGGCGAGCACGAATCGGCGGCCGCGCTTGCTCAGCAACCGGTCGCGCACCTCACAGCGTGCCATCACGCTGTCGGTCAGGTCGACCTTCAGGCTCGTGTTGCTCGCGCTCTGGCGCAGCATCGACACGGCCTCGCTCGTGCGGCTGAATTCCTCGGCCAGCACCGTGTCCTGGCGCAGCGCCTCGTGCAGCCGGCCCTTGCCGGCGCTGTCGAGCTCGCCGTCGAAGTAGGCCTCGAGTAGGTCCCGTTCGTTCACACTATCTTGGCCGTTCGGCCCGTTGCGATGCGTCATGGCTGATCCCCACGATCGACCCGAGAACTCGGTTGCGAATGCAATGTGTGGGCAGAGTGCTGGCTCCGACGCTCGGCCCGAACGGCCTCGAGCGCCACGCGCAGCTTGCGCCGGCCGCGATGCAAGTGGCTCTTGATCGTGCCGGACGGCATCAGGAAGTGCTCGGCCAATCGAGCGATCGGCCATTCGCACTGGTGGAACAGGATCACGATGTCACGCTGCGTCTCGGGCAGACGAGACAGCGCCTCGTCGAGGTCGCTCCGCGTGATTGAGCGTTGCTCATCGGTGCTCACGTCGACCTCGTGCGAGGCCACCGGCTCGGCGCTCAGTGATACCAGGTCGGTGTCGAACGTCGGCGAAGACTTCTGCACCACGTTGCAGTGCAGCCGCTTGGCGATCGTGAACAGCCACGTCGAGAAGCGGAACCGCGAATCGAAGCGGTGCAGGTTGGTCAGCGCCCTGACGAAGGCCTCTTGGACGACATCCTCGGCGACCTCGGGGCGGCCGCAGCGACGAAGCATGAATGCGTAGAGCGACATCTGGTGGGCCCGCACGAGCTCCTCGGCGGCCAAGCGATCGCCGGCCAGTGCCGAATCGATCAGGGATTGTTCCTGTTGACGCTCCATGCGATATCACTATACCACAAGCCCGCCACCGGGTTGCACCCCGTGGCGGGCCTGAAAAGGTCGATTCCAGATCGGGAGATATCGGTCCTAGCGAGATCTTGATCACGCCTGGCGCCGGTATGTGCCAGAGCCGTCCTTGGGGTGGCTCAGGCGGCGGTCTTGCGGCGGCGGCGACGCTGACGCGGCTCGGCGCGGACGTCCGCCTCCTCGATCAAAGCCTGCACCACCTCCAGCGGGTCATCGCCCCACAGATCGGCGCCGATCTCGGCGGCCAGGCCCTCGGCACGATTGAACACGCCGCCGCCCACCGCGATCTGCATATCGCGCTCCGGATCGGTGTCGTGCACGGTGTCGATCAGCTCGCGGATGAACGGCAGGTCGTTCGCGCCCGACGAGAACATGACGAGGGCCGCAGGGTCGCGCAGCTTGACCTCGGCGAGCAGTTCGTCGTTGGGGATGCCGCCGCCGCCAAAGTGCACGGTAAAGCCCTGGCTGACCAGCATGTCCGTTGCCAACTGGCCGGCGAGGTCGTCCGAGTCTCGCGGGCCGCAGGTGACGATAACCGTGCGCCCATTGCTTGCAGCCGGTGAGATAAGGCCCGCAGTCTGATCGGCCAGCACGCGGAGCAGGCGCGTCGCGTAGTGATGGCCCAGCTTGCTGAGATGGTCGGCCCGGTAGAGCTTCTCGACCCGCTCGTACGTGGGCCAATACAACTCGGTGATCAGGTCGATCGCGCTGTCGCCCGTTTCCAGGGCTCGTAGGACGACCTGCCGGGCCTCGACCCGGTCTCCCGAGACAAGGACATCAAAGAACCGTTCGCGGAGCGCGTCCGTGCACATGTTGCATCCCCTGTTCCGCCCCGCCCTTGCGCGGGAGCCAGTCGTTCGCTTGCCGCGGGCACCGGCGACAGTCGCCGTCCGCGAGCGGGGGTTACATCGCCATCTTGCAACGCTGGCTCGCAGCGGCGAGAAAAAAAGCGGGATGTGCATTTGCTGCGCGGCAAAGCCTGCGCAGCGAGAGGATGGTCTACGGCTTACGTCCGAAATAACACGCGCAGATACCGCCCGAAAGCGATTTCGCCGAGACTTCTTCAAGCCCGGTTTGGCGCATCAGATCCAAGATCCGCTCCCGACTAAGGAACGTCTGTACGGACCTAGGCAGATACCGGTACGCCCCGGATCGATCACGACTGATCCACGTTGCCGTCCGGGGCATGATGACCTTTGTGTAGAGGTCGTGCCCCCATCGGATCGGGGCGAAGCTCGGCCGATCGAACTCCAAGATGACCAACCGCCCGCCCGGCCGCAGCACTCGGGCAAACTCGTCGATCGCGGCCTTTGGCTCCTGGACGTTGCGCAGGCCGAAGGCGATGGACAGCACATCGCAGCAGGCGTCGGCGAGCGGAAGGGCCATGGCATCGCCCTCGACATAGACGATGTTTGTGATGGAACGGTCTTCTGATTGGTTTTGTCTATGCTTCGCCCGCTCGAGCATGGCGTGGGTGAAGTCGACGCCGATCACCGACTGCGCTGGCGTGCGGGCGAACGCCTCCGCCAGGTCGCCCGTGCCGCAGGCCAC
This sequence comes from uncultured Phycisphaeraceae bacterium, assembly GCA_937899905.1. Classification (GTDB taxonomy): domain Bacteria; phylum Planctomycetota; class Phycisphaerae; order Phycisphaerales; family UBA1924; genus JAHCJI01. The sequence continues at coordinate 3,889 of CALCCF010000005.1, forward strand.
ATCGACCACGGCGTCGCCAGGCCGCACCTCGGCCCGCTTGACGGTGTACTTCCGCCAACGCTGATCGAGCAGGAACGAGTGGACACGGTTGTTGAGGTCGTACGAGCCCGCGATCGCCGTGAACATGTCGCGGACGCGATCTGCTTTATCGGACCTTTGATGCGGATCGGCGAGGGTGGAGCCGTCCCATGCGGGGGCCGCTTCGGTGGAATGGGTTGGGGCATTCGGGGTCGGGCCGCGATCCATACTGTCATAAGGATAGAGCGGGCCGGGCCTCGCCCCGGCCGTCAAGGAGGGATGCCTTGGGGATGCCCGGTTTCAAGCAGGTACTGGCGGTCATGGTCTTCGCGGTTCTCCCGGCTCTCACGGGCTGCGCGACCGACCCGACCACCGGCGATCGCTTCTTCACGCTCTCGCCGAGTTGGGACAGCGATGTCTCGCTCGGCCTCGAGGCCGCACCGAGCTTCCGGGATGAGTTCGGCGGGCCGGTGCCCGACACCGCCATCCGCGACTACGTCACCGAGGTTGGTATGTCGATGGTGCCGTATCTCGAAGAGGGTGTGCCTAGCGATCTGCCGTGGGAGTTCACCATCCTCAACTCGGACGTGCTCAACGCGTTCGCCCTGCCCGGTGGCCAGGTGTTCATCACGCGCGGGCTGGCGTCGCAGCTCAAGAACGAGGCCGAGCTCGCCGGCGTCTTGGGACACGAGATCGGCCACGTGACCGCGCGCCATGGCAATCGGCAGATGAGCCGCGCGATGCTGATGCAGGGCGGTCTCGTGGCCGGCGCCATTGTCATCGGTGCCGCCGACGAGGACAGCGTGCTGCGGCGCTACGGCCAGTACGGCCTGCCTGTAGCGCAGGTTGGCGGCCAGCTCGTGGTCTTGCGCTACGGCCGAGACGCCGAGTACCAAGCCGACGAATTGGGCATGCGGTACATGTCGCGCGCTGGCTACAAGCCCAGCGGCCAGCGCGGCGTGATGATGACGCTCGCGCGCTTGAGCGAGGGCGGCCAGCGCCCACCCGTGTGGCTCTCGACGCACCCGTATCCCGACGACCGCGTGGCGCGCATCGACAACCTGCTGAACTCCACGTTCCGCGAGGCCGAGGCAAGCTCGGCGAACGTCACGCGCCCCGAGGTCTACGCCCGCCGCATGCTGCGCCCGCTCGCGGCACTCCCGCCCGCGCCGCCGCCACCAGTGGGCGACGAGACGGCGATGCTGCTGGATGCGGTGATGTGGTGTGGCATCTGCCGCGATGACTCAGAACCGATGACGCTAGCGGATCGCTGGTCGCGCCGGATTCACGCGCGGTAGCGCTTGATCACGCGCAGTACCGCGTAACCGGCCGACATCAGAATCGGAACCGACAGGACGCCGAGCCCCAGGAGGCCGCCGGTCGTGCTTGTTGGGGTGGGAAGGCGGAACTTATACCACTTCCCCGAGCTCCTTGCCAGCGTGTTCTGGGTCCAGACGAGAGCGCCCGGATCGTTCGAGAGGCTCTCGAGCTCTTCGATGGTCCGAAATTCCCCGCCGATAGCGAGCGCTGCCAGCCGTTGCAGGTCCGCCACTTCCGCGGGCGACCCGGCCCAGAACTGGTCGAGCCCCATGACCCTGTACAACTCCGAGATGCCCGTGTCGATCGCGGTGCCGTTCGCGCTCGACGCGGGCTGGAACGGCGGCTTGAAGCCCCCCTGGTAGAAGTGCAGAACCCACGACTTCTGATCAAGATCAACGTTCAGCCACCCGAGGTCCTTGGTGGTGTAGTTGTCGAGGATGAAGGTGACGTGGCCCCAGAGCGGTGCACGCGTGCTTCCCGGCGCGGCGTCGACGACGTAGTCGGCCGAGAGCTGGACGCTGTAGTTCGGCCCCGCCGTCGCATTCGCCGTCGTGTACTCGGCGTGGAAGAGTTCGTTCGCCGGCGTGAGCGTGTCCCACTCGATCGCGCCGCCGATGAGCCGGCCGACCGGTGCGATCGCCCACGCCGCCAGCACGATTACGAGCGCGACGAGCGCCAATCGCAACCACCCGGGCACCCTCACGGCGCGACCGAGTAACTCATGCCGATACAAGATCGCGCCCGGCTCGGCGTACGACGCGCTGCACTCCGGGCATTGGGGGCCGCTCGCGACCGGGTAGCCGCACGCAGCGCAGATCGTCGGATGATCTCGCAGCGCCCGATGCTTGAGCGGTCGCAGCGAATACAGGAACCGGGCGGCGAGGCTCTCGGGTCGATTCCTCGCCACGAAGTACAGCACGAAACCGACGACGACGACGAGCACGAGCGGCGAGAACGCGATCGGGTACCAGTGGCGAACGAGTTCGTAGATCCCACCCCACACGGACACCATCGCTAGCCAGCCCCCAGCACCCGCCACCAATTGCCAAAGGCGAATCCCTCAACCTCCGCGTCGCTCCAGCCCTCTGCACGAAGCATGTCCAGCAGCGTGTGAAGATCTCCGGGCTCGTTGACGCCGGCGGGCAGCTGCGCCGCATCGAAACCGCCGTCCATGTCCGTACCCAGGCCGACGGCGTCCTTGCCGGCGATGCTGGCGGTTTGCAGCACCTGGTCGAGCGCGGTTTGCAGCGGGGGACGCTTCTTGCTCTTGTCGAATGATGGATCGAGGAAGGCGGCGTAGAGGTTGATGCCGATGATGCCGCCGCGGCGTGCGATCTCGGCGATGCTCTCATCGCGCAGGTGGCGTTGGTTGCTGCCGCCAAGGAGCGCGCGCGCGTTGCTGTGGCTAGCCATGACGCGGCCCTTCGCAAGGTCGAGCACCTCGTCCATCGCCGCATCGCTCAGGTGCGAGAGGTCGTGGATCACGCCCGCGTCATCGATCGCGCGCACCACGTCGCGACCCTCGGCGGTGAGGCCGGACTTCTGGCTGTTCCCGCCGGCGTATCGCGAGCCGAGTGCCCAGGCCAGGCCGATGGCGATCACGCCCTGCTCGGCCCACCATGCGACCTCGTCGGCGTTGCGTATCGGGTCGGCGCCCTCCATGAGGATGCCAAGGGCAAGCGGCGCGACGCCCTGATTCGGCAGCAGGTCGATCACGCCCGCATCGCGCCAGGCGTGGTAGAGCTTGAGCTGCCGAAGGCCCGCGCGGTGCGCGGCCTCGGCGTCGCCGGGCGGGTAGGTGTGCTGGAAGCCACCGAGTTGCAAGCCCTCGGGAGAGTCCTCCTCGCTCAGCTCGGTGAAGATCGTGCCCAGGCAGCCGCGCACGTTGCCGTCGGCGAGCGAGGGCAGCGTGATCGACGCGGGAAGCAGCGTGCCGCGGCATTGCTTCAGCGGCGCGTGCATGTCGCGACCGATCTCGGCGAGATACGCGAGGTCGAGGTGGCCGTCGAACAGTCGCGTTGCGCTCACGGCCCGGCCTGGCCTTCGGCCTCTTCGCTCTCGGTGTCCGGCGCTCCGCGAACGGGCAGGCTCTCGAACTCGAGGTGGAAGTGCGTGGGCTCGAAGAACGTGCCCGGCTCGGCACGCAGCCATGGATCGCGAACATGCCTGAACAGTTCGTAGGGCAGCTCGGCGCGCACCGCGATGGCGCCCGTCTTGGCGTCCTGTTCGAATCGGATCGTCGCGTAGCGCTCTTCCGGCCCTTTGCCGCGCTGTGCGTCGACGGGTTGGGTTGGCACGTAGATCGACGGTGCGTCCGAAGTATCGTCATCACCGACGACGCGTAGCACGCCGGGCCGGCCGTTCTGGTTCGTCACTTGGTCGCCCAGCGTGTCCTGGTCGTTTGCGGTGTTGTACTGGTCGATCGCGCTGCCGTCGAGGCCGCAGTTCAGCACGTCCTCGAGCGCGTATTGGAGGTGGTGCAGGGTCGTGGCCGTGGTGGCCGAAGCCGGCTCGAGAAACCGCACGCCCTCGAGGCGGATGCGGACGATCGAGCCGGGCTTGATGTCCTCAAAGAAAGGATCGCCGTTGTCCTTCTTGTAGAAGCCCACGCGGACAACCGAGCCCAGCGGGTGGCCCTGCTGGAGGTCGATGCGTGTGCCGCCCACGGCCGCGAAGCCGAGCACGTTGTGGCCCATGTCCGCGAGCTCGGTCTTGCTGCCCCAGGGCAGGGTCTCGACCAGCTCGACCTCGGTGCCGTCGCGCTGGGTCCAGGCGATGGCGATGGTGGGCTGGAATTGGTCGTCGATGAACAGCGGCCAGTTGCTGCCGGGGGCCCGCCGGCCCTCCTGGGCCGCTTGGCTGGCCTCATGGGCGATGCCCGGAGACGCCAGGAGGGCCAGCACGACGAGCAGCCCGAGCCATCGGCTCGATGATAGGTATTTGATAGGAATTCTCGGCATCGGCCCTCCAGCACAGGTTGGCTCGACCCGCGCAAGCCGGGCAGGCCTGCCAGACGGTACGACGGGGTGGCCCGCAGCGATACGCGGCGGACTTAACACAGGATTCTGAAACAAGATGGCACCGATGGGGTGTAGTGTCCTCCCTGGGAGCCCCACGATTATGACGAAGACCTCGACGACCGACGAACGCCGTCCGAACCCTTCCCGTACCTTCCGCTTCACCGCGCTGGCCCTGGCCGGTGCGGCGGGGCTCGGCTTGGCGCTCTCCGCGGGCGCACACGAGAGCTGGCGCAAGCTGGTCGACGCCCAGCCGGCGGTGGAAGCCCCGATCTGGTCGCTGTCGGCGATGCAGGACGGCGGCGGCGGCGTGGACAACCCGGCCACGGTCTTTGAGAGCGAGAACGTGACGCTGCTGTCGTGGATCCCGCTGAGCGCCTTCCCGGGCGGCCACGGTGCGGGCAACGACTGCTGGGGCTACACCAGCCCGAGCGGCCGCGAGTACGCCATCATGGGCCTGCAACGCGGCTTTGGCTTCGTCGAGGTCACCGACCCGACCAACCCGGTCATCATCGACTGGGTCGAGGGGCCCAGCAGCTCGTGGCACGACGTCAAGGTCATCGGCAGCTACGCCTACGGCGTGAGCGAGGGTGGCTGGGGCATCCAGGTCATGGACCTGAGCGAGATCGACGACGGTCGCGTCCGCCTGGTGCAGAACAAGCGGCAGTTCGGCCACGAGACCACGCACAACATCATCTCGAACCCCGACTCGGGATACATCTATCTCTGCGGCGCGAACATCGCCAACGGCGGGCTCATCGCCGTCAGCCTGGACAACCCAGAGAACCCGACCATCGTCGGCCAGTGGAGCACGCACTACGTGCACGACGCTCAGGTCGTCACGTACACCGATGGCCCGTACGCCGGCCGCGAGATCGCGTTCTGCCTCAACGGCTTCGACGGCCTTGAGATCCTGGACGTCACCGACAAGAGCAACATGTTCCTCGTTGGCCGCAGCGATTACGCCGCCCTGCGCTACACCCACCAGGCCTGGCTGAGCGAGGATCGCCAGTACCTGTACCTCAACGACGAGCTCGACGAGGGCGACAGCGTTTCGGTGACCACCACTCGGGTGTTCGACGTCTCGGACATCACGCGGCCCACGCTGGTAAGCACGTTCACCACGGGCTTGGCCGCCGTCGACCACAACAACTACGTCAAGGGCGACATGCTCTACCAGGCCAACTACCGCAGCGGCCTGCGCGTGTTCGACCTGTCTGACAACCCGACCAGCCCCACCGAGGTCGCCTGGTTCGATACCTTCCCGGGTAGCGATCGCGCATCGTTCAACGGCGCGTGGAGCACGTACCCCTACTTCGATAGCGGCATCGTGCTGATCAGCGACATCGAGCGCGGCCTGTTCGTCGTCGACGTCACCGCCGATGGTGCCGGCAAGCTCGAGATGAGCGTGCCCGGCGGCGCACCAACGCAGTTCGCGCCCTTCAGCCAGACGATCGCCGTCCAGGTGAACGAGCTGGCCGGCATGGTCGCCAGTGGCAGCGTTGAGGCGCACGTGAGGCTTCCCGACGGTACCGTGCTCGACGTGGCCATGTCGCCGGTTGGCGGCGGCCGCTACGAGGGCACGCTGCCCGCGTTGCCCTGCTTTGAGACGGTCGAGTACTGGTTCGAGGCCCGCACCGAGGACGACCAATTCTTCCGCACGCCGCTCTCGGCCCCGTTCCAGAACTTCGAGGCCTTCGTCGTCACGGACATCGATCCGATCATCACCGATAGCTTCCAGTCCGACACCGGCTGGTCCGTGCAGGACACCGCTGTTGATGAAGGCGGATGGGAGCGTGGCGCGGCCCGCACCAGCGGCGATCGCGGCGAGCCCTCGGCAGACTTCGACGGAACCAGCTCGATGTACGCCACGGGCCTGGGTACCGATGAGGATCTCGACGGCGGCCCCTCCGTGCTGACCAGCCCCGAGTACGACATCGCCGCGCTGGGCGACGAGGCTCGCCTCCGCTTCGCCATGTGGTTCACCAACGACGACGGTGACGAGGACCGGCTGAACGTCGAGATGTCCTCCAACGGTGGGGCGACGTGGACGCTGGTCGAGTCGTTCGGCTCGCAGGCCGCCGGCTGGAGCCAGCAGGTCTTCCGCATCTCCGACTTCATCGATGTCACCGATCGCTTCCGCGTCCGGTTCACCTCCTTCGATCAGCCCAACAACTCGGTGACCGAGGCGGCGATCGACGCGTTCGAGATCGTGCAGATGACCTGCGACACCTGCCAGGCCGACGTCACCGGCGATGGTGCGCTGGACATCTTCGACTTCCTCGAGTACCAGAACCTGTTCGACGCCGGCGACCTCCGTGCCGACTTCGACGGCGACGGCAGCCTCACGATCTTCGACTTCCTGGCATTCCAGACGGCGTTCGACACCGGCTGCGACTAAGTACCTGGCATGAGCGCGAGCTCAACCTAAGAAATTCCAGGCCCCGGTTCGCGACGCGAGCCGGGGCTTTTTCCTAGCGTTATGACGGAGAGCCATATTCGCGATCGATTGGCCTGGGCCTCCTCCGAGCAGGGAGTGGGTAGGACTGAACGCAGACGAACCACGCTGGCAGCGATGTCGGCAAGGGCGGGTACCACGCCCCGAGAGAGAGAACAACGCATGAAGTGCATGGCTACCGAAGCGAATGTCCGGACGAGCCGCCGCTCGCTGCGCCGCGTCACCGTGGCGGCCGCCGGCGCGGGCATCATCGCGTTAGCTCTCGTAGCCGAGGCCCACGAGAGCTGGCGTAAGGCGATCGCGGAGCTCCCCGGCGTCGTGGCGCCCGCGTGGTCGATCTCCGTTGGCGAACGCGGGGGCGTTGAGGATCCAAGCACGATCTTCGAGAGCGAGAACGCCACGCTGCTCGCCTGGATACCGGCCAGCGCCTTCCCCGGCGACAACAAGCGTGCCGACGATTGCTGGGGCTACACGAGCCCGAGCGGTCGGGAGTACGCGATCGTCGGCCTCCAAAACGGCTTCGGGTTCGTCGAGGTCACCGACCCGACCAGCCCCGTCATCCTCGACACGATCGCCGGCGCAACGAGCAACTGGCACGACGCCAAGGTCATCGGCGAGTACGCCTACGGCGTGAGCGAGGGCGGGCTTGGCATCCAGGTGATGGATCTAGGCAATATCGACGACGGCGTTGTGACGCTCGTGCAGAACAAGACGCAGTTCGGCCACCAGACCACGCACAACATCGTCTCGAATCCAGACTCGGGCTATCTGTATCTCGTGGGCGCGAACATCGCGAATGGTGGCCTGCTCGCCGTCAGCATCGATGATCCCACGGATCCGATCATCGTCGGGCAGTGGACCGAGAGTTACGTGCACGACGCGCAGGTCGTGACATACACCGAGGGCCCCTTCGCCGGGCGCGAGGTCGCGTTCTGCTTCAACGGTCTCACCGGCCTTGCCGTGCTCGATGTCACGGACAAGGCCAACATTATGCAGATTGGCGAGAACTTCTACGAGGACCTCAGGTACACGCACCAGGGTTGGCTCAGCGAGGATCGCCAGTACCTCTACCTCAACGATGAACTCGACGAGATCCGGATCGGAGTGCCGACCAGCACGCGCGTGTTCGACGTCTCCGATCCGGCCAATCCCACGCTCGCGGGCATCTTCGGCAACGGGCTCCGGTCCGTCGACCACAACAACTACGTGAAGGGCGACACGCTGTATCAGGCCAACTACCGCAGCGGCCTGCGCGTGTTCGATCTGTCCGTCGATCCGGTCAATCCCACGGAGATCGCGTGGTTCGATACGTTCCCCGACGGCGATCAGCCGTCGTTCAATGGGGCGTGGGGTACGTACCCCTATCTCGATAGCGGCATCGTGCTCATCAGCGATATCGAGCGCGGCCTGTTCATCGTCGACGTGAGCGGCGACAGCGCTTCGGACCTCGAGATCACGGTGGATGGCGAGGCGCCCGAGTTCCTGCCGCCCTTCGGCGAGTCGGTGGCCATCCAGATCAACGAGATCGAGGGCATGGTGCAGGACGGCAGCGTGCAGTTGCACGTCCGCCGCTCGGACGGCGACGTCGTCGTCCAGCCGATGTCGCCCTTGGGCGGCGGCGCATACGAGGCCAGCTTCCCCTCGCTCCCGTGCTTTGAGACCATCGAGTATTGGTTCGAGGCGCACGCCGATGACGGGCGCACATTCCGTGCGCCGCTCTCGGCGCCCTTCGTGAACTTCCAGGCGACCGTCGTCACCGAGGTCCGGCAGATCGCCTTCGACAGCTTCGAGACCGACACGGGCTGGAGCGTCGAGAACATCGACGTTGACTCCGGTCCGTGGGAACGCGGCACGACTTCGCCCATCGGCTCCTCGGCCGCCCAGCCGCTCGCAGACTTCGACGGCACCGACACGTCCTTCGAGACCGGGCTCGAGGAATCCGGCTTCCTCAGCAATGGGCCCTCGATCCTGACCAGCCCGACGTACGACCTGACGGATCTCGGCGACGAGGTGCACGTGCGTTTCGCGGTGTGGTTCGTGACGCTTCGCCGCTCCCGAGACACGCTGCCTGTCGAGTTCTCATCCGATGGGGGCGACACGTGGACGCTCGCGCGAACGATCGGCGACGTGCCCAACCCGACACAGCTCTTGCCCGGTCGGTGGTTGCAACAGACGCTCCGCGTTTCCGACACCGTGGACCTGACCGACCAGTTCCGGGTGCGCTTCGTAGCAGGCCCAGCGGCGCGAACCGAAGCGGCCATCGATGCGTTCGAGATCGTCCAGTTCGTCTGCGAGAGCTGCCGTGCGGACATCACCGGCGACGGCTTGCTCGACATCTTCGACTTCCTGGAGTTTCAGAACCTCTTCGATAGCGGTGACCTCCGCGCCGACTTCGACGGCGACGGCCGACTGACGCTCTTCGACTTCCTGGCCTTCCAAACGGCTTTCGACATCGGCTGCGGCTGAAGCCCGGGCTGGGCAACGGCCCAGGCCAACCCCACCGATCGATGCCCCGGCTCGCGGTGCAACGCGACTCCGGCTTCCCTATCACTGATGAGAGGCAGAATACCCCGACGTTGGCGCGGGCAAACCGCCATTTGTAGTCGTTGACCTGCATCGGGACAGCCCTAGCAAGCGAAACATGGGCGTGGCGAGTTAGTCAGGGACTCATTGGACATCCCGAAAGAGAGAGTACAACGCATGAAGCTCAAGGCGACCGAACCGACCGTCGGGACGAGCAACTATCGGCGCCTGCGCCGCGCGAGCATGGCCGCCGCCGGCGCCGGCGTAATCGCTGTGGCCATTGCCGCCGAGGCCCACGAGAGCTGGCGGAAGGCCAGCGCGGAGCTCCCCGCCGTCGTCGCACCGGCGTGGTCGCTCTCTGATGGCGGCCTTGGCGGCGTCGACGATCCGAGCACCCGGTTCGAGAGCGAGAACGCCACGCTGCTCGCGTGGATCCCCGTCAGCGCCTTCGCCGGCGGGAACAAGCGGGCCGACGACTGCTGGGGGTACACAAGCCCGAGCGGTCGCGAATACGCGATCCTCGGCGTCGAGAACGGCTTCGGCTTCGTCGAGGTGACCAACCCGACCAGCCCGGTCATCCTCGACACGATCGCGGGCGCGACCAGCAACTGGCACGACGTCAAGATCATCGGCGAGTACGCCTACGGCGTGAGCGAGGGCGGGCTTGGCATCCAGGTCATGGACCTCGGAGACATCGACAACGGCGTGGTCACGCTCGTCCAGAACAAGACCCAGCTCGGCCACCAGACCTCGCACAACATCATCTCGAACCCCGACTCGGGCTACATCTACGTTTGTGGCGCGAACATCGCCAACGGTGGGCTGCTGGCCGTCAACATTGATGATCCGACGGATCCAGTCATCGTCGGCCAGTGGTCCGAGAGCTACGTGCACGACGCGCAGGTCGTCTCGTACACCGAGGGGCCGTTCGCCGGCCGAGAGCTCGCGTTCTGCTTCAACGGCTTCAACGGGGTCGCGGTCCTCGATGTCACCGACAAATCGAACATCGTCCAGATCGGCGAGAACGTCTACGACGACCTGGGGTACACGCACCAAGGTTGGCTTAGCGACGATCGCCAGCTTCTCTACGTCAACGACGAGCTCGATGAGGTCCAGCTCGGTGTGCTGACTAACACGCGTGTGTTCGACGTCTCGGACCCGGCCAACCCAACGCTCCTGGGCGCCTTTGGCAATGGGCTCGGATCGGTCGATCACAACAACTACGTGCGCGGCGACACGCTGTACCAAGCTAACTACCGCAGCGGCCTACGCGTCTTCGATCTATCCGCCGACCCGGTGAACCCGACCGAGATCGCCTGGTTCGATACCTTCCCGGCCGGCGATGAAGCGGAATTCAACGGCGCGTGGAGCACGTACCCGTTCTTCGATAGCGGCATCGTGCTCATCAGTGACATCGAGCGCGGGCTGTTCATCGTGGATGTCAGCGGCGATAGCGCGTCGGACCTTGAGATCACCGTGGACGGTGAAGCGCCCCAGTTCCTGCCGCCCTTCGGCGATGCGATCGCCATCCAGATCAACGAGATCGAGGGCATGGTGCAAGACGGCAGCGTGCAGTTGCACGTTCGACGCGCGGACGGCGAGATGCTCATCCAGCCCATGACGGCGCTCGGCGGCGGGGCGTACGAGGGCAACTTCCCCTCGCTGCCCTGCTTCGAGACGATCGAGTATTGGTTCGAGGCGCACGCCGACGACGGCCGCACGTTCCGCGCGCCGCTCTCGGCGCCGTTTGTGAACTTCCACGCGACGATCGTCGATGAGGTCCGCCAGATCGCCTTCGACAGCTTCGAGACCGACACCGGCTGGACCGTCGAGAACATCGATGTTGGCTCCGGGCCATGGGAGCGAGGCGCGACGTCGCCCAGGGGCTTCTCGGCTATCCAGCCGCTCGCGGACTTCGATGGCACCGATTCGTCGTTCGAGACCGGCTTGGAAGAGTTCGGCTTCTTGCGCGGCGGGCCGACGATCCTCACGAGCCCGGTGTTCGACGTGACCGATCTCGGCGAAGAGGTGTTCGTGCGATTCGCGGCGTGGTTCGTCGCGCTGGGCGACCAGCGCGACACGCTGCGGATCGAGCTCTCGCCCGATGGCGGCGACACATGGACGCTCGCACGCACGATCGGCGACGTGCCCGATCCGGCGCAGCTCCTGCCCGGGCGTTGGTCGCTCCAGACGCTGCGCATCGCCGACACCGTGGATCTGACCGACGCCCTCCGCGTGCGATTCATTGTCGGCGGCCCGGCCGTGCCCTTAACCGAGGCCGCCATCGATGCGTTCGAGATCGTGCAGTTCGTCTGCGAGAGCTGCCAGGCCGACGTGACCGGCGATGGAGCCCTGGACATCTTCGACTTCCTCGCGTTCCAGAATTTCTTCGACAGCGGCGATCTCCGCGCCGACTTCGACGGCGACGGCAGCCTGACGATCTTCGACTTCCTGGCCTTCCAAACGGCCTTCGACATCGGCTGCGGCTAAATCAAAACCGGTTCACGGAAACATGAACGCCGACCAGATCATCGGGTCTCGGTCGGCGTTGTGTTTTCCGGTGTCAGCCCATTCGAGTTACGGCGTGCGGATCGTGATCGAGCCGTTGCTTGTGTCGATCGTGATGTTGCCACGGCTGCCGTCCACTTCGATCGACTTGCCGGACACAACCGTGCTGCTCCCATCGCCGCCGCTGATGCGCTCCACCCTGGCCTTCCCATTCGAGGTGGATGCGCGGAGGCGAGCATCGAGCGGCTGGTCGAGGTCGATCCGGATCGAGCCATTGCTCGACGAGACACGCCAGTCGTAGGGGGCGCCGAGCGCGGGCGAACCGGAGATGATCGAGACGGCTCCGTTGGAGGTCTCAAGATCGAAGGCACCCGACGCGCGAGCGACCTGGATCCTGCCGTTGCTCGTCCGCGCCCGCACGTCGCCAACGCGATCCTCGATCGTGATGGCGCCGTTGCTCGTCTTCAGTTCGACAGAGCCCGAACCACCCTTGATGGTGATCGAGCCATTGCTGCTGTTGGCGACAACGCCGTGGAGCGTCGGGACCGTGATCTCGAAGCTGCACTTCTCGTTGCCCTGGCGTTTCCCATCGGGCCATAGCGGACGCACGACCAGCGTCCCATCATCGCCCAGCGTCGTCTCGATCGAGAACCGCTCGGCCCGATCGACGGTCACGAGTTTGGCCTCGGCCGAGACGATTGCCTCGCCCACCGAGGGGTCCTGCACGATCAAGATGCGGCCGTTGTCCGTCTTGGCATCGACGCCGACCGCCCGTGCCTCGGGCATGACCATCGAGGTCGATGCGGGCTCGGTGGCCTTCTGGTAGACCAACGAGCACCCGGCCAGCGAGGCGGTCAGGGCGAGGGCGGCGAGAACAGCAGCGGGGCGACGCAACGAACGCATGGCAGGAACCCTCCACGAGGCCAACGCAAGAAAACAGACCCAATGCTCATTGTTGGGCCACGGGCATCGGGCGTTTCAGGTTGTAGATTGTCGAATTCTTGCCGAAGTCGGCGGAGCGTACTTGGTGCGGTTCAGAGGATTTCGATGATCTCGAACCGCTTCACGCCGCGTGGCGCATCGACGCGCACGGTCTCGCCCACTCGAGCCTTCATGAGGGCGCTGCCCATCGGGCTGTTGGCGGTCACCTCGTCGTAGTCGTCCGGCGGCTCTTCCGAGAACTCGCCGACGAGCTTGACCATCTCGTCCTCGTTGGTCCCCACTTCGCGGATCTTGACCATCGAACCAAGGAACACGACCTGCGCGTCCTTGGCGAGGCCGTCGTCGACGACCTTGGCATTGGCCAGGCGGTCTTCGAGTCGGCGGATCTCCGCTTCTTCCATGCCTTGGAGCTCGCGAGCGCTGTGGTACTCGGCGTTCTCTTTGAGGTCGCCGAGCGCGCGGGCTTCGGCGATGCGTTCGGTGATCTTGGGACGGTTGGCGATCAGCTGGTCGAGCCGGGCCTTGATCTTCACCTTTTCCTCGGCGGTCATGAAGTCCATCGGACGCCCTTCCTGCACGCGAGCTTCCCGCCCGCCAACAACATCGGGCACGGCCACCGCGCCCGAAAGACGATCCCCGCGCTCATCGGGCTCCAGGCCTCGATCACGCGGGGAAGCCATGGATGTTATGGGGGTTGCCTCGCCCGGGCCAGTTTCGCCGAGCTTCGCCCGACGCCGAGCGGCGTGCGGCTCGTAGAGCACGAGGAAAACCCACGCTACAAGCGACAGCGCCAGCAGCGCCAGCAAGGCCGTCCAGCGCCCATCAATCACCGACGGCGCATCCGGGCCGACCTCCCGTTGCTGCGCGAGGTCCAGCACGGCCGACACCGGCGACAGCATCGTTGCCCAGCCCGGACCGGTGCGCAGCGCGAGCAGCGGCGCGAGCGCGGCCACGGCAATGCCCCCCATCACGATGGTGCGCGCCGTTCCGCTCGGCCCACGCGCACCGATGAACACCGTGCCGTGGTCGTACACGGCGTCATCTTCCCGCGCCCCGCACGGCCGCAGGAAGCACGCCAGCACGGCGGCCACGAGCATCGGCCAGGCCCACAAGCCCAGCGCCATCGCACCGATCTGGTCGATCGTCCACCCCGCTCGCGCAACCACCTGCGCCCAAACCACGGCCTGGACCGGCGGCAGAATCGCCAACAGATCCTTGAACATCGCCGAGGTCGGCGACTCGCGCAACGAGACGGCCTGGCTCAGCCGGGCCATGGGCCAGAGCAGCGCGACGCCGATGGCGACCGAGAGCAACATCGTGCGCGCCGCGTACTGGTACACCTCTTCGTCGAGCAGCGCCCACGGCCCGCGCACGAGCAGCACGCCGATCGTGCTCAGCCCAGCGAGCAGGATGAACATCGCCCAGAGGAATCCCAGCGTGCGCGGTTCGGCACGGCGATGCGCCCACCTGTCGTTCTTGCCGCCGCGCTTCCTCGTCGCCTTCGCGTTGTCCGTGCGCTCCGGGGCGGTCTCGGTCACGGCCCGCCCCCGACACCCTCCCCGCCGATGAGCACCGTGCCCGGCCAGTGGATCTCGACACGCTCCTGACCGCCGTCGAGCGCGCCGGTCGCCGCGATGAGGCCGCGCAGATTGGCGAGCTTGCGCTCGTCGGTCACCTCGCCCTGGAATACGCCGTCGCCCTGCGGCGGTGCGCCCCACACCACTCGGCCGCCCGTGGTCGTGACGATCAATAGCCGACTCTGCTCACTGTGCTCGGCCAGGTCTACACCGGCGACCTGCCCCGCGAAGTCCTGCGTGAGCAGCACGCCCAGCAGCGCAATCGCGTCGCGAACGTCCTGGCCCGGCCAACTCGGGTTCGTGTCGCTCGCATCGGTGGGGCTCGGCAGCCGGGACGGATTGATGATCACCGGCAGGCCGGGGAAGCTCTCGGGCGAGCCGCTCATGGGCAGCACATCGGCCCCGGCGTCGATAGCCGTATCGCGCAGGCCCGGGCGGGCCCCAAACTGGAACGCCGTCGAGCGCACGACCGCGACGGGTTGCCGCCACGCCATCTCGATGACCACGTCGTTTCGCCGAGCGGCGTCCGCTTCACCTTCCACCATCGTCGGCGGCCGACGGCGAACGCGCGGGGCCTCAGCGGCCCAGCCAGTAGCGGCCACGGCCTCTTGTACCGCGCGCAAGGGCTCAGAGCTGAGCGCCTCGGATGGCCCCAACTCTCGGCTGGCCTGTTCGTACGCGGCAACGGCGCGGTCCATGACACCATCAAAGACGCTCTGGGGCATCCAGCCCGGCGGCGTGAGCCAGATCTGCACGGTTCGGCTCTCGGTGCTGATGCGAGCGGCGGCGCTACGTCCTAGCGCCGGGATGCCCAGCCCCGCGCCGACCGCCACGCCGGCCGCGAGCAGCAGGCCGATCCCGACCATCACGAGCCGCCGCGTGCCGCCCTCGGCCCACGTGCCGCCCTCGTCACGGGCGGCGCGCGCCTTGGCCTTCTTCTTGGTGGTCTTCTTCTTGGCCATTATGTGGAGCGTATGACCGCCGGGGCGTCGTGGTTCGTAGCACTGCCCTGGGTGTGCCGCTCGACGGCGTCGTCGACCAGGGCTGCGCATAGCGCCGGCATCGCGAGCCCCACACGCGCCGCGCTCATCGGGAGCAATGAGTGGCTGGTGAACCCCGGCATGGTGTTCGCTTCCAGCAACCGCGGACCGCGCTGCTCGTCGAGCATGAAATCCACGCGCGCGAGCATCGCGCACCCGAGGGTGCGAGCCAAACGGAGCGCATCGCGTTGGATAGCGTGCGCCAGTCCCTCGGGCAGCGGCGGATCGACGGTGTACCGCGTGTCGTCGCGGTCGTACTTGGCCTCGTAGTCGTACACGCCAGAGGCCGGCTCGATCTCGACGATCGGCATGGCCTCGCCGGCCACGATGCCAACCGTCAGCTCGCGGCCCTTGGTCAATGGCTCGACCATAAACGCGGCAGTCGAACCTTCGGATAGCATCCTGCGCGCCATGCCAGCGCCCTTGCGCCAGTCATCGGCATTGGTACAAATCGCCAGCCCCACGCTCGATCCCTCGTGCACGGGCTTGAGCACCAGCGGTAAGTCGATGGGCGGCTCGGCATCGAGCGGATGGAACACCGTGGCCGGCGCGGTCGCGATGCCCAGCGACAGCGCGACCTGCTTAGTTTGCAACTTGTCCATCGCCCAGCGAGCCGCATGCGACCCGCAACCGACGAACGGCCGCCCATCCGCCTCGAGCAGCCGCTGCAGCGGCCCGCCCTCGCCCCAAGGCCCGTGCAGCACGGGGAACACCACGTCGCCGCCCATCGCCGCGAGGCTCTCGGCCGCCAGCTCCTTGAAGATTTCCCGTTGCACGACGTAGCGACCGCTCCGCGACAGCGCTTCCGCCACGGCCGCGCTGCTATCAAGGCTCACCTGGTGCTCGGCGTCCGGTCCGCCGCCGAGCACGAGCACGGTCTTCTTGCTCATGCCGCCCCCCACACCACGACTTCGGTTTGCAACTCGACGCCGAACCGTTCGAGCACGGTGCTCCGAACAACGGCGATCAGATCGAAGACATCCTGCGCCCGAGCCGAATCCTTATCAACGACCATGAAGTTCGCGTGCCGTTCGCTGACGCTCGCGCCCCCCACACGCATGCCCTTGCACCCGGCGCGATCGATGATCATCCCCGCACTGATGCGCTCGCCCGCGCTTCCAATCCCGTCGACTTCGCTCGAAAGCGTTGGGTTCTTGAACACGCAGCCGGCGCTGTCGGCCGAGAGCGGTTGGCTTGCCTTCTTCTCGGCCATGATGCGCTTCAGTTGCTCGCGCACGTCCGCGGTCTCGCCCGGCGTGAGTCGGAACAGGGCCTCGACCACGATCTTGTCGCCAATACCGCCATCGCGATACACCGGCTCGAACTCGGAAGCCGGCTGTGTGCGCACGACGCCGTGCCGATCCATCGTGACAATCTTGGCAAGATGATCGAAGGTGTTGCCGTACGCGCCGCCCGCATTCATGTGCACCGCGCCGCCCACACTGGCGGGCACACCCGCGAGCGTGTGCAGCCCGAACAACCCGGCCCTTGCCGTGTCCTGCACCAGCCTCATCAGGTTTGCGCCCGCCTGTGCACGGACGGTGCCGTCGGGCGCGATCTCGACCGTATCCAGGCGCTCTAGGCTCACGACCAGCTCGCGCACGCCGCCATCACCAACGAGCAGGTTGGCGCCATCGCCCAGGATGCGCAGGTTTATGTCCAGGTCCAGGCATCGACGCAGCTCGTCAACGTTTGCGGGCCTCGCCAATCGATCAGCCGTTCCTCCGATGCCGAACCACGTGTCGATCGGCGCATCGTTCTCGATGTCGAGCGCCAGCATCTCAGGCATGGGCCACCGCCCGCATGCCGCGCATGAAGCCGTGCGCCACCTGCCACACCGGGCCCGCGCCCATCACGACCACGACATCGCCGGGGCGGCAGTCACGCTCCAGTTGCTCGACGATGGCCGAGAACGGGTGGGCGTGGCTCGCATCGACGCCGCGATCGCACAGCCGCGTCACCAGGTCGTCGGCGTTCACGCGCTGCTTCTCGGCCTCGCTATCGCGCACGAAGTAGATCTCCGGCACGATGACCGCATCGGCACTGGAGAAGGCCGTCGCGAACTCATCCAGCAGGAATCGCGTGCGCGAGTGCTGGTGCGGCTGGAAGACGACAATAAGCCGACCGCCAGAGGCCTCGGGCCGCTCGGCCGTACGGATCGCGCGCAGCGTGGCGTCGACCTCGGTCGGGTGGTGTCCGTAATCGTCGTACACGCGCACCGATCCACCGGCGATGGGTCGATCGCCGAGCAACTGGCAGCGCCGCTCAAGGCCGCCGAAGGCTGACAGAGAGCGCGCGACGATCGATGGATCGCCGCCCGCGGTTACGGCAAGCGCGAACGCCATCGCCGAGTTCGCCGCGTTGTGCGCGCCCGGGAGCGCGAGCGTCCATCGCCCCTGGATCGCATCGCCCGCGCGCACCGAGACTGCGCTTGTATGCTCGTCGTACGACACCACCCAGTCGGCCTGTGGGCTGAAGCCGATGGTCTGTACCCGTGCGTCTAGGCCCGCCGTCACCTCGCGTCGGTGCGCGCCATCATGCCCGATGATCAGCACGCCACCATCGTCAGCCGGGGGCAACGCGCGAGCGAATCGGGCGAACGCCTCCACTACCGCATCGAGGCTGCCGTAGATGTCCAGGTGGTCTGCCTCGATGTTGCCGATGCCGGCGATTGTGGGCCGCAGATTGTGGAACGAGCGGTTGAACTCGCACGCCTCGGCCACGAGCAGCCCGGTCGCACCGAAGCGAGGTCCGCTGGGGATCTCGGGCGACCCCAATCGTGAGCCGACCCACGCACCACGCTCCGCCAGCGCGCCGCGTTCGAGCTGGGCCGAGGCCGCACCGGCGATCACCGAGGGATCCAGCCCGGCGTCGACCATTGCGGCACCGAGCATGGCCACCGTCGTGCTCTTGCCATGCGTGCCGGCGACCGCCACGCCCGTGCGCCCACGCATAACCATGCCCAGGGCCTGCGGGTAGGTCAGCACGGGCAGCCCGGCGTCATTCGCGGCGAGCAGCGCCGGATGTTCACGAGGGACCGCCGCTGTCGTAATGAGCGCATCGACGCCCTCGGCCGCGCTCCGGCCGTCCTCGATCGCCACCCGGATGCCACTCTCGATCAGCCGATCGGTGATCGGGCTGGCGACCGCGTCGTAGCCGCGCACCTCGACGCCCATCGAGGCCAGCAGCCGGGCGAGCGCGCTCATGCCGCTGCCACCGACGCCGAGCATGGCGACGGGCTTCCCGGACAGATCCTGGACATTCAGCATCGGAAGATCGGCCTTGGTCGTACCCACGACCAAGCGTATCGGAAGGTTGGTCGCGTGTTCGTGAGCGGCCCGGTCGAGGGCGCAAAACCCGCTCGCCGGGGCGATGTTTGGGGCATGCCGTGGAGCAGTTGGCCCGCCCGTGCGGGCGGTTAGGATACGGCCGTGCTCCGCTTTCCCTCGGAACTCATCGTCCGCGTCCGCCCCACGTACGAAAACCGTCGCGTTGTCGTCACGGGTGGGGCGGGGTTCATCGGCAGCCACCTCGTCGACGCCCTGGTCTCGCTTGGGGCCCATGTGAGCGTGCTGGACGATCTGTCGAACTCTTCGGCCGCCTACGTCGCCGAGCTGCTGGAGCTCGAGCCCGATCGCGTCTCATTTGTGCACGGCTCGATCCTCGACCGTGATGCGCTCACCGACGCGTTCGCGACGCCGCGGAGGTCCAACACCCAAGCAGACTCCGATCGCGGGCCTGTGGTCTTCCATATGGCGGCCGTGGGCTCGGTGCCGCTGTCGATCGAGCAGCCCGGCCGAGCGTGGGACGTGAACGCGACGGGCACGCTCCGCGTCCTCGAAGCGCTCCGCGCCGCTGGTGGTGGACGCATGGTGCACTCCAGCTCCAGCTCGATCTACGGCGACCGCGGCGAAGACTCGTCCCAGCCGTGCGAGGAGTCGATGCCGCCCTGCCCGCTCTCGCCGTACGCAGCCAGCAAGCTCTCGGGCGAGTACCTGCTCTCGACATGGGCCCGGTGCTACGGCATCGAGAGCATCGCGCTGCGGTACTTCAACGTGTTCGGCCCGCGTCAACGCGCCGACAGTGCATACGCCGCGGTCATCCCCGCGTTCGCGTCGCGCATGCTGCGGGGTGAACGGCCGACGATCTTCGGCGACGGCGAGCAGACGCGTGACTTCACGTTCGTCGCCAATGTGGTGCTGGCCAACCTGATGGCCGGATCGGCGAGCACCTTGCCCGACGGCGCGATCGCCAACGTTGGCCTCGGCAGCGCGACGAGCCTGAACCAACTGGCCGGCATGATGGCCGAGGCGGCCGCCAAGGACAGCCCGGGCGTGATAGCCGAAGACCTCAAGCCCCGGCATGAGCCCGCGCGGCAGGGCGAGGTACGGCACTCGCTGGCGAGCATCGAGCGGGCCCGCACCATCTTCGGCTACGACCCCTTCGCGACGCTGAGCGAAGGCCTGGCCGAGACCATCCAGTGGCATCGCGCACAACTCGAGGCCGGCGCTTCGAGCGGCGGCGCATAGCGGGAGGACCGAGACGTGGGACTCTGGCGCGACCTGCCCCTGGCGCTGTACGAACTGCCGAGGATGGCGATCCTCGCGAGGTTTCGCATACGCGGGCCGTACTACACCTGGCGATGGCACACCGCGTTTGGCCGGGGCACGCCGCCGCGCGGCGAGCTTGTGCGCGGGCTGATCGAGTACGCCGCCTGGGCCCACCGCATCCGGAAGGGGCGCTGAACTTGTGGCGCAGCACGACATGAGTCCCGATCGGGTTCGGCGCTTGGTCGCGCAGGATGCGCGCGCGTGGGGCCAGCTCGGTGTGGCTTGGGGCCTGCGCGGCGATGCCAGCCGAGTCCCGGCGGCATCCAGCGCTCCAGAAACTGTGCAGCCCGAGCCCGAGCCCCAGGCCCAGCCCGAGCCGATACCGCGCAACCCGATGAAGTTGACGCAGCCGCCGGCTGCGCAAATCGAGGCCAAGCCCATGCCAACACCAACGGGCACGCCCGCCGAGGTCGCCCAGCACCAACTCGCCCAGATCCTCCAGGACTACACGGAAGCTGCGCCGCACTTGGTGACGGGCACGCCACACACCACCATCGTGTTCGGCGAGGGCGATCCGTGCGCGCGCATCATGTTCGTCGGCGAAGCGCCCGGTGCCGACGAGGATCGGCTCGGCCGCCCCTTCGTTGGGCGCGCCGGCCAGAAACTCGAGCAGATGATCATCGCGATGGGACTGCAGCGCGAGGACGTCTACATCGCCAACGTTCTGAAGGTGCGCCCGCCGAACAACGCCACGCCCACCTTGGAAGAGGCGCAGGCCTGCGCGCCGTACCTCATGCGTCAGATCGAAGTGATCCAGCCCGAGGCCATCGTCGCCCTCGGCCTGCCCTCGGCCCGCCTGCTCACGCAGCAGACGCTCTCGATGCGCGACCTGCGGGGGCGGTGGTGGCCCATGGCGACGCCCAGTGGCCAGGAGTTCCAGGTCCTGCCCACCTACCACCCGGCTTATCTGCTTCGGAACTACACCCCCGAGACCCGCCGCAAGGTCTGGGAGGACCTCAAGTGCGTGCTCGAGCGGCTCCAGTTGCCCGTTCCGGACCGGTAAGGCGCAAGATTCCCGAAATGCTTACGGGAAGCCCCGGATGTCCGCAACGTTTGTTTGATTACTCGGGAACACTGGCCCCAAATTTGTTGTTCGCACTGGAACACGGCAGCCGATCGATGCGAAACGACTGCTAGCTACAACGCTGACCCCCACGAGACCCGGTGGCTGAGCACATGATGTTCGTCACCGGGTTTTTTCGTGCGCCGACGCGATCTCAGCCGCCTGCGTCGACAGGAGGCTTGGCTTCCTCTTCGGCCGGAGTCTCGAATGCGAACGTGGTCTCGGCAGGGAGCACCTCGAGCTCCGTCACGATCCAGACCGGGGTGGTCGGGTCGGTCCACGTCACATCGAAGGTGAAACGCACCGGCTGCCCGATCTCGAGCGAGTCGACGTCGATGTCCTCGGCAACGCGCGGGAAGGACATCTGGTGCGCGTTCATGCCGATCACCTCGCCCTGACCGTTGACGAAGTTCGGGATGCTCTCGTGGAAGATCTGGAACTCGCTGGCGGGGCTGTCGGGCGTCTTCTTCATCGCCACGCGGCCCTGTGTCGTGTAGCTCGCGTCGGGTTCGGCAGGCTGGGCTTCCTCGCTGCCACAGCCGGTGAGGGGAAGCAACAGAGCGGTCGCAGCAATAACAAGGCCCGCTACGGAGAGCGGGCCCTTTTGGGAGTTCTTCATCATGCGGGCATGGTAGCCCGAGGCGTGTTAGCCCTTGGCGGGCTCGAGCTTGAGGTACGAGGACACCGCATTGATGTCGGCGGCGACGTGGGGCACGTAGGTCATGGTGAAGCTGTTGCCGACCTTGACTTGTCCGCCCTTGCCGCACTTCTCGCGGGCGTACCAGTCGCGGCCACCGCGGACATAGACCCGCATGTTCTGGCGACGGCGCTTCTGGGCCCGGCGCAGGCCGCGCTGGATGCTCGGGTCGAGCTTCATCAGCCGACCGATGGTCAGCTTGGCGGCCCGGCTGCGCGGCTCGGCAGTGATGGTGCAGGTGACTTTGTCGCCAGGGTTCAGCGTGTCGGTCATCGTCGGGGCCTTCCAAGCGGTCGGAATTGACAGGGTGCCCACCGATCGGTGGGGCCTCGATGATAGCGTGCGTGCGAAATCGTGTCCAATCCGGTCTATTCAGGGGCTACTGGCACAGGCCGGCCCACGCGTGACCGATACCATGGGCTATGAGCGAACCCGCCGCCCCAACGCCGCCGGCCTTTGACCCCGACGCCCCGCACCAGCAGAAGCCCAAGCTCCGCCAGATCAAGGGCTTCCCGGCCCAGGTGAAGGGCCAGCAGGCCATGGGCGTGGCCGACGCCAGGCAGATCAGCCGCAAGGTGGTCTTCACCTCGCCGGCGGCCCAGCAGATACTCCCGCTGATGGACGGCACGCGGTCGCTGGACGACATTGTTGAGCAGGTCGGCCAGGGGCTGGAGCGCCGCAGCGTGGAACTGTTGGTGGCTCAGCTTGATGACGCCGCCCTGCTGCACGGCCCGAACTTCGACGAGGTCTGGAATGAGTTCACGCAGACCTTTGACTCCACCGACACGCTGCCGCCGTCCAATACGGCCGATTATGCCGAGGCCTTGGTCAAGAAGGCATACGGCGAGGGCAACGAGCCAACCGAGGCCCAACTTGCCGAGGAGTCTCCCCAGGCCCTCCGCGAGCACCTCGACCAGATGATCGATGCCGCCCTGAAGGACGACGAGAACCCCAGCTTCGACGCCTTGCCGGCGGGCATCGTCGTGCCGGCGATCGACTACGCCCGCGGTGGGCTGGTCTTTGCCAAGGCGTACGGACGCATGCGCGTCGTCGATCGGCCCGACCGGGTGATTATTCTCGGACCTAATCACTACGGCCGTTCATCCGGAGTCGCGGGCTGCGACAAGGGCTTCCAGAGCCCATTGGGCGAGTGCGCGGTCGATGCCCAGTTGGTCGAGAAGCTTCGTAACTCTCTGGGCGACAAGCTCTTCGAGCATCGCTACGACCACGAGCGCGAGCACAGTGTTGAGCTGCAGCTCCCGTGGATCCAGCACGTCTTCGGCATGGATGACGATGGCAACTACCCCAAGATGTTCGCGGCCCTGGTCCATGACGCCGCGGCCAACAACGGCGAGAGCTACGACGGTAACGGCGTGGCCATCCAACCGTTCGTCGATGCCGTCAAGCAGGCCCTGGCCGAGCTCGGCGGCACGACGCTGCTGATCGTGAGCTTCGACCTCAGCCATGTTGGGCCGATGTTTGGAGATCAGGTCCAGCTGATGGGCGATGCTCCCGAAGCCCAGGAGGCCCGCAACAAGGTCGTGCGCCACGATCGCGACATGCTGGGCTTGCTCGCCCAGGGCAAGCCCGAAGAGATGGTCGCCGCGATGGCCTGGCAGCAGAACCCGACGCGCTGGTCCTCGACCGGGCCGATCGTGGCGGCGATGGGCATCGCCGATCCGTGCGCCACGCGGACGCTGCACTACCAGGGCGCGATCGACCAGAACGGCCACATGCTGGTGTCGATGATCGCTGGCGTGATCGAGGCCGGTGAGCCGGCCGAGCAGGCCGGATAGGTCAAGCTGGGCAACTCTCGGCTCGTCCAGATACCGGACGTGCCTGACCCAACTCGGGATCACACCAGGTTCCAGGACGCTTCGTCACCGCGCTGTAACGCGCCCGCCGGTCGAGGCAACAGCCCCGGCTGGGCGTCGTATGGAGTGGCACGCCCGGCACGCGATGGCCCGATCGGGCGGCCGTTCGGCCGGCCCACCGGAACATGTGCCCAGGCGATGTGTACGATGGCCTCCTTTTGACGGGACGGCCCAGACTCGAAAGGCCCACGTGACGCGGGGTCGCCGCAGGTGGTGGCGAGACCCACGTCTCACAAGTCAGGTTCTCACAAGTCAGGTGTAGTAAGTAGTAAAAGGAAGGCTTCGACCATGGCGACATCCAACGCGTGCTGGGGCATCGAGGTTGGCGCGGGCGGCATCAAGGGCGTGAAGCTTGTGCTCGACGGCGAGAACGTGCGTGTGGCCGACTTCGCCGTTGTGCCGCACAAGCGCGTGCTCTCAACGCCAGACCTGAACCAGGACGACGCGGTGCGCCTGGCGCTTGGCGCTTTCGCGAACCAGTACGACCTGAGCAAGGCTCGCATCGCGGTGAGCGTACCCGGGCATGCGGCGTTTGCGCGGTTCGCCAAGCTGCCGCCGGTCGAGCCCAAGCAGATCCCCAAGATCGTGCGCTTCGAGGCCGAGCAGCAGATTCCCTTCTCACTCGAAGAAGTCGAGTGGGACTTCCAGACGTTCCGCTCTCCTGACTCTCCCGACGTCGAGGTTGGCATCTTCGCGGCGACGAAGGAGCGCATCCGCCAGCAGCTGCAGCTGTACGACGACTTCGGCATCGTGCCCGACATCGTGACACTCAGCCCGATCGCCGCGTACAACGCGCTCGCGTACGACCTGGTGTTCGACGAGCAGACGCCCGGCACGGTCATCGTCGACGTCGGCACGACCTCGACCGATCTGATCATCGCCGAGGCCGGCCGCGTGTGGGTGCGCACGTTCCCGCTTGGTGGACACAACTTCACGCAAGAGATCGTTGACAAGTTCAGCGTGAGCTATCCCAAGGCGGAGAAGATCAAGCGCGAGGTGCACAAGAGCAAGAGCGCCCGCCACGTTTTGCAGGCATTGCGGCCGATCTTCGGCGACCTGGGCCAGGAGATCCAGCGTTCGATCGGCTACTACCAGTCGCTGCACAGCGATTCGGACCTGCAGCGTGTGATCGGCGTCGGCGCCACCTTTGAGCTCCAGGGCATCCGCAAGGCGTTGCAGCAGCAGGTTCAACTCACGGTCTACACCGTCGAGGAGTTCAAGCGTGCGACGCTCGATGGCCCTGATGAGTCGACGCTTAACCAGAGTGCCGGCCAGCTGATGACCGCGTATGGGTTGGCGCTCCAGGGCCTGGAGTTCGCGACGCTTGAGGCCAACCTCATGCCGTCTGCGGTGGTGCGCGAGGCCGTGTGGCGTCGCAAGACGCCGTGGTTCGCGGCCGCGGCGGGCCTGGGCATCGTCGCCGGTGGCGCGATGTTCATCCGGCCGTTCATGGATCAGGCCGCGGTTGATGCGTTCGCGCCGGACCCGATCATCCAGCAGGTGCTGACGCAAGGCGAGGGCCTGAGGCGCGAGGCGCGTGAGGTGACGGGCGCGCAGCAGATCGATCGCACGCTGTCGAATCTGGTGGCGCTCGCCGATGGCCGGGAGGTTTACGCCCGCATCGTCGACGACGTCAGCCTGATGATGGAGCGGGCCGAGACCGTTGCGGCCGGCGACGCGTCGCTGGACATCGAGTCTCCGATCATCACGCTGCGCACGCTCACGACGGAGTTCACCGGGCCCGACGATCCCGAGTCGGCGGACTTCGCCCAGCGTGGCCGCAACGAGGAGCCCCAGGAGTTCGCGCAGATCGCGATCAGGATGACGGGCTGGACCGAGCACCCACGGGCGAGCGACTTCATCGTCGACTCGATCGACCGCTGGTTGCGCAGCAATCAGGTCAGAGAGGGGCTGCCCTACGAAATCGTCGATGGGAGCCCGAGATGGCGCATCACCCGTCAGGATGATCCGATCGGCACCGTTGGCGAGCAGGCCCCGCCACAAGCGGAACGCGAACCGCCGCCGGCCGGGCGCCAGGCGCGAGACCCGCGGGCGATCCGGCGTGGCACGCCTGCCGGTGGGGTACGCCCAACGCCGGCGCGTGAGATCGAAACAGGAGCGACCCAGGCCTCGCTGCCGCCAGACGTCCAGCCCGGCCGAACGAGCGGCGCCAGCCAGATGCCAGGCCTGTCCTCGCTGAACGCGAGCTACCCGGTCCCACGGCCGGATGAGGGTGTGCCGGAAGGACGGGTGAGAACGTACTTCGAGGTGAACTGGGTGATCCAGTTCGTCGATGCGCGAGAGGATGGCCTGCGATGAGCAACATGATGGGATTCGTAAAGAAGCGTTGGCCGCTGATCGTGAGCATCGTGGTGATCCTGGCCGCCCTGCCGGCTGGCTGGATCGTCAGCAACGGCCTGAACTCCGGGATCAAGCAGCGTCAGGAGAGCGCCGCGAACAGCTTGCTCAGCAGCCTCGATGGCCTGCGGGTGACGTACGAGCTCCCCGGGCTTGTCGAAGGCATGGAGCCGGTGCAGAACAGCGGCATGCCGCACGAGAAGCTGACCGAGTTCTACCGCGAAGCGCAGCAGGCCCAGGCCGAGCGACTGGCCGAGGCGACCGAGGCCATCATCGCCTTCAACCACAAGGAACGTGGCGTGCTCGTGGAGGGCCTGTTCCCCAAGCAGCCCGAGGACGACTCCGAGGCGCAGCTGCTCCGCTTGCGGATGCAGGACATGCTCATCCCCGGAAGCGGTGACTCGGCGTACGAGCAGCTCCTCGAACGTGTGGGCGCGACGACGCCCCCCGACGCGCAGCGCGTCCTCGACACGCTCAACGACACGAGGGCAAGGCTCTTCGAGCGTGAATCGGCGCAGAGTGGCGCATCGGAGCCCGACGACGAAGAGCTCGACGCGATCACACAGGAGCTGGTCGCCCAGCGGGTGAGCTTGTACGCCCGACCGGCCCAGGAGAACTCGATCTACCTGACGCTGGACCAGTTCCCGATCGGCTCGCCGTTCGATGTGTCGCCGTCGTTCCCGCGTCAGGCGGTCTCGGGCTCGCCGAGCCACGGGCGGACGTTCCTCTGGCAATTCGACTACTGGCTCGCAGAAGACCTCATCGGGTTCTTCGTTGAGGCCAACTCGCGCGACGGCCGGCTGCTGCCGATCGTGGACGCGCCTATTAAGCGCGTGCTGACGATTGATGGGCAACCGCTCCAGCTCGGCGGCGGCGGTGGAGACAGCGAGTGGGAAGACACGATCGATCCCGGGCCCGATGCCTCGAACCAGGTCTTCGAGCCGCGATTCTTCCAGTCGCCCTCCGGCCGCGAGCTGGGCTGGAACAACCAGCTGTATGACCTGCGGCGTGTCGAGCTCTCGCTGATCGTCGATTCGGCACGTATCCCCGAGATCATCGATGCCGCGTCGCGGCACAACCTCATGACCGTGGTCGATCTCGACGTCTCGTCGATCGACGTGTGGAGCGACCTCGAACTGGGGTTCTACTACGGGCAGGACCACGTGGTGCGGCTCGACATCGAGCTGGAGATCCTCTACCTGCGGGCGTGGACGGCGCCGGTGATGCCCGACACGGTGCGCCTCGAGCTCGGGTTGGAACCCCATCCTGAGCCGGCGGCCGAGGACGGGTTTGGTGACGAACAGGGGCCGGGCTAAGGGCCAGCGAAAGGAAGCATGCCATGAAACTCAAGGGTGTTGGCTTCTTTGAAGCCCATATCGAGAAGCTGCTGCTCGGACTGATGGTCGCCGTCGCGGCCGGTGTCGTCGTGCTGCAGTTCGCCGGAAGCCCCAACGCCGTAAACGTGGGGAACCAGACCCTGCCGCCCGAGCGGGCCTTCGACCCGGTCGAGCAACGTGCGCGTGACATCAGAGGCCGCATGACGGCGGTCGATGTTGACGTTCCCGTCATCGACGGACGCAACGAGGCGCTGGCCGGTCTCGAGGATCGGGTCACCGAACGTGTCTCCGTCCGGCCGAGCGTGATGGCGTTTGGCAAGCCGGCCGAAATCGACGACGCGTTGCTCGAGGGCCAAGCCGACGACGTCGAGTACGCGATGATCGATCCGCCCGCGCCGGGCGCGGCTGTGGCGGCCAGTTACGCCGCCACGATCGATCCGGCCTTGCTCATCGACAACGAGGATCTGGCGGCCATCGTCGGTCCGTCGCAGCCGTTCGACATCGTGACGGTGACGATCGAGACAACCTACGACGGTACCGCGCTCGAAGAGGCCTTCCGCACAGCCGGCGAGGGCGAGCTGCGCTCGTTGCCCTTCAACTGGGTGAACGGCGTGGAAGCGCTCGGCCTGCAGCTCGAGCGTCAGGAGCAACTCTCCGATGGGTCGTGGGGTAACACGACCATCATCGAGGGCCTGCCGGGCACGCCCAGCCTCACACAGGTGCTGCGTCAGGATGCCGCGGACGGCGTGCTCGGAAGAGACCAGCTCGCGTCGGATGCCCGCTTGGCATTCGAGGAGGCGCCGGACTTCCGCCGACCGCTGCCGGTACGAACGATCGCGGGCCCAGAGTGGCAGCCGCCGACCGTCATGAAGGCAGAGCTCGCCTCGTTCGGCGGGGTGGACGGCCAGGGCCAGGCCCAGCGGCTGTTCAACCAGCGCAGCAGCCAGCTCGCGCTGCGAGCAAACGTCGAGCGTCGTGGCAACGAGTCCCGCGGCGATCAGGGCGATCGCGGTGGCCGCGGCCGACCGGAACGCCCCGGCCGTGGTGGGCGCGACGACGATGACGACGAACCACTGGATCGCCGCGCACAGGCCATCGAGCGCCAGCTGGCCGAGATCGATCGCCAGCTCGAGCGCATCGATGCCCAGATGATCGAACTGGGCTATGACCCCGAAACCGGATTGCCCGTCGAGACCAGCGGCTTCACGGACGACACGGTTGACGCTCGACTGCTCGAAGAAACCGAGGCGCGGCTGTGGGCCCACGACCTGACGGCCAAGCCCGGTGCGACCTACCGCTACCGGACTCGCCTGGCCATCAACAACCCGATGTTCGGCCGCGAGGCCGTGCTCATCGAAGCGCAGCGACCGATGGCGGCCGATCCCGTGCTGCTCAGCGAGCCCTCCGCATGGAGCGAGCCGCTGGTTGTGGCTCCGACGACCGCGTTCTTCCTCGCCAGCGCGAGCGACGGGCGCGGAGGGGCGCTCGGCCCGAGCGAACCGACGGCCAGCGTCGAGGTGTTCACCTTCTACTACGGCTACTACCGTCGAGCGACGCTCACGCTTCGGCCCGGCGACATCGTGGTGGCCGACGCCGACCTGCCCGATGACCTGCGTTTGCCCGTACTGGCCGACGCCAGCGAGACAGACGCGTCACCCGGTGCCGGCGCCCGTCGCGGCGATCGGCCTCGTGAACGGGATGGCGTAGGACGGCCCGGTGTTGCGCCCGCGGGCGTCGTGCCGCTCGGGGGTCGCCGCGAGGCCGCCGCTGAGTCCGAGGAAGAAGGCGAGGGCGAGCTCGTGCCCGATGAGGTGCCCGCCGTGGTCGACGTCTACCTCGTCGATGTGACCTTCGAGCCCACGCAGGCCGAAGGCCCGGCCGACCGGTCGACGCAAGCCGTGGCGTACTTCAGCCAGCTCGGTGGTGCCGGCCTTGTGCGCCGCATCGCGACGGTCGATCGCCAGGGCGAGCTGTACCAGATGCTCGCCCGTTCGGCCGAGCAGGGCCGCAGCCAAGGGCAGGCCAGGGAGTCACTCGAGGGGCCTCGGGTTCGCGAACCACGCGAGCCCCGTCCGACGAGCGGTGGCGTCTCCCCTGGGAAGGCTGCCCCCGGCGGCGGCGGCTGAGGCATGCCGGCCGTTCTTGTGGCCCTTGAAACACCTTGACGACACCCGACCGGCTGCAATTTGTGGCCGGTTTTTTGATGCCCTAGATTGACGACTGAGAGGTACTGGGTATCATCTCCTCGCTCCGCTCGGTCCGCCGGGCAACAAGGAGCGACCCCTGGTGGCGGGGGGCGGATGCCCTTCCAAAACCGAGGCTCTCTGACAACCGGCACGGATCAAACGTCGTCCCGCACGGGCGGAAACGGCTCGCAGGCAAGCCGCAAGGCTTGGCTTCGAGAACGTGCTGTTTAGTGTGGGGCTGGCGGGTAGCAACATTAAGAATCGAGCGAGCGCCGCCGGGCGCATGGACGCAATGTCCAGACCCCGGCCTGTGAGTGTGAAGCCTTCGGGTGGATCGCTTGCAGTAGAAGGTGCGCTTGAGCCAATCTGGAACCGTTCGCGGCGACAGGTTGGTGTGATCAAGCGACTAAGGGCGCACGGTGGATGTCTTGGCGTCGAGAGGCGATGAAGGACGTTGGAACCTGCGATAAGCCACAGGGAGCTGGTAACCAAGCTGTGATCTGTGGATCTCCGAATGGGGAAACCCACTCTGTTTACAGAGTACTGTTGTCTGAATGCATAGGGCAGCAGAGCGAACCCAGGGAACTGAAACATCTCAGTACCTGGAGGAAAGGAAATCAACCGAGACTCCGTAAGTAGCGGCGAGCGAAAGCGGATGAGGCGAAGTGAACACGTTGGAATGCGTGGCCGAAGAAGGTGAAAGCCCTGTAGTGAGCCGTTTAGCCATAGAGTAGCGTCGGGCTCGTGAAACCCGGCGTGAACATGGGGGGTCCACCCTCCAAGGCTAAGTACTCCTCGACGACCGATAGTGGACCAGTAAGGTGACTGAACGATGAAAAGCACCCCTATGAGGGGAGTGAAATAGCACCTGAAACCGTGCGCTTACAAGCGGTGGGAGCCCTTCGGGGTGACCGCGTGCTTTTTGCATAATGAGCTCGGGAGTTAGCCTCTGTGGCGAGCCTAAGGCCTAACGGGCCGGAGGCGGAGCGAAAGCGAGTCTGAATAGGGCGCGCAGTCGCAGGGGCTAGACGCGAAACCCGTGTGATCTACCCATGGCCAGGGTGAAGGAGGGGTAAGACCCTCTGGAGGCCCGAACCCATATTCGTTGAAAAGAATTGGGATGAGCTGTGGGGAGGAGTTAAAGTCTAATCAAACCGGGAAATAGCTCGTTCTCTCCGAAATAACTTTAGGGTTAGCCTCGAGTGGCAAGCATTGGGGGTAGAGCTACTGGATGGGTGGCGGGCCCTCACGGGTACCCCACCCAACCAAACTCCGAATACCAATGCCCAAGGCTCGGGAGATAGACGGCGAGTGACAATATCCGTCGTCAAAAGGAGAACAATCCAGACCGCCGGCTAAGGTCCCAAATCGATGCTCAGTTAGGAAGGAAGTCAGATTGCCGTGACAGCCAGGATGTTGGCTTAGAAGCAGCCACCATTTAAAGAGTGCGTAATAGCTCACTGGTCGAGGAGTCTGGCGCCGAGAATGATTGGGGATAAGCATCGAGCCGAAGCCGCGGACACGCAAGTGTGGTAGGAGAGCGTTCCTGTCGGCGTTGAAGCGTGCCCGAAAGGGCCCGTGGAGCGTCAGGAAGTGAATATCCGAGCTTGAGTAACGATAAAGCGGGTGAGAATCCCGCTCGCCGAAAACCTAAGGTTTCCTGGGGAAGGTAAATCCTCCCAGGGTCAGTCGGGACCTAAGGCGAGGCCGAAAGGCGTAGTCGATGGACAGCAGGTTAATATTCCTGCACCCCGGATATGGTGCGGATCGAGAAAGCCCCCTGCCTTATCAGATTGGCAGGCAATTGCCGTTGGGGGTGGAATCGGTTCCTAGAAAAGCCATGTCATTAACGGGCCCGTACCAAAACCGACACAGGTAGGTGGGGTGAAGAACCTCAGGCGCTCGAGAGAACGGTTGTGAAGGAACTCGGCAAAATGACCCCGTACGTTCGCAAGAAGGGGGCCCTACCCGTAAGGGAGGGCGCAGAGAAAAGGCCCTAGCGACTGTTTACCAAAAACACAGCTCTGTGCCAACTCGCAAGAGGATGTATACAGAGTGACACTTGCCCAATGCCGGAATGTCACGGAAGCGGGTTAGCTTCGGCGAAGCTCGTGACCTAAGCACCGGTCAATGGCGGCCGTAACTATGACGGTCCTAAGGTAGCGAAGTTCCTTGTCGGGTAAGTTCCGACGCGCATGAATAGTGTAACGACTTGGGCACTGTCTCCACAACCGACTCGGTGAAATAGTAGTGGCGGTGAAGATGCCGCCTACCCGCGGCAAGACGGAAAGACCCCGTGGACCTTTACTGTAGGCTTCTATTGGTCACGAGCGATCGCTGCGTAGGATAGGTGGGAGGCTTTGAAGCTGGCGTTTTGGCGCTGGTGGAGCCATTGGTGAAATACCACCCTTCGTTTGTTTGTGGCCTAACCCCGATTCCCATGAACCTGGGCGGGGGACAGTGGGTGCTTGTCAGTTTGACTGGGGCGGTCTCCTCCTAAAGAGTAACGGAGGAGCGCATAAGGTTGGCTCAGCGCGGATGGAAACCGCGCATCGAGTGTAAAGGCACAAGCCAGCTTTACTGCGAGGCCGACGGGCCGAGCAGTTGCGAAAGCAGGCCTTAGTGATCCTGCGGTCCCGTGTGGAAGGGCCGTAGCTCATCGGATAAAAGGTACCCCGGGGATAACAGGCTGATCGCTCCCGAGCGTCCATAGCGGCGGAGCGGTTTGGCACCTCGATGTCGGCTCATCGCATCCTGGGGCTGAAGGCGGTCCCAAGGGTTAGGCTGTTCGCCTATTAAAGCGGTACGCGAGCTGGGTTCAGACCGGCGTGAGCCAGGTCGGTCCCTATCTGTCGTGGGCGTTCCAAGTTTGAGAGGAGTCATCCTTAGTACGAGAGGATTGGGATGGACACACCCCTGGTGATCCAGTTGGCCCGCTCGGGCCACCGCTGGGTAGCTACGTGTGGCAGGGATAACCGCTGAAAGCATCTAAGCGGGAAGCCCCCCTCAAGATAAGACTTGGTCGCTTTAGCGTGAGACCCCTCGTAGACGACGAGGTTGATAGGTCACAGGTGTAAGGGTCGAAATACCCTCAGCTGAGTGATACTAACGGTCGAAAGCTTGATCGCACCAACCCATTGCCGCGATCTTCGGATCGTGGGCAAGCACTCGCTCGATTCGTACGAGTGCACAGAAGAGAAGATTCGTTATTCAGCAGAATTACGGTCTTCCGTCAACCATCAAGACCCTGGTCTTGTTGGGCCAGTAGACGTTTGTTCCGGCCGGATCTTGTCTGGGCATTGCCCAGGCGAGACCTAGTGCCGGATGGCTGAAAAGCTATCCGTGCATTTTCGGCGACCATAGGTCAGGGGAGACACCTGTTCCCA
Organism: uncultured Phycisphaeraceae bacterium; assembly: GCA_937899905.1. GTDB lineage: Bacteria > Planctomycetota > Phycisphaerae > Phycisphaerales > UBA1924 > JAHCJI01. Next base: position 36,803 of record CALCCF010000005.1, read on the forward strand.
TCCCGAACACAGCAGTTAAGCCCTGGCCGCCGATGATACTGCCCTGCGGGAAAGTAGGTCATCGCCGTACTTGAGCCCCCAACGGTCAAACGTTGGGGGCTCTTTTCATTGGCTCGCTGCGTGTATGCGCATCTCCGAACCACGCCAGTCACCTGCACCGGGCCGCCTAGATTTCTTCGTGCCGCACCTCGCAATAGAGAGCCGAGTGACTCAGCCAGACGTGCTGGATTGGCCCGATCTCGGTGGCCTCGACGACGCCGCCAGGCTTCGGGCGCGAGTCGCGCGAGTGCCGCACTGGTTCCATTCCTTCGAGCTGCCAGGCGGCGTCTGGACCGGTGGGCGGTATCGGCCCGCCGAGAAGCTCCACCGCCTCCACCTGCCCCATCGCATGGACGGCCTGAACGTCCTCGATGTCGGCGCCTGGGATGGCTTCTACAGCTTTGAGGCCGAACGGCGGGGGGCGGAACGCGTTATCTCGGCCGACCTCTGGAACCCCGAACTCTCGGCGACCAGCGAGGGGTACGCGGTTGCGCACTCGGCGATGCAATCCTCGGCCACCCCGGTACGTGCCTCGGTACACGATCTCGATCCGTCGATTCACGGCGAGCACGACCTCGTGCTCTTCCTTGGCGTGCTCTACCACCTGCCGAACCCCTTCGAGGCTCTAGTTGCGCTCCGGCGCGTCACACGCAAGACCCTCATCTTGGAAACCGAGAGCGACCTCGCGTACACGCGCAGGCCCGCGCTCGCGTTCTACACCGGTTCGGAGCTCGGCAAGGATCCAACAAACTGGTTCGGCCCTAATGCGAAGGCAGTCGTGGCGATGTGCCAGGCCGCGGGGTTCGGGGACGTCCGCGTGGTCTGGAAGATGGGTTTGCCGATGCGGCTGGCTCGTGCGGCGAAGCGCGCCCGCGTCTACGGCGAGTCTCCCGTTTCCGGCCACGCCCGCGGCCGCGTGGTGGTCCATGCCCACGTCTGACCAATCCCCGGACGCGGGACTGCCCCCCAGCATGGGCGGGCTCGCGCGATTGCTCGACGCGAACGTGAACCGGGCGTGCGAGGGCCTGCGCACCCTCGAGGATCTCGCGCGATTCCTGCTCGACGATGGCGATCTGGCGCGAAGGGCGAAGGACGCAAGGCACGCCGTCCGGAACGCGGCCGCGGCAACCGGGGCCCGTCGGCTCGTCGCGTGGCGCGATACGCCCGGAGATGTTGGCACCACGATCTCCGCGGCCGGTGAGGGCGACCGGGCTGATTCGGAAGCGCTCGCCCTCGCGGCAGGAAACCGCGCGACCGAAGCGCTCCGCGCCTGTGAGGAGGCGGCCAAGGTGCTCGGGCTCGACGCCGCGGCCTTCGAGCGATCGCGGTACGAGGCGTACGACATTCAGCAGCGCCTGGTCTCCGCCCTAGGTGTATCTCGCTCGCTCGCATGGCCGGTGTGCGTGCTCATCACGGAGTCGCTGTGCCGGCAACCGTGGGAGTCTGTCGCCGAGGCGGCGTGCCGCGGTGGGGCCGCGTGCCTCCAACTCCGTGAAAAGGACATCGAAGACCGCGAGTTGCTCCGCCGAGCCCATCGCCTGATCGAGATCGCGCGGCCGCACGGCGTCGCGGTCATCGTGAACGACCGGCCCGACATCGCCGTGCTTGCCGGGGCGACGGGCGTACATCTGGGGCAGGGAGATCTCGCGGTCGCTGATGCGCGAAGGCTGGTGGGGGAGCGCGTAGCGATCGGCGTGTCGTGTAGCACCTTGGAGATGGCTCGATCGGCGGCCCAGGACGGTGCGGACTACCTCGGCCTCGGGCCCATGTTCCCCAGCGACACGAAGCGGAAAGACACGATCAGTGGGCCCCGGTTGATCGAGCGGGTCACGACCGATCTGGTCGCCGGCCGGCTGCCCCACCTGGCGATCAGCGGCATCGAGCCCAGCAACATCCCCGAACTGGTCGCGGCGGGATGCCGAGGCGTGGCGGTGTGCAGCGCGGTCTGCGGCTCGGACGATCCCCTGCGAGCCACCCGCGCGCTTGTTGACGCGATGGCTGATGCACAGGCTCGCACCGCCGGCTAACCCCGAGTGAGAGCGGAGCGCGTGCTCCCTCGGGCTAGACTCGGGCATGGCGATCACTTTCCAGGAACGCGTGCTCGACAACGGAATCCGGCTGATCGGCGAGGTTGATCCCGAAGCGCACAGCGCGGCGGCGGGCTACTTCGTGCGCACGGGCGCACGCGACGAATCGGCCCAGGCGATGGGCGTGAGCCACTTCCTTGAGCACATGATGTTCAAGGGCCCGCGCGATTTGTCCGCCGAAGCGCTCAACTCCGCGATGGACGATCTCGGCGCGAGCAACAACGCGTACACGTCGGCCGAGCTCACGTGCTTCTACGCGCACACGCTGCCTGGAGCGCTGCCCGACGCCGCCACGCTGCTCGGCCGGATGATGCGTCCGGCCCTGCGCGAGGAAGACTTCGAGACCGAACGTGGCGTGATCCTTGAAGAGATCGCGATGTACGACGACAACCCCTTCTGGGTGCTGCTCGAAGCCGCCAGCGAACGGCACTACCGCGGCCATGCGCTGGGCCATCGCGTGCTGGGCACGAAGCAGACGATCGAGCAGCTGCCCGTCACCACGATGCGTTCGTACTTCGACGAGCGGTACACCGCCGAGGCCACGGTCG
>CALCCF010000006.1 GCA_937899905.1 uncultured Phycisphaeraceae bacterium
CTACAGCTTCGCGGCGCTGCTCGTCCAGCAGATCCGCGTGGCGGCCAAGAAGAGCGGGACCAACGAGCTGTACCAGCTCGCCTTGATCGACCCGCCCAAGCCCGCCACGCCGCGCTCCGAGGCGCCCATTCCCACCAACCTGGCAACCGATACCACAACGAGCGGCCAGATCGTCCTGACCTTCAAGGGCTCCAAGGCCGGCGGTGTCGTGTTCGAGGTGCAGCGTCAGCTCGTATCCATCGGCGAATTGCCGGGCGCGTGGGAGCCGCTGGGCACCATCGGCAACAAGGAATTCGTCGACGAGAACGTGCCCAGCGGCTTGGCCCAGATCAACTACCGGGTGCGCAGCGTGCTGACCACCGGCATCGTCAGCCAGTGGAGCTTCCCCGCACCCTTCTATTTTGGCAGCGGCAACCAGACGACGCAGACCCAGAGCGTCACGCAGGAAGCGCGGGGTGGGAGCGACGAGGGCGACGGCCTGACCATCGAGGACGCCCAGGCGCTCAAGGATGCCCAGTCCGCACACGGAAGCGCCCAGGCTGGCTAAGGGCGAGGGCCCCTGAGCGGGCGCAGACTTCCTTGTTTCTTCTTGCGGCGGATGGGTTCGGGCCCCTTCGCCGCTTTCGTTTGCGGGGACGCCCTCCACCCCCGCGCTGCCGAGCACACTGGAACCCCCAACGCCCCCCCACTAACCTCAGCTGGCGCAGCCCACTCCGGCCTCGCGACGTCCGATCGGCCCTACGAGCACACGCCCATGAACCTCGGCCAGTTCTTCGAGCACTGGAACATCACGGAGAACCCCTTCCGCGGCGAGGAGGCACGCCACGACGCGGTGTTCGCCCGGCTGGCCCGCGATGGCGGGAGCACCGAGGGCGGCGAGAACGGAGAGGCGCCGGCGCGCCAGCCCGACGCCCGGCACAGCGACTTCGAGAAGATTGTCGGCGATCTCGCTCGGCCCAGCACGTCGATCGTCTTCGGCGAGAAGGGCAGCGGCAAGACCGCGCTGCGATTGCAGATCGGGGCACGTGTGCGGGCCCACAATGAGCGCGAACCGAGCAATCGTGTGCTCATGGTGGCACACGATGACCTGAACGCCGTGCTCGATCGGTTCCACGAACGTTCGTCGCAGAAGACGGCGCTCGAGAGCCTGAGCCACTTCCGGCTGGTCGACCACATCGACGCGATGCTGCTGTGGGCCGTTCCGCGGCTGGTTGATGCGCTCATAGAGGATCCCACTCCCGAGGGCGCTCTCGAGCTTGGTCAGTCGGGTAGGAAGGCGATGCGCTCGCTCGACGGCGGTGCCCGGCGCGACGTCTTGTTGCTGCAGGCGTTGTACGACCGGCCCGACTCGGCCGACCTGCGCACACGCCAACTCCGTAAGGCGCTGCGCATGCCACGGGGTGGTGCGCGCTGGGCGTGGGATGTCGTGCTGTTTACCGGCTGGGTACTTCCGCTGGCGGCGCTCATCGGCTGGTGGCAGCTCGGCGGTGGCACGCGCGGTATCCCGGACTTCGTGTGGTGGGTGCTGCTCGCCGCGGGCGCGGCAGTCTGGGCTGCGGCAACCGTCAAGCGGCTCGTCGTCGATCGGCTCGCGATGCAACGCCTCGGCAAGAAGGTCCGCCGCCAGGTGCGCGTGACCTCGCGGCCCGAGGCGTCGTACGCGGCGAGCCTGGCCGAGCTGGAACCGGTTCTCGCGTCGGCGGCCGTGCTGCCAACGACGGACGCCGACGACACGCGCTACGCGATGCTCGATCGCCTGCGCCGCGTGCTCTCGCCGATGGGGTATCGCGGGCTGCTCATCGTCATCGATCGTGTGGACGAGCCCACGCTCATTAGCGGCAACGCCGAGGCGATGCGGGCGCTCATCTGGCCCTTGCTCTCCAACAAGTTCCTGCAGATGGACGGCGTGGGCGTGAAGATGCTGCTGCCCATCGAGCTTCGGCACGCGCTGTACCGCGAGTCGAGCGCGTTCTTCCAGGAGGCCCGGCTCGACAAGCAGAACCTCGTCGATCGGCTGAGTTGGACTGGCGCGATGCTGTACGACCTGTGCGACGCGCGGCTGAAGGCTTGTCTCGCTTCGGGAAGCGACAAGATCACGCTGGTGGACCTCTTCGACGAGGACGTGACCGAGCGGGACCTGGTCGACGCGCTCGACCAGATGCACCAGCCGCGAGACGCGTTCAAGTTCCTGTACCAGTGCCTGAGCGAGCATTGCTCGAACGTGACGGCCCAGCAGCAGGCGTGGCGGGTGCCGAGATTGGTGCTCGAGAGTGTTCGCAAGCAGCAGTCCGAACGGGTGCAGCAGCTGTACCGCGGGATCAGCCCGGCGTAGCCGGTTTCGCCCAGAATCGCCCGGCAACCATCCGAACCAAGAACAAACGACAGGTCGAGGCCGAAACGCCTGGGCCGTAACCCGGGCACGATCTCGGCCATAGGCTGTCGCACGCGGACCCCGTCGATGCCACTTAGGGTTGAATCGGGAGCCTGTTTGGGGGATGATGTCCCCAGCGCCGACCGACCGGGATGAGCCGGGCCGATCCGTGGGGCCCACACCGGCAGCCGTTCCCGCAGTGAAAGGACGAGTCCTCCATGGCCGCCATCGAACAGTTTATTGGCACGCTTTATGGCATCCTCTTCCATGACTTCGTGCTCTACACGCTCGTCGCTGTGGGCTTGTTGTTCACCATCTGGAGCGGCTTCGGCCAATACCGGGCATTGACGCACGGTGTCGGCGTCATCCGGGGCAAGTATGACGATAAGGACGACCCGGGCGCCATCAACCACTTTCAGGCGCTCTCGGCGGCGCTTTCCGCAACGGTCGGACTGGGCAACATCGCGGGTGTGGCTGTCGCCATCGCGCTCGGCGGGCCCGGCGCCGTGTTCTGGATGTGGGTCATCGGCGTGCTTGGCATGTCGCTGAAGATGACCGAGGTCACGCAGTCGATGCTCTACCGCAACACCGACGACCCGGACAACCCGCACGGCGGGCCGATGTTCGTCGTTCGCGAGGGCTTCAAGAAGTGGGGCCTCGGGCCCATCGGCGCCATCTTCGGTGGCGTGTTCTGTGTCACGCTGCTCATCAGTGCGATCACCGGCGGCAACATGTTCCAAGCCTGGAACGTCGCCGAGGTCACGACGCAGTACGTTGACGGGATGCCTCGCGTCGCGGTGGGCATCATCCTCGCCGTTGTGGTCGGTGTGGTCATCATCGGTGGCATCAAGCGCATCGGCGCCGTCGCCGGTCGTCTCGTACCGCTCATGTGCGCGTTGTACCTGCTCGCCGGCCTGTACGTGCTGGTGATGAACATCGGCGAGATCCCAGCGATGCTCGGCATGATCGTGCAGTACGGCGTTGGGCTCGGCACCGCGAGCGCTGAGGGCGCGTTCGTCGGCGGAGCGTTCGGCTATGCCATGATGTGGGGCATCAAGCGAGCACTGTTCAGTTCGGAGGCCGGCCAGGGCTCGGCCCCGATCGCCCACGCCGCGGCCAAGTGCGACGAGCCGGTGCGCGAGGGCGTCGTCGGCGGCATCGAGCCTTTCATCGACACCATCGTCGTTTGTACGCTGACCGCCCTGGTCATCCTGGCCAGCGGCGCCTGGAACCGCGGGCCTGAGGCGAACTTCGATGAGTCGACCACGGTCGCGCTCGTTCAGACCGCCGACGGCCAGTGGACGGTTGAGACGCCCACCATCCCCGCCAAGACGCCCGAGGCGCGTCGCATCACGCAGGTGCCCGAGGGCCAGAGCGGCTGGGCCGCCGAGGACCAGGTGTTCGTGCTCGTGCGTGCCTCGGACAACGAAGACACGGGCGATAACGTGATGCGTGTCTCTGGCGCGGTCGTCGAAGACGAGGATGGCAACCGCTCCATCGAGTGGTCGAGCTTCGACGCCGGCGCGGATAGCAGCGGCGGCGCGATCGTTCCCGAGCTCGTCGATGACGGTCTCTATGTGGATTACGCCGGTGCCGGTCTGACCGCGCACGCGTTCGATCGTGGCCAGCCGGGCATGGGCATGTGGCTCATCATGGTGGCATCGTGGCTGTTCGCGATCTCGACGATGATCTCGTGGAGCTATTACGGCGAGCAAGGCGTGTACTACCTCTTCGGCTCGCTGCCCAAGAGCGCGGTGAACAACGTCGTGCTGCTGTACAAGCTCGTGTACTGCGTTCTGATCGTGATCTCCACGCTGCCGTTCATCCGTACCGATGCACAGCTGGATACGTGGACGACGATGGGCCTGGGCGTCATGCTCGTGGCCAACATCCCGATCATGCTCATCTTCGGTGCGCAGGCGATGAAGGCGTACCACGAGTACATGGGCAAGCTCAAGCGTGGCGAGTTTGATGACGAGGCGCACGAGCCGGCTTCGCTCAAGGATGTGGCCGAGGGCAAGGACGTGGAGTAATCCGCACGACCTTTTCCCCAACAACACGCATGAGGGGAGGGGATCGACATGCTCGATTGGTTCTTTAGCGACGGGGCTATCTGGTTCGCCGTGCCGGCGTTGTTCGGCACCGGGCTATTCCTGATCCAGCTCTTCCTGGGCGAACTCGGCGGCGATTTCGACGTGGATGTTGATGTCGATGCAGACATGAGCGGCGCGGGAGACTTCCGTGCGCTCAGCATCCAGACTATCGCCGCGTTCTGTCTGGGCTCGGGCTGGATGGGCCTCGCGGCCTTCCGCGTGCTCGACCTGGGCATGGTGGGTTCGGTCGCCGTCGCCGTTGTCAGCGGCGTCGGCGTGGCCTGGCTGATGGCTTGGCTGACACGCCAGATGTTCAAA
>CALCCF010000007.1 GCA_937899905.1 uncultured Phycisphaeraceae bacterium
CGCTTGGCTTACGCTTCGGGCTCGCGCATCGTGAACGTCTTACCGCCAAAGTCTCTTTCGGCCACTCGACGCACCCATTGCATAGCCGCTTCGCGGATCGCCGGCCCAAGGTTCGCAACGGGCTGGGCTAACCCCGGAGTCTTCTCAAGGAGACCCATAACGTCGTGCAGGACAACGACCTGCCCATGACATGCCGTACCCGCCCCAATGCCGATGCCCGGCACCGCGGCCCGAGAAACGACCTCATCGGCCACCTCGCTGGGCACCGCCTCAACCAGCAGCATCGCCGCCCCGGCCTCTTCCAGGGCTTGGGCGTCGGCCAGCACCCGATCGGCGTCGGCCCGGGTCCGCCCTTGGGCCCTGTAGCCGCTGGTGAGCGCCACGTGCTGGGGCTTGCTTCCCACGTGGGCGCACACGGGGATGCCCGCCGAGGCCATGCGTCGCACCAGCGGCGCAAAACTCGCGTCGGCCTCCAACTTCACGATGTCGGCCTTCGCCTCGACCAGGAACCGCCCGGCGTTCTCGATCGCCGCGTCCGGGCTGGCTTGGTAGGTCATGAACGGCATGTCACCCATGACCACCGTGCTGGGCGCGCCCCGCTTCACACCCGCGGTGAGCGCAAGCAGAACTTCGAACGGCATCTCGATCGTCCGGGGTAGTCCGAGAACCACCTCGGCCGCCGTATCACCGACCAGTAGCAGGTGTACCCCGGCCTGCTCGAGCCAACGAGCGGTGGCCGCGTCGTAGCACGTCAGGCACGCGAACGCCTCGCCACGCTGGGCCATGCCCGCCAGCGATGCCAGGGTCGTCGGCTTGCGCGACCCGCCCTCGATGATCGAACCCACGGTGCTCACGACGCGATGATAGGTGGCCGCACGGGCCCTACCCCATCCACTTGTTGGCCAGGGGCATCCGCCGCCCGGGACCGAACGCCACAGACCGGACCTTCAGGCCCACGCCGTACTGGAACCGCTTGTACTCGCTGATCGCGATCAGCCGGCACATCCGCTCGACGAGCGTGCGATCCTGCCCAGTCTCCCGAGCGATCTCCTCCACGCTGCGCCTCTGCTCGACACGCAGCAGCACGATCCGATCCAGCACCTCGTACGGCGGCAGCATGTCGTCATCACGCTGGTCGGGCGCCAGCTCGGCGCTCGGCGGCTTGTCGATCGTGCCTTGCGGGATGGGCGCACCCTCGAAGCCGTACGCGCCGGGATCGGCGTTCATAGCGCGCGCAAGCTCGTACACGCGCATCTTGGGCAGGTCCGAGATCGGCGCCAGCGCCCCGTTCATGTCGCCGTAGAGCGTGCAGTACCCCACCGCGAGTTCGGTCTTGTTCCCCGTCGTCAGCACGAGCGCATGCAGCCGATTGCTCAGCGCCATAAGCGAGGTCCCACGCAGCCGGCTCTGCAGGTTCTCTTCCACGATGTCCGGCCGCGACGCCCCAAGCTCCGGCACGCCCAACGAACGAAAGACCGAATCGAGCGCGCCGCCCTTGCTCTCGAACGAATCAACGATGGGAAGCTCGACCATGCGCACGCCGAGGCTCGTCGCCAACGCCTGCGCATCGTCAAGGGCGTGATCGGTTGAGTACGGCCCGGGCATCGCGACACCCAGAACGTTCTCCGCACCCAGCGCCATCACCGCGATCGCGCACGTCATGGCCGAGTCGATACCACCGCTCAGACCGATGAGCACGCGCTCAAAGCCCGACTTGCGTACGTAGTCACGCACGCCCACAGCCAACGCCTCGGCCAAGACGACTTCGGGCCCGGCCGCGCGCATCGAGTCGTCCACCTTCGCGCCTTCGGACTCAAGGTCGACCATCGTCAAACCACCGCCAAACCTCGGCCCAGCCGCGCGGAGCCTGCCGGCAGGATCGAACGCGAGCGCGTGCCCATCGAAGATCAGATCGTCGTTCGCGCCCGCCTGGTTCACGCCGAGCGCCCAGATGCCGCGACGCTCGGCGTGCCCGCCGACGATCGCCAGATGCCGGTCGTGCTTGCCCTCAACGAACGGGCTTGCCGACGGCGCCACGATTGCGCGTGCACCAGCGCCCACCAGTTCGGCGACCGGATCCGCCCGGCCCGCGTACCGCCAGTGCTGGCCCGCGTCCTCGCCGCTCCACAGGTCCTCGCAGATCGCCAGCCCCACGCGCACGCCGGCGACCTCGACCACGCATGGCCCATCGCCCGCGACGAAGTAGCGATCCTCGTCGAAGACGTCGTACGTGGGCAGCAGCCGCTTGTGGTATGTGTCAGCGAGCGCCCCATCCTGGAACACCAGCAGGCCATTGCGCACGCCGTCGCCATCGGGCACCGGGCAACCCACCACGATCGCGGGGCCGCCCCGGCTCAACGCCGCGAGTTCCAGCGCCCGCGCGTAGCACGCCTCGACGAAAGCCCGCTCGTACAAGAGGTCTCGCGGCGGGTAGCCGCACATCGCCAGCTCCGGCAGCACGACAAGATCCGCGTCCTGCGCATCGCGCACCGCGTGCTCGATCAGCCGCGCATTGCCCGCGGGGTCGCCAACGGTCGGATTGATCGGCGCGAGCGCCACACGCATGAGCCGAGGCTACGCCGCCGGTGGCCCCTCTGTGCGGTCTGATGGGGATCCCGTGTCCGCGGACACACCCTTCGTCCGCAACATGCGATCGAGGCGGAGCCACGCGATGGCGATGCCCGACGCGGCGATGACGACGACCAGCTCCGAGCCCGCCGTCAGCAGCGCGATGGGCGCAAACTCGCGAGACTCGAGCCCCAACAGCTCAGCGGTGCCCATCGCCGCACCCTCGCGGAAGCCCAGCATGCCCACGGGCGACAGCGCCCCAGCCAGGAAGTGCCCGCCGGCGATAAGCACGCCGTCCGTGGGCGAGACCTCGGCCCCAACAAGCTCGCCGGACACGACCCACCGCCACGCCTGGCTCCCAAAGTCGACCGTCCTGAAAAACACGACGAAGGCCACCCAGCGTGCGCTCGCGAGCATGTCGAGCCCCATGTGCAACTCGCGGATGACCTGCGAGCGAGACACCCTCATCGCCCGCTTGCCGCCCAGCCTGCCGAGCAGGCGGCTGAGCCGACGGTGCCCAACGTCCCCACTGAGCCTCTTGGCGATGACGACCATGACTATGGACTGGCCAACGAACATCACGATCGCGGCGAGCATGGTCCACTCTGCGAGCACGCCGCGCAACACTCCGGCCGCGAATAGCGATGTGCTGGCGAGCACCAGGGTGGCCGTCACCGCGATCATCCAGCCGAAGATCATCGCCATCGGCACCTTGTCGCGGCGATTGTGGATCGCGATGCGCGCCAGGAAACCGATCTTAAACGGCAAGTTGGCCAGAAACGTCGCCAACGTGTTTACACCGATGACATCGAGTGCGCGAAGCATGCGCACCGGCACCAGCGTGCCCCAGAAGATCAGCCCATTGGCGACAACACCCACGAGGCTGAGCCCAAGGAGCGCGACAAGCGACCCGGGTGGTGCGTTGGATAGCTCGTTTAGGGCCTCGCGGTTCTCGGCGCTGAGCGCGAGGCGGACGCACCAACCAAGGAGCGCGATGCCGATGAGGAACCCGACGACCTGCACGACCAGGCGCAGCCCAGGGCGCGAGCCCTTCGTGGGCGTGTCGTTCGCTGCATCCGTGCTTCCGCGTGTGTCGTCCATGGGTGAGCGTCGGCCGGGCTATCGCGGGCCGAGGTCGATCAGGATACGCCCGAGCGCACCGGGACCGCCCCAGTACCCCGCCGGCGTGCCCTGGCCCGCCAGTTCGCCAACAGCACGCGGCGTCAATGCGGGATCGAGCCATCCAGACGCCCGCAGCCGGCTCAGCTCCATCTCATCGATCACGAGCCAGCGCACGCCTTCGGCCCTGAGCGCGGCCGCCTGCTCGGCGGGTTGGTCCGGATTGGCGGCAACGACATCGATGAGCAGCCCGGAGTCCCACGTGGTGGCGTACCTCGGATTGGAAAGAAAGTACAACGGTGCGCCATCGCCGATGAGCAGCAGATCTCCGTTGCCGCGCACGGGATCGGAGTTGGCCACGCCCTGCGGCGAGGCCTGCGGATCGAGCACACCCGTGAACAGCCCGACGCCCGGCGCGATGGCCAGCCCCGGCCTCCCGTCGCGCTCGCTTGCGTAGGTCCATACGCCCCATGCGCTCTGTGCGACCGCGATGGCGATCGCAACCCAAGCTCCGCGGCTACCCAAGCAAGCCAGCACGACCGCCGCGAGCGGAATGCCGGTGAGAATCACCGGCATCAGGAACCGGCTCTGCAGATGTGTCAGCACCATCCACGCGACGATCTGGGCTGCAAAGCCGATCGACAGCGCCACGACTATCCCGCTGCGCCTCAAGACCGGCCCTGCGACCGCCGCAAGGAGGCACAACACGCCCAGCAGCCCCCACTGCGGGTGCAACAGCCCTCGCATCGACGTCCCGCCGAGGAAAGGTCCGTTCGGATTGGGTAGCACAAGCAACCGGATCCGGTCGAGAACAGAGCCGTCGAAAGTGTGCCCGCTCGTCCATCGCGCGTGCTGCTCGGGCGTCCAGTGCCCTGGCCCGAACACGCCGGCGAGCTGCGGGAACACCGGATTGCCAGTCGCGATCCCGTTTCGCAGGAGCCAGGGCAGCAGCGTGGCGATGCCGACGAGCACGCCCACGAGCAGTCCCTTCCACAGCTCGCGGACCGGTGTACCGACCAGCAGCAAGGCGCCGACCACCGGCCCGAGCATGAACAATGCCGTCGGCTTCGCGCCGCAGGCCGAACCCACGAGGAACGCCGCAAGGGCCCATCGCGGAACGACGCGCACCCCTTGCGACAGGGCCACCAGCATCGCCCCAGCGCCCAGCGCAAGCACCGCCGGCTCGTTGTACGCGAGGCTGCCCGTCGCGATCACCCACGGCGTGCCCAGCACGAGCGTGCCGAGCGCGATGGGCATACCACCCAGCCGATTGCGCGCCTCTTCCGGAATCACGACCCAGCACAGCCGGGCGATGAGCACGGCAGAGAGCACTGCCATCAGCGCGCTCAGGCACTGGCCCGCGAGCACTCCAACGCCCGCACCCGCGGCCGGATGCTCACCAACGAGCGCCAGCAGGTGGTAGAACGCCGCCTCGACGTAGCCCGGCAGGAACGAGTAGACATTGTGCTCGAGCGGCGCGAGGCGCCCCATCGCCAGCCACTCTGCTGGGAGCTGCATGTGGTAACTGCGCGTGTCATAGCCGAAGCCCTCGCTGGCCCACAGCCACCCCGGCGGGCTCGCCGAGGCCACGACCAGCACCGCGACCGCAGGCACGAACGCGAGCACCGCGGGGCTCAGCGACACCCCCTCGCCCGAGCGCCGCTTCAGCAGGTCCGCAGCCAGCAGCAGCAAGCCGGCGGCGATGGGCAGCCCGGCCACAACACGGCGACCACCAATACCGAACCACTCAAACGCGCCAAGCACACCCAACCCGTGGCTGATCGCCAGCATCGCCCCCAGCCCGACGGCCGGTGCCAGCCAAACCGCGGCCTCTCGATCCTCCATCCAACGAAGCGCGGCCGCGCCCAAGCCCCACGCCCCGGCCATGTACGCCCCAGCGAGCGCGCCGGCGGTCAGCCATGCCGAGGCCACGGCGAACACCGTGGCCACCCATGAGCCGCCGACGCCGATCGCGCTAACGGCCAGCACGCCCACGAGCATGGACCCGATCACCAGAGCCGCGAGCGCCTGCGAGCCACGAGCCGACGCGGCCGCGTCGCTCACGGCCCAGTCCCGGGCGCACCCTCGGGTACGACAAACCCGGCGCGCGCAGCCCAGGCCCTCGCGTCGTGGTCGGTCATCAGCCAGCGCGCGAAGTCCTCGCCCGCGTCGCTGAACCACGCGACATGGTGGATCGTCGGATCGCCGCGCGGCTGGTCGAGATACCCCACGATGCCCACGCGCGCGGGGTCGACATCGCTGCCGAACACGATGCCGAAGGACGCTTCGGGCGGCTGACGGCGCGCAAAATACGACACACGCTCAACTATCGCCTCACCGCCATCGAAGTTGCCCGCCTCTAACGCAACTTCGCCCCACAGCCCGGCTTCGCGAAGCGATGCCCGCGTCCAGCGGCCGAGTGCCGAGCGTTCAAGCGCGATGTGCACCGGAGTGCGCCGGCCCGTGAGCTGGGATTCGTCGAGCGACGACCCCCGGGGCGCAACCACGGCAAGCGTGTTTCCGAGCCAAGCCGCGTGGCCCTCCGGCGTGCGCGTCAGTTCGAGGATCTGCTGCTCGCTCTCGCTCAGGTAGGCGGCGGCCTCGGCCCCGCGCTCGAGCCGCATTGCCAGCCA
>CALCCF010000008.1 GCA_937899905.1 uncultured Phycisphaeraceae bacterium
TACAAACACGCGAATCCCCAGTCGGCAGCTCATTTGAGATCACCTACGCTAGCTTGCTCGGTGTCGGGTCCGTTCCTGTCTCGTTACCAACGGTGCTATTCGAGAGGAAGGGACGACCTTGACGTGGTGGGAATACGTCGCGGCTGCCTGCGCTATCGCGATGATCTTGATCGCACGGTCCTACGTTCGCGGCGACCCGGTCTACACGCGTTGGATCCTCGCACTTCTGCGACGTGGGAAGAAGTAGAGCGAGTCAGGCCCGTGAGCTACGAACAGCGACCGCCTGGCAGTCAATTGCCTTCGCTCAAGGCAGGTTAATCACCTGCCCCGTCATCCGGCTCAGTCCCAGCTCGATCGCCGGCTTGAACAGCAGCACCAGCACGGTCGCGATCGCCAGTGAGGGGCCGTAGGGCATCGCTCGGCCGACCCCGCGGCTGAGCGAGAGGCTGTAGAAGGTCACCAGGATGCCCACGAAGGCCGCGCCGAAGAAGGCCAGCACGGCGTCGGCCCAGCCGATGCACGCGCCCACGGCAGCCATCAGGTGGACGTCGCCCAGGCCCATGGCCTCCTTGCCGAAGCCCAGGCTGCCGAATAGCCGGACGGCCCAGACCACGCCGCCGCCGACCAGGTAGCCCAGCAGCACACCGCCAAGCACCTCGAGCCAGAGCGGCGGGAAGCCCTCGAAGCCCGAGGCGAACAGCACGCCGATCCACGCCCCCACCACCGGTGGCGCGAGGAAGGCCATCTCCTTGACCATCTCACGCCGGGCGTGCGGGTAGGCGATCCACACCTCGGCATCACTCGGGTCGTCGTCGTCAGCGGGCTTCGCGGAGGGGACCAGCAGACGCAGCGGCAGGCCAGCCGCGATGGGGCCGACGGCCGCGCCGATCAAGACGCCGATGCCCGGCGCGTGCCCCAAGAACTTCGCGACGAAGCCGCCAATGACGGCGCACAGCAGCACGGTGGTCGTGATTACCAGCGGGCCGCGGAGCCAGCCGGGGGTGGGCCGCCACTGGCCGGTCTCGGTCTTGCCGTCGTCTTCTTCTTCACCATCACCGCCATCGAGCGGTTCCAGAGGCGGAAGGCCATTGGCCTTGCGATGCTCCTCTTCCCACTGCTCGGCATCGGCAAAGCTGCGCCGAATCAATCCCACCTTGAGCATCAGCATCGAGAGGCCAAGCCCGACGATGCCGCCGACACCCAGCCCGACGCTGACCCAGCCGTACGTGGGGATCGCCCATCGCCAGGCCATGTCGGCGGCGGGCATCGAGTACTCGACACCACGGACCGACAGGTAGCCCGCGTAGATCGTGTGGATGAGCAAGCCCGCGAGCGTGGCGAACCACGGCAGGACGAGCGGGATCATTGTGGTCTTCAGATCGGTCAGCGTCATCGCCAGCAGCGAGCCGAGCATGAGCAGCACGACCGCGAAGATCGGCGCCGAAGCCGCGGGCACGCCGTTGAAGCGATCGACGAACGCCCAGTCGGGCCGCACGCTGCCCAGGTTCAGCCCGAGGAGCTCGTAGTTCGACCCGCCGAACGCGGGGACGAGGTACCACATGATCGAGAACAGCGCGAAGAGGCTCGCGGCGAACAGTTCGACCAGCGGGTACTCGGGCGAGATGCCCGACTTGCAGTACCGGCACTTCCCGCGGAGGAAGAGCCAGCCGAAGATCGGGATGTTGTCCTTCCAGCGGAGCTTCGTGCCGCAGAACGGGCACCGCGAGGCGGGGGTCACCACGCCCATGCCGCGCGGCAGGCGATACGCGAGCACGTTGATCAGCGAGCCCACGCACGCGCCGAACGCGAACACGAACAGGAACGCGGCCACGCGGGGCAGGATGATCACGAAGTCTTGCACGGGCGGCGGGCTCCGGGTTCTCTCCGCTTTGAGCGGCCCTTTTGAGACAACAGGGCTCGGGCGCTATCGGCCAGATCGGGCCCGGTAATCAATCCTCGTCCTTCGCCGAGCCGCCGGCATCACCGCCGTCTTGGAGCCGTGCGGTGACGTCCTCGATGCGCTGCTCGGCGTCCTCGAGCATGCTCCGGCAGCGGGCCAGCAATCGCACGCCCTTCTCGTACTCGCCGATCGACTTCTCCAGGCCGCTCTGCCCGGTCTCGATGCGCTCGATGATGGCCTCGACCTCGCCGAGCGCCGCCTCGAAGGTCGGCTCGGCCTTGGCTTTCGTGTCCTGTTTACCTTCGGCCATCATCCGCCACCTTTCGATTCGCCAAACAGGCCCAGCTGCGATGCGGGGTCGTCCTTGGCCTTGGGCTTCGCCGCCGCACGTCGCGCGGGCGCTCGGTCCGCGGCGTGACCCCCGACCGTGGAGCGTACCCGCCCGTCGGCAAGCGCGGTCACGATCTCGTCGCCCGGCGAAACATCCGCCGCCGAGCGAACCAGCCGTCCGTCTGCAAGCGTCGTGTACGAGTACCCCCGCCCGAGCACGGCTTGCGGCCCGACCGCTCGCAGCTCGCGACCCAACGCGTCGGCCCGGCGTCGCTCGCCGACAAGTCGGGCCGCCATCGAACGCTCCAGACGCTCGGCAAGGTCCTCGACGCGTTGGCTCCGCCGCGCGAGCGCTGCGGCGGGACGGTGCGATTCGAGCCGCGCACTCACGCGCTCCAGCCTGAGCGAGGCGTGGTGGATCCGTTGGCGGAGTCGATCCGCGAGACGGTCGGCCGAGCGCTCGAGTCTCGCGCGCGCATCGGCGGTGATCGTGTGTGGGCTGGCCAGCGGGCGTCGCCTTGCGAGCGACTCGATCGCGCGCCTGGCATCCGCGGTCCGCCGGAGTAACACGCCGCGCAGGCGAGACTGCGAGAGATCGATCTGCTCGATGAGCGTCGCCGAATCGGGCGTCAGCCGCATCGCCGCCTGCGTCGGCGTCGCCGCGCGAACGTCGGCGACGAGTTCGGCGATCGTCGTGTCGGTCTCGTGGCCGATCGCCGCGACCACCGGGACAGGACACTTCAATATGGCTTCGGCCAGCGCGCGGTCGTTGAACGCCCACAAGTCCTCGGCCGACCCGCCGCCGCGCGTGATGATGACGGCGTCGATGCCCAATCGCTCGTGATGGCGTGATAGAGCAACCAGCTTCGTGCGCAGCTCGGCGGCCGAGCCCTCACCCTGCACGCGCGCATCAACGAGCGCGACTTCGACAGCCGGGCACCTTCGACGCATGGTGTCGAGCACGTCCTGCAGCGCCGCCGAGCTCCGGCTGGTGAGGACGGCCACACGCCTTGGAAAGGTCGGCAGCGGACGCTTGCGCGCGTCGTCGAACCACCCCAACCCGCGCAACTCCTCGCACAGCTTCCGGAAGGCGAGATCCAGCGAACCGGCCCCGACCGGCTGGGCGTTCGTACCGATGAAGGAGAGCTTGCCCGCCTTCGCGTAGAACTCCATCGACCCGGTGACGACGACCTCCAGCCCATCACGCAGCACGATGCGGTGCTTGCGCACGACGTTGGCGAACAGCACGCACGCGACGACCGCCTCGCCGTCCTTGAGATCGAAGTACAGGTGCGTTCGCTCACGCAGGCCGCTGACCTCTCCGACAACACGCAGGGGGCTGGAGACCCCGCGGCGGATCGCGCGGTCGACCAGCTCCGCCAGCTCGCGCACGCGGATCGGCGCTTCACCCTCGGTGGAATCGGTACGTGGCGCGGGCTTCGCCTCGGGCTCGCGCGGCTTGGCAGCCATCTTGGAGGGATCGAACAGCGGGCGAGACATGCCAAGACAGTATCGCGCTGCGCAAAGTGCAGGGCCCCGCACAAAGGCGGGGCCCCCCAGGCAAAGAAGGAGAACGTGTCCTCCGTGGACGGTCTATTCGGCGCTCGCGACGCGCGACTCGCCGGCTGGCGCGCTCTGGGCCGCGGCCTGGTGCGCCCGCATGCGGTTCAACGCCGCAACGAGCTGGGCGCGGTTGTTCGTGGGTGCTTCAACGCGGAAGCCACCGCCGCCGCTGGCGCCCGCGGGCACGCGGATGGTCGCCCTGGGCGTGATGGCCGCGCGTGCGGACTCGGGGCTCGCCCCGCCGAACGAGGCAACCCCGCCGACGTGCCCGTTCTCGCGGAGCCACGCGATGCGGGCCTCTTCGAGCCGCTCGGCCACGTACCGCTGGCCGCGGACGAAGCCGTTTGTGATCCTGGAGTAGTTGCGGATGGTGCCGTCAACGCGGATCTCGAACCGCTCGGGCGCGTTCTGGCGCTCGTTGGGATCGATCACGAACCGCTGGAAGGGCATCAGCCGGTCGAGCGTGGGCACCTCGACGACCACGGAGTCGGGCTTGTCGGCCTGTTCGCTCGAGCCCGCGTTCACCGTGCGGACATCGCTAACGGTGTGGAGGCCCTGGGCGAGGGCGCACGGAGCCGCCACAAGCAACGCAACCAATGGGATAGCAAAACCAGTCTTCATTTCTTTTGATCTCCCGCTTTACCGCCCTCCGGGCGGGCCTGGTCGATCTCCCTGCACGGGACTATTCAAACGCATAAACCCATCTGTTGCAAGACTTTGTTGACAATGGACCAAAAAACGCTCAAGCGAGCGTCCGATCTACCCGAACGACCGTGCTTATCCGGACGAGTTGGCGGGCAGCGCCGCACTAACCCCTCGTCAGCCCCTCGTACATGGCCTGCACCGCGGCGACGTGGGCGGCCCCTGAATGGAATCGCTCGATGGCGTCCTGGGCCGTCGCCCTGCATTGCTCGGCCAGCCGGCGGTCCTCGAACAGCCGGCGGATCTCGTCGCCCCAGCGCTCGTGGTCGGCCGGGTCGAGCTGCGTTACCCCATACTCGGCCGAGAGCTCGTCGATGATCGGATCCGTCGCGGCGGCGAGCAGGACGCCATTGGCGTGCGCATCGAGCATCAGGCTGCGGTGGTCGTGCATGGCATCAGGGATGATCAGCGCGTCGACCTCGAGCACCGGGTCGCGGCGGGCCTCGACCATGGGCACAAAGCTCAGATGCTCGGCCAGCGCCAGGCTCTCGACGGCCCGGCGCAAGTGGGCGCGGTGGGCGGCATCGGCATCGACGAACATCAGCGGCGGCTGGTCGCCGTCGAGCCGGACCTGTGAGAGCGCCTCGAGCGCGTGGTGCCACGCGTGAGGGTCGTCTCCCGTGCCGTCGATGAGGACCGCCGGCCGATCGCCCGCAGCCATCGGTCGCTGTCCTTGGGCGCGCGGCTGCGCATGCACGCCCCAGCGGATAAGCCGCAGGTGCCGGCTGTCGAGCTTGCGCAGGCAGCGTCGCTCCAGCCCCGTTCCCGGCACGCTGGCGATCACCCGGTCGCCCACGCTCTCAAGCTGGGCCGAGCCCAGGGCATCGGCGAGCTGGGCCGAGTACACCTCGAGCACGAGGTGCGCGCCCAGCAAGCCGGCGACCTCGAACGCGACGGACCAGGCTTCGCGCCCAAACACGTGGACGATGCCGATGCCATCCTCGGGCGCGACGTCCATCGCACGGTCGACCAGCTCGCGCGCACGGTGCGCCAACGGCGGAAGCGGTCCCTTGGGCGTGTAGCCAACGGCTTGCGAGAACACGCGGCCGTCGAGCAATTCGGGTAAGGACTCGGGCACGGCGTGGATCACACGCATGCCGTCGGTCACGAGGCCCACCTCGAGCCTCGCGAGCAGGTCACGCTCGCGCGACGCGAACTCTTCGTCTGCCAGGATCATGACGGCGGGCATGACGCCTCGCTTGCGCCACTGTTGGCGCGATCAACGATCAGACGGGCACGGGCTCGCCGCGCTGCGCGCGGTAGTTGAGATCCGGGGGGCGGCTCTCGTGGTCCTGCACGGCCTTGGTGCGCCACACGCCGACCCAGTGCTCCTTCTCGACTTCCTGCAGGTAGTAATCGCCGGCGGGCTGGTCGAGCGGGGCGATGTCCTTGGGAGGATCGTGCCAAGGCCACCACGGGCGCACGCCCTGGTCGGCCTCGGGCAGCCTCTTGAACTGCTCCTCGTCCTCGACGACCTCCTTGATGGTCACGAGGCGATCGAGGCGTTGACCGATCTTCGGAATGCTGGCGAGCAGGCCGCGTGTGTAGGGGTGCATCGGGTTGTCGAAGACGGAAAACACCGTGCCGTACTCGACTACGCGGCCGGCGTACATGACGCACACCACGTCGGCGTTTTCGGCCACCACCCCAAGGTCATGCGTGATGAGCATGACCGCCATGTCGTGCTCGTCCTTCAGCGAGGACAGCAGCTCGAGGATCTGAGCCTGGATTGTGACATCGAGCGCCGTGGTGGGCTCGTCAGCCAGCAGCAAACGCGGGCGGCACGCCAGGGCCATCGCGATCATGACGCGCTGGCGCATGCCGCCGGAGAACTGGTGCGGGTACGCCTTGATGCGCTTCTCGACTTCAGGGATGCCCACCGAGCGCATGGCGTCGAGCGCGATGTCGCGGGCCTGGCTGGCGCTCACCTCCTGGTGCAGCAGGATCGCTTCCATGATCTGGTCGCCCACGGTGTACACCGGGTTGAGGCTCGTCATGGGCTCCTGGAAGATCATGGCAATGTCGTTGCCGCGGATGTCGCGCATCTCCTTCTCGCTCAGGCGCAGCAGGTCGATGGTCTGCCCATTGTCCTTGCGGAAGAGGATCTGCCCGCGATCGAACCGGCCGGGCGGGCGCGGCACGAGCTGCATCGAGCTCATGGCCGTCACACTCTTGCCGCAACCGCTCTCGCCGACGACCGCCAGCGTCTGGCGCGGGTAGATGGTCATGCGCACGCCATCGACGGCCTGGATGCGTGGGCCGGTGCCGTTGTCGAAAGAAACGGCGAGATCCCGAACCTGAACCAGCGGCTGGGCCTTGGGATCGATCTGGCCGGCATGGGCGCCGTTGGATGTTGTGGAGTCGGTCAAGTCAGGGCTCCGTCGGTCGTCTGCCACGCGGCGAGCACGCTTACACACGCGCCTTCTTCAGCTTGGGATCGATGGCGTCGCGCAGGGCCTCGCCGATGAGGTTGTAGCTCAGCACGGTCAGGAAGATCGCCAGCCCGGGGAAGATGGCCAGCCACCACATGAATCGCCCTACCTGGTTGGTTGCGTCGCTCAGCAGCTTGCCCCAGCTCGGCTGGTTCGGATTCACAAGACCCAAGAATCCGAGCACGGCTTCGGCCAGGATGGCCGCCGCGATCGCGAACGATGCGTCGACGAGCACCGGCGTCACACCGTTGGGCAGCATGTGCTTGAACAGCACGCTGCGGAGCGGGAGGCCTACAGACCTCGCCGACTGCACGAAGTCCTGCCCGCGCAGCTTGTAGAACTCGGCGCGGATGAAGCGTGCACTTCCCGTCCACGTCACACACCCGATGATCGCCATCATGACATACGTGTTCTTGGGCAGCACCGCCGCGGCCACGATGAGCAGGAACAGCAGCGGGATGGCCATGAAGACCTCGACGAGGCGGTACAGCGCCATGTCGACCCAGCCGCCGAAGTAGCCCATGAGCGCGCCGATCGTCACGCCGATGACCACGGCGATCGACGTGCTCACCAGGCCGATCGAGATGGAAAGGCGGCACGCGTGCAGCAGCTGGCTGAGCATGTCCCGGCCCAAGGAGTCGGTACCGAGCGTGTAGCCCGGCCCGGGCAGGGTCTCAAGGAAGCCGACGGCGGCATCGACGTCCATGTCGGGCGACGACGCGAGTTCCTCGGTGAGCGCGGCCATCGCGGCCTGCGGATCGATGGTGAGGCTCTCGCTCGCAAAGCCCAGGCGCGCTTCGATCGCCCCCAAGACCTCTTCGTCGAGCGGCATGTCGACGACCAGCACGTCGGTCTCGCGGGCGCGCTCGGCGAGGTCGACCTTCAGGCCCTCGCGGACCTGCGTGTAGACGTTGCTGCCCGGGGGCATCAGGTCGACGGCGGTGCCGCCCTGCTGGGGCGACCACGGGATGATCGTGTAGACCGCGCTGACCTCGCCGCGGGTCTCACGCTCGATGTAGTCGAAGTTCGGCAGCGGCGTCGCCCAACGAGCAGCCATCAGGCCGAACATCACAAGCGCGACCAGCAGCGAGATGCCGGCGCGGTGGCTGGCCCTGGCGGGCGGGTGCACCGCGATGAAGATCGCGCCCACAACGCCCGCGATGCCCATCGAGGAGACGACCTCGAAGTACGGTTGCTGCTCGAACGCCCGCATCCACGGGGCGGCGTCGCGATTGGCGGCCATCGCGCTGACGATCGCGTGGAACAGCATCGTGAGACCTGCCTGCAGCGACACGGTCAGCAGCACGACGGCCTTGTCGCTGCGAGCCCCCCACCACTTCGGCACGAGAAGCACGAGGCCGGCGACGGCACCAATCAGCAGCGTCAGGTCGACCACCGACAGGAACTGCATCATCGGCGAGGTGACTTCGGCCTTCGAGGCCGCGAGACCGATCAGCGAGCCGATGCCCGCGATCGCGATGATCGGGGCCGTGATGATGCGGACGCGTTGGCTGAGCCCGAACGCTGCCGCCGCCCACACGAGCCCGGCGGTGGCCGCAACATCGACGAGGAGTTGGAACCAGATGGTCGTTGTGCCGGGCTCTTCGCCGCGGCCGAGCAGGAACTGCGTGAAGCCGAAGACAGCCGAGGGCACTTGGTCCTCGGTCACGCCAATGAAGAACTGCGCAAACACGCGGAGCGCGAAAACCACTGTGGCGAATCCCGCCAGGATCACCAGCACCGGCATGTCGAGCTTGCGCGGCGCGAGGATCCACGCGGCGGTCCAGAGGAGCGTGAACAGCACGAGTCGCGCGCCATCGACGGATCCGATCGCGGACCCGATCCCGCCGAAGAGTGCCCCGATCGGGTTGGTGTCGGCCTGCTCGACGAGCAGGATCGGGTGCCCATTGGCCACGAGCGGCGCGAACACCGCGAAGAACGCGACGAGCGCGACCCAACCGATGCCAAGGACCGCACCGGGACGCTTGAGCACCTGACGCCACGCCTCGGTCCAGAAGCCCTCGGCCGGCTTGTGCCCGATGCCTTGCATCAGGTGCACGCCCGTGACGGCGGTCAGCTGGTCGGCGGTCTTCGCGTTGGTGTCGTTGGCTTGGCTCATCAGTCGTAGGAGATCCGTGGGTCGGCCAGGGCGTAGAGGATGTCGGCCAAGAGCAGCGCGAGGATGTTCACCAACCCGACGATCAGCGCGTTTGCCAGGAGCAACTCGCGGTCGCGGAGGTTGATCGCGTCGATGATGAGGTTGCCCATGCCCGGCACGCTGAAGATGCGCTCGATGACGACCGAGCCGCCCAGCATGGCCGGGAAGATCGACACGAACATGGTGATGATCGGCAGCAGGCTGTTGCGGAACACGTGGCGGTAGACCACGTCCCTGCGCGACACACCCTTGGCCTTGGCCGTGCGCACGTAGTCGGCGTTGAAGTTCTCGAGCATCGCCGCACGGGTCTGCTTGCTCAGGATCGCGAAGCCGGTGTACACCAGACACGCGACCGGCAGCACCAGGTGCCACAGCGTGTCGAGCAGGTAGCCACGCTGCCAGAGGTTCCGTGTCACGCCATCGGGCCCGACGGTCTCGACAAACCTCGGCAGCACGGCCATCGACTCTGCCTCGACCGAGTTCAGGCCCGTGACCGGGAATGCGCCGAGGTAGTCCTTGCTGGCCAGGAAGCCGACCGCGAGCACGCCGGCCCATACGACCGGGATCGACCACAGCGCGACGTAGAACGCGCCCAGGCCGACGTCGACGAGCGAGCCCTGCCGGCTGGCGGCCAAGATGCCCGAAGGGACCGCGACGAAGTAGATGATCGGTACCGCAATGAGGTTCAGGAGCAGCGTTTTCGGCAGCGCCTCGGCGATGAGCGACGACACCGGGCGAGAGCGCGAGAAGCTCATGCCAAGGTCGGGCATCGCGATCGACATCGTGCCGGGGATGATCGGGATTCCGGCCTGGCGGAACATCTTGGCGTCGAAGACCGCGCGCGACTGCGCGGTCGCCTCGGCCAGCACCTCGTAATCCCGGACCATCTGGTCCGCACGCGCCTGGGCGATCGACCAGAGCTCGGGGTCCACGGTTTCGAACGCGTCTTTGCCGATCTGCTGGGCCTGCTCGGGCTTGATTTGCCCGCGGTCCTTCACCGCGTCCTCACGAGCGAGCACCTTGGCGATGTCGCCAACGGCGATCTCGAACGTCGTTCTTGAGCCCAGGTACGCGGCGCGGGCCTGGGCGTAGCTGCCGGCCGCGCGACGGTAGAGGCGCTGGCGGTCTTCGGCCTCCTCGGGAACTTCGATCTCGGGCGGAGACTCGACCCGCGGGAGTTCGTCGGCGAACCACGACCACAGCGGCGGCGGGTCGACCTCGCGGGGCTGGCCGAAGCGATCGCCGTTCACGAACTGGTCTCGGGCACCGAACTTCACCGGGCTCACACGCGCAAGCCAGCGCAGGTACTGCATTGGGATGGGCGCGTCCAGGCCGTAGCGATCCTCGAGGTACGCGCGCTGCTGGGCGACGCTGCCCGAGTCCATCTGGCCGCCGCCTGAAACATTGAGCGCCGCGCCGACGCCGCCCGGGCTCATGGCCACGAGCATGAAGATCAGCAGCGTCATCCCGATCACCGTCGGGATCATGAGCAGCAGTCGTCGGATGATGTAGGTGGTCATCGTCTCGGGTCCCTGGGCGCCGCAGGAAGTGCTGGCTTACTGCTGAGTTGGAAGGCTCTCTTGGCCAACCCAGAATTCGAGGTATTCCAGACCCGAGGAATACTCCTGGATGTTGCCCGACTGCTTGGTCGTGAAGCGCAACCAGGGGATCTCGTTCATGAACGTGTACGGCTGCTCTTCGTGGTACACGTTGTGGAGCTCGTGCCAGACCTTCATCCGCTCGTCGAAGTCCAGCGTCTGGCGGCCCTGCTCGATGAGCCGATCCGCATCGGGGCTGTTCCATTGGATGAAGTTGTCGCCCTGGTTCTCGATGTTGTCCGAGTGCCAGATCTGGTACGGATCGCTCTCTGGCGTCGAGGCCGACCACGCGAACGTGATGGCGTCGAAGTCGCGGCGGTTGAGGATGTCCACGAGCACCGACCAGTCGATCGTGCGCATGGTCATCTCGATGCCGTAGCCGGCGAAGTCCGCCTTCATGAAGTTGGCCATCTGCAGCGTCGAGTCCGAGCCGTTGGAGAACGTGAACTCGAAGGTGAACGGGTTGCCGTCCGCGTCCTCGAGCTTGCCGTCGCCGTCGCGGTCCATCCAGCCGGCCTCGGCCAGCAACTCGAGACCACGCTCGGGGTCGTGCGGGTACGGCTCGATGTTCGGGTTGGCCTGCGGCGTCGAGCTCAGGAACGGGCCGGTCGCGGGGCGCACGAGGTTCTTGGAGATGTCGCGACGGATGCGGTCGCGATCGATCATCAGGGTCATCGCCTTGCGGACCCGTGGGTCGTGGAAGGGCGTCAACCGCTCGCCGTTACGCGGGCCGCACTGCCACGCGATGAACGAGTAGCCACCACGCATGTTGTACCAGATTCGGGGATCGTGCTCCTCAAGGAAGTCCGCGTCGGCGCGCTGGTCGACGAACTGCTGGGCGTTGGGACGCATCATGTCGCCCTGGCCGCTGTTGTACGCGATGAGCTTGGTGGTGTAGTCGCTGATAACGGTGATGCGGTAGCTGTCCAGCGGCGGGCGCGGGCCCCAGTACTGCTCGTTACGCACCAGCACGATGTCGCCGGGCGGGCTCCACTGTGAGTCGGGGCTTGCCGTCGCGAAGCGGAACGGGCCCGAGCCAACCGTCAGGCCGGTGCTCTGGTTGTACTGCGTGGGAGACTCGGTCCACGGCTCGTAGATGTGCTTGGGCAGGATCTTGAAGCCCATTGCCTGGTTCAGGTTATCGAAGCGCGGGCTCTTGAAGGTGAACTCGACAACGCGGCTGGTCTCGGGATCGCCGATGACCGTGACCGTGTCGATCGCGTTGTACACGCTGCGGAACCGCTCGGCCTCGATCTGGTCGTTGAAGATCAGGTCCTCGTACGTCCAGCGGACGTCTTCGGCGAGCACCGGGGCGCCATCGCTGAAACGCGCCGCGTCGCGGATCTTCACCCGGAGCCATTCGCCCGCGGGGTCGTACTGCCACGCCTCACCGAGGCGGCCGCGCATCTTCAGGGACTTGGGGTCGTACCAGCCGAGGCTCTCGCACACGAGGTCGACCACGCGCCGGCCGTAGACGTCGGCGTAGGTGAAGGGCGTGACCTTCGGGGGCTGGCCCTCGTAGATCTCGACGAACTCGCCGCCCATCTTGATGTTGGGATCGTCGTACGGGTCGTTCGAGAAGTCCCAGGGCTCGCTGGTGGTCACCTCGAAGCCATCGCGGGCCCAGGCGAAGGACGCCGCCTGGCTCGCGCCCGAGCCCGCCCCGGGCTGGGCGGCGACGACCACGGGCCGCTCACGGATCTGCCGGTCGAGCCGGGCGAGCTGCTGTTCGAGGTTCTCCAGGCGCGTGTTGGCCTTCTGGGTCTCGTCCCAGCGGCGATCGTCCTGGAAGATGACGATCCAGACGCTGACGAACAGGCCCAGGATCAGAACGATGACGATCAGGTCCTTAAGACCGAAGTTGTTCTGCATATCGACACCTCGCGACGGGGGTGTGGTTCGGCTTCCAAGCCAGCGGAGTGTGGATGGAGCGCCACCTGCCCCGGCCGCTAGTGTAGCGTGTGTGGCCCGTGGGGCCGCCCGAAGCGGCATCGGTGACCGCCCAGAGTCGACCCTCGGTTTCCCGACTGGTACCAACACAACACAGGCCCGCATGCCGGCGATCCGGCAGCGGGCCTGCTGCGTCTACGGGCGTCGATGCTCCGGTGCGGTTTAGGCGGCGCGAGGGCCGTCGTCGTCGCCGTCGAGTTCGAAGCGGTCGATGAGGTTGTGGAGGTTGTCGAGCCTCCGCTGTGCCTGGCCGAGCGCCTGGGTCACATGGCGGATAGCGTCCTGCGAATCGCCCAGCGCCAGCTTCAGGGGACACCCCTCGGCGGGCGGCGGCTCGCTGAGCTTCAGGCTCGGCGTCTGGCTCGTGCCCTGGGGCTGGTCGGCCGACTGGTTGTCATACGTAAGCATAACGCAGGCATCGGCTTGCGCGGGATGCCGGTTTGGGCTCTGTGACCCGGATCCGTTCCGAGCCGCCACATTTGGGCCGCACATCCGGCATTGGCGGCACGGCTCGCAGCCCGCGCGTCGGTTACCGGGGCCTACCGGGCCCGCGACCGGATCTTGGGCTCGGTGCCCGCGACGATCCGCCTCAGGTTGCCCGTGTGGCGGGCAATGACCAGAAGCGCCAGCACCGCCGCGATCGAGACCATCGGCACGGCCGAGGGCGGGAACGAGCCGTTGGCCGCCGTCGGCAGGGCGGCGGCCCATACCGGCACGCTCCCCGCCGCGCAGACAGACGCGAGCCCGACGTACCGGCTGGTCTTGAGAACGATCAGCCAGAGAAGGAACGCCAGCACCACCGACACGGTGAGCACCCAGAACACGCCCAGCAGTGCTCCCAAGCCCGTGGCGACGCCCTTCCCACCCCGAAAGCCGATCCACGGCGAGAACATGTGGCCAAGAACAGCGGCGACAGGCGTGAGCAGCCAGATCCAGACCATGCCGACCGGCGCGTCCAGATTGCCCAATGTGCCCAGCGCGAGGCCAGTTGTAAGCGAGGGGATGAGGCCCTTGGCGACGTCGAGCGCGAAGCACAGGTTGCCAGGCCCCGGTCCGAGAACGCGCTTGACGTTCGTCGCTCCGATGTTGCCCGAGCCTTCCTCGAAGATGTTCACGCCCTTGGAACGGGCGATGAGATAGCCAAACGGGATGGACCCGATGACAAATGCCGCGATGGTCAGCGCGATGGCGACAAGCACAACCCGAGGATATGGGCGGACTTTGCGGGGATCTTGCGTTGGCGGAAGGGCGGAGTTGGGGTAGGCTGTACGTCTGGAGAGCGACGAGAGACCAGCAACGAAAGACCGGAGGCTCGGATGCGAGTGGCAAGCACAGTTGTGGCCCTGGCGGGCGTGATGGGCATCGCGGCGGCTGCGGCGGCCCAGGATTCGGTCACGATCGATCTGGCCGGCGTGGTGATCGAGGACGGCGAGGACGTGTCGCGTTCGAGCGCACCGGACACCATCGACCCGGCGACGCGGTATCGCTACGAGGTCTCGGGCATGGTCCAGGGCCGGGGCGTGGTGCTCGGCTCGCTGTTCCCCCAGCCGACTCCGCTCGCCGACGCGCTCGAGAGCCTGGCCCCGGGCTCGTCCGACTTCCTGACGGGCGAGATCGACAACCCGGACGGCACGCACCCGTTCCAGGTGCTCGGCGAGACCTTCGAGGGCGAGGAGACGCTCGTGGGCATCACCGTGCGCTTTGCGGCGACGTTCGATGCGGGCATCGGTGCGGACAATGTCGCGTTCTTTAACATCCGCGATGTCGTGCTCTCACCAAGCTTCCTTGTCGGCTCGCTCCGCTTCACCGAGGGCACGGCGGTCATCGATCGCATCGAGTTCGACTGCCGCGCCGACATCGACGGCGATGGCTCGCTGACGATCTTCGACTTCCTGGCCTTCCAGAACCTATTCGACGCGGGCGACCCGGCGGCGGACTTCGACGGCGACGGCCAGTTCACGCTCTTTGACTTCCTCGAGTTCCAGAACGAGTTCGACGCGGGCTGCGACTGACCGCTCGGCGGGCCACGATGTACGACATTTGGTCGATGTTGACTCGAGCGCCTGTGGCGTGCTTAGGCATCGCCATGGATCGTTCGTGGGTTGTTGTGGTCCTCGACAGCTTGAATCCAGGGATATTGCATGCCTGCAGCGCGAATCCGCGGTCGCTATCCGCCTCGAAGTCGACAGGTCGAGGGACATTCCCTGAATAAGAAGTCGCGCAGTCCTGTATCATGAGAGATCGGCCTATCCAAGGGTTGGTGTCGAGCGCGCGGACGCGCGCTCACGGTGCAAGGGAAGGGAACGAGCATGGGTTGTGCGGCGAGGACAAATCGGCAGGCGAAGAGGCTCGTGGTGACGGCGTTGGTCGGACTCCTAATCCATGGCACGGCCGCGGGGGACGATTGCGACCTGTTCCCCGAGCACGTGTTCGTTCCGACGGGGGGCGGCACGCTCGCGGTGGCGATCGGTGATCTCGATGGCAATGGCACCCGCGACCTCGCCGTGGCGAACGGCGCGACCGACGACATCTCCATCGTGCTAGGCAACGGCGACGGCACGTTTGCGCCGGAGGTCCGGTACGCCGCGGGCAACACGCCAAGAGACATCGCGGTCGGCGAGTTCAATGGCGACGGCGTCCCAGACGTGGCCGCTGTCAACTTCTTCAGCAACGAGGTCTCGGTCTACCTGGGCGTCGGCGACGGCACGTTCGGCGAGCAGTCCCGCTACAACACCAGCTCGCGCCCGAACTCACTCGTGATCGCGGACTTCGATGGGAACGGCACCGATGATCTCGCGTTGACCAACGGAAGCACCGACAATGTTCTCGTCTTGCCCGGCAACGGCGATGGTACTTTTGGCATCGCGACCACCGTGCCCGTGGCCAATTCCCCCAGCGGGCTTGCAGTTGGCGACTTAGATGACGATGGCGACGCCGACTTGGTCGTCGCGTACTCCGATTCGGACTTCATCTCCGTCATCCTCGGTATCGGTGATGGCGAGTTTGCGCGCGACGTCCGCTACAACACGGGCGGTCGCTCGGTGTACGTCGCGATTGGCGACCTAGACAACGATGGCGATGCCGACCTCGCCGCCGCGAACTCGAGGAGCGACGACGTCTCGATCCTGCTCAACGATGGCGACGCGGTCTTCTCCGCTCAGGGACGCTTCCGCGTGGGAGACGATCCCGTATTCACGCTGATCGGCGATCTCGATGATGATGGCAACGCCGATGTGGTCGCGACCAACGAGGACAGCGACGACGTCTCGATCTTGCTCGGCAACGGCGACGGCACCTTCGCCCGCCAGGTCAGGTATGTCGCCGGGACTCGCCCGACGTTCGCGGCGATCGATGACCTTGACGGCGACGACGATGCCGACCTCGTGGTGGCGAACCGCTTCGGAAGCGCCGTTTCCGTCCTCTTCTCCGACGGGGACGGCACCTTCCCCACCGAGACCCGCTTCGGCTCGGGCGACGAGCCCTACGCCGTAGCGATCGACGACTTCGATGGTGATGGCGTTGCCGATCTTGCCGTGGCCAACGCGGAGAGCGCCGAC
This sequence comes from uncultured Phycisphaeraceae bacterium, assembly GCA_937899905.1. Classification (GTDB taxonomy): domain Bacteria; phylum Planctomycetota; class Phycisphaerae; order Phycisphaerales; family UBA1924; genus JAHCJI01. Next base: position 16,191 of record CALCCF010000008.1, read on the forward strand.
GTCTCGGTCTTGCTCGGCGAGGGCCCAGGCACGTTCGGGCCGCAAACCATGTACGGCGTGGGAGTCATGCCGCACGACGTCGCCGCGGACGATCTTGACGGCGATGGCGATCGAGACCTTGTCGTGGCCAACTCGGGGAGCAACGACGTCTCCGTCTTGCTCGGCAATGGCGATGGGACGTTCGCGGCCCAGACGCGCTACGACGTGGGCACAAGGCCGAAATCCGTGTCGATCGCCGACCTCGATGGCAACGGAGTTCGAGACCTCGTCATCGCCAACGCGGGCAGCGCGGACGCGTCGGTCTTGCTCGGCGTCGGCGACGGGACGTTCGCGCCCCAGTCACGGTTCGACACCGGCGTGAGCCCGTGGTCGGTTGTGGTTGCCGACCTGGATGGCGATGGCACGCTCGACCTCGCGGTCACGAACGCGAGCACGGGAGACATGTCGGTGCTCTTTGGTCTCGGCGACGGGACCTTTGCGGACGATGTCCGATTCGACGTAGGCACCGCCCCGCAGTCCATCGATGCCGGCGATATCGACGGCGATGGGGACGTCGATCTCGCCGTCGCGAACGCGACGAGTGACGATCTTTCGATCCTCTTCAACATCGGCGATGGCTCGTTCTTCCCCGACTTTCGCTACTTCGCCGGCGACTTGCCTCGTTCTCTTCAGATCGTGGACATCAACGGAGATTCGGTGCCTGACCTCGCTCTGACGAACCCGGACGCCGACACCATCACCATCATGCTGGGCGATGGCGACGGAACCTTCGGGCTCAGAATGCGATACGACGTTCGGAATCGTCCGCAAGCCATCGCGATCGCGGACCTCGACGGCGACGGTGATCGCGACATCGCGGTCACGAACAACGCCATCGGCGGTGTGTCCGTCCTGCTGAATCGGTGTGAGAGCTGCCCCGCTGATCTCGACGGCGACGGTGAGCTCACGCTCTTCGATTTCCTGGCGTTCCAGAACCTCTTCGACTCCGGCGACCCAGCCGCCGACTTCGACGGCGACGGGAGTCTCACGCTATTCGATTTCCTGGCTTTCCAGAACGAGTTCGACGCCGGGTGCGAGTAATGCCGATAGGCCCAGCATGAGCGGGGCGATCGTGCTTGTTGGTGGCGGGGGGCACGCCAAGGTGGTGGCCGACTCGGTACGCGCGTTCGGCGTGAGCATCGCAGGCTTCGTTGACGATGACCCGAACGCAACCATGCCGAGCCTGGATCATCTCGGCGGCCTCGATGCCGTCCGTGAGCCCTGGATCATGTGTGTGGGCGATGTGCCGACCCGGCTCTTGTTGCTCGATCGTCTCGATGGCGTCGCGGCGAGCGTGATGCACCCATCAGCCGTCGTCGGCGAGCGGGTCGAGCTCGGTGCCGGCATGTTCATCGGGCCCAACGCGGTGGTAAACGCCGACGCGATCATCGGAGATCATGCCATCGTCAACAGCGGGGCGATCGTTGAGCACGACGCACGCGTGGGCCGTGCCAGCCATGTAGCGCCCGGGGCCGTGCTCTGTGGTGCGGCGGACGTGGGCGAGGGCTGCCTCGTCGGCGCTGGTGCGGTCGTGCTGCCCGGCGTGCGCATCGGCGATCATGCCGTGATCGGAGCGGGCTCGGTCGTTACGGCAGATGTTCCGCCCCACCGCCGGGCGGTTGGTTCGCCGGCGCGGCTCCTCGATTGACGAGGTGCCGCGCCAGCTCTACACGGATCGCTCGCTCGAAGCTGGCTTCCGAGAATCGCTGGGCGTTCGCGACGCACGCGGATTGATCGCACGCTTCGGCACGAGCTGTTGCCTCGGCGAGCTGCTCGGGCGAGCCATCGCAGAGAGCGCCCGTCTCACCGTCGCGCACGATGTCGAGCGCGCCGCCCTCGGCCCGAGCCACGACGGAAAGCCCGCACGCCTGGGCCTCGACGGCGGTGATGCCGAAGTCCTCGACCTGTGGAAACAGGAGTACCGACGCCGATCTCATTTCTTCTCGTAAGGCCTGATCGCTCACCTTTCCCAGGAACGACACGCCGGATGGTGCTCCGCGCTCGAGCTCGCGGCGAACCGAACCGTCGCCGACGATTCGCAGGGTCGCGCCGGCCAGCCGTGCGGCCTCGATCGCGAGATCAAACCGCTTGTACGGCTCGATCGCGCCGACGGCCAGCCAATGGCCACCTCGCGCGCCGTTGCCAGGGACAAAGAAGTCCGTGCGCGCCGGTGGATGGATGACCGTCGATGGCCTCCCATACGCGTGCTCGATCAGATGTGCCACATGGGTCGAATTTGCGATGAACGATGTCACGTGCTCGCTGGTCGCTCGATCCCACGAGCGGAGTGCGTTGCCGAACACGCGCAGGCCGAGGCGCTGCATCCTGCCCGAGTACTGCTCGCCTTGCGACCACAAGTATCGCGCGGGGCTGTGGCAATAGCACACATGTGGAACACCCTGCGGCGGACGCAGGCCCTTGATGGCGGCTGAGCTGGTGGACACCAACAGGTCGAACGGACGCATCCGATGCATGTGCGCCAACCGATCGCTGAGCTGGCCGACGGCGGCGGGATACAGCGGGAGCATCCAGCGTCGGAATCGCAAGGCCCCGGGGAGCGCGCCGATGGGGGCGATCTGCCGAGGCAGCGCGTCGAGCGTCTCGGTGAGCAGCGACCCATCATCGAACATCGCCAGAACGCACTCGACATGCCCGAGCTGCTGGGCGACTTTGGCAATGTGGTGCAAAACGCGCTCGCCGCCGCGCAGGCCCACGAGCCAGTCGTGCGCCAGCACGATGCGTGGCCGATCCCTTGAGGTGGGGTCGGAGGACTCCCCTGAGGCCAGCCCCGCCGGAATGTCGGCCGCGGGATCGGGGTTTACAGTATTTGATGAGCCAGCCTGCTGCACCACAGACTGTACCGCACAAGGGCCGCCAGCCCACGCCCGCCAACCTGCTGGGCTTGGACTACGCGGCCGAGGCGGAGCGCTTTGGCCCGCCAGTCGTCCCCATCATCGACAGCCATGCGCACATCAATGGCTCGATGGCGTCGCCGGTCTATCGCCGGGTGATGGAGGCCTACGGCGTGCGGCGCGTGTACTCGCAGACCCAGATCGCGCAGGCCGAAGTCGTCCGACGAGAGTTGGGCGACAGGGTTCGGTTCGTCGCTATTCCCGAGTACATGTCCGATGACCGCCGGCGCGCGATGCGTGAGGGCTTCTTCGAGAACATGCGCCGCTGGCATTCGGAGTTCGGTGCGCGCATGCTCAAATTCTGGATGGCGCCCCGACTGCGCGACTTCCTCGACCCGGTCTTGGACGCCGACATCATCGACGTCGACAGCCCGCTGCGCCGCGAGCTCGCCGCCGAAGCCGTCGAGCTCGGCTACATGTTCCAGGCGCACATCGCAGACCCGGACACGTGGTTCGCTACGAAGTATGCCGACGCGAGCAAGTACGGCACCAAGGCGTCGCACTACGAGCCGCTCGAGCGCATGCTGGAGGAGTTCCACGTGCCGTGGCTCGTCGCGCACATGGGCGGCTGGCCCGAGGATCTGGTCTTCCTTGACGGCCTGTTGTCGCGCCACGACAACCTGCACCTGGATACGTCGGCCACCAAATGGATGGTGCGCGAGCTGAGCAAGCACTCGCGGGAGGCGTTCGTCGAGTTCATTGAGAAGTGGCGCGGCCGTATCCTCTTCGGCTCGGACATCGTCACGCTCGACGACCACTTCGAGACCAGCGACGACGACAACGATCGCTTCGGCGCGCACCAGGCATCGGGCGAGGCCGAAGCGTTCGACCTGTACGCCAGCCGGTACTGGGCCCTGCGCACGATGTGGGAGCGCGAGTATGAGGGCCCCAGCCCGATCGCCGACCCGGACCTGATGATGGTCGAACCCGAACGCTTCGACGCGATGAGCTCGCCGCCGCTCCGGGGATTCATGCTGCCGCAGGACCTGCTCAGGATCGTGTACGCCGATGCCGCCGAGGCGCTGCTCGAACGCTGGTGGGACGAGCACTAGCCCCAGTTCAGACTACCTGAAGCTCCAGGGTTCGCCAGGCGTGTAGCCCAAGAGGTCGTAGAGCTCCGCGCGCGTCTGCATGCGTCCGAGCGTGGGCTCGACCGTGCCCTCCGCGGCCAGCGTCTCAAGCAGGCCATCGACCGCCTTCATCGCGATGCGCAATGTCGACACCGGGAAGATGACCAGGTGGTACCCGATCTCGGCGAAGCGATCGCGCGGGATCATGGGCGTCTTGCCGAACTCGGTCATGTTCGCGAGCACGTACGGAGGCCTACCCGTGTCGGCGACGGTCGCGTTGCGCATGGCCTCGGCGAACGTCTCAAACTCGGACTCGTCGTTGAGGCCCTCGGGGAAGATCATGCTCGCGCCGGCCTTCGCGTAGAGCGTGGCGCGCTCGATAGCATCGTCCATGCCGCTCACGCCACGTGCGTCCGTGCGCGCACAAATTATGAAGTGCGGGTCGGACGTGTCGCGCGCGGCCTGGGCGGCCCACTCGATCCGGCTGGCCGCCTGCTCGGCCGGGATGAGCGTCTTGCCGTCGAGGTGGCCGCAGCGCTTTGGGAAGACCTGGTCCTCGAGGTGGAGGCCAGCGGCGCCGGCGTGCTGGTACTCGACGACGGTGCGGCGGGTCATCTCTTCCTCACCGAAGCCGGTGTCTGCGTCGGCAATCACGGGCAGCGCCGGTGCCCCCGCGGAGAGCTTCGAACCATCGACGACCTCGCGCACGGCGGCGGCGAACCGATCGAGCGTGAGCAGGCCGACATCTGGCACGCCTGCGGCAGCGCTTGTCGCGGCACCCGACACGTAGGCAGCCTGGAAGCCGTGCCGAGCCACGGCCCGGGCGGTCAGGCCGTTGAAGGCACCGGGCGCCATCACGCAGCCCACGTCCATCGCGGCGCGCAGTCGCTGTCCTGGGGTTCCTTGAACTTTCTGTTTGGTTTCGGTTTGTAGATCTGGCATCCAGTCATGATAGGAATCGCGGTTGTGCGGCCTGCGCGGATTTTTCAGGTCGCAGAGATATTGGACTGAAGTGCCTCCTCGGAATCGTCGATCCGCTGCCAGAGAAGTCCGAATACCCGGAGCACCGCCATGACCAGAATCGACAAGCACGCCGAGATCGACCACGAATGCACCGGAGGCTGCGGTGGCGAATGCGACGCCTGCCAAGGCCACCACGGGCTCAGCCTCGCCCGGGACGTGGACGACGAGCCACTCGATCTGGACATCAATGCAGACGAGACCGGCGACGCCGAGGAGATGGACGCGCTGACCCGCGGCCTGCTCGGCAGCTTCGCGCGCTTCATTGCAGATGATGACGAAGCAGAGGTCGAGAACCGGGACGAACGAGAGACCGAGGCCTCCGTCGAAGTCGAGATCGCACAGGAACCGATCGCCGATCACGATCTCGATGAGCAAGGGCTGTTCGGGCTGATGCCCAAGACCACCGCCGCTGAGTCTGAAGATGATCCAGACTCGATCGACGGCGCGCTCGATCGTGTCGAGCAGGCGATGGCGGCGCTCGCGTCGACCATCCCGACGCTCGAGCATCGCCTGTGCACCGTCGAAGAGCGCGTCGATGAGGCTTGCGACGTCGAGTGGGTCGATGGAGGCTCGACGATCGAGGATGCGTCCGATCGCGACACCGTCGCCATGAGCCTCAAGGATCGGCTCGCGTCCATCGAGCAGGAGTGCAACCGGCTTGCTTCGGTGCCCATCGAGCGCGTCGAAGCGCGGGTGGCCACCGCCGAGAACACGCTCGGTGCGCTCATCGAGCACGCCGAGTCTGCCGCTGCGACCTTCGCCGAAGAGCGCGCCTCCGCCGAACGCGCCGCGGGCCAACTCGCCGAGCTCGTTGAAGCGTTGGCCCCTTGGGTCGAACTGCTCGAGCTGCGCGACACTGAGGACGGGCTGCCCAAGCCGCTGCAGGGTCTGATCAAGATCGCCGGCACGCAGCTCGGCCGGGAGATCGCCAGCGTCCGCGAGAACCTGGAACGGTTGTCGAGCGTGCTTGAAATCCCTGAGACCACCGCTGCAGAGCGGGTCGCCGAGGCTGACATCACGACGCAAGAGATCGCAACACCAGCCGTGGAGGAAGAGTTCGTGCGGCCAGAGAGTCCAGGCGAGAACGGCGAGGGCAAGCCCCGCCGTCGCAAGAACGACAAGCGCCGCGGCGTGAAGGCCCGGAGTGCCGAGGCCGAGTCTCCGCGGCGCGCCGCCGGGCAGAGCCGTCTGTCGGCAGCGGCCCGGCTCCGAGCTCGAAGCCGCGCGGAGGGACGTCCTCCACGCCGCTGATCTCGTGCTATGCTGGTGGCGTTGCGAGACGTTCCGGGGCTCCCGGCGAGGACGCGCGTCATGGACATGCAAGACATCGAGATCCCCGGTAGCGTCGAGCCCGGTACGCACGGCTCCGAGACGGTCACGCCCATCGACGTGAACCACGGGCAGGTGCGCATCCGCGTCCGTCCCCACTATCTCCCACAGCGCAGCGACCCGATGCGCCCGATGCACGTGTTCGCCTACGCGATCACCATCGAGCACGCGGCGCCATCCGATGCGCGGCCCGTGCAGGTCGTCAATCGCCAATGGCGCATCATCGATGCGCACGGCGACGAAGAGTTCGTCGAGGGCGAGGGCGTCGTGGGCCAGCAGCCCGTCTTGCGTCCGGGTGAGCGCTTCGAGTACGCGAGCTACTGCCCGCTGCGAACGAGTTGGGGCACGATGGAAGGCAAACTCGGCGTGGTCACGCTCGACGACGCCGACCAGCCCGCCGAGAAATTCCTCGTCGACATCGACCGGTTCTACCTCGTCTCGGAGTAAACCGCCGATCAGCCAGTCAGGCCGACGCGGCCGCCGAAACGAGTGCGATAGCGCTTGCCGCCCGCGCTACATCCTCGAACGTGTTGTACAGCGGGACCGGCGCAAGGCGGATGACGTCGGGCTCGCGGAAGTCTGCAACGACGCCGTGCTGCTGGAGCGCGTCGCGGATCGCCCGAGCACGATCGCCGAACGAGATCGAGAGCTGGCAGCCGCGCTGCTGCGGATCCGTCGGCGTGACGATGCGTGCGGTGGGCGCTACTTCATGGATCGCACGCTCGAGGAACGCCGTGAGCTTCAGGCTCTTCTCGCGCAAGGCCGGCATGCCGACTCGATCGAAGATCTCGAGCGAAGCCGCGAGCGGCGCCATCGCCAGGATCGGCGGGTTGCAGAGCTGCCAGCCGTCGGCCCCAACTCGCGGGACGAACCCGGGCTCCATCTTGAAGCGCGTCTGGGGATCGTTGCCCCACCATCCGGCCAGGCGCGGGATGTCGGCGTTCGCGCCGTGCCGCTCGTGCACGAAGCAGCCCGCGATCGCGCCGGGCCCGGAGTTCAGGTACTTGTAGCTGCACCACACGGCGAAGTCGGCGTCGCAGTCGTGCAAGTGTAGCGGCACGTTGCCGGCGGCGTGCGCACAGTCCCAGCCGACCATTGCGCCGGCTCGATGACCGGCCTCGGTGATCGCCGGCATGTCGAACCACTGGCCCGTGCGGTACTGCACGCCGGCGAGCATCACGAGCGCGAGCGTGTCGCCCGCTTCTTCGATGGCGTCGACGACGTCCTCGGTCCGCAGCGTGTCCTCACCCTCGCGCGGGCGCAGGCGGATCATGTTCGCGTTGGCATCGAGCCCCCGATGCACGATGTGGCTCTCTACCGCGTAGTCGTCGCTGGGAAAGAGCGCATCCTCGACCATGATCTTGGTGCGCGTGCCCGACGGCTGGTAGAAGCTCGCCATCATGAAGTGAAGATTCGCCGTCAGGCCGTTCATCATGACGACCTCGCCGGGCTTAGCGCCGACGAGCCTCGCGCCGGTCTCGCGGAAACGCTCGTGATAGCTGAACCAGGGGTTCGCGCCGCTGAGGTGGGCATCGACGCCGAGGGTTGACCAGTCGTGCAGTTCTTGTTCGACCGCCGCGCGCACCGAGTTGGGCATCAGCCCCAGCGAGTTGCCCGTGAAGTACGCGACGGGCTGGCCGTCCGAGCCGGCGGGTATCGCGAACAGCTTGCGCTCTGCGGCGAGCGGATCGGCGGCGTCGAGGGCCTTGGCCTCGTCGAAGAGCGGGCCGCTCATTTCCCGGTCTCCGCGGTTTCGGTCGGGAAGCTGGCGGCCCGCTCGCGCGCGGCGCGCTGCTCTTCCATGAGTCCTGGGAAGGCGTCGGCGGTCATGCCCAGGAACTCGAGGGCCGAGCCGCTGAGCAGCTGGCGTTTCGTCTTGTCGGTCAGGTCGTACATCGAGTCGACCATCGCGCCGGGCATGGCCTCGCCGAGCGGGAATGGGTAGTCGCTGCCCAGTGCCACGCGTCGCTCGTCCATCATGGCGATCAAGTATCGCAGCGCGTTGCGGCTGTAGACCGCAGAATCGACCCAGAACCGTGCGGGCTGCCCGTAGTCGGCCAGGTAGCTCCACGGGTTCTTCTCGCAGTCGACCGCGACGATGTCGGGCCGGCTGTTGTACCCGTGCTCGATGCGCCCGATGGTGTACGGAAAAGAGCCGCCGCCGTGCGCGAAGCAGACGCGCAGCTGCGGGAAGCGATCGAACACGCCGCCGAAGATCATCGCGCACACAGCGCGCGCGGTCTCGGCGGGCATGCCCACGAGCCAGGGCAGCCAGTACTTGCCCATCTGGTCGCGACCCATCATGTCCCATGGATGCACGAGGACCGCGGCACCCAGTTCCTGGCAGGCGGCGAAGACATCGAGCAGCTCGGGCTCCCAGAGGTTCCAGTCCGGTGCGCCGGGCCGCTCGATGTGGCTGCCGATCTGGATGCCGGCCATGCCCAGGTCCTTCATGCATCGCTCGAGCTCACCGATCGCCAGCTTGGGATCTTGCATTGGCAGCGTGCCGAGCGCGATGAAGCGATCGGGCTGCGCCCGGCAACGCTCGGCGAGGTCGTCGTTCAGGAACCGCGAGACTTCCAGCGTGTGCTCGGGCTTGGCCCAGTAGCCGAACATGACCGGCACCGTCGAGACCACCTGGACCTGGACGTTGTGCAGCTCCATGTCCCGCAGCCGCGGCTCGGCGTGCAGGCAGTTGGGCTTCACGTCGCGGAAGTGGTTCCCGTCGATGGTCATGTGGGCCCCGCCCGCGAAATCGCCGGGGTCGTCGGCGGCGATGGGCGAGAGGTTCACCCACCCGCCATAGCCGAACTTAGCCGAAAAGTCCGGCATCGAGGGGGGCAGCATGTGGGTGTGCAGGTCGATCTTGAACACGTCGGTCTCCGGGCGCTTCGGGCCGTTCGGCGGCGGGCAAAGGGCAGTGTATGGGTGTGGCGATGGGCCGGCCCGCGAGTCCAATCACGGCCGGGCGACTGTCACGCAGCGGTCACGGCCCGCGCAAACGGCGCGAGATGGGCTTGGAGCACCGGTCCGGTTGTGGTAGGGTGGAATGGCAGCAGCACTAGGACAGGAGATCCATCATGAGGCTCGCAACCTCGATCGTGCTCCTCGCGGCCGCGGCGGCGGCGATCGGCCTAGCCGAGGCACACCAGGATTCCCATGACTCGGCAACGGGCCCGGGCATCGTGTTCCCGACGGTTGAGGTCATGGGCACGCACCTGACGATCTCCTCGGTGAAGGGCAGCGTGAGCGTCCACGATCGCTCCGCCGGACAGCCGCCACCATCAACGCCAAACATCACGACGACCCGAACCGTCACGGTTTTGGGCATGAGCCGGACCGTATCGACCGAACAGGCCGAAGACTCAAGACCCTTGCCCACCGCGGTGATGCGCAGTCGGGTGATAGCGATGGAGGGCGATGGGCAACCGATCGACTTCGAGGTCGCCCGACGTGACCAGCGCTGGACCGCCTCCCAGCGGCGGCGCAACCTCGTGCAGACGCTGGTCAACAATCCACACCTGATCATGAACCCGCCGAAGGGAACCGATCCGGCCAATCTCCGCCGTATCCGCTTCGGTCCCAGCGGGTTCAACGCAACGGCGAACGTCCGCCGAGTGCCGAAGCAACTCGACCGGATGGCACTCAAGCTCGATGTCGTGCACGCTCGTGGCATGGAGATCGCCCGCCTGCCGCTCGAAGCCATGGAAGAACACGAGGAGATCGCTCCCGGCGTTCGGTTCCTCGTGCGCCATGTCACGGACGTAGCGAACGCCGACCGCGCGATGAAGCGCGTCGCGCTGGAGTACTTCATCGAGCGCTCGGGCAAGGGCGCCCCCGGCGAGACCGAGCCGGACGCCTACGAGTTCGAGACCACGCCGCTGCTCGCAGCCATCGCCATCCGCGATGCCAAGGGCACCGTGCTTGGGCAAGTGCATCACCCGGCCGAGACCGAAACTCGAGACGTGTTCGTCGGCGTCATCCAGGACTTGAGCGTGCTCCTTCCCATGGACGTGCAGCGCCCACTCTCAGTTGATGTGCTGGTCTTGCACGGCTTGGAGATGGAGACCGTTGATATGACCATCGAGCGGGTGCCCCTGGCAGGCCCGTAAGGCGGTCGCTCACCTGAGTAAGGAAACCGATTGGCCTTGCATCGCGAGTCGGTTTCCGATATCTTGTCTGAGTACACGATCATCAGAATCCCGGGCGGCATCAGTCCGCCCACGGAGGGAGTCCACAATGCGCACCGACCAGAAACGCGGTTTCCTTGTGATCTCGGTCGTCGGCCTCGCGCTCGCGGCGTCGCCCGCCGCAATCGGCCAGACCATTCACATCGACATCGCCAACCCAACGCTGGCACCCGGTGAGAGCACGCTCGTGACTCTCAGCGCGTCGTACCCGTCGGGCTTCTACGCGGTCGCGGGCGTGATCACCGAGGTGGTCGTAAATCAGATCCAAGGCGAGTTGAGCGATCCCGCACTCGTAGCACCCATGGACGGGCCGGGTACATCCGAAGGGACCGTGAGCGCGGCGGGCGGGATCGAGGGCATCCTCGCGGGCCAGCTGAACTTCCCACCGGCCGGCATCTTCGCCGACCCGAGTAACCCGATCGCGTTCCACACCTTCGAGTACACGTGGGACGGCTCGCTCTCGGGCCCGGTGTTGCTCGACATCGAGACAAGGACCAGCGACTTCTTCGAGTACGTGGATCGCGACCGTTCGGTCAGCGACCCGCTTGCAGACATCACCGAAGGGCGAGCCAGGATCGTCATACCCGCACCCGCAAGCGCGCTGATTCTTGGATTGGGTGCGCTGACAGCTGTTCGACGCCGAAGGTCGTAGTCGATCAGCCCGCGTCGTCCTCGAGATCGTCCTCGGCGTTGTCGTCAAAGAACTGGACGCCGAGCAACTCGCCCGCGCCGTCTCGCACCACCGACTCGATCGACGCAAACGAAGCGGCCAGAGAGTCCGCGTCGTTCTTTCCTTCGACGCGGACGATCAGCCCCACGTCCTCGGGCTCATCCGGATCGCTGTGGATCTCGCTGTCTTCGTGCCCCGCATCGGCCAGGGCCTGCGCGACCGACTCGAGCGTTGTGCGCTCGGTCGCGGTGATCGCGAACACGTAGGGCAGCGGTGCGCCCGCCGGCACGCCGCTATCGGTCAGGTTGCTCAGCCGCCACTGGGCGTCCTCCAAGGACATCCAGTCCATGTACTCGTCCCAGTCCGTGGCGTCGGTGCAGTCGAGGTCCTCAAACGTGAGCCCATGCTCGGCGGCGTACGCCTCGACATGCTGGGCGAGCGCCTTGATCTGCTCGGCCGACAACGTCCCGATGGCCTGGAAACACAACACGAGGCTCTCGACCGTCGAGCCATCGTCCTTGTGTTCAACGTTTTCAGCCAGACCGACCTCGAACTCGGCGTCCTCGTCGACCGAGCGGCCGAACTCTTGCCAGACCTCCACACCCTTCTGGCCCGCGGCTTCGAGGCCGGCCTCATCAGCACCGACCACGTTGAACATCCAGTGCATCGGATCGTCGGGGCTGTGCTCCAGCTCGTTGGCGAGGTGGTCGAAGAGCTGATCGATCTCTTCGGGCGTGCGTGTCATTGTGGATCGGCTCCTCTGGGATGGGCTATGTACGTGGGACCTATCGCCGGCCGCGCTTGGGGTCGAGCGCCTCGCGCAGGCCCTCGCCGACGAAGTTCAGCGCGAGCAGCGTCGCGCCCAGCAGCAGGCACGGGAACAGGATGAGCCACCACAGGCTCTCGTAGGGGTTCAGTTCGTTGAGGCCGTCGGCGGCGAGGTTGCCCCAGCTGGGCAGCGGCGGCTTCACGCCGATGCCCAGGAAGCTCAGGAACGACTCCTGAAGGATCGCCAGCGGCACCGTGAGCGTCGCGTACACGATGATCGGTCCGAGCAGGTTGGGCAACAGGTGCACGTTGAAGATGCGCCGCGTGGGCGAGCCCGCGCTGCGGGCGGCTTCGATAAAGGGCTGGTTCTTCAGGCTCAGCACCTGGCCGCGGATGACGCGCGCCATGGTCAGCCAGCTCACGCCGCCGATGGCAACCAGCAGCACAACGAGGTCAAGCACCAGGCGAGTAGAGTCGGCGAGGTTCCTCGGGGGGCGCGCCTCGAAGGCCATCGCGCTCGCCACATCGGCGTTGGTCACCGGCTCGTCCGCCTCGGTCTCCACGGCTCCCGCTGCCCGGCGCGCTTCGGCCACGGCATCGGGAACCGTAAGCGTCGCAAGCGCGCCAGCGGGGTCGAACGGATCCGCACGCCAATCGCGACGCGCGGCGTCGGTCGCCTGAACGCCATCGGATTCGAGCACCCGCTCTACCAACGAGCGTTCCCAGCCCTCGCGAGCCTTTTGCCGCGTCTCGAACTCGTCGATTGCTGCATCGCTCGCGACGGCAAGCAACACAACAAGGAGGATGTACGGCAGCCCGAAGAGCACATCGACGATGCGCATCATCGCGGCATCGGTCTTGCCGCCGGCGTATCCGGAGATCGCGCCGTACAGCGTGCCGATCATCACGCTGATGAACGCCGCCGCAAGCCCGATGCCCAGCGAGATGCCGCCGCCGGTCATCACGCGGTACAGCAAGCTGCGTCCGAGCACGTCGGTGCCCAGCAGCATGGGAATGCGATTGCCCTCGTACACCCAGTGCCGCCGCACGGCCTCGCCGATCTCACCGTCGGTGGCCTGGCGGACCCCGGTCGGCGTGACGCCGAACTCGCGCGAGATGCCCTCGATGGCCTGCACATCAACGAGCGAGTTGAGCTTGAGCGCACTCTCCTCGCCAACGGCCCACCACGGCGGCAGCCGCCCGTACTCGGCGCTCCCGGCGTTGTACCTCGGCACGGTCACCACGCCGTCGGCTCCCGCGCTGACGCCGGGATAGGCCGTCGATGCGGGCTTGAGAGTCCAGAAGAGGCCGAGCAGGCAGACCGCGAGCATGAACGCCAGGAAGCCCATGCCGATCATGCCCGCGAGCGAACGCGTGAAGGGGTTGTCGCGGGCCACGGGAGGGGCCGCCATCGCGAGGACGGCCTTGGGCTCTTGCGTGGCTCGGCGGCGCTTGCTCATGGGTGGCCGTGGGTCAGCTGGCGTCGGTCGGTGTGAAGCTGGCGCCGTCGAGCACGTCGAAGCTCACCATATCGGCGATGGCAAAGTCGCTCGCGTGCTGGCGACCGTCGGTCAGCGTGAAGTGCATCGGCACGCCCGCGTCCACGATGAGCGTTTCCTCGCCGCCCGGCCCGCCCGTGCCATGGCCGATGACCCGGCCCTGAACGCGTCGCGGCCGACCGATCACCGGCTCGACGAACTGTCCACCGCTGGGCACGGTGTCGACGCGGCGGGCCCGCGCGTGGATGGTGCCAAAGACGGCGTCGCCGGGCTCGGCATCCACCGGGGCCGTTGGAAGCAGATAGAGCACGTAACTGGTATTCGCGAAGCTCAGCCGAACGTGGGCCGGCTTGGTGGCCGTGGCGGCAACGCTCTCCCTCAGCACGGCTCGGGCCAGCCTGGGATCGATCCGTGTCGTTGGGGCGGGGTGCAACATGGCCCCAGTCTACGCGTGTGAGCCGTTGGGGAGACCCAGAGATTGAGCCGTACCCGCACTCGGAGATTCCCTTTCGTGGTGCCCATCTGCCCGCGACCACCGGAGTTGTTGCATCTATCCCGATTCTGGCTCGAAATCATCTTCGCTGTGCCCGCGGAGGGTGGGTACGCACGCAGTCCTGTGGATCGAACGTGTCCAGACGGCAGAGCTCGCCGGGGCACGATCGATGCACCAACTCGAGAAGGATTCCACAAATGAAGATGCAAACCATCGCCACGGGAGCCGCTGTCTTGGCCCTTTCGGCCGCCGCCAGCGCCCAGACGTTCGACGTCATCGGCGGCCAGACCAGCGTCCTGCTGGACACCGGCACCCTTTCGGCCGCTGCTAGCCTCGACCTGTCGAGCGTGTCCTCGGACGTCATCGCCCCCGGCTCGCTGGGCGCTGATAGCGTCGCCTTCGGCATCAACCCGCGTGACGCCGCGTCGCTGCCCACGACCTTCAGCTACACCGATGGCCTCGGCAGCTTTGGCGGCACCATCGAGCACACCGGCAGCGTGTTCTTCAACATGGACAGCGTTGAGGTCGGCAACTTCACCATCGGCTTCGACGCGGCCCGCGTCGGTGGCGATCGCAGCGGCTTCTTCGTCGAGAGCACCACCGGCATCGCGGCCATCCTCTTCGATGTCGCCTCGCCCAGCAGCCTCGAGGCTACCGGCGACGGCCTGACCATCGGCGCCGACCTGCTGGTTTCCAACGAGTTTGCGACCTTCCTGAGCGACGCCGGCCTGGCCAGCTCGGACCTCACCGGCGCCGACGTGGGCGACGCCCTCGTCGAGGGTGTAGTGCCCGCTCCGGCCACCGCGGCCCTGCTGGCCCTCGGCGGCCTGGCCGCCACCCGCCGCCGTCGATAAGACGGAATACGGACTTCTCTCCGAAAGTCTCTCCGTGGCGTGATCCACAGGAGGGGCCGACCCGGATCCTGACCGGGTAGCCTCACGCCGCAGGCTCCATGCTCTCGGGCATGGAGCCTGCTGTTGTTTTGTGGTGCGCTGGGTGCTCAGCCGCAGCCGGCGTCGAACTCGTTCTGGAATGCCAGGAAATCGAAGAGCGTCAGTTCGCCGTCACCATCGAAGTCCGCCGCGAGATCGCCACCATCGAACAGGTTCTGATACGCCAGAAAGTCAAAGAGCGTCAACTCGCCGTCGCCGTCGAGATCCACCCGGCACGGCGGCGCACCGTCGATCACGACGTTGTCGAACACCGCCAGGATGCCATCGAGCTCACCGGGCACCGTGCCGCCGCGGCAGATGAAGCGGATGCGATCGAAGGTCTCGCCGCTCAGGGCCAACCTCGTGTGCTGGATGTCAACCGGCAGCGCTCCGGGATGGATGAAGCAGTCGCTGACAACCACATCATCGCCGACGAGGCCTTCGAGGCACACCTCGGTGCCCTCCCAATTCGGGCGGCCAAGCCAGAACACGTCGACCTGCGCCGACTCGCCCGGCTCGCTGCGCGAGGCGATCCACTGGTGCGTCCGCGTGAAGCCCAGCACCGTGCCGGACGACCACGAGCCGGTCGTCATCACATTCACCGGACTGAATTCGGGGAAAGAAGAAATCGAGCCCGTGCCGTTCGTCGCGGCGAACTGCACCTGATTGCCACCGGGGAACCACAGGTTCTCCGAGAAGGTGATGCCGCCGTCGGAGAACGAACGTCCGAGAAAGCCCGACGGGAACCCGTCGAAGTCCGCCTCTTCCGCATTCGCCGCCGCACACACACAGCCAACCGCGAGCAGGCCCACAACATCGATCGCACGGATGCCCATAACTCACTTGCCTCTCTACAGCCCCACGTTCCAGAACAACAACGGCCGATGGGAGCTGCCCATCGGCCGTGAGGAACAGCGTGATGTGTACGCCCCAAAGGTGCGGAGCGTTGCGAGCCGAGCGTGGTATCAGCGGCGGCGACGGGCCGCGACCAAGCCACCCAAAGCCAGCAGGCCGAACGATGCCGGAGCCGGGATGACCACGATGCCGCGGGTCTCGACGCCGTCGACGAGGACTTGCAAGCCCGAGCCGTCGAGCTCGACCTGGCTGATGCGACCGAGACCGCTGCCTCGGTTCTCATCGAAGACCAAGCGGTCGTTGAACGGGTCGTACTGGATCTCCTCGGGCCCATCGAGACCGTCGACCAGCAGGCGGATCGAATCGAAAGCGCCGGTGCCGTCGAGCGTGAGCTCGTAGATCGCGTTTGCGTTACGATCGGTGAGGTACACGAGACCGTTGTTCGGGTTCACGGCGACGCCCGCGGTATCCAGCAGCGGATCGGCAAGGCCGGTCACCGAGGTGTCGGCAAGATCGACGACCGTCGACTGCGAGCCGCTCAGCGAACCATCGATGTCGATGCGGATGAGCGCGCTGCCGTTGCCGAGCTCGCCCGAGCCGGTCACAGCGCCGCTGCCGTTGAGGCTGATCGCGAGGTAGCTGTCCGAGAACGCCTCGCGGGCGAGCCGAGCGCCGCCCTGGTACCGCGCACGCGGCACGGACGTGTCCTGTTCGAAGATCTCGGTGACCGTGCCTCCCGGCGTGATGCCCAAAACGCCCTCGAAGCTCGAAGCATCGGGCGCGAACGGGTTGTTCACGGTGATGAAGTTGCCTCGGGCGGCGTCCCACTTCAGCCCGATCGGGTTCTCGATCGGCAGCCCGGTGGCGACCGGCGAGATGCTGGGCGAGGTGAACGCGTTGTCCAAACGGAACAGGCCGCTGACCCCCATCGGATCACGATCGCCCGCGCCGTCGTTGAAGTAGAAGCTCGAGCCGACCTGCACGATGCCCGCCAGGGCTGCGCCCGGGTTGGTCACGTCGATGATCCGCGTCTGCGTGCCGCCGATGAAGCCATCGATCCCCGGATCCCCAAAGTTGGTAAACAGGAACTGCGAGTCCTGGGCGATCGCGGCACCAGGGGCCGCCATCAAGGCCGCAGCTACCAGCGTCATAGTCGTCGTTCTCATCGCTTCTCCTCGGGTCTGTGTGGTGTCTCTTGCCCGTTCTTCTACGCTCGAACCCGGGTCGTGGGTGCACCCGCGATCACGAATCCATCGCCACTCCCACTGGGTCGAATCTGCTCCCTAAAGCTTACTCTATTCTCAATGGTCTTGAGCCCAAAGGTTGCCCAAAATCCCATGGCTGAGGGTCCAATGAGCGGCTTCGTGCCCGCCTCGGCTCGCCGCCGCATTGGAAGGGCCCGATTGTCCGATGTATACTCTGGACCCGTGCGTTGCACGAGCATTGGGGATTGGTGTAATGGCAGCACCGGTGATTCTGGTTCATCTAGTCCAGGTTCGAGTCCTGGATCCCCAGTTTATCCACAGTCGGCAGCGACAAGGCCAAACAGCCTAAACCAATATTTTTCAACGACTTAGCATAGATGCTGGCACGCAATGCCCCTGCGTGTCCCAGTTGGTCTATCCACGACCAGCCAGACCCGCCGCCAACAGCATCCGGCGCTGGGCCGAACCGAGACCGATCTCCCCAATCTCGCCCGGCTCCATCCACTTTGCGCCACGGCCCCGCGCCCCCCGCGCCCGAGCGGCCGACTCGGCCCTCGCTCGCCAAACCCTGACACGTACCGCACGATGCGTCGTCGCGAAGTCGAAAACCGTCGAGCCGCCGCCGACGCGTACGGCCGAATCCATGCCAAGACGCTCGAGCGACTTCGCCAGCGACAGCGGTGCTGCCGCGTCGCGCTCAACACACGGCGGCTGCCAGAGACCGCTCCAGAGCCCCTTGTCAGGACGTCGCTCGAGTAGCACGCGCTCCTTCGCATCCACAACAACCACGGCCGTGATCGCCAGCGGGGTGCGCTCCGGCCGAGACTTGGGCCTTGGGATGCGATCGACAAGACCGTTCGTGCGCGCACGGCAGCGCGAATGCACCGGACAGGCGTCGCACCGCGGCGCTTTGGGCGTGCACACCGTGGCACCGAGTTCCATGATGCCCTCGCTGTACCGAGCGACATCGGTCGCCGCGCTCGCGAGGTCCTCCGCTCGCTCCCACGCCCAAGGCTGCACGCCCGGTCCATCGACGGCACGATCGACGCCGTGCACGCGGAGCAGCACGCGAGACACATTGCCGTCGACCAGGGCCTCGCGCCGCTTGAATGCAATCGCAGCCACGGCACCCGCGGTATACCGCCCCAGCCCCGGCAGCGCGCGAAGCTCTTCGGCATTGTCCGGCACCCGGCCGCCATGGCGTTCGACGATGGCCTGCGCGCACGCATGCAGCAGCCGAGCCCGGCGGTAATAGCCCAGGCCGCTCCACAACTTCAGCACATCATCGATTGGGCGCGCGGCCATGGCCGCCGGCGTCGGGAATTGCTCGGCGAACGCCCCGAAGCGCTCGGCCACCCGCGCGACCTGGGTCTGCTGGAGCAGGATCTCGCTCATGAGCGAGAGCCAGGGGTCTCTGGGTTCGAGTCGCCAGGGCAGCACGCGCATGTTCTGGGCGAACCACCGCCCGATGGCGTCCGCGATCGCGCGATCACCGGAGGCCGAGCCGCGGGGGAACTCAGCGGCCGGCATCGGGCTCGCCAGCCGGCTGGGACTCGCTCTGGGTCTCGTCGTGGGCCTGGATGGCCGACTTCGCCTTCCGCTTGATCGTCGGCCACTTCGCCTCGGGCGCCTTGCCGACGGTCACAAACTCGTGGTGGATGAGCACTACGCGGACGCCCTCGATGGCGTAGAGCGCCGCGGCAAGCGTGTCCTCGCAGGCCTCGGCCGGCGGCTCGCGGTACGACCGCGGCGGGGCCTCGAGCCGGCCTTCCAGCAGGATCTTGACCGCGTTGGGATTGGGCGTGGACTCGAAGCCGGCGACACGTGGCATAACTAGGGCGCAGCGTAGGGGGATTGGGCGCGTACAGTGGCACCGACCGGCCCCACGAGCGGGGTGTTCTCGAAAGTCCCGGGGTGCTCGACGCCATGGACCTGGCCATCGCCATCGGAGGCGCGCTTCGGCGCTTGCAGGGCTACCCCTGGTGGGAGGTGGCCCTCGAGCTTGCGCTCATCGCCGCCGTGGTGTGGGCCATCCTGCGATTCATCGAGGGCACGCGCGCCGCTGGGGTCATGAAGGGCCTCGTCGCGCTCGTGCTCATCGGCCTCGCGGCACGGCTCTTCCTCTCGCTGGTCGGACGCGAAGAGGCCTTCGAGCGTGTGGGCTACCTGCTCGATCGCGCAGGCGTCGTGGTCGCCATCGGCCTGGTCGTCGTCTTCCAGCCAGAACTCCGACGCGCGCTGACGCGGCTCGGCGAAGCCCCCATCTTCCGCAGCACGCCGGGCGAGATTGCCCGAGTCATCGACTCGGTCGTCGAGGCGTGCGCGTACTTCCAGAAGGCGAAGTTTGGCGCGCTCATCGTGCTGGAACGGCGCACGGCCCTTGGCGGCATCGCCGAAGGCGGTACCAAGGTCGGCGCCGAGGTCAGCGCGAGATTGCTGCAGAGCTTGTTCTTTCCCGGCACCGCGCTGCACGACCTTGCGGTCATCATCAAGGGGCCGATCGTGCACGCGGCGGGCGTGCAGCTCCCGCTCGCGGGCGCAGGCGACATGCCCGACCCAGGCTTCGGCGCGCGCCACCGTGCGGCGGTCGGCATCAGCCGCGAATGCGATGCGCTCGTGGTCATTGTCAGCGAGGAGACCGGCGGCATCCGCATCGCCGAGCGCGGCCAGCTCAGCGATCCGATGACGCCCGAGGAGCTCCGACAGGCGCTGCTGGTTGGGATGTCCAAGGAGCCGCCCGACCGCGCGGCGACGGCCGAAGAAGCGCGCTCGGACACGACGACCGCCCCGAGCGAAGGAAAGACAACCGATGGCTGATGGAACACCGTCCAAGCTCGGCTGGAAGTCCAGCGTGCTGCGCATGGCGATGGTCGTCGCGCTGAGCATCGCGATCTGGGCCTTCGCCGAGGCGCGCAGCCTGGCGACCGAAACACGCACAGCCACGATCGTGCTGGGGGCACCGGCGGGGCTGGACATGACGGCTTGGGTTGCCGGGGACAACGTGCCGCGCACCACCGTGACCATGCGCCTCGAGGGCTCGCGGGCCGCGCTCACGCAAGCGAGCCAGCGATTGCGAGAGCCCGTGCTCTTGCAGATCGGTGCCAGCCTGCCGACAGAAGTCGGGCCCGCGACCGTCAACCTGCGCGAGGCTCTGCGGGATCACCGCGTGTTCGATCGATTGGCCGTGAGCCTCGTCGATGTGACGCCGCCCACCATCGCCGTCGTTGTCGACAACGTCGTACGAGAGGAGATCCCCGTCCGCGTGCGCACGGGCGGAGCACCGCTTGAGGGTCTCCCGATCGTCGAGCCGGCGACGGTTTCGGTCGTGGGCCCGGCGACGATCGTGCAGGGTGTCGCGTTCGACACGCTGCAGGCGCCGGTGTCCACCGAAGCCCTGGATCAGCTCGAGAGCGGGAGCACGACTCGCTTCCCGGGGCTCACCGTGAACATCCCCTCGCCGTGGCGGACCGAGTTGGTACAAATCAGCCCGCTCAACGTCGATGCCACCGTCACGCTGCGAGACACGATCGAGTCGCACGTCATCCCGAGCGTGCCGGTCATGGTGCGGCTCAGCACGACGCAGATCACGCGGTGGACGGTCAACGTCGCACCCGAGGACGCGTACCTGCGGGACGTCGAGGTCCGCGGGCCCAGCGAGTTGGTCCAGGCGGTCGCCGAGGGACGGCAACGCGTGGTCGCCACGCTCGAACTCGAGGGCATTGATCTATTGCCCGGTGAGCAGACGTTCGAGGCGGTCGTTTCGGCCGGCGTCGAGGGGCTGACGTTTGTTGTTGCCGATTCGAGTGTGCCGGTCGAGGTGATCCAGGTGGTCCAGGCCGGTGGCGGCGAAACAGACGGGCTCGATCCTGGCGATTGATCGTCTATGCGCGCGATTCGGTCTCTGTACCAGCGATCACGCGTGACGCGGGCCAAACGACCCAGATCACGGTGAACAGCGCGAGCACGATGCCCATGACCGCGAAGATGCGCCACGGCCAGGGCGGGAGCGCATTGAGGATTGTCGTGCCCTCGAGCTCCTTGCCCAGGTAGCCGTAGTTCAGGCCGGTCGCCCAGTTCAGGAACACGATCGGCACGGCCCAGCACAATGAGACAAGAACCGCAACCTTGAGGTCCCGCAGCGATGGTCGGTATCCGCGCGCGACGATGTCGTAGATGGCTGCGCCGACGATCTGGGTGTGACTGATCCAGAAGAGCCAGAATCGCAGGTCGCCGGGGCCTTGCTCGAGCGTGGGCGTGAAGAACGCCTGCGTGCTCAGGCCGATGCCCCAGAAGTACAGGATCGTGCGCAGCCATCTAGGCGGCGCGGCCAAGAGCAGCGCGAACGGGCCAAGCCAGCCGAGGACGTCGCAGAGATGAAGGGGCAGGCTCTTGCCGATCTCGAATTGCGCGGGCAGGAGCCAGTAGGTGGTCGCGATGGCTTGTTGGATGAGCCAGAACACCGCCCACGTGCGCGCGATCTGTGGCTCGCGCTGCTCGTTTGCCTGACGGCCAGCCAGCACAAAGATCGCCATCGCGGCGATGCACACCCCCACCGCAACGAGATGGGTCGGGCCGAACGCCGAGAAGGCCGGCGTTGGCGATGCGACGGTCACGCGCCGGCTCCGGCTTGCTCGTGGCGTAGCTGGCCGCAGGCGGCGGCGATGTCTCGCCCGCGGCTGGCGCGCACGTGGGTGGTGATGCGCGCCGCGGTCAGGATGTCCTGGAACGCGCGCACGTCTTCGGTGCGCGGACGCTCGAAGGGCAAGCCGTCGACCTCGTTGTAGCGGATGAGGTTGATGTTGGCACGCATCTGTCTCGCGAGGTCGGCAACCAGGTGCGCGTGCTCGGTGCGATCGTTCACGCCGCGGAGGAGGATGTACTCGAGCGTGACCTCGCGGCCGGTCTTCTGGAACCAGCCCTGGCAGGCGGTGAGCAGTTGGTCGATCGTCGCATGCTCGGCCCAGGGGATGAGCTGGCGGCGCAGCTCGTCGGTTGGTGCGTGCAGGCTGAGCGCGAGCGTGACGGGAAGATCGAGCTCGCGCGCGAGGCGATCGATCGCTTGGGGGAGGCCGACGGTCGAGATGGTGATGCGCCGCGCGCCGATGCCCATGCCCCACGGGGCCGCGAGCGTGCGGACGGCGTGGAGCACGTTCTTGAAGTTGGCGAGCGGCTCGCCCATGCCCATGAAGACGACGTTGCTGATTCGCTCGACGTCTTTGAGCTGCGTGAGGCGCCAGACCTGTTCCACGATGCGGCCCGCGGACAGGTTGCCATCGAGCCCACCGAGGCCGCTTGCGCAAAACTTGCAACCGACCGGGCACCCGCCCTGGCTTGAGATGCAAGCCGTTCGGCGTTCGCGCGTGTCGGTCTTGGGCTTGAGCGATCCCTTGGGCGGCCATGGGATCATGACGCACTCGGTCTGCCGCTCGGTATTGCTGTAGGGCATGTCTTGCCCGATGATCGGCAGGCGGCTGGACGTGTCGACGGTGGCGTGCTCGGCCGACGTGGTCGACAGGTCGTCGGGCCACTCGATGAGCAGCTTCTGCGTGCCGTCGGTGGCAAGCTGGTGGGCGACGGTCGGACCGCTGAGGAAGGCCATCTCGCGATCGAGCGTTTCGCGGTCGCGCTTGCTGAGGTCGGTCATCTGCTCGGGATCAACCACGCCGCGTTCGTAGACCCACTTGAGGACTTGCTTGGCCCGAAAGGCCGGCATGCCGCGATCGCCGCACCACTCGGCGAGGGATTCGGGGGTGTGGTGGAAGATGTGGTGGTCTGGATGGCGCACGGAGAAGGGTAGGGGATGGGGAAGAGACGAAGAGACTTAGAGACGGAGAGACGAGGTGGCAAAGAGAGCGCGAACTGGCTCTCTTCACTTCGTCTGTCGGTCTCTACCTCTCTTCGTCTCTCGATCTCTTCGTCTCTTCCTCAGCCACACCCGGCGTCGAAGGCGTTCTGGAAGGCGAGGAAGTCAAAGAGCGTGAGGCGGCCGTCGCCGTCGAAGTCGGCGGTTGGGTCGCCGGCGTCGAAGAGGTTCTGGAAGGCGAGGAAGTCGAAGAGGGTGAGTTCGCCGTTGCCGTCGAGGTCGGCTTCGCAGGTGAAGGGCCCGCACTGGTTGAGCAGCACGCTCACGCTGTTACCGAACCAATTCGGCACGGCGAGATCGGCGTCGGCATCGCCGTCCAAGTCGCCAATCGCTACCGAAGTCGGGAAATCGCCCACGGCGTAGAAGACCTCGGTCGAGAACGTGCCATCGCCGCGATTCAGCAGCACGCCAATGTTTCCGTCGACTCCGGGCTGATCGTCGCGAGTCACGGCCAGATCGGTGTCACCGTCGCCATCAAGGTCGCCGATCGCGATGCGCGTTGGCCGGGGACCCATGCCATATCGTGCCATAGGAGCGAGGGTCCCGTCGCCGTTGTTCAGGAGCACGCCCACATCGCCATCGTCAGTATTGGCCACGGCCAGATCGGTGTCGCCGTCGCCGTCAAGGTCACCGATCGCCATGCCGAGGGGCGAGAAGCCTGCGTCGTAGCGCACCTCGGATGCAAGGGTTCCATCGCCATCGTTCAGGAGCACGCTCACATCGTCGCTCAGATAGTTGGACACGACGACGTCGGCGTCACCGTCGGCGTCGAGATCGCCAATCACTACGGAGGCGGGCGCTTGGCCTGCCTCGTAGAGCACTTGGGACGCGAACGTGCCATCGCCGTTGTTCAGCAGCACGCTCACGTCGTTGCTGGACGTGTTGGCCACGGCCAGATCGCTATCACCATCGCCGTCGAGGTCGGCGATTGCCAAGGTAAAGGGCTGGGCGCGTGCGTCGTAGCGCACCTCGGGCGCGAAGGTGCCGTCACCATTGTTCAGGAGCACGCTCACATCAAAGCTGAACGTGTTGGCCACGGCGAGGTCGGCATCGCCATCGCCGTCGAGGTCGCCGATCGCCACACCGACGGGCGCGAAGCCCACACCGTAGAGCACCTCTGGCGCGAAGGCGCCGTCCCCGTTGTTCAGCAGAACGCTGATGAGCCTGCCGGACCGATTCGCGGTGACCAGGTCGGCATCGCCATCGGAATCCAGATCGCCAATGGCTACGAACACGGGGTTCGTGCCGACGTGGTAGGCCACTTGCGGTGCGAACACCTCGGTGGGATCGCAGCCCTGGGCATGCGCCGACGGGCACATCGCGATGAGCAGCATCGGCGTCACGAAGGCCGGGACGGCCGCGCTGGGGCGGGTCGTGGGCATGTCGGGTCTCCTTGTTCAGCCAGGATACCGGAATTGGACCGCATTTGCAAGAGCAAAACCGGCATCGGGCCCCTCGCTGGCAACGGACAGCCGGCGTCGAAGGCGTTCTGGAAGCGGAAGATGTTGCTTTGGAACCTCCTGCCTACCGCTTCACGAGGTCGGCCAGTTCTTCCGTCGGCTCATCGAACGAACAACTGCCGTAGCTCAGCGCGAACCGGCTTCTTTGCTCGGCGACGGTGGCGATGGGCGCGGTGTGGTCTCGCCAGCTGACGGTGTCGGCGGTAAGCACGAAGCTTGTGGGGTCCGTGTCTTCGAGGATGGCGGTCGCTTGGTCGGCGTCGATGGCCTTCGCACCGATGAGGACGGCGGCGGTGAACACGTTCACGAAACCGTGCATGTGGCCCATGGGAGGGTTGTCGTCGTAGGTCAGGCGGTACTCACCCGGCATGGCATGGTGCAGGCCGGCGGTGGCCTTGAAAGGCACGGCGGCGGTGCGGCAGGCGACCATGAACTCAGCGATCTGTCGCGCGCTGGGGAAGGCGTCTTGCGTGACACCGCCGCAGCGGATCTTGGCAGCGGCGCCCGTGCCGGCGAGCGCAGCGATGGAGCCGCGAATGTCACCACCGGGTGCCGTGAGCACCGGGACTTCGATGGCGATCGCGAGCTGCTCGGGAACGACGTCGAGCAAGGCGTCGATCTCGCCCACTTCCTTGATGGGTGTCTCGATCGCGTCGACGACCGCGAGGCCGGCATCCTCGGCCTCGTGGTGGTGGTTGAACGCGCGGATCTGCTCGAGCGAGTCTTCGATGGGTGTCTGGCTGTGGTGCGGCACGATGGCGCTGATGCGCCAGGGCTCGCCGTCGCCGGCCATCTCTCGATAGCCACTGGTGGCAAACGTGCCGGGCATGAGCATCGCGGCGTGCTTGGTGACCTCACCGAGTTTTGCGGCCGGGCAGATGAACCGGCCGAGCATCGGGGCGCGTTCGCTGCGGAGATATCGGGCGTAGTTCTCGACGGCGGTTGGCACATCGAGTTTGGCGGGCGGGAAGAGGCCGGCGTAGTCGATCAGGCCCTGGGCGAGCGCCTGGGCGGCCTTGGGGATCGAGCCTGAAGTCGCCAGATTCTGCGGGTTTCCGTTCATCTTGGACTGTAGGGGAACGGCCGAGAACGCTGCTCGCAGGGCTTGAGAAGCGGCGAAGTCGTGGCCATTCCCCGATGGGCATTAAGGAAATTTGGTACTCCCCTCCCCCATTTCGGTCTGAAGTCGTCCGGACGGCTCGTCGATCCAACCGCTGCGGGTCATGTTGTACGACCCGCGTAAGTGGTGCGTGTGGCGGCCGTTGCGGGCCGCCGAAATCTGGGAGGATGCGGCATGAAGTCGCCGAACATGAGCGTTCGTTTCAAGCTGTTGGCCATCGTCGGCCTTATGGGCACGGTGGCGGGTGGCGTCGGAGTCCTGGGCTGGAACCAGATGGCTTCGATCGAGGGCCGTCTCGAGTACATCGTTGAGAAGGCCAGCCCCCGAAAGGTCATGGCCAGTGCGATCAAGACTCGTCTGGTCGAGTTCGAGCGAGCCGAGAAGGACTTTATCCTCTCCTCGAGCGATGCCGAGCGGGCCGAGCGGATCAAGCCGATGCAGGAAAACCGCCCGGTTATCCGCAGCCTGATCAGCGATCTTCGCGCCGCCTCGACGGGCGACGATCTGATCGTGATCGACACGTTTGAGCAGAAGTTCGATAAGTATCTCGCGCTCAACGACCGCGTCATCGAGCTCGCCCAGCGCGACTCGGATGGCAAGGCGTTCGCGCTTTCGGCGACCGAGGGCCAGGCCCAGTTCTACGCGTTGGAGTCGGAGCTTGAGTCGATCACGCTCGAGTTCCAGGAGCGGGCGAAGCTCTTGGCCGAGGATGTCCGCGATAACCCGTCGCTGGCGACCCAGTCGAAGCTTGACGAATTGCTGGCCGCAAACGAGGCCGCCTTCCTCGCGACGGACATGCACAAGCTCGCGCTTTCCATGTATCGCACGGAGAAGGCCATGATCCTCTCCACGTCCAACGAGGAGAAGGAAGGGTACTACGAGAGTCTGAACGGGTACATCAGCAAGTTCCGCGCGGATGCCGAGAAGCTCGTTGCCGTGTTGCCCGAGAAGGATCGTGCAAAGGCCGAGGCGAAGAGCCAACAATTTGAAGCTTGGCTTGCGGTGAACACGCAGATTATCGAACTCGCCCGCGAGGGCAGCACCGAACAGGCGCGCCTGCTCTCGAAGACCGAGAGCCGTGACCTTGGCCATGCCGCCGAGGAGACCCTTGCTGGTATCATCGCGAGCGCCAGTTCGAAGATGGACGACTACGCCGCGCAGGCGAAGGCCTCGTACAAGACCGCATCGATCATGATGGGCGTCGCGACCGTGCTGGGCATCGCGGCGGGCTTCGCTCTGGCTCTGTTCATCATCCGCCAGGTCGTCAACGGCCTTGGGATGGTAAACGAGCGGATGAAGGCCATCGCCGATGGCAAGCTGAACCTGCCCTCGCTGGACATCAAGAGCAAGGACGAGATCGGCGCCCTGGCCGACGTGGCCAACGAGATGCAGCAGGGCCTGAACACCCTGGTGACCGAGGTTGTCGAGAACGCCACGCAGGTGGCCGCCGCGAGCACCGAGGTTTCCGCGACGAGCGAGCAGCTTGCCCGCAGCGTCGACCACCAGCGCGACCAGCTCAACCAGGTCTCGGCTGCCGTCGAGGAGCTGAGCACGTCCATCGGCGAGGTCTCGACCCGTTCGCAGGACGTGTCCGCTCGCTCCACCGAGGCCGGCAGCGATGCCACCGAGGGTGGCCGCGTGGTGAGCGACACCGTCGACCAGATCAACGCGATTGCTCAGCACATCGAGTCCACCGGCCGCAGTGTGTCGGAACTCAGCGTGAAGGCCGAGCAGATCGGTCAGATCCTGACGGTCATCAACGACATCGCCGACCAGACCAACCTTCTCGCGCTCAACGCGGCCATCGAGGCCGCTCGTGCGGGCGAGCACGGTCGCGGCTTCGCGGTCGTCGCCGACGAGGTGCGCAAGCTCGCTGAGCGCACCACCGAGGCCACACAAGAGGTTGCCAACAGCATCACCGAGATCCAGACCGGCACGAACCAGGCCACCGAGGGCATGGCTTCGAGCCAGGACAAGCTGGCCGGTGGCGTCGAGTTGGCGCAGTCTGCCGGTCGGAGCCTTGAGCAGATCGTTCGCGGCTCGCAGGAGGTCGCCAGCTCTGTGGATTCGATCGCCGCGGCGGTTGAGGAGCAGTCGGCCGCCACCAGCGAGATCGCCTCGTCGATCGAGCGCACCAACGCGTCGACCAGCGAGGCCAGCGAGGCCGCCGGCGAGGCGTCGGCAGCCGCGGGCCAGCTCTCGGCCAACGCCGAGCGCCTGCGCTCGATCGTGAGCCGCTTCGAGGTCTGAGCCTCACCTGAGGCTTCGCTCTCTCGCAGAGCAACACACGCAACACCACCGAAGTCCGGGCACATGCCCGGGCTTTGTCTTGCGCTCGATCAGTCCTCGGGCCGCTCGCCGCCCTCGGCCATCTTGACGAGCCGGGGATCGAACCGTGCGATGGGCTCGACGAGGTCGGCTTGTCGGGCCATCACTTGGCGTATGTCCTTGTAGACGCGCGGATTCTCGTCGATGCCCGCGCTTAGCAGTGTGACGCCAGCGGCCTCGAGGTCTTCCTTCACGTGGGCCCAGCGGAAGGTGCGCTTGGCTTCGCTTCGGCTCATCACGCGTCCCGCGCCGTGGCTTGCCGAGGCGAGCGAGCGCTTGGCGGGTTCTCCGCCGAGGCCGCGTACGACGTAGCCGGGATTGGCCATGCTCCCCGGGATCACGCCCAGCACGCCCTCACCCGCGGGCGTGGCGCCCTTGCGGTGCACGATGACCTCTCGTGTGTCCTGAGATCCATCGGGCCGCGTGACGACGTGCGTCTCCTTCCACGCGAAGTTGTGGTGGTTCTCCACGCCGGCGATAACGCGCGCGCCGAGGTGCTTGGCGACCCAGTGGTGGATGCACGCGTGGTTGGCCGAGGCGTAGCGGCCCATGAGGTTCATGGCGGCCCAGTATTCCTGGCCGGGCTCGCTGTCGAGGTCAAGCCAGGCGAGGTGGCGGGCCTGCTTGTCCATGTCCGGGCGCAGCTGCATCGCGAGCTTGCTGTAGTGGTTGCACACGGCCGCGCCCGCGCCGCGGCTGCCCGAGTGGCTGAGCAGCGCGAGGTATCTCCCGGGTGGGAGATCGAACGTGCGGTCGGCCTCGCGTGAGCGGCCCTTGGGCTTTGACAGGTCGCCCTCGGCGAGATCGGGCGCGCGCTCGGCGTAGAAGTCGCCGCCATCCTCGGGCACGGTGAGCACGCCGAACTCGACGAAGTGGTTGCCCGAGCCGCTGGTGCCGAGCTGGGACCAGGCCTTGTCCTTGTTGTGCTGGGTGACGCCGCTGATGGACCAGTCCTCGTCCATTACGGCGTGCTCGCGGAGGGGAGTCCTGTCGTGCTTGCGACCGAACGCGGCGCCAACGCCGAAGCGGGTCTCCTGCTCGATGGCCTTGGCCAAGCGGTCACGGCCGGCATCGTGGTCGAGCTCCTTCTGTGGGATGTCGAGCACGGTCATCTTGACGCGGCAGGCGATGTCCACACCCACGGCGTATGGGATCACCGCGTTTTCGGTCGCCAGCACGCCCCCAATGGGCAAGCCGTAGCCCACGTGGGCGTCGGGCATCAGGGCGCCGGCCCGGGCGACCGGGAGACGGCAGGCACTCTCGAGCTGGTCGAGGCTGGGGCGGTCGAAATCGTCACCCACCTGCCCCCACAGGTGGTACGGAGCGGAGCGCGGCTCGTTGGGCATGGCGAAGCGTACCCGCGCCGGGTTGTTCGCCCGCTTGGCAGCGCAATCGGCCCGAGCAATATCCATATTGGACCACGCGATTTGGGGTTCGGTTTGTGAGGATCCCGGTGGGCGATTTGGGTTGATTCGGCCCGGGGAGTCCCCGGCCTGGCGTCTCGTGGGCCGATACCAAACGGGATGGTGCAGAGTGCTCCCGCTGTCTCAATTTCCAGGATGCCGCGTCGGATCGATCGGCTCCATTCCAAGCGCACAAGCGTGGTCGAGAGATCTCTGCGCCTCGATGACCTGTGGTCGCCTGGGCGGTGCGGTTCGATGGAGGACGCTGCATGATCGGCGGGCCACTCCACATCGAGAACGCACGGGTGCTCGTTATCGACGACCTTGATTCGGACCACGCCGAATTTGCGCGCATCTTGGGTGCCGTAGAGACCGAGGAGCACGCAGCGGCGTTCTTGGAGCGTGACCAGGACCAGCGCCTTGCTGCTGGTCCAGGCTACGACTTGGACTTCGCCGCGCAAGGTGATCAGGGCGTCGAGATGGTCCGCCATGCGATCGAGGAGGGGCGGCCTTACTCGATCGTCTTCTGCGATGTGGGCGCGCCTCCGGACTTGAACGGCGTGAGCACCATCGAAGCGTTGTGGAAGGTGGACCGCGACATCCAGATCGTGCTGTGCTCGGACCATCCCGACCACACGTGGGAGGACGTGCTCCGCAGACTCGGCGTGACGGATCGGCTGATGTTCGTGAAGAGGCCGTTCGATCACGCGGAGTTGCGTCAGATCGCGTTGGCGCTGTGCGCGAAGTGGAACCACGAGCGCTTGTCTTCGATGAAGCTGGGCGAGCTCGAGCGGCATGCCGAGCGGCAGGCGGGCGAGCTGGCCCACGCGGCGATGCACGACGAGCTCACAGGCTTACCCAACCGCCGGATGATTCGCAATCTCGTCGATGCGTGCCTCGCTCAGGATGGGGGCACGCCGTTCACGCTGCTGTTGCTCGACTGCGATCGGTTCAAGCGGATCAATGACTCGCTTGGCCACGATGCGGGAGACATGGTGCTGCGCGAGTTGGGCGATCGGCTTACGGCCGTTAGCTCGCACTGGCAGTCTACCACGAACACCAAGGTTGTCTGCGCCCGGCTTGGCGGTGACGAGTTCATGATCCTGATCCGTGGTACGGCCGACGAGGGGTGTATCACGGAGTACTGCGATCACCTGCTCGAAGCGTTTGAAGAGCCCTTCGAGTACAACGGCCACCAGCTTGCGCTTTCCACGAGCATCGGGTACACCAGCAGCACACGAAACTACACGTCTGCGGGCGAGATGATGCGTGACGCCGACGCGGCGATGTACGTCGCAAAGGCCGACGGGAAGGGGCAGGCGACGGGATTCGTGACCTCGATGCACGATGGCCTCATGCGTCACTTGTCGATCGAGAGTGCGCTGCGTGGCGCGGTCGAGCGTGGTGAGTTCGAGATGCACTACCAGCCGTTGGTGGACATCGAGTCCGGGCGTTGCGTCGGGGCCGAGGGGTTGATCCGTTGGCGGGGCTCCGATGGCGAGTTGATCCCGCCGGATGATTTCATCCCAATCGCCGAGGAAACCGGACAGATCGTCGAGATCGGGCGCTGGGCGTTCGAGCAAGCGCTGCGTGATGCGGTGATCGTGCAATCGCGGTTCCCGAGAGGGGAGTGGTACCTGGGCGTCAATGTTTCGCTGCGCCAGCTGCAGAGCCCGGGCTTCGTCGACATGATCCGCGAGGGGCTCGAAGCGAGCGGCGTGCCGGGCCGTCGCATCAATATCGAGGTGACCGAGAGCATGATCATGGAAGATGAGAGCGCCATGATCCCGATGTTGCAGGATCTGAAGGCGCTCGATCTCACGCTATCGATGGACGACTTCGGCACCGGCTACTCGTCGCTGACGTGCCTGCAGCGGTATCCCGTTGATGTTGTGAAGCTCGACCGAGAGTTCGTGAACAATCTGCTGGTGCATCGCCGGTTTGGCGCGATCGCTCAGGCGGCGATCATGATGGTCGGCAATATGGGCATGCGCGTCGTGGCCGAGGGGGTCGAGCGGATCGAGCAGCTGGTGCAATTGCAAGCCATGGACTGCGACGCGGCCCAGGGGTATTACTTCTCGAAGCCGGTGCCGATCGATGGGCTGCTGGACTTCGTCGGGCAAGTCCTGCCCCTGGAGATGCGGATGGGCCGGGCGGGCTAGCCGCCGGCGTGGCGCCGCACGCATTGGGGGCCATCACCAGCCTCCCAGACTACACTTTGGGTCAGCCTGTCGACGTACGGGCGGCGGCCCCTGTAGCTCAGCTGGATAGAGCAGCGGACTTCTAATCCGCAGGTCCCTGGTTCGAATCCAGGCGGGGGCGCTTGGAGTATCGCTTCCTCGGGCGCAGCCATCGTGGCGCGAGGCAGGAGGGGGCATAGAAGCTGAAGGTTGAAGCATCAATAGAGATCGAAGGTGCCGAGGCTTCCTTCGGGATCGATTGCTAACCTGATGCCATGAGCAAGACCCATACCTTGGTGCTGATCCGCCACGGCCAGAGCGTCTGGAATGCCGAGAATCGGTTTACGGGTTGGACCGATGTCGATCTGAGCGAGAAGGGCGTGGGCGAGGCTCGACAGGCGGCAGAGTTGCTGCGAGCCGAGGGGCTCGACTTCGACCGCTGCTATACGAGTGTGCTCACGCGGGCCATCCGCACACTTTGGATCGTGCTGGACGGGCTCGATCGCATGTGGCTGCCGGTGGAGCGGGCGTGGCGGCTGAACGAGCGGCACTACGGGGCGCTGCAGGGGCTCAACAAGGCCGAGACGGCGGCGGAGCACGGCGAGGCCCAGGTGAAGATCTGGCGGCGCAGCTACGACACGCCCCCGCCGCTGCTGGAGGCCGGCGACGAGCGGCTGCCGGGGAGCGACCCGAGGTACGCGGGGCTGTCGGCCGATGAGTTGCCGGCGGGCGAGTGCCTGAAGGACACGGTCGAGCGCGTGCTGCCGTGCTGGGAGGGCGAGATCGCCCCGAAGATTCGAGAAGGTCAGCGGCTGCTGATCTCGGCGCACGGCAATAGCATCCGGGCGCTCGTGAAGCACCTTGATGCCGTAAGCGATGCGGACATCATGGGAGTCGAGATTCCGACCGGTGTGCCGCTCGTGTACACGCTCGACAGCGACCTGCGGCCGATCTCGAGCGGGTATCTTGGCGATCCCGATGCCGTGGCCGCGGCGCAGGCAGCCGTCGCGGCTCAGGGCAAGGCTCGTTGATATGGAGCGAGTGATGTACGAGCGAGTTCGACGCGTGGGCTTGATTGGGATTGCGGCAGCGTTGTGTTGCAGCGGTGTCGTGATGGCGCAGGAGCCGCAGGCGGAGTTGCAGTCGGAGGTGCAAGAAGCCCTAGCTGCGGAAACAGAGACCACCGAGACGCCACGCCCAGCTGATGAGATCCTCGCCGAGTACGACGCCATCGTGCTTCCGGAGTACGACGCGCAGCGGCGCCGCGACGCCGCGTACCAGGCTGATTTCATGGCCCAGCGAACCGCGGCCGATCGGCGGCGGATCGAGTTGATCGGCGAACTGGTCCGCGACCATCCCGATCACCCGCGCGTGGCCGAGTTGCTCCCGGTCCGCTGGGTGGCCTTGCTCGGCGAGACGCGCAACGACGAGGTGATCGCCGAGGCCCACGGCGTCGCGCAATCGACCGATGACACCGAGCTTCGCCTCAACGCGTTGTACGTGCACGCGATCGCCATTGCGCGCACGAGCGACTACGACCCGGCCCGGGTTGCCGAGGCCGCTCGGCTGCTCTATGAGGCCAACCCACTCGATCCGCGCAACGCGACGCTGCTCTCGATGTCCACGATCAATGAGACCGAGTCGTCTAAGGCGCTCGAGGTCTATCGAAGGCTTGTCGCGGAGTATCCGGACACGCGCGAGGGGCAGCGCGCGGCGGACAAGGTGTTCCAGTATGAGCGGATCGGCACGCCGGTCGAGCTGGTGTTCGGCGAGGCGACAACGGGCGAGCCAGTCGACCTTCGTGGGTTACGCGGCCGGGTTATTGTGCTCGTTTTCTGGGCGAGTTGGTCCACGTCGTGCCGCACTGAGATGCCTCGGTTCCAGGCGCTGCACGAGGCGTACGCGGAGAAGGGCGTGTCGTTCATCGGCGTCAGCCTCGACCAGCCGCGCGATGATGACCCCGCACGCGATGGGCTCACGCTGCTGAGGAACTGGATCGCCGACAACGGGATTACCTGGCCGCAGTACTACCAAGGCAACGGCTGGGATAGCCCGTTCTCTCGCGAGTGGCGCGTGCGATCGATACCCGCGGTGTTCGTGATCGATCGGGAAGGTCGGCTGGTGACGCCGGACGCGCGTGGGAGGTTAGAGAACCTGATTCCCGGCATGCTGGAGATCGAACCACGTACCGAGGGTAATGAACCCGGAGACAGTTGACCTCTCCGACTGAAGTACACCCACCTCTAGCCAACCTAACACCAATGCCTGACACAGCGACCGACATTCCGGAAGCAATCGATCTCGAACGGACAGACCACCAGGAGAAGGCGCGTGATCGGGCGGACAATGCTCTTCGAGTGGTGGTGATTTCCACACTCGTTGACATCGCGCTGGTGGTAGCAACTTTTGTTTTGGCATCGATTCAGTCGATCGCACTCAAACCCTGGGTAATCGTTGTCCTGATCGTGTCGGTTCCCGCGATGGTGCTCCTCTCGGGAGCATGGTGGCTCTCGGCCTTTTTGCAACGCAAGCACTACAACTCCAGATCTAGCTCGACATGGACCTTTCGATGCGACGACGTTCGACACGAGTGGCGGATCGAAGGCATCGGCCCGTCTTCGGCATGGCGGGATATCACGATTGCGTGCAAGAAGCTGCCGCGGGCCACGGACAAGCTCATCGGCTCCCCCAAACTGCACGTGCGGCTCGCGAACGATGAGGGCGTGATTAAGAGCGGCCACTTGGAGGCCGTGGGCGAGCACACGTCGATGTTCGTGATCGACAAGGTGGGGCTGCCCATCGGGATTACGATCGGGCACATCGAGCCCAAGCACGCGTCGCTGGAAGAGCCATGGGTTGTCGAGTTGACCGTCTTCGGCGATGCCGACACACTTGAGACGCTACTCGCTTGGCCTGTGGCGTCGCATGGCGGTGATCCTGCCGCTGACAGCCCGGCTTAACCGCCTAACCGACAGGTCGGGAGCCGCCCGGGCCATATATTGCCCCATGCCAGAGACCCCCGCCGCCGTGGAAGCCAAGCCAGTGCCCGTATTGAGCCCGCCGAGCCATGCGGAGGCGGCCCGGCCCGAGAGCCCGATGGTCGACACGATGGGCGGGGCCGAACGGTGGACCATCCCGCTGCACGAGCATGGGTTCGTCGCGCTGGTCGACGCCATGCCGAGGCTGGTGCCGCAGGGGCAGACGGCCGACCAAGCGGTCGTACAGGCGGCGCGGGTGAGCTACGGCGCGGGTACGAAGCGTGTGAACGAGGACCGCGGGCTCATTCGCTACTTGCTTCGACACGAGCATACGACGCCGTTCGAGATGGTCGAGTTCAAGTTCCACGTGTCGATGCCGATCTTCGTCGCGCGGCAGTGGATCCGCCATCGCACGGCGAATGTCAACGAGTACTCAGGCCGGTACTCGGTGATGCCCGATCGCTTCTATCGCGTGCCAATCGAGGAAGTGCGCAAGCAGAGCACGAGCAATCGGCAGGGCGGTGAGGACACGCTGGACACGAGCGATGCGCGAGAGCTGAAGACCGCCGAGGAGTTCATGGCCTACCTCGACCAGGTCGAGGCGCTGTACGCGTCGTACGAGTCGCTGATCGAGAACGGCGTGAGCCGTGAGCTGGCGCGTGTCGGGCTGCCGACGAGCCAGTTCACGCAGTGGTACTGGAAGTGCGACCTGCACAACATCCTGCGGTTCCTGAAGCTGAGGCTCGATGCGCACGCGCAGAAGGAGATCCGCGAGTATGCGCAGGCGATGCATGACCTGATCGCACCGATAGTGCCCGTGACGATGGAGGCGTGGCGGGACTACCACCTCGAGAGCGTGCGGCTCACGCGGCTCGAGATCGAGGCCATTGCGGGCATGGCGAGCGGTGGCTCGGGCGAGATCGACAGCGACAACAAACGCGAGACCGCCGAGTGGCAGGCCAAGCGCGCAAGCCTGGGGCTGGGCTTAAACGCGCCGACGACGTGACCCACCCGGCGAACCCCGCCGCGTAGCATTGGCCCGATATGGCCCTGCGATTGCTGCAAATCGTGCTCCCGAAGCGACACGACCTCGAGGTCGTGGAGTTGATTGGTCGTCGCGAACCCAGCACGGTGTGGAGCGAGCCAATCAATGATGGCCGTGTTCGAGTCAGCGTCGTGCTGCCCAAGGAAGACTGCGACGACCTCGTCCGCAAGCTCGACACCCAGTACTCAACCATCGAGGGCTTCCGGCTGATCCTCGAGGCCATCGAGGCGACGCGGCCGCAGATCGAACAAGCCCCGCCACCGCCACCACCGCCGGTCGTTGAGGAAGAAGACGAGCTCCCGAAGCTCAAGCCGTTCTTTGGCAGCCGCGTCGCGAGCGATGAGCTCATCGGCGAGGTGTCGACCGGGGCCAAACACTCGCGTGTGTTCTATGCGATGGTCGTGCTTTCGACGGTCGTGGCCGCGGCGGGGCTGATGCAGAACAGCGCGGCGGTCATCATCGGCGCGATGGTGATTGCACCACTGCTCGGACCAAATCTTGCGCTGGCTCTCGCGCTGACCGTGGGCGACTTGAAGCTTGCGCGCACGGCGCTGATCACGAACATCTCCGGAGTCGTGCTCGCATCCATGCTTGCGATCGGGTTCGGGTTGTTCGCTCAGGTCGACCCGAGCACGTCCGAGATACTCGCCCGGACCATGCCCAAGCCCAGCGATATCGCGATCGCGCTCGGGGCCGGGGCGGCTGGCACGCTCGCCGCGACGACGGGCGTACCAGCCGCGCGCGTGGGCGTGATGGTGGCTGTCGCGCTGCTCCCGCCGCTCGTGAGCTTTGGCTTGCTGCTCGTCAGTCGGGATGCGACTCTGACGCAGTCCATGGGTGCGCTCATGCTCACGCTGACAAACGTGATCTGCATCAACCTCAGCGCGATGGCGATGTTCCGGCTGCAGGGCGTTGGTCCGTACACGGTGTACGACAGCCGCAAGGCCCGCAAGAGCAGTACCTACGCGATGATGTTCTGGGCGCTGTTGCTCGCCCTTCTCGTGGTGCTCATCCTGGCGTGGCCGAAGCTGATCGAACGCCTGCCCGACGCGATCCCGTCATGACTCGTCGGTAGCAACAGTCTCCGGGTCGGCCCGCTCTGGCGCGAACGCCATCGCGAGCGAGATCGCCATCACGAAGAACAGCAGCGTGGCCACGGGAAGCGTCCAGCCCAGGGCGTCCATCGCGCCGCGGCCGAACTGCGGGGCTGGCGGACCGCTCTTGGGCATGACCATCAGCGACGCGTCGAACTGCCACGTGCCAAACACGAGTTCGTCGGCCCGGCGTTCGGGCATCGGCTCGTCGGCGCGGCGGGCTCGGTTGATCCGACGATTGAAGGAACGCTCGCTCTCGGGGAAGCGCAGGGTCTCTTCGGTGAAGCCGCCCTCGGGCAGCAGCTCGACGAAGAGGAACCGCCAGTCGCTGCGCATGACCTGGCCGAAGCTGTCCTGATCGACGCCGGGGCGCTGCAGGCGAACGATCACGGCAAGCCGCTCGTCGGCTTCGCCCGCGTCGAGCGCGGCCTGGAAGTCCTCGATCGAGAGCCCCTTGCGTGGGGCGAAGCGCAGGACCTTCAGCCAAGACTCGTGCCGCTGAAGGCCGGGGACGGCGTTGGGCAGCGAGCGGAGGCCCGAGCGGAGGCGGATGGAGTCGTCGCCGTACTGGAGCACGACGACGTCGGCCCCGTCGGCGTCGGTCTCGTCGGTGAACGAGACATTGGTGTCGTTCCAGAGGAACTCACGCGCGGTGATCGGTTGGAAGACGTAGAGCTCTCGGCCGGAGTCTTGGTTGTATGCCGACAGCCGCTGGGCCATGTGGTAGCCCAGGAAGACGACGGCGATCGTGCTTATGAGGCAGGCGAGCAGCCAGTTCGTGCGGCCGCGGTGCCATTGGAAGGGCTTGCGAGTGACGAGTGCTTGCGTGGAAGTCTGTTCCATTCGGTCCGTATGCGAGAGAATGGCGCGAGAGCGCAACTGCGCTACCTAGTGCTCCCCGCCGTGGTCGTCGTGATCGTGGTCATCTGGTGCTGTGGAGTCGAAGAGGCCAACGGTCAGGCCGTGCGTAGCTCGGCTGCGGTTGGCCGATCGCATGGGGTCGTCGTGGCCGTGGTGGCCGTGCTTC
The DNA here is from genome assembly GCA_937899905.1 of uncultured Phycisphaeraceae bacterium. Taxonomy (GTDB): domain Bacteria; phylum Planctomycetota; class Phycisphaerae; order Phycisphaerales; family UBA1924; genus JAHCJI01. The sequence continues at coordinate 53,674 of CALCCF010000008.1, forward strand.
TCGGCGAGCTTCTTGGCGAACTCTTCCTCGCCGTACTTCTGGATGGCCTTGTTGCGGGCGTGCTCGACCATTGAAACGCTGATGGTCTCGTCCTCGCCGCGTGTGAGGTTGCCCAAGCCGCCGGGCTGGATCTGCTCGGCCTTCCAGTCGTAGATCGTCTGGCGGTTGCCGAGGTCGAGCGCGGTGAATCCGATGAACAGGCCAACACCCATGAGTGTGAAGAGCAGCACGAGAAGGTTGAGGCGATTGTCCCACTTCAGGTGCATGAAGATCGCGATGACGAAGATGGCCTTGATGGTCGCGATCGACATCGCGATGAAGACGTTGACCAGCGTGGGGATGTAGAGCTCGAAGGTCTCGGCGATCCAGATCTCGGCCCGCGAGGCGGCGACCGTCGCGATCGTGAAGAACACCAGCACGCCGAGCACGACACGAAGGAGCGTCAGGCTCGTGACGTGGTGGCCGTCGCCGTCGTGCCCGTGGTCGCCCGAGCCGTGGTGCTCGGGGTGGAAGGCGTGCGGGTCGGCCATGTAGTCCGCGTACTGGGCGTCGGTCATCGTGGCCGGGTCGGGCCGTTCGTGCTCGTGATGGTCGTGGCTGCTACTCATGGCTGGCTCCGGATCTGGTCTCGTCGTCGCGTGGGTGTTCTGGTCTGCCGTCCTAGTGGATGAGGTAGAGCAGCGGGAAGAGGAAGATCCAGATCAGATCGACGATGTGCCAATACAGGCCGACGTTCTCCATCGCGAGGTAGTTCTTGGGGCCGTACCAGCCCCTCATGTTCTTGTAGATCAGCCAGCCGATCAGGCCCATGCCGATGATCACGTGCGACGCGTGGATGCCGGTGGCGGCGTAGTAGAGCGACCACCACATGGGCTCCATCGAGTGCTGGGCGTAGGGATAGTCGAAGAGCACGCCCGGACGCTTGCCCTCGGCCCACTTTGGTCCGTACTCGAAGGTGAACTTAATCAGGATGAAGAAGAGGGCGCAGAACCACGTGATGACGAGGTTGATGGTCGCCCAGCCGCGGTTGCCGAGCTGCGTGTGGCGGATGGCCGAGGCGATGGTGTAGCTCGACCACAGCAGGACGAGCGTGTTCAGCGCGCCCCACCGCCAGTCGAGGTAGTGTGACCCGTTGGCGAAGGCCTCGGGGTACTTCATGCGCATGATGGCGTAGCCGCAGAAGAGGCCGGCGAACAGCAGCACCTCGGTGCCCAGGAAGAGCCACATGCCGAGCTTGCCGGCGTCGAACTCGTCGTCCTTGGTGCGCCAGTGGTGGCCCTTCTCGATGGAGTCGTGCGGGAGCACGGGGCCATCGATCTTGCCGCCTTGGCTTGGATGGATGCTGCTCATGGAAGGCTCTCAGATCTTCAGACAGTTAGTCGGGCTACGAACGAAACAAGCCGGCGAACTCGCCGGCGCGTGTATCAGTGCTTGTGCGGATTCTCTGGCAGGGGGTAGTCGGCCGGATCGCAGTGCGGCGGCACGACCGTGTCGTAGTCGTACGGGCCGTGCTTGACGATCGGCTCGTGGGCGAAGTTGTGCTCGTCCGGCGGGCTGTCGGCGTGCCATTCGAGCGTCAGGCCGCCCCAAGGGTTCGCCCCGGCGGGCTTGCCCTGCAACAGCGAGTGGATGAACGTGAACAGGTGCACCAGGAAGCCGGCCAGCAGCATCCACGACCCCACGGTCGAGATCAGGTGCATCCACTGGTACTCATCGGGGTAGCTGGCGTACCGGCGGGGCATGCCGTGGGCACCCATGATGAACTGGATGAAGAACGTGACGTTGAAGCCCAGGAACACGAGCCAGAAGCCCAGCTGCGCGGGACGCTCGGCGTACATCTTGCCGAACATCTTTGGCCACCAGTGGTGCATGCCGGCCAGCAGCGCGATGACCGTGCCGCCGAACATGACGTAGTGGAAGTGGGCCACGACGTAGTACGAGTCGTGCAGGTGCATGTCGGTCGACAGCGTGGCCAGAGGCAGGCCCGTGAGCCCACCGATCGTGAACAGGAACAGGAAGCCCAGCGTGTACAGCATGGGCGTGTTGAAGACGATCGATCCCTTGTACAGCGTGGCGATCCAGTTGAACACCTTGATGGCCGTGGGCACTGCCACGAAGAAGGTCAGGAAGCTGAAGATCGCCGCCGTCAGCTCGCCCTGGCTGGTGAACATGTGGTGGCCCCACACGATGAAGCTCACCGCCGCGATGCCCAGCGAGGCGAACGCGACCGACTTGTAGCCGAAGATGGGCTTGCGGGCGTGGCAGGTGATGGTCTCGCTGATCACGCCGAAGGCCGGCAGGATCATGATGTACACCACCGGGTGGCTGTAGAACCAGAAGAAGTGCTGGAAGAGAACCGGATCGCCGCCCAGGCGCGGGTCGAACAAGCCGAAGTTGAACAGCCGCTCGAAGATGAGCATGAGCGTGGTGATGCCGATGACCGGGGTGGCGAGCACCTGGATGATGGCCGTCGCGTAGATCGCCCACACGAACAGCGGCATGTCGAACCATCCCATGCCCGGGGCGCGCAGCTTGTGCACGGTCACCACGAAGTTCAGGCCGGTCATGATCGACGCAAAGCCCATGATGAACACGCCCATGACCATCGCGACGAGTCGCCAATGGTCGGCGTCGGTCATGGTTGAGTACGGCGTGTAGAGCGTCCATCCGGTATCGATGCCGCCGACGAGGGCCGAAGCCAGCGCGAAGAGGGAGCCGAAGACGTAAACGTACCAGCTGCCGAGGTTGAGCTTGGGGAAGGCGACGTCCTTCGCGCCGATCATCAGCGGCAGGAAGAAGTTGCCGAGGCTCGCCGGGATGCCGGGCACGATGAACATGAACGTCATGATCGCGCCGTGCAGTGTCATGGCGCGGTTGTAGATATTGCTCGCCGTAGCGCCGTCGGTGGCCAGGAACGCCAGGCGCTGCCCGGTCGTCACGGTCTCGCCTGCTTGGTTCACGATGATGCGCGTCGGCTCGAGCAACTCGAAGCGCACGGCCAGAGCCATCACGCCGCCGAGGAAGAAGAGGATCAGAAGCGCGGTGAGATACATCACGCCGATCTTCTTGTGGTCGACCGTTGTCGCCCAGTTGGCGATGTCGGCCCAGAGCCCACCCTTGGAGGTCAGGTAGGACCCGTGGTGGTCACCCCCGAGCTGGGGTGCCGCGCCGGCATGGGTGTCAAGCGAACTCATCGTGCGTCTCCAAACAAAGCAACAGCCACGGCATCAGCCGTCGCCGGGTGTCCCTTCCATCATCCCGCCCATATCGGTCGCGGGCTCGGCCGCTCCCTCTCCGCCCTCAGCACCTTCTTCGGCAGCTTCGGCGTCGGGATCGACCTGTGTGGCGGCGAGCTCGGCTTCTGGCGTGGCCTCGCTCAGAGTCTTCATATACGCGATGATCCAGCCCAGCTGCTCGGTGCTGATCGCACCCTGGTAACTGACCATCTGGTTCGGGTAGCCCGCACGGATCTTGGCCTGCGGGATGTAGATCGACTCGCGGATGTGGTTATCGTCCGAGAGTATCGTGCTGCCGTCGGTGTACTGGAACGAGTTGTTGTAGAGGTTCTGCCAAGTCGGACCGGTGCCAGCGGAACCATCGACCGAGTGGCACGAGAAGCAGCCGTTCTGCTGGCTGACGATCCGGCCGCGCTCTGCCAAGGTGCCGCGGGGCGAGCCGAAGATTTCCAGCTTGGCCTCGTAGATGTCCCGCGGCACGATGCGGATGACCCCCGCCATCTCGGCGTGGTCGTTGCCGCAGTACTCGGCGCACAGCAGGATGTGATCCCGATAGAGATATGCCCCGAGTTCCTCGTCCTCCATGGTCGGGGCGGTCTCGTCGAGCATGTCCGGCGTGAAGGTGAAGCTGGTGTAGCGGTTGGGGAAGATGTCCTGCTTCACGCGGAAGTCGGGGATCCAGAAGCTGTGGATCACGTCGCGGCTGGTCATCCGCAGCAGCTCCGGCTGTCCCTCTGGGAAGCACCAGACCGGCGCCGGCGCGGAGGCGAAGGCTTCCTCGTCGTTGGTCGCGAGCGTGCCGAAGGTCTTCTCGGCCGTTTCGGTGGTGATCTGGCCGTCGGGGTACTCGAGCGTCCAGCTCCACTGGAAGGCGATGAGATTCGCCTCAATCGCGCCGGTGGGCGCGAAGTTGATGTTGATGTACCCGCGGAAGCCCTCGAAGAACATGAAGAAGAAGATGATCGTGGGGATCACCGTCCACGTGATCTCCAGCCTCGTGTTATGGCGCGGGCTGGCCGGCGCGGCCTTGCCCTTGCGGCGGCGGTAGATGAACGACCACCACAGCATCAGGAACATGAGCAGCACGAAGAAGAAGACCGAAACCCACCAGATGAACAGGAACATCCAGTCGGCCTGGCGTGCGGCCTCGGTGTACCCGCGGCCACCGAACCAGAGGATGTCCTGGAGGCTGGTCGATCGGGGCTGTGCCGATGCGGCGGTGTAGAAGATGTTGGCCAAGGAACCGATCATGCGTGCGCTCCCACGGTCGAGCCTTCGGGCCCGCCGCTCTCAAGTCCTGTCTTGTTGGCCTGTTCGCGATTCTTGCTGAGGCGTTCGCTGAGCTTCAGGCCCGCGATCAACCCCACCACCAACACGATCATGACGACCGCCGAGCCTTGCATGACCCGGAACGCCGCCAGTGTGTACGAATTGCTGTTCGGGTCGTAGGTGAAGCAGAACAGCAGGATGCGATCGCCGAAGCTCGCGCCGACACGGCCGTCGGCGGCGTCGAGCAGCGCCAGGCGTACCTGTCGCGACGGATAGTCAAACCCATAGAAGTAGCGTGAGACTCGACCCTCGGGCGTCAGCACGACCGCGCCGGTCGCGTGGGCGTATTCGTCGACCTCCGGCAGGTACCGGAAGCCGAACCCCACCGCGTCGGCAATCGCGCGCGAGTCGTCGGCGGAAGCTCGCAGGAAGCGGTAGCCCGCAGCCACCGTTTCACGGTTATCCGCGTTCTGCTCGTAGCCCGAGCGGTAGAGCATCGCGTACTGCTCGGCCTGCTCGGCTGTATTCGTCGGATCGAACGAGATGGCGATGACGTTGTACTCGTCACCGATGGTCCAGTCGTTGATGCCGTTGAATGACTTGTTCAGGTTGCCCAGCATCGCCGGGCACGCCACGGGGCAGTCGTAGTACACCAGCAACAGGATGGTCGGCCGGCCGCGCTCGGGCGCTTCCTCGCTGTCGAAGAACGAGCCCAGCGTGACGGTCTGGCCATCAATGGTCGTGACCTTCGCGTCCAGGGGCACCTGGGCCTCGAGCTTCTCGACGATATCCAGGCCGCGGGCCTCGACGGGCACCTCATCCTCGATGATCTGCCCAAGCGACACCGTCGACAGGCCGAGGGCCGTCGCGAGGGTGGTCAGCTTGTGCAGGGTTCGTGTCATCATGGATCGTGCGTTCGCTACGAGAAACTCCTGGTGATTCCTACTGGCCGTACTGCTGGAGGACCTTCTGGCGGGCCTCGTCGATCGGGATGCGAGCGGCACCTTCGACAACAAGGCCGGAAGAGCCATAGGTCTCGAGCTCGGCGAGGGTGTCGGCCTTGTACGCGTTGGCCTCGATGGCCAGGTTCAGCGTCTCAACGCGCTCCTGCCGGACACCGAGGACATATCGCTGGAAGAACAGGATCACGGCGATGACCGAGACGACGACGAACGCCAGCATGATCATGTAGAAGATCAAGAGCGCACGCGTGTCGACGTGGCCGGCGTGCTCTTCCTGTGGCAGACCCTCTTCGCGCGTGTGCGCGAACCAGTCGTCGTGATGGCCGTGCTCGTGGCTGCTCATGGTACGTTCCTGCAGGACAGTATAAATTACAGTACGGACGTTTCTGCTGTGCGATTCAGTCGAACGTTCGAATCTCTTGGAAAGCCCCTAGGTCCATCCCTGACAACGGCTTAGACAGACTTAGACATAGTTCTTGTGCTTCAGGGCCTCGGGCATACGTGGTTCCATGCGGTTGACAAGGGGTGCCTTGGTGAGCCGCCACAGCAGCAAACCGGTGTAGAGGGCGATCACGCCGCCGATGCCGGCGATGTCGACCCAGGCGCCCTGCATGCCGCCCACGCGGGCCTCGTCGAGGGTGATCCCGAGCGACGGGCGGATGATCCAATACATGTCGATCACGTGCATGAACAGCAGCCAGCCGGCGATCAGGCCGTAGCCCAGCGCGGAGCGCCGGAGCGCCCGCAGCAGCATGAGCGGGAAGGGCACGAGGAAGTGGCCGACGACCAGGAGGGTGGACAGCTCGGTCCAGTTCTCCTTGCGGTGCATGTACCAGGTTGTTTCCTCGGGGATCTGGCTGTACCAGATGAGGAAGTACTGGCTGTATGCGATGTAGGCCCAGAACACGATGAAGCCGAACATGTACTTGCTCAGGTCGTGGTGGTGCTCGACGGTGATGAGCCCCTCCATCTTGCCCTTGGAGCGAAGATAGATCAGCAGCAGCGCCATGCCCGGGAAGGTCACGAACAGGCTGCCGGCGAAGAAGTACACACCCCACATCGTGCTGAAGAACTTGTAGTCGGTCAGGGCCTTAAGCCAGTCGAAGGCGAAGAACGCCGTCGCGAGCGCGAGCACCATGAGCCCCCAGGCCGAGTGGAATGAGAGCTTGTTGGTCAGCCAGCGATCACCCGTGCGCTCCTGCTTGCGCGAGAGCCGCCAGATCAGTTGGCTGAGGCCGAGCCAGATCACGACGTACAGGCCCAAGCGGACGGCGACAAAGGCCGGCTCGAAGTAGGGGTACTTCTTCGTGATGAAGTACTCTTCCTTGAGGATCTCGGGGTTGAGCCAGCTGGAAACGATTCCGAAGCCGTCGTTGGAGACCGAGTAGAGCTCGGCGGCCACAAACATCAGCAGGCCGGCCACGGGCAGCCAGATCAGCAGGGCGGCCTGCTCGAGGATGCGCTTCATGGTGACGTGCCAGCCGGCGCCGCCGACCGCGTTGATCATGATGAAGAACATCGAGCCCAAGCTGAAGCCCATGACGCTGAGCACGCCGATGAGCAGGATGCCCTTAACGTGGGTCAACGCGGCGTTGCTGCTCGTGCCCTCGGCGCCGGCGAGCACGAAGCCGCCGGCGATGGCGACCACGATGCCGAGAAGGCCGAGCGCCATCAGGGCCTTCGATGCCAAGCCCACCTTCGCGGGCTCGAGCGTGATGTTCTCTTCACGCAGGGCCGGATGGTCGAGGTGCGCCGGAGCGTCGGCGCCGAGCGCGGCATCCACGTTCTGGTTGGCGGCGATGTGGCTCACGAGCCACCCCCTTGTGTCGGACGGCCGCCGGACTCGAACTGCGTTCGGGCCTCAGCGGGCAGGGAATCTGGATCGTTATCGAACGCCTGTTGCAGCACCCGGATGTGCGCGACGACCGCCCAGGTGTCCTCGGCGGACAGGGCGTGTCCGTAGCCGGGCATGCGGTATCGGCCGTCGGGGTGCCTCAGGCCGTTGCGGGCGATGTGGAACAGGTGGCCGTCGGTGCCCGTGGGCTCGGCGCGGTCCTTGTACTTCGCCTGGTGGAAGCTGGGAACCGGGGCCGACCAACGCCGGCCGACCATGCCCATGCCGTCGCCGGCGTACCCATGGCACGCCGCGCAGTAGATGTTGAACCGTTCCTTGCCGTGCTCGAGCAGCTCGTTGGTGAGCTCCATGGGCATCATGGCCAGGGTGGTTCCGTCGTCGTTCAGGCCGGTGTACATGGCCGTGCTCTCACCCAAGAGGTCGGTGCGCTCCTGCAGGAACGGCTCGGCCCATTCGGCGTCGGCGGGCAGGTTCTCTTCAACCAATGGGAAGGCGCCGAAGGCAACCGTGCCGGCCTCGGGCGGACGCATCGAGCGGCCGTCGGCGAAGAAGTCGGTCTGCGTCTGCGGCTTGAACTTCGGGCTGTCGTCCATGTCCGGAAAGAACTGGCGAGGGCGGTTCTCCGAGCGATCGCCGCGGCAGCCGGACATCGACAGCATCGACGCCAGGCCAACACCGGCCAGCGCGAGCGCCACAACGGTCGGTACGCCGGCAGAAGCTCGAGACTTGCGTGGCGAATGCACCATGCCGATCACTCCTCCACCAGTTCGACGTCGCTCGCGCCCAGACCTTGGAGCATGTCCACGGTCTCAGCGCCTTGGAACTTGGGATCGCCCGCTTCGATCACGACCACGAAGGCGTCGTCGCTCACTCGCAAGAACCGGTCGCTCTTGAAGAGCGGGTGGTTCCACCTGGGCAACCCGTTGAGGGCGAGCATGCCGATCAGGGCAGAGAACGCCGAGAACAGCACGCCGAGCTCGAACGTGATGGGCACGAATGGCTCCCACGCGTCGTAGGGCTTGCCTTGGACCACGATCGGGTAGTCGACGGCGCTCATCCACCACTGCATCAGCAGCGCGGCACTCACGCCGGTGATGGCGCCGCACGCGACGATCCAGGGGAGGATCGTGCGCTTGATGCCCATCGCCTCATCGATGCCGTGGATGGGGAAGGGCGAGAACACGTCCCACTTCTGGAAGCCGGCGTCGCGCAGCTTCTCGGCGGCGTGGTAGATCTCGGCGGCGGAGCCAAACTCGGCCATGACGCCGTGGATCACGCCGCCGTCGGGCGTGCGGAAGCCGTGGTCGACCTTGGATGGAAATCCGAGGATGCCCATATCAGTGGCCCTCCCCTTCGTTGGTGGAATGACCGTTCCCGTGATCGTCATGCCCGTGGCCCGGTCCATGCGGGTCGGCCTCGGGCAGGATGGCCTTGATCTCCGCGATCGGGAAGATCGGCATGAACCGGAGGAACAAGAGGAACAGCGTCAAGAAGATGCCGCACGAGCCGACGAACGTGAGGATGTCGACCCAGGTGGGGTAGAACATGTGCCACTCGCCGGGCAGGAATGCTCGGTGGAGGCTGGTCACGATGATGACGAATCGCTCGAACCACATGCCGATGGTGACCGCGAGCGCAACCAGCCAGATGACGACCGGGTTGCGCCGTAGCGCCTTGATCCAGAACACCTGCGGGCTGAACACGTTGCAGGTGATCATGGTCCAGTAGGCCCACCAGTACGGGGCCCCGTCCTCGTGCAACCAAGTCGGCAATGCGCGGTTGTACGCGAAGACGTAGTACTCGAAGTCGTTGCCGCCGTACCAGGCGATGAAGAACTCCATCGCGTAGGCGAAGCCCACCAGCATGCCCGTGACCAGGAGGATCTTGCTCATGTTCTCCAGGTGGCGGAGGGTGAGCAGGTCCTTCATGTTGGGGAACAACTCGCGAGCGGGAATCAGCAGGAACAGCACCATCGCGAACCCGCCGAACACGGCACCCGCGACGAAGTAGGGCGGGAAGATGGTCGTGTGCCAACCGGGCAGGATCGAGGTCGCGAAGTCGAACGACACGATCGAGTGCACGCTGAGCACCAGCGGCGTCGAGAGGCCGGCCAGCAGGATGTACGCCTTCTCGTAGCGCATCCAGTGGCGGCTGGAGTTCCTCCAGCCCAGCGCGAGCAGGCCGTAGATGAACACGCGGAGCACGTCGGGCTTGAAGGGCGTGAAGGGCAGCCGTGCCTGGTGCGGGTTCTGCCGCAGGCGGAGGTCGGCGCGGTCACGCAGCGTGGCGTGGTCGGGGATGAGGCCCATGAACCAGAACAGCAGCGACACGGTGGCGTAGGTGCTCACCGCGAAGACGTCCCACAGCAGCGGGCTGCGGAAGTTCGGCCAGATCCAGTTGCTGTTGGGCACCGGGGCGAGGAACCAGGCCATCCAAGCGCGACCGACGTGGATGCCCGGGAAGATGCCGGCGCAGATCACGGCGAAGATCGTCATTGCCTCGGCCGCTCGGTTCACGGCCGTACGCCACTGCTGCTTAAAGAGGCAGAGGATGGCCGAGATCAGCGTGCCGGCGTGGCCGATGCCGATCCAGAACACGAAGTTCGTGATGTCCCAAGCCCAGTCGACCTGGTTGTTCAGGCCCCAGACGCCCACGCCCGTGATGATCAGGTACAGGATCATGATCTGGGCCATGCCCGCGAGCGAAGACGCCAAGCCGAACACCGGCAGCCACCAGCGGCCCGGGCTCTTTTCTGCGTAGCCGCACACGATCTCGGTGATCTCGTGGACCGATCGGTTGTTGAGCACCAGTGGTGCGCGGTACGACGGATCCTCGGTCAGCGAGCCGTCGCCGCTCCCGGGCTCGGGTGCCCAGTCGTTGGCGTCGGGCGCTCGCCCGGCCAGGCGATCCGCGGTGAGTTTGTCGGGAGGGACGTGGCTCACAGCAGGCCTCCTTGCGGCGCGGTGGCGGCCTTGAGCACGCGGAGGCTCAGGGCGTAGCCGGTGTCCTCGTCACGCCGATCGAGGTTGAAGAAGCTCGTGCCGAGCGAGGCGTGTCCTTCGCCGTGCTCGTGATCATGGCCGTGCTCGTCCATGTGCTGGTAGTGCGGCTCCAAGCCCTTCTTCTTCCACTTCACATCGTGGGGGTGCCAGTCGAGGTACTTGTAGCGGTCGTTGTCCAGCACCTTGAGGATCTCGGGGTTGGGGTTGTACACCGCCATCATGTGCGTCGTGCGCGGGCGGACGTTCAGGTAGCCCAGCACGGCGTAGTTGCGGCCGCTCTTGCGCGTCTGCGACACCCGGCTATCAGGGTCGGTGATGTCGCCGAAAGTGATGCAATTGGTCGGGCACGCCTGCTCGCACGCCGTCATCACGAACTCGTCGGGCACGTTCTCCATGCCCTTGAGCTTGGTCTCGATCTTGGCGTTGTTTGTGCGCTGGATGCAGTAGGTGCACTTCTCCATCACGCCACGCGAGCGAACGGTGACGTTCGGGTTCTTCTGCAGTTTCTCGATCTCCGAGAGCCTCGAACGCAGGCGCGGCGGGATGAAGTGCTGGTTGGGCGGCAGCTTGTCATCGAGGATGCCGCCGGTGGCCCGGCTCGTCTCGGGGTTGAGCCCACCGTCGAGCTGCTTGGTGCCGTAATCGAAGAAGTTGAACCGCCGGACCTTGTACGGGCAGTTGTTGGCACAGTACCGCGTGCCGATGCAGCGGTTGTAGATCATGTAGTTGTGGCCCTCGGGCCCGTGCACCGTGGCATTCACGGGGCAGACGACCTCGCAGGGCGCGTTCTCGCAGTGGACGCAGGCCACCGGCTGGTGCAGGATCTCCTCGGGATCGTTGAGGTCGTCGCCGACGAAGTAGCGGTCGACGCGGATCCAGCTCATCTCGCGGCCCTTGGCAACCTCGCGCTTGCCGACGACCGGGATGTTGTTCTCGCTCTGGCAGGCGATGGTGCACACGCCGCAGCCAAGGCAGGATGCCATGTCCACCGTCATGCCCCACTGCGGGCCCTGCGCGTAGGTCGAACCGGGCTCGGCGTCGGTCTTGCCGTCGCCGTCGCCTTGGTTGTAGGGGTTCTTGTAGATCGATCGGTTGGGCGGCGCGTGGCTCACGGTACCGAGCTGCTCGGCAAAGCTCAGGTCGCTCGACGCGAGCTCGTACTCGTCCGTGTGGTCGATGCGCAGGTCGCCGTACTTCTGCCAGGCCGGCAACTCGACGCGGCGGACTACCTCGGTGCGGCCCTCGAGGGACCAGTGGTTCTGCGTGCTGGCGATCCAATAGTCGCCCGGCACGCGCTCCATGCTCGCGCCCGCAGCGGCGTACTGGCCCGCGTTGCGCAGCGTGTAGGTATCGAAGCCCGAGCCCTCGGCGACCGGGCCGCCGCGCGTCCTGCCGTAGCCCAGCCGCAGCACGATCGTGTCATCAGCCAGACCCGGGCAGATCCAGACAGCTAACTCAAGCGAGCGGCCATTGACGTTGAGGCGGACCATCTTGCCGGTCGTGTGCTCACGCAGATAGACGTGCTTGGGGTTGTCGCCACCGGGCACGAGGCCCATTTTCTGGGCGGTCGCCGGGCTGATGAGCGCCGGGTTGTCCCAGGTGATGGTGCTGCCGATGTCGGGCAGCTCTTGCAGCCACGCGTTGCCGCCGAAGCGACCGTCGTATGTCCGGCCGCCGGTGAACAGCACATCGAGCGAGTCCTGCGAGGGGGTCGCACCGACGCGGATCGTGCGGATCGAGTTGGCCAATGCGCCGCGATCGACCGCAGGAGTCTGAGCAGCTTCCGCCGAGTTGGCGATCAGGCCATCGTGCAGGGCGCGACGCCACCGCTTCTCGAACTCGGCGCGGCTCGTGACACCAAAACGATCGCGCATGACCTGCCGCCAGATCGCGCGGACGATCACGTTGCCGTCCGGCCATGTCGGCAGCTCGCCGGGATCCGCGTCAGCCTCGGCATCCTCGGGGAACACGCCGTCGGCGTTGCCCAGGCGGGTCGGGCCATCCTCGCCGTCGACGACGACGGCGCCGTGCTTCCGCGCAGACTCGGCCAGGTGCGTCAGCCGCGCCTCTTCCTCGAAGCCCTCGCCCGCGAGGAACGCAAGGAGCTCGATCTCGCTCTTGCCGAAATACATCGGCGCGATCATGGGCTGGATGACGCTCAGCGTGCCGTCGGCGGCGCGAACGTCGCCCCACTGCTCGAGGTAATGCGTGCCGTTGAGGCGCCACGTCGAAGCGGCGGCGGTCTCGGTGTCCTGCACGCTCAGCGTGACACGCGTCGGCACGGCAGCGAATCGCTCGGCGAACCGCGCCTCGACCGGAGCGTCGTACACCGGATTGGCGTTCATGCACACGATCGTGCTGATGCGGCCCGCGTCGATGTCCTCGCCGAGCTCGACCAGGCCCGCGTGCCCATTGCTCGCGATGTCGCGGCCCATCGGGCGGTACCGCACCACCGGGCCGATAGCACCCAGCGCATCGTTGATCGCGTGGGCGAGCGCATGCACACCCACGGGCAGCGAGGCACCGACCAGGACGACCGACTCGCCCGGATGCTCCAGGAGGTCGATCGCGCACTGCTCGACCCAGACGTCCTGCAACTGCACCTCAGCGGGCACGGGCACCACGTCGAGCGCCGCCTGGATTCGGCTGTCTCCGCCCAGACGCTGCATGATCACCTTCGCCAGCGCGACGACGAAGGCCGGCTGCAGCGAGGGCGCAAGTCGCATGCGGTGGTCGGCCTTGCCTCCGGTGACCGAGAGCGAGCCCTCGACCACGTAGATGCGGTTCATGTCGACCGTGTTGCCGTCGGCGTCCTGCGCACCAAGCGGAGCGCGGCTCGAAACGAGCGCCCGCACGTTGCGCAGCTCGTCGTTGTCGTGGTAGGCGACGTCACGCTCGACCATGAGCACGCGCTTGGCGTTCTCGAGCCTGAGCTCCTCGGACATCGGCTGCCCAAACGCGAGGCGTGACGCCTCGACGGGAGCGGGCGTTTCGAGCGGCTCGTACGAGACCCACTTGGCGTTGGGCCAGCGACGCAGCACAGCATCGCGCATCGCGTCGCGCGTCGGGCTCGTTTGCTTGCCCGTGACGAACGCGAGACCGCGGCCACCGCTCGCGTTATAGCGCTCGAAGCCGTCATCACTCTGGGCCCACACGGCGAAGTCGTCCCAAGTGGCTTCGAGCGGCCCTTGAGCGGGGTTGTCGTAGGTCACCTGCATCAGCCGGTACGGGTCGTACAGATCGAGCACGCTCGACTGCGACCACACACTGGTGCGGCCCTGGTTGATCGGGTGCAGCGGGTTGCCCTCGATCTTGATCGGGCGTCCCTCGTGCGACTCGACCAAGAGGCCCTCGGCGCCACCACCGGGCAAGGGCATCGACGTGGCGTAGTACGTCGCACGACCCGGAACCTGGTGCTCGGGCACCTCGCGCGAGTACGCCATAATGGTGTGCTCGGGACGGCGGCAGCCGGGAATGGTCGCCGCACCGGCAAGGGCAAGCGATGCGCCCATGACCTTCAAGAAGTCGCGGCGAGAACTCTCGAGCAGCTCGCTGGCGCGCGCGGGGAATTCGCGCTGCAACCAATCGCGGAACTCGGGCTTGTCGGTGAACTCATCGGCGCTGCGCCAGATGGGCTTGCCCGATGTCTCGGCGAGCTTGCGCGGCTCGCGATCGATGGACCGCTTCCCGCGGGTCGAGGGGCATTGATCGATGGTCTTCTGTGCCATGCGGTCGTTCTCCGGCAGACGAGCCAGGTCGTGCGAATCGAAGCGGGACTAGTAGTGGCAGGCTCCGCAGTTCTCCGGCGGAGCGCGCTTGATGCCCTCGAGCACCTGTTGCGCCTGCACCTGCTGCGCCTGCGTACCGGCCATGTCGCCGAGCCAGGTCATCTCGACCCACTCGATGTCCGTGACCTTGTCGTGCGGCACGAGGTACTTCGCCGGATCGTCTTCGCCGTAGGTCGCGTCCTCGACGCCGCGGTGGCAGTCGAGGCACCATGCCATGCTCAGGCTGTGCGCTTGGTAGACGATGGGCATCGCCTCGATCTGGCCGTGGCACGAATAGCAGCTGACACCAGCGTTGATGTGCACGTGGTGCGGGAAGTTGCGCACGTAGTCGGGCACCTTGTGGATGCGCACCCACGGGATCGACGCGTCTTCTTCCCACGCGGTGCGCACGAACTCGACCTTCTCGCCGGGGTCGTAGCTGGGCGCGAGCATGCCGTCGGTGTGGCAGCCCATGCACGTCGAGACCGGCGGGATGTTCGCCTCGGCCGACTTGTCGACGTTCGTGTGGCAGTACCGGCAGTCCATGCCGAGCTTGCCGGCGTGGATCTGGTGGCTGAAGCCCGAGCCGGGCTGGGTGGGCATGTAGCCGACCTCCCAGTACTCGGGCGTGAAGTAGTAGGTGACGACGGAAATCGCCGTCACGAGGCCAACAGCCCCGCCAACGGCCCCCACCGTTGGCAAGACGTTCATCCAGAGGGGGAATCGAATCGACACAGGACGCCTCCCATGCTTCCCGGACCACCAAAGCCCACCGGCGGGCTCTGGTGCTATGAGGACACAGCCCCACGGACCCCGTGGAGGGCCCGCGAAGCATTGCTATCTTCCCATGGGGCGACCCCGAAAGCTGCCCCAGGCGTACAATCTGACAGAAAAAAGTACTGTTTTACCGCAATTGAGAACTAGTCTCAGCCGAGTATAGCAAGCGGCATTTTGCGAGCGAGTTTGATGGCCTTGAGTGATCACCCAACCAACAGCGATGCGGTCGCCCCGCCGACCGAGGAGGTCCGTTTCCGGGGCCTCTGGGGTCCGATGGTCGTCCTCGGCTTTGCGACTGCGATCTCGATGTGGGCGGTCTGGCTCATTGGCCACCAGCCCTGGCTCGACCTACCCGCCGCGGTCTCCGGGCCTGGCATGGGGCTTCTCGTAGTCATTGGTGGCATTCTGGCCGGTGTGGTCGGCGGGAAGCGTCTGGGCTGGCTGGCCGGAGGCGGCACGGCCCTGGTGGCGGCCCTGCTCAACCTCCTCATCATGGGGTCGCTGGTCACCGAGAGCATCGAGGGTGCCCAGGCAGCCCAGGGTGCTGGCGGCCTGACGCCCTCGGCCGGCACGGCCATGCTGGGATTCGTGTGCGCGAGCTTGGTAGGGGGCATGGTGTTTGGGCTCGCCGGCGGCCTCTTCGGCGCGCGGCTGGCCGGTCCCCTTCGGCACAAGCCCGCAACCACGTGGGCCTTCCGAATGGCCATCGTCGCTGCCGTGTCCGTGGCGCCACTGCTGCTGCTCGGCGGCTTGGTCACGAGCACGGGCTCGGGCCTCGCGGTCCCGGATTGGCCCGGCACGTACGGCGCGAACATGTTCCTCTACCCAATCGCGCTGATGGCCGACCCGCGCGTCTTCCTTGAGCACACGCACCGCTTGTTCGGCTCGCTCGTTGGCATCACGACGATCGCCACCGCGTTGTTTATCTGGCTGACACCCTCGCTGCGCAAGCGGCTGGACGTCCCGGTCTCGCTCGTCGCAGTGGTCGTTGTTGGCATTGCGCTGGTGGTCGGGCTGCGGCTGCACATGGCGGAAACGCTGGATGGCATGACCTTTGGCGGCTTCGGCCTGCTCGTTGCGATCGGCAGCATCGTGTGGTATCTCGCCGCACTCGCGAAGAATCGCCCGGCCCAAGCCGCAGCGGCGCTCATCTTGATGGTGAGCGCACAGGGCGTGCTTGGAGGCACGCGTGTGACCGAGGCCAACCCGCTTCTTGGCACGATCCACGGCGTGCTCGGCCAGGCGTACTTCGCGTCGATGGTGATGTTCGCGGCGTGGATGTCCCCGCTTGCGCGCTCGCTGCGTGCGTTGAACCTGCCGCGCGTGTGGGTGCGCACCGGCGCGTGGCTCTTGCTGTGCTCGCTGGTGCTGCAACTCGTCCTGGGCGCCATGTACCGCCACGGCAGCATGGCCGCCGAGCCGACGAGTTGGGCCGGCCCCGCGCTGCACGGGCACATGGGCTTCTCGATCGTCGTTGTCGTGCTGTCGTCGGTCGTGGCGTTCGGGCTGATGGGGCAAGGCGCACGCCAGCACGACGATTCGGCCTCAAGCGATGAGCGCGGTGGGGCCCGGGTGTGTGGCAGGCTGGGCAAGCTAGTCTTCGCCGTGGTGATCCTGCAGTTCGTGCTCGGCTGGGCCGCGTTTGCGCTCGTGACCGGCGGCGAGCGCCGGGTTGTCCCAACGGCGGATCAGCTGGCAGAAACGGCCCACGTGCCCTTGGCAACCGCCCTGGTGACCTTCGCCCACCAGGCGAATGGGGCCTTGTTATTGGCCGCTGCGAGCGCTGCGATCGTGTGGGGCGGGTTGGTGCTCGCTTCACGCCGCGAGCAGGCCGTGCAACCGGCAGTCGCCTGAACCCATCAAACTCCTTGTGCGAATCGGCATGAACCGTGCCGCGTGGCGGCCGGGTTGTGCAATGCCCGGACGGCGTCTGCGTTGGAATCCGTAGAGTGGCCGATGATCGGGGACAGCCCGCCGGTGGACGGCGGGCCTAGGACTGGAGCGTGCACAGATGGCAAGCGTGAGCGCGAAGGACACACGTCAGCAGGCGGAGCGACAGGCACGCGAGGACTTGCGTCGCGTGTGGGAGCCGATTAGCGAGGCGGAGTTTGGCTTCGCCGAGGCGCGGCACCTGCTCTGGCGTGCGGGCTTTGGTGGGACGCCGGGGCAGATCGCCGCCGTTGCGGGCCTCGGGCCCGAGCGCGCGGTGGATTACCTGCTGGAGTCTCCCGATGTGCGCGACGAGTCACCCGCGGCCGACGAGTTCGATCGCAACATCATGCGGCCGTACATCCAGCAAGAAGAACAGATGGCCGCCCAGGCTCGACGCACACGCGACGAGGACACGCTCGCGCGGCTGCGCGCCATGCGTCAGCAGGCACAGGGGCAGGACCGCCGGCAGATGCGCGAGATCCAGCGGTGGTGGCTGCGGCGCATGATCGAGACGCCGCGCCCGCTGGAAGAGAAGATGACACTCTTCTGGCACGGCCACTTCGCAACGAGCTACCGCACCATCGAAGACAGCTACCACATGTACATGCAGAACCAGCGGTTCCGCAAGCATGCGCTGGGCAGCTACAAGCAGCTGATGCGAGAGATCATCCGCGACCCGGCGATGCTCGCATACCTCGACAACAACGACAGCCGTAAGGGCAGCCCGAATGAGAACCTGGCCCGCGAGCTCATGGAGCTGTTTTCGATGGGCGTTGGCACGTACAGCGAGCGCGACATCAAGGAGGGCGCACGGGCACTCACCGGGTACACGTTCCGCGATGACGAGTTTGTGTTTGATCGCGAGAACCACGACGGCGGACGCAAGCGCATTTTTGGGCGCACGGCCAACTTCGATGGCGATGGCTTCGTCGACGGCATCCTTGCGCAGCGCGCTACCGGCGACTTCATAACGCGCAAGCTCTACGAATTCTTCGTGGGCGATTTGCCCGAGGACATGCGAGACGCGTCGCCGGCGGTAGACTCGGTGCTCGGCAAGATGCGATTGACGTTCGTGCGGAGTGGCTATGCGATGAAGCCGCTGCTGCGTGAGCTGCTGCTCAGCCGCCACTTCTACAGCGAGGATGTTCGTGGGCAGCGGATCAAGAGCCCGACGGAGTTGGTCGTTGGCGGCGTTCGTGAGCTGCGCACGCCGGTGCGCGATCTCTCGGCCTTGCTCGACGCGATGGACCTGATGGGCCAGAGCTTGTTCTTCCCGCCGTCGGTGGCCGGCTGGCCCGGTGGACGGACCTGGATCAATACGTCGACCATGTTCGTGCGTCAGAACACGCTGGCGTTCTTGCTGACGGGGCGTCGCCCGGGCGGCGCCGACGCACTGGCGGATCGCCAGCCGTATGAGCCGGGACCGATCATGGACCAGTTGCGCACGGCCCTTGGCGATGGGGATGACCAGCACATCGTCGAGAGCGTGCTCACATACACGCTGGGAAGGCAGCCGACGCACGCGATGGACGCGTTGCGCGGGCCCTTGGCCGGCCGGGGTGGCGCTCGCGATGGCGAGGCGTTGCGTGATATGCTGTTGTTGGTGACGGCGATGCCCGAGTACCAGCTCTGCTGAAGGACACCGCGCCCAACCGGGCGTTCGGAGGTATCGAACGATGGACCTGCACGACTCGAAGGCCTTCACACGGCGGGCGTTCCTTGGACGCGGCATGATGCTCGCATCGGCGTCGCTCGCGGCTCCGGGGTTTGTCCAGGGCGCGGCGCTCGGCTTGCCATCGCCGAGCGCGATGCTGAGCAGCCTGGCGGGCGTACCCGAAGACCGCGTGCTCGTTGTCGTGCAGCTTTCGGGCGGCAACGACGGGCTGAACACGGTGGTGCCGTATGGCATGGACGAGTACTACCGCGCGCGGCGCGGCATCGGCATCGGTCGGCAGCAGGTGCTGGAGCTCGACTCGAGCCAGGGCATCGGCCTGCATCCCGCGCTGGAGTCGATGAAAGAGCTCTATGACGCGGGCATGTGTTCGATCTTCCAGGGCGTGGGGTATCCCAACCCGAATCGCTCGCACTTCAAGAGCATGGACATCTGGCACACGGCAGACACGAGCGGCACGGGCGAGGGCTGGATCGGCCGGTACCTCGACAGCGAGTGTGTTGGCTTTGGCAAGGGCGAGAGCGGCACGCTCGAGGGCTCGCCGCCGGCCGTATCGATCGGTCGCGACACGCCGCTGGCGATGCAGGGCATGAAGGTCAAGCCCGTGTCGTTCGAGAGCGCCGAGGTGTTCCGTTGGTTGGGCGAGGACCATGATCGTGCGCTGAAGGGCACGTACGACCAATTGAATCGGCGTGAGCAGGCCTCGGCCAGCGCGAGCAACGCCGACTTCCTGACCAAGACCGCGCTCGATGCGCAGGTGAGCAGCGATCTGATCCGCCAGGCCGTGTCGACGCGGCCTTTGGTGGAGTACCCGGGCAATGGTCTGGCACGCCAGCTTGCGATGATCTCGCAGATGATCCGGGCGGGGCTGAAGACGCGCATCTACTACGCGACGCTCGGTGGATTCGACACACACGCGGGCCAGGGCGGACCGAACGGCCGGCACGCCCAACTCCTTCGCCAGATGGCCACGTCGATCCAGGCTTTCTATCGCGACTTGAAGGCCCAGGGTAACGACAGCCGCGTTATGACGCTGACCTTCAGCGAGTTTGGACGGCGTGTGTCGCAGAACGCGAGCGGCGGCACCGACCACGGCACGGCGGCGCCGATGTTCCTGTTCGGCCCGATGGTGCGCCCGGGCGTGCACGGCACACACCCATCGATGCGCGACCTGGACGGCGGCGACCTGAAGCACACGCTGGACTTCCGCCACGTGTACTCGGGCGTGCTGGACACCTGGATGGGTGCCGATGCCGATGCGATCCTGGGTCGGCGTTATCGGCCAGCCCTGGTGCTGGGGCGCTCATGATCGGAACGAGGCCGGTCCTGCAATCGTGACACCCCGCGCACGCGGCGGCCGATGGCCCGGTCTGGGCGTTGGCAACCCCTCAAACCGACGATGCCTCCATTAGAAGGCGGCCCGGCGTGCCGCCTCGTGGAGGTTTGGGATGTTCACTCGGATCCGCAACGGTTGGGCGCTTGGCATGGCGAGCCTCGAGCTCCTCATGGAGAACAAGAAGCTCGTCGTCTTCCCACTGCTGAGCTCGATCGCGGCGTTGATCGTCGTGGCCAGCTTCGTGGTGCCGATCGTTGGGACGACCACGGGCCGACAGATCTTCATGAGCGAGGATCCCAACGCCGGCGCGGGGCCGCTGCTGGTGCTTTTCCTCTTGTACTTCTGTTGCTACTTCGTGATGCTGTTCTTCAATGCGGCGCTCGTGGGCGTCACCATGATGCATCTCGATGGACGGCCGTACAAGCTCACCGATGGTTTGCGGATCGCGTGGGATCGGTTCAGCTTGATCCTGATGTGGGCGGTGATCGCGGCATCTGTTGGCTTTGCGATCAAGATGATCGAGCAACGCTCGCAGCTGGCCGGCAAGATCGTGGCGTTGCTGCTCGGGTCGGCCTGGACGGCGATGACCTACTTCGTGGTTCCGGTACTCATCGTGGAACGGGCACCGGCGCACAAGGCTATCGGGCGGTCGTTCAGCCTCGTGAAGCAGACGTGGGGCGAGGGACTGGTCGCGAACTGGGCGAACAGCATCGTTGTGGGCATCGGCATGATCCCGGGAGTCCTCGTTGTGGTCGCTGCGACGTCGACCGGTGATCCGGTCATCGGCGGGCTGGGCTTCCTCGTAGGCTTCGCCTGGATCGGCTTGATGGTGCTGGTTTCCATGACGCTGGACGCGATCACCAACGCCGTGCTGTACGTCTACGCCCGCACAGGCCAGTCTCCCGATGGCTTCGATGACGAATTGCTCCAGATGGCCTTCGCCGGCAAGGGTGGTGACGCGGGGCTGCGTATCGGCAACGAGGGTGGGCCGGATGCAGACGTTGCCGACGCGAAGGTCGAGGCGGCGAGCCCCGGTTTCGGGGGTATGCCGGCGGTTCCTGCGCCGAGCGCCGGTCCATCGCTGGCCGACATGCGCAAGCGTGAGGCCTCCTGAACGCGGCCTCCCCCCGACTCAAGTGACGCGGAGATTCCGAGCGCACCTGGGACTTTCCGACACGACGCTCCAAGACACTCCACGACCGCTCCCGCATGGTCGATCCCTTCGCCAGCACAACGCCGGCAAAGGGGTTGCCGGCCAGCGAATGGAGGCGGGAGCATGCGACTCACCATTGGTCGGCGATTGGGATTGGGTTTTGCTGCGGTGTCTGCCGCCGGCGTGTGCGCCGCGGGCGCGGGGGTGGTCGGCCTTTTGATCACCTCGCAGCGGGTGGACTACCTCGCGGAGATGTCGGCAGACAGCCAGGCCGTGTCGAAGGCAAAGTCGTCGGTGTATGCGGCGGAGGTCTACCTGGAGCGCTATCTCGCAGAGGGGCGAGCGGAAGACTTCGACACGTTCAAGCGTGAGACCGGTGAGATGGAGCGGCTCATGTCGGAGGCCGACGGGGCGCTCCAGAATCGCGAGCGCCGCGAGTTCCTGGCGATCGCCCAGAGCCAGACACCGGTGTTCCTTGATGGCGCCACGCGACTGCACGCGCTGCGTGAGGCGTGTGACGACCTGCGCGAATCTTCGCTGGATGTGCTGGCGATCAGCGTGCACGAACAGGCCGAATCGATGCGTGAGCGGGCGTTGGAAGATGGGCGTGCACCGCTGGTTTCGCTGGTGGCCGATCTGGACTGGCGGTTGGCGATGGCGGACTCGTACGCGCATCGGGCGGGGATCTCGGGTCAGATGCGGTACTTCGATCGCGCGCTGGAGTTCATCGATGGCGTGGAGGAGGACTTGCGGCTGATGGACGCGATGGATGTGGCGCCTCCCGGCATGCCAGAACTGTCTTCGACCGTTGGCGAGTACATCGCGTCGCTCGATCGCATGCGACCGCTGCTGAGCGAGCGGACCACGCTCGCGCACAGCGTTCGTGAGTCGAGCGACTCTGTGCTGGCTCAGTGGTACAACATCATGGAAACGCTCGACCGAGACACGAGCGCGGGGCAGCAGGCGGCCGTGGGTGCGGCGACAAACGCGAAGGTGTGGAGCGCGTTGGCGCTCGGTGGTTCGCTGGTCGTTGCAACGGTCCTCTCGCTGCTCACCGCGCGGAGTATCACGCGACCGATCCGTGCGTTGACCGATCGGTTGACGGAGATCGCCGAAGGCGATGGCGATCTGACCCAGCGGGCCGACGCGAAGCGTTCGGACGAGTTGGGCGCGCTCGCGCAGGCGTTCAACAAGTTCGTCGAGAAGGTCCAGATCATCATCATCTCGGTTCGCGGCGCAACCGACGAGGTCACGCTCTCGGCGCGGGAGATCGCCGAGCGTGGCTCTGGCACTGCCGACAACCTGCAGAAGCAGCAGGAGCAGGTGTATCAGATTACGGCGGCGGTTGAAGAACTCGCGGCGTCGATTCAGCAGGTCGCGGATCGCACGCAGGTGACCAACTCGCAAGCGGGCGAGGCAGGCAACCTTGCCGGCGAAGGAAGCTCGACGGTGACGGCAACCATCTCGGACATGGAGCAGATCGCCGATGCGGTTGAGTCGACGGTTGCGAGCATCGAGCAGCTGCGAACTCGCAGCGAGGACATCGGACGCATCACCGAGGTCATCAACGACATCGCCGATCAGACCAACCTTCTGGCTCTGAACGCCGCGATCGAGGCTGCGCGTGCCGGTGAGCACGGACGCGGGTTCGCCGTGGTGGCCGACGAGGTGCGCAAGCTGGCGGATCGCACGACGCAGGCGACCGATGAGATCGCGCAGTCGATCGCAGCCATCCAGGAGGAGACCGTGAAGGCTGTTGATCGCACCCAGGTGGGCCGGGAGCGCGTGGCGGCTGGGCGCGAGCGAGCGAGTGAGGCCGGCGAGAGCCTGCAGCGCATCTCGGAAAGTACGGACCGCGTCGTCGACTTGGTGTCGGATATCTCGAACTCGATGAGCGAGCAGACGAGCGCGAGCGACCAGATCAGTAGCAGCATCAACTCGATCAACGAGGCCATCAGCGAGGCGACCACCGGGGCGCAGAGCTCCGCGGACTCACTGGACCGCCTTGCCGACAAGATGGGCCAGGTGCAACAGATGATCGAGCGGTTCAGGCTCGAGACTCCGGACCGGCGGACGACCGATGGTTCAGCGCCCGCAGGCCTAGACGAGCGCCGGCAGGCGATCTCTGCGTAGCCCGCGGGGAATCGATCCGCAGCAAAGAGTTCGTACCACAAAGAAAGCACGCCCGGGCAGTCAACCGTTCGGGCGTGCTTTCGGATTCGGGTCAGGCTCTCGCGAAACTGACTAGCGGTCGGCGGGATCGATGCCGAAGCCGCTGCGGTCGGGCGGGGGCGGGCGCGCTGGGCGCTCATAGCCCTCGCGCTCGATCGCGTCGAGCAGGTAGGTCACGGCCGCGTCCATCTGCGGATCAACGCCCTGGGCGAGGTCGGACGGGTTGTCGATTACCTCCATGTCGGGATCGACGCCGTGGCCCTCGATGCCCCACGTGCCGTCGGTGCGGTAGAAGCCGAAGTTGGGCACGGCGGTGTATCCGCCATCGATGAGCGGCGGGACGCCGCTGATTCCAACCAGGCCGCCCCAGGTCCGCATGCCGATCAGCGGGCCGAGGTCGTTGTGCTTGAAGAGCCAGGGGAACATGTCGCCGCCCGATCCGGCCGAGCCGTTGATCAGCATGGCCTTGGGGCCCTGGTGGCTGTCGTACGGCCAAGGCCAGTCCTTGCCGTCACGCCGGTACCAATAGTTGGTGCGCGGGCGGTTGAGCAGCTCGATGAAGCGCGTGGGGATCTGGCCGCCGCCGTTCCAGCGGTCGTCGATGATCAGGGCGTCCTTTTCGACCTGGGCGTAGAACTGGCGGAACAGCTCGTTCTGGCCGTTGACACCGGTATCGGGCACGTGGATGTAGCCAATGGTGCCGTCGGACGCAGCATCGACGTACTGGCGGTTGGCCTCCACCCAGTGGCGGTAGCGGTGCGCCTGATCGTTGCCAATAGGCTCGATCGTGTAGGTCCGCTCGTTGACGGTTTCCTCATCACCGGCGAGTGCGCTCTTGACGGTGATCGTGGTCTCGCGGCCGGCGGTGCCGACGAACGCGGCCCACGGGTCCTTGCTGGTATCGATCTCGACGCCGTTGACGTGGGTGATGTAATCGCCCTCGCTGACATCCACGCCCAGGTGATCGAGCGGGTTG
This sequence comes from uncultured Phycisphaeraceae bacterium, assembly GCA_937899905.1. Lineage (GTDB taxonomy): Bacteria > Planctomycetota > Phycisphaerae > Phycisphaerales > UBA1924 > JAHCJI01. The sequence continues at coordinate 77,783 of CALCCF010000008.1, forward strand.
CGGGCATCGGTATCCCACGGTGCGCCGCCGTACATGGTGGCGATGCGGTAGGCCGAGTGCTCGTTGCCGTCCTCGTCGGTCTCGGAGCCGAGCTCGAAGTCGACGGCGAGCATGCCGACGTTCATGCTGGGCTGGCCCTCGACGTCGCCGCCCCAGTAGTAGGCGTGGCCGACGTTGAGCTCGGAGATCATCTCACCGATGATGAAGCTCACGTCTTCGCGGCTGGCGGCGTGATCGACCATGGCGCTGTAGTGGTCGTATACCGCGTCCCAATCGACGCCATGCATGTTGTCGACGTAGAGGAAGTCGCGGTGGCGACGCCACGCGTCCTGGACGAGCTGGTGCCACTCCTCGCGCGGCTCGAGGTGCTTGCGCAAGCCTCGGGGCGTGATGGCGCCGGACATCGATTGGCCTGCGCGAGCGTCGGCGATCTTCCAGCGGTTTCCGCCACCGGCGAGCAGGATCTTCTTGCCGTCGCCCGACATGCCGACCATCTGCGCGCCGGTCACGACGGTCTTCTCGTCGATCTCGTCGCCGGACATGTCGACGATCTTCACCGAGGGCACACCGCTTCCGAAGCTGTTGTACAGCAGGTGGCCCTGATTGTTGCTGGTGAGCGTGGCGAAGCGGCCGGCGCTGACGGGAAGCATGAAGCCGCGAGCCTCGAAGCCGTCGAAGACGATCTCGATCGGCTCGACGTCGTCGTCATCTCCGCCGCCGCCGCCCTCGGTGTTCTCGATGACGTCATCGGGAACCTCGGTGCTCTGGCGCTCGGCGGTGAACGAGCCGCTGCCTTCCATCATGCCGCTGATGGACCACGTGCCGGTGAGCGTGTCGCCGCTGAGCGTGGCCTCGGTCTTCGAGGAGATTGGGCCCTCGCTGCTCGTGGTCACGAGCTTGCCGGTGGCCTCGTCGAACTCGACGCTGTCGTAGTCGGAGGTCTCGCCCATGCTCTCGCTGGCGCCGACGAACGAGCCGTCATCGAGCTGCTTGAAGTACATGGTGACTTCCATCTCGTCGTCGGGCAAGCCCAACGCGGAGAGGCCCGAAGCGGTACCGGCCCAGGTGCCCTCGATGGGGCTGAGGTCGGTCTCTTCTTCCTCGGTCGCGTCGCCGTCTTCGTCGGCGGCGTCCTCATCGGAAGCCTCGGCACCC
>CALCCF010000009.1 GCA_937899905.1 uncultured Phycisphaeraceae bacterium
GGCCACGACCATATCGAGGTCGCCGTCGCCGTCCACGTCGGCGAGGGCCACGCTTCGGGGACCATCGCCGGCGGCGAAGCGTTGCTGGGCGTCGAAGGTGCCATCGCCGCGGCCGAGCAGCACGCTCACGTCGCCGCTCGAGAAGTTGGCCACGACCATATCCAGGTCGCCGTCGCCGTCCGCGTCGGCGAGGGCCACGCTTTGGGGAACATCGCCTGCTGGGAACCTCTGGCCGGGGAACAGCGGCCCGGTGCTCACCGGGCCGAGCGCGACCACGCCCGCGTCGGTTACGCCGCCGGCGACGATTGGGAAGGGGCCCGCCCCGCCGGCGAATGACCCATCGGGCCCATCGAGCGTGACCGAGACCGACAGTGCCGTGTCGGGCGGCACTTGGTCTAGTTGCAGTGTGAACGCTCCATCGGGGCCCGTAAACGCCATGCCGCCGAAGCTGGTCTCGACCATGGCGCCCTCGGCGGGCGAGCCGTCGGGCAGGACGATGAAGCCCTGGACGGTCGTGTCCACGGCCACCTCGACAACGTCGATTCGCTGCACGGCGGCAACACCCTGATTGCTCACACGGACGAACGCGACGCCCGGGCCGACCGCGGTGGCGATGCCAGCTTCGTCGACGGTAAGCACCGCGGGGCTGGACGAGGCGTAGGTGGTGCCATCGGCGAGGGTCTGGAGCGGCTGGCGTGTCCCGTCTGACAGGTCGCCGGTGACGGTGAGTTCGGCCTGCTGGCCGGCCTCGAGTACGCGCAGGGGCGCGGCGACATCCAATTCGACCGGCGTCGCTGGTGGCGTGGGCGAGAGCTCCAGCGGCACGTCAAGGAGGGTCGTCGTGCTGTCCATCACACGGAAGAACCCGCTGCCCGCGTACATGGCGCCACTGCCATCATCGGGACAGGTCACAGTGACGCGAGTGAGAGTTCCGCTCGCGGCGATGTTTTGGAGCGACCACCCGCCAATGTCGTCGGCCGTGGTGATGATGCCAGCGGCTTCGATCCGGCATCCAGCGAGCGCGCTGTTATCCGGCAAGGTGCGTTGCAAGAACAACGCGTCGTCAACCGTTTGTGCATAGTCGCTCTCCGCATCTCGCAACGCAGTGTCCTGGTCGTCGGCCGCAAGCACCGCTTCGTCCAATCGGACGACCAATTCGTCAAATAGTGGCTCAAGCTCAGCGATGGTCGGTGGATTGTCTTGCCTCAACGCGTCCGCGATGCCCTGGAGCTGCGTGCAAAGACCTGCGTTGGCGATTTCGAGGACGCTGTCGGATCTAAGTAGCGTCGAGATCTTTGCCAAGTACGAGGTCAGTCGCGCCACGAGATCGACGAGCTCGCTCGACGGCACATCCGATACACAAGGCCCGCCCTGAGCGAGAGCCTGGACGGCACTATCGAGAACCTGCGTCACATCGTTGAGGCGATCGCTGCTCCGAGCGGCGGTGCCCCATGGGGATACTGCCGCCGCGCTGAATGCGCAGGACTTCGCGCTGGAGATGCAGTTTTCCAGAAGCGTGATTTCCGCATCGGTCAACACGCCGTCAGCCTTGACCTGGTCCCACGCCGCTGCGCAGTTGAACCCGGCATCGAAGCAATTTCGAAGCAGATCGAGCCAGGCCGCGAGTTCACCGTCAAAGAACCCCAAGATGCCGCCAACCACGCCAGCCAAGCTGCTTGCGGCACCGACTTGCTCCTGAGCGGAGCAATTCTCTGCGTCTCCCGGACTCGGATACGGCGGGCACGCCCCGCCCCACCCCGCGACGCTGATCCCCGCGCCCGGGTCGCTCACGATCATCGAGCCGTCGGCGCTCACCGTGCCGGACGCCGCGATCACGAACGCATTCACATCGCCGTCCCATTGCAGCACGTAGGCCACCGAGCCCGCGGGCAGGCCGGAAATATTGGGCAGCTCGACGCGGATGGGCGGCTCGAACACCGCCGCCTTGGGCTGGAGCGTCCACGCGAAGGGGTAGGCCGCGCCGTCGGGCAGCGGCATGGGGATCTCGTCGGTGTGGACCTGGTTGAGCGTCAGCGTGGTCGAGTTTCCGGTCACGCCGTCGATCACGGTCCCGTCGGTCAGCGTCACACGCGTGCCGGCCTCGACGATAAAGCGCACGCCCTCGACACCGTCGACGGTCATCTCGACCGTCTGCGTGCCGTCGTAAAAGAACGCGTTGTCGGGGTCGAGCATGGGCAGGCGGATGGGCATGCCCAGCTCGTTGGCGGCGTTGGGCACGATGTTGGCGTCCATGCCCACGAACGGGAACGTGCCCGGGTCGATCGGCTCGCCCGCCAGCGTCGTCGCCACGCTGCCATCGGCCTCGACCACGGCCGCACCGGCGGGGATGTCGGTAAAGTCGGTGAAGACCCACGCGCCGTCGATGTCGGTCATCACCGGATCCATGACCATCGCGTCGTTGACCTTCAGCTTGATCATCGCGCCGCCGATGGGGCGGTTGGCGTTGTCCAGCAGCGTGCCCGAGAGAGTGGTCGCCATGTCGGGGTCGCGCGCGACCCCGGTGGAAAAGAGGGTCGACGGCAGGCCGGGGTTGCCGTCGAAGGTCGCCTCGACGCGGTTGCGACCGGGCGTGGCCCCGAGCGTAAACGGGGCGTTGGCGTGGCCGGTGGCCTCGGTCTCGACGACGATCTGCGTCTGGCCATCGGCGAAGACGCCGTCGCCCTCGACCACGGTAAAGGTCACCGGCACCCCCGCGACACCGTTGGTATCGTCGGTCACGAAGACGCGCAGCGGCTCGGGCAGCGGCCCGCCCGCCTCGGCCCGCTGGTTGTTCATGTCGCCCACGAGGATGCGGTCGGCCTGCGCCGGTGCGGCTGAGGCGCAGAAGACGATCGTGCCGGCGATATCGCGGCTGGTGGCCGCTACGCGGTTGTTGCCGCAGCCGGCGTCGCTCCCGAGTGTCCAGAATGCTCGCGCGATGCCCGCACCATCGGTGAGCACCTGGAGCATGGCGGAGCCGTCCATATTGGGCGAGCTGGCCAGGCGCCCGTCGCTGCGCGCGACGTCGAAGGTCACGACCTTGCCAACAAAGGGCGTGCCGTCGCCACGGAGCATGCGCACCGAGATCGGCTCGGGCAGGATCGTGCGGACGGGGCCCTGCTGGGCGTTGCCACCGGCGATGGCCATCTGAGGGGCATCGGGGGGGATCTCGACGCGCTGCACCGTGATGCGCCGCTCGCGGGTGTTGCCCAGCGCATCGCTGGCCTCGACCACGATCTCCGTGGGCGCGTTGGGCGAAAGGGCCAGCGCCTCGAGGAAGAACGTGCCGTTAGTACCGATGCCGATATCGACTTCGGCCTCGCGGCCGTTTACGAGCACGCGCAGGCCGTCGAAGCCGGCGATGCGATCGCCCACGCGGCCGGCCACGTCGGTGGTCTCAGCCTCGATCTCGGCACCGTCGCTGGGGAAGTCGATGAAGGCCTCGGGCGGCTCCTGGTCCTGGCGGACCACCACACGCGTCGGAGCGCTGCGGACCCCGCAGGCCGAGATCGCCACAACGTCGAGGCGGTTGGCCCGGTTGAGACCCAGGCCCACGGCGACCTCGTAACGGCCATCGAGGACCGGTGCCGCAAACACGCCCGCGGGAGAGGCGACCTCGATACGGTCGGCGAAGGGGGCATCACCGCGCAGCACGATGCTGGTCTCGGAGGTGAGGGTTGCCACGGGTTCGATTGTGGGCGCAGGAGTCGGGGCGCTGCCCTTGAGCACGGGGGCGGGTGCGGGAGCGCGCAGCTCACCTGTGGGGTCGGCGATGGCCGGGCTCAAGCCCAGGGTGTATTGGCCGCATTGGGGAAGGGGTGGGTCGAAGGCGAAGGTGGCCGTCCGGCCATCGGGCGAGAGCTCGACACCGCTGGCCACGGTGAGTTCACCGCCGAGATCGACCGCGAACAGCGAGCGGGGCGACAGCGAGCCGCCGGAAAGCGCCTCGTCGAAGACAATGGCGACCTCGGCCACGTCGGCCGACAACGGCGCGGCCGGGTCGGGCGTGATGCTCTGCACGTTTGGCCGTGTGCCATCGGTCGTCGGCAGCAGCCCGTCCATGCCGTCCCGCAGGATGGCCACGTCCAGCACGTTGACGAAGCCGTCGCGGTTGAGGTCGGCACGCGGCTCGAACTCGGGGTCGCCCTCACCGAAGCCCAGGCCGTCGACCAGTTCCATCGCGTCGAAGGTGTCCACGACGCCATCACGGGTCACGTCACCCTGGAGGGCATTGATCCGCACCACCAACTGCCCACCCTGTCTGCCATCGCCGGTGGGAATGGTCGGGAGCAGTGGCTCGCCGGTCTCTCCGTCAAGGGCGCGGCCAGCGAGGTCGGTGATGGTGTAGTCGATGATGAGCGTTAGGATGTCGGCGGACGTGTCGGCCAGGGGCGTTACCGTGAGTGCAGTTCCGCTGGGATCGAGTTCGATCTCGACCTGGATACTCCCCGCGTTGACGCCGCGGAGGCCGACGGCCCCATCGGGTACCAGAACCGCTTCGCTGAACACGACCTGGAAGCGATCAAGCCCGCCGCGACCGACGGCCCAACTGGCGCCGCCGGCGTCCTGGGGCAGCGACGTCGAGAGTACTCGGGGCGGCACGCGGTCTTCCTGCGCGCGGGTCGGCTCGGCGAGCATGAAGCAGCCAACGATGGCCAGCCAGAAGGCGGTCAATGGAGCCAATGACGCCCGGCTGGGTGTTTTGCGGTCTGTACACGTTGTCATGCTGATCCCCTCACGATGCCAGAACGAGCGTCGCGATGGTGGCAACGCAAAGTCAGTCTATCGCTATTGCCTCAACGCGCCAAGGCCAATTCACAGGACTCTGTGGAAGATTGGCCGTGCAGTTGCTCGGCTGCCCAGAGTTTCATAGATGCCAGGGTGTGGTGGCCAAAGCGAGGCGTATGACAGGTCCACGTGTCCCCGTGTGGGCTCGCTCATGGCTGCATGGCCTCTTGCGAAGCGAAGCCACCCTTCCATAACCCGTCTATGCCACCGCCGGAAGGCGGAATCACCCCCGCCCGTACCCCCAACGGCCTTCTCCAGACCGCACAGACGGCCCCATCTGGCCAATCCGGACAACCGATCGCTGGCGATCGCTCCAAACCCTCCCGATGTGCGGGTTAGCTGCCCGGATGTCCGGGTTACAACCGATACGCGTTCGGGTCACCCTGGATCGGCCCGGCGCTGGACCACACGCCCACGACCCCTGCGGGCGACCATCGAAGGAGCTCGTCATGAGCACGATCGATCGCACGCAGCAGGGCACGCTGGACTTCTTCAACCAGCGCATCGCCGCCTGGACCACCAACGCCGAGGCCCTCACGCTCAGCGTGGCCGACCTGGCCACGCTCAACAACCTGCTGGCCGACGCCGAGGTGAAGTTCGACGAGGCCAAGGAAGCCTGGAACGAGTACCGCGCCAAGGTCGACGCGCAGGACGAGGCCCTGGGCGCCCTGTACGACTTCGGCTCGCTGCTGGTCCAGCAGATCCGCGTGGCCGCCAAGAAGGATGGCACCAACGACCTGTACCAGCTCGCGCTCATCGACCCGCCCAGGCCCGCCACGCCGCGCAGCGAGGCGGCCGTGCCCACCGAGCTGCGCACCGGCAGCACGACCTCAGGCGAGGTGGTCCTGCGCTTCAAGGGCTCGAAGGCCGGCGGCGTGGTGTTCATCGTGGAGCGCCAAATCAAGGCCGTCGGCCAGGAAGCCGGCGACTGTCAGTACCTGGACACCATCGCCGAGAAGATCTGCAGCAACGCGACGGTGCCCAGCGGGCTCGAGCGCGTCAGCTACCGCGTGCGCACCAAGCTGACCAACGGCGTGCTCAGCGAGTGGAGCTACCCGGTGCCGTTCCTCTTCGGCAACGGCAGCGGCGAGGGGACGATCGGCGGCGCCCAGGCCGCGACGGACGGCATCCATGGGCCAGGCATCGGTGAGCCCCTGACCATCGGGGACGCGCAGGCGCTCAAGGACGCCCAGACGGCCGCGGGCAGCGCGAAGGCCGGCTGAGCCGGACGGACGAACACAAGGCATCCCGAAGTAAGGGGCGGCCGCGGCCGCCCTTTTTCTGTAAGCCCATGCCGCGCGTGCCGGAAAACCGCGTGCCCATCGATGGTGGACAGCGCGACCATCGCCAAGGATGCGTGCATCTGCCGGGGGAGCATCCCGTGCACGGAAAGGACGGCATGGACGAGACCATCAACATCCTCGCCCGCGTTGGCATCGTCGGCGTCGCGCTCATTGGCGGGGCGCTCTTCGGCTTCTCTTCGTTCATCATGGCCGCCCTGGCGCGCATGCCCGATGCCGAGGGCATCCGCGCGATGCAGAACATCAACAAGACCGTGTTCACGCCGTGGTTCATGGTGCCGTTCTTTGGCACGGCGGTGCTCGGCGTCGGGGCCGTGGCGCTCGGGCTATTCAACACCGACCAGGGCTGGTGGCTCCCGATGGCGTCGGCGGGCGTGCTCTACGTGCTCGGCGTCTTCGTGGTCACGGCCGCCGGCAACGTACCGTTGAACAACGCCCTTGCCGCCGTCGACGCGGACGACCCGGCGTCGGCCGAGCTCTGGCGGAAGTACTGTGTGGTCTGGACGCGGTGGAACCACGTGCGCGTCATCGCGTCGGTGTTCGCGCTGATCCAGTTCGGCGGAGCGCTGCGGGCGCTGTCTTAGTACCCCTCGACTCCCGAACGCCCCACTACTCCTCGGTCTCGCGCAGCTTCGCGAGCACGTTGAAGTCTTCGAGGGTCGAGGTATCCTGCGTGCCCTCCACACCCGCGGCGATGTCGCGCAGCAGGCGGCGCATGATCTTGCCGCTGCGGGTCTTGGGCAGGGCTTCGGCGAAGCGGACCTGGTCGGGGCGGGCGATGGCGCCGATCTGATCGGCCACGTGCGCGCCCAACTGCTTCTTGAGATCATCGCCGGCCTCGAAGCCGCTGGCGAGCGTCACGAACGCGGCGATGCCCGTGCCCTTGATCTCGTGCGGAACGCCGACAACGGCGGCCTCGACCACAGCGTCGTGCGCGACCAAGGCACTCTCAACTTCCATCGTGCCCATGCGGTGGCCGCTGACGTTGATGACGTCGTCGATGCGGCCCATGATCCAGAAGTTGCCGTGCGTATCTCGCCGCGCACCGTCGCCGGCGGTGTAGTACGGCGTGCCATCGACATCACCACCCTCATAGACCGTCGAGAAGTACGTGTCGATGAAGCGCTGGCGGTCGCCGAACACGCCGCGCAGCATGCCGGGCCACGGCTTCCGGATGACCATCAGCCCGCCCTTGTCGGCCTCGCACTCCGTGCCATCCCGCTGGACGACGGCGGCATCGACGCCGAACGCCGGACGCGTGCAGGAGCCCGGGTGCTGGTCGGTCGCGCCGGGCAGCGGCGTGATGACGTGCCCGCCCGTCTCGGTTTGCCAGTAGGTGTCCACGATCGGACAACGGTTGCCACCGATCAACTCACGATACCACATCCACGCCGCGGGATTGATCGGCTCACCAACCGTGCCCAGGATCTTCAGCGATGACAGGTCGTGCTTCTTGGGGTGCTCATCGCCCCACTTCATGAACGCGCGGATCGCCGTCGGCGCGGTGTAGAACTGCGTGACCTTGTGGCGCTCGACGATGTCCCAGAAACGATCCTCGGCCGGCGCGTTGGGCGCCCCTTCGTACATGAGCGTCGGGACGCGATTCGGCAGGATGCCATAGACGATGTAGCTGTGCCCGGTGATCCATCCGCAGTCGGCCGTGCACCAGTAGACCTGGTTCTGATCGGGCTCGAGGTTGAATGTGAGTCGCCCCGTGTGCGCGGCGTACAAGAGGTAGCCGGCGGTGGTGTGCACGATGCCCTTGGGCTTGCCCGTCGAGCCGCTGGTGTACAACAGGAAGAGCATGTCCTCGCTGCCCATCGGCTCGCATGGACAGTCGGCCGACGCGGCTTCCATCGCCTCGTTCCAGCAGCGATCCAGCTCGCCCCATGCGATCTTGTTGTGGCATCGCCCGAAGCACAGCACGTGCTCGACGGGGCTCGTGTCGCCCATCATCTCGATGGCATTGTCAACGTTCTCCTTGAGCGGCACCACCTTACCACGACGCCAACCACCATCACAGGTAATGACAATCTTGCTGCTGGCGTCCTGCACGCGGTCGGCGATGGCCTGACTGCTGAACCCACCAAAGATCACCGAGTGCGGGCAGCCGATGCGGGCGCACGCGAGCATGGCGATCGCGAGCTCGGGCACCATGCCCATGTAGATCGTGATGACATCGCCCTTGGTCGCGCCCAGCTTCTTGAGCGCGTTGCCGAGGCGTGCGGTCTGCTCCTGCAGTTCCTTATACGTGACGCGGCGGATCTCCGGGCCGCCATCGCCTACAGGCTCTCCCTCCCAGATGATCGCGACCTCGTCGCCGTGGCCCTCGTCGACGAACCGATCGACGCAGTTGTCGCAGGCGTTGAGTTGGCCGCCCTCGAACCACCTGGGCTCGGGGAAGCCGCCGGAGAGCACGCTGTCGAACGGCTTCATCCAGCGCAGCCGCTTGGCGATCTCGCCCCAGTATCCGTCCTGGTCTTCGACCGATCGCCTGTGCTCGGCCTCATACTCGGCCATCGAGCCCACGTGCCACTTGCCAAGCCCGAGGTCGGCCGACGCCGGCGGCGGGAACACGCGGTCCTCGTGCAGGGCGCTCTCGATGCCATCTTGTGAGCCGGACGTCGGTTGGGGCTTATGCGTCATGGCCCAGCATATGGCACGCCGAACGGTGACGTTTCCGCCGAGGCGAGCCTCAGGCCGAGCGTGGCCGCGGGTCCTGCGAACGCGTCACTGAAGCGCCCCGTCGGCCGGCCGAGCCCGGACTGATCGGGCTCGCCACGCTGCTCAGCCCAAGCCGACCCGGGCAGCCGCACCCGGGCAGCGCAGCCCAGACGGCTCGCATCGGCCCGGACCACTCAGGACATCCGAGCTATCGCCGATTGTTGAGGGTTGTTTCCTCGGACAACGTTTCCGCGAAGAGGCTGATGTCGTTCGCCGCGATCGAGACGATCACGATGATCCCGGCGAGTACGGCGGCCCAATAGTTCAGCTTCAAGCTGCGTCTCTCGCTGCCGATAGTGCAGTAGTACAAGGAGAATGACAGCGCACACAAGCCGCCAGCGAGCGGAATCCAGAAGAGCGCTCCAATGATGCCCCAGAACTTGTCATCGTCGTGGAAGGCCGCGAACACCATGATGACATAGGCCACGATCTGCCACGCCGCGGCAATGAGCGCCGCCGCCAGCGCTGCTTCTCTTGAAACTTGCGCGAGCAGGGCGATACCGACAACCATCCCTAAGGCAACGAGCGCGAAAATGACGCCACCCGAGAGCTTTGGCGCCCGGCGTTCCTTCTTGGTCTTCGCCTTCAGCACCTTGGTATTGATCGCCGCACCCGTCTCGGAGTTGAACCCGCAGTCCATGCATACGACCGCGCCGGCCGCCCGTGGTGCGCCACAGTTTGGGCAGTAGGAAACGGTTTCGGCATCGGGCGTCTCGACCCCGCCAAGGAACTGGTCCATGCTGAAGCCGCCACCGGCATCGGCGGCTGGAGCGTCGTCCTCAGCGATGGCAATCGGGGCCGTCGACGCGGCTGGCGCCGCCGGCTTGCGAGGCTTCTTCTTGGCTTCGACACAGGATCGGCACGCGTACCGGCCCTTGGAGTCCTTCATGCGCGGGCGATCGGCACAATCGACCCCGCAGACGATGCAAGTCTTCTCGGTTGGCACAGCGTGAATCCCCCGCGATGGCCGTCGCCGTCAGCCGACGATCGACCGAACATAGTAACTCGATTCGGGTCCGCAGCCCACCCCCCCACCTACCATGCGGCTCGTTTCTGACTCGCACCGGCCGGAGGCGGCACTTGGCCCCGGCGACACTTCCTGGAGGGGTTCACGACATGGCTATCCGCCTGGGCATCAACGGTTTCGGACGCATCGGCCGGCTCGTCTACCGCATCGCTGCGCAGCAGCCAGACGTCACCGTCGTCGCTATCAACGACCTCGTGCCGCCGGAGAATCTTGCCTACCTCCTCAAGTACGACACGATGCACGGCCGCTTCCTCGTGGACTGCAAGCCGGCCCAGGTGGAACTCTCGGGCGACGGATTCACCGTCAACGGCGAGTCGACGAGGGTCTTCGAAGAACGCGACCCGGCCAATCTCAAGTGGGGCGATCTGGGCGTCGACGTTGTCATCGAGTCGACCGGCTTCTTCACCAAGCACGAGGACGCCATCAAGCACGTGGAGAGCGGCGGCGCAAAGCGCGTGCTCATAAGTGCTCCCACCAAGACGACCGATACCGTGCCCACGCTGTGCTACAAGGTGAACCATGGAGACTACGACCCCGCCAAGCACGTCGTCGTCTCCAACGCGAGCTGCACGACCAACTGCCTCGCGCCCATTGCCAAGGTCATCGACGATAACTTCGGGCTCGACGAAGGCCTGATGACCACCGTGCACGCCGCGACGGCGACCCAGCCCACCCAGGACGGCCCGAGCAAGAAGGACCTGCGCGGTGGCCGCAACGCGTACATGAACATCATCCCCGCCAGCACCGGCGCTGCCAAGGCGGTCACGCTGTGCCTGCCGCAACTCAAGGGCAAGCTCACCGGCATGGCCTTCCGCGTCCCTACGGCCGACGTCAGCTGCGTCGACCTCACGTTCAAGACCGCCAAGGCTACAAACCTCGCCGCGATCAACGAGGCCATGAAGGCCGCCGCCAACGGCCCCATGCAGGGCGTGCTGGGCTACACCGAAGAGCCCGTGGTCTCCAGTGACTTCATCGGCGACCCCCACAGCAGCATCTACGACGCCGACGCGTGCATCGAGCTCAACGATCGCTTCTTCAAGGTGGTCAGTTGGTACGACAACGAGGCGGGCTACGCCCACCGCTGCGTCGACATGTCGCGGCACCTTATGAGCTAGCTCGAGTAACGGCCCTGGGCGGAAATCCAACCCGCCTCTGAAGCGATCGCGTGGTCGTCGAGAGCCTCGGCCACGGCGTGCCTCGCAAGCAGGCGGGTCGAGTCGAGCACGGGCAGCGCTGAGTTCTCATCGTTGATGATGAGCGGGATCTCCGTGCAGCCGAGGATGACGCACTCCGCACCTTGGTCTTTTAAGCCGTCGATCGCGTGCTGGAACAACTTCGTCGTCGCATCGGTGAATCGGCCTTGGCAAAGCTCGTCGAAGATCGCGGCGTTGAGCTCGAGTCGCATCGACTTGTCGGGGACGAGCCGTTCCATTGAGTGCGCCGCGAGTGCACGCTCGTACACCGGGCCGGTCATCGTCCACTTGGTGCCAAGCAGCCCCACTCGAGTCCCTCCGTTTAGCTCGATCTCACGGCACAAGCCGCGTCAGAAGAGCAGACCAGGGATGGGCATCCGGCCGGCAACCTTCTCAAGCACGATGTGCGCCGTGTTGTCAGGACAAACATAAAAATTCGCCCCCGCGTCGGCGACAATCTGAACACCGCGGATCAGGTGCTGCGCGACGGCTTCCTGATCATCGGCTTCCCACGCCGGCATACTGAGCCCCATCGGCACCGCGCTGAGCACGATGTCGGGGTGCATGTGCGCACCGAGCTGCTCGGCCCCAGCGTGGCACGCCGTCAGGAAGCACAAGGCTCCCCCCTCGGAACTGTGGGCTGCGATACCGATCGTCTTCATGCCTCGAGCGTACGTCAGCGAACCAAATCGGCGTTCGATCTCGAAGGCCAAGCTGCTGTCTAGACTGGTTTATGTTATTCTGCCTGGATTCGATCACTCCCGTGCTGGGCGTCATCGCCGACGGCAGCGCCCCCATCCCGACGCCCGAAGCCGTAGCGTTCTTCAGCGCCGCAGGCCTCATTGCCCTGCTCACGCTCACGACGCTCGAGATCGTCCTGGGCATTGACAACGTCGTCTTCATCGCCATCTTGGCCAACCGTCTGCCCAAGGAGCAGCAGGCTAAGGCCCGCACGATCGGCCTGCTGCTCGCAATGGTCATGCGCCTGGTGTTGCTTGCGCTGGCGTTCCTGATCATCAAGCTCGACGAGCCGTTTTACACGGTCCCGTGGGTCGAGATGGAACTCTCCGGCAAGAGCCTGATCCTCCTTGGCGGCGGGCTGTTCCTGATCGCCAAGGCCACGATGGAACTGCACCACATGGTTGAGGAGGGCGGCAAGAACAAGGACGAGCCCAGCGCCCGCCCGGGCATAAAGAAGCAAGCGACCGCCACCTTCGGCAGCGTGCTCGTGCAGGTTCTACTTCTCGACCTCGTGTTTTCGCTGGACTCAGTCATTACCGCCGTCGGCATGACCAGCAACTACGCGATCATGGCCACGGCGGTCATCATCGCCATTGGCGTCATGATCGCCTTCGCGGGCCCGATCGCACGCTTCGTGCAAACCCACCCGACCATGAAGACGCTCGCTCTGGCCTTCCTCGTCCTCATCGGTGTACTGCTCGTCGCCGAGGGCGCGGGCCAGCACCTGCCGCGTGGCTACATCTACTTCGCGATGGCATTCGCGATCATCGTTGAGGTGATCAACATGAAGGCCGGGCACCGCAAAGCTCAAATGGCCTCGGCGGACGAGGTCGCGGACCAACCGAGTCCGATAGAGGGCTGATCAGCCGGCGCCGTTCGAGTGACCGTTCGACGAGCCGTTGGATGACCCGCTCGCGGAACCGTTGGCCGATCCGTTCGTCCCGACATCGACCTTCGGCGGCTGCGCCGGAAATGTCGTGGCCTTGCCGCTGCGGATCGAGATGCCCAGCGGCACGACCTGCTGCGTCATGACATCCGCCAGGGTGAGCGCACCGAGCGTGGCCTCGGTCTTCGCGGCGACGGCGTCCATCGCGCGGTGAAGCGGGCAGAGTTGATCGGCGTGCTCAGCCAAGCCAAGCGGGCAGTCGCGGATGCGTTGGATGGGCTCGATCGCCTGCACCACGTCGAGCAGCGTGATTTCCGAGGGCTCACGCGAAAGGGCGAAGCCCCCCGTAGGCCCGCGCTGGCTCGTGGCCAGCCCGCCCTCGACGAGCAGCTGCAACACGCGCGACGCGTACCGCACGGGCGTCTGCGTCGCCTCGGCCACCCGGCCCGCGGTCTGGACCTCGCCGTACCACTCGCTCAGGAAGACCGCCGCACGCAGCGCGTACTCCGTTGTCATGCTGAACATGGAGCGGGCCTCCTCGCAATGCTCCCAGGCGACGCGAGCCTTGGGATTCACCACAGTCTACCCCAGATATGGCCTGAAAAGTAGTAATCTATAAAAATATGCAGATATCGCTTGATTCTGGCGTAGCGGCGTGGAATGCTGTAGATCAGTGATGATTCTGGTTTGACAGGAGGTCTCCGGGGGTACTTCCCGGGACCAATCAGGGGATGCCGATATGGCCGACGCAAGCCATGCCTCAGAGGCCGCCGTGCCCAGCGATGTGAACGCAGCATCGACACACGGCCCAACCAACGGCGGCGCTCTCGACCGCTTCAGTTACGACGACGCCATCGTCCGCATGTTCTTCTGGGCCACACTGGCCTGGGGGCTTGTCGGCCTGCTCGTGGGCGTCATCATCGCCTTCCAGCTCGCCGTTCCCGAATTGAACGTGCTGCCCCAGTTGGCCTTCGGTCGCCTGCGGCCGCTGCACACCAACGCGGCAATCTTCGCGTTTGCGGGCAACGCCATCTTCGCGGCGGTCTACTACTCCACGCAGCGGCTCTGTAAGGCTCGCATGTGGAGCGACAAGCTCAGCAAGCTGCACTTCTGGGGCTGGCAGTTGATCATCGTGTCGGCCGCCCTCACCCTGCCCTTCGGCATCACCCAGGGCAAGGAGTACGCCGAGCTCGAGTGGCCCATCGATCTGGCCATCGCCGTTGTGTGGGTCGGCTTCTTCGGCGTCAACTTCTTTATGACGCTCATCAACCGCCGCCAGCGACACCTGTACGTCGCCCTGTGGTTCTACATCGCCACAATCGTCACGGTGGCGGTGCTCCACGTGTTTAACAACCTCTGGATCCCCGTGGGCGTCTACCAGTTCCTGACCACCGGCGAGGTGACCAGCGCCGAAATCGCCCTGAAGAGCTATCCGCTGTACGCCGGCGTGCAGGATGCGTTCATGCAGTGGTGGTATGGCCACAACGCCGTGGCGTTCTTCCTGACGACGCCGTTCCTTGGGCTGATGTACTACTTCATGCCCAAGGCCGCCAACCGCCCGGTTTTCAGCTACAAGCTCAGCATCGTGCACTTCTGGTCGCTCGTGTTTATCTACATCTGGGCCGGCCCGCACCACCTGCACTACACCGCCCTGCCCGAGTGGGCCAGCAGCCTGGGCATGGTGTTCAGCATCATGCTGTGGATGCCCAGTTGGGGCGGCGGCATTAACGGCCTGCTTACCCTCCGCGGCGCATGGCACAAGGTCACAACCGATCCGGTACTCAAGTTCTTCGTCGTCGGCATCACGTTCTACATGATGGCGACGTTCGAGGGGCCGATGCTCAGCGTCAAGACCGTCAACAGCCTGAGCCACTACACCGACTGGACCATCGCCCACGTCCACAGCGGAACGCTGGGATGGAACGGCTTCATGATCTTCGGCATGGCCTACTGGCTGGCCCCCCGTATCTTCCAGACCAAGGGCCTGTGGAGCGTCAAATGGGCCAACGCCCACTTCTGGGTTAGCACCATCGGCATCGCGCTCTACATCCTCTCGATGTACGCCGCCGGCGTAACACAGGGCATCATGTGGCGCGCCTTCGCCAGCAATGGACAGCTCATGTTCGGAGACATCCTCGAGACAGTCACCCGCCTCGAATGGCTCTACTGGATCCGGGCTATCGGCAGCGTGATGTACTTCGTGGGCATGGTCATCGGCGTGCTCAACCTCTGGCAGACCTGGCGCATGCGTCCGGCCAAGTACGAGGTCGTCGTGCACGAGGCCGCCCCGTTGGCCCCGCTGAACGAGAACTTCCAGCAGGCAACCAGCCGCCTGAGCGCCAACGTCGAGGCGGGTCACGCCGCCGACCGCTGGCTGCAGGCGTTCTGGCACCGCCGGCTCGAAGCCCGGCCGATCAAGTTCACCATCTGGGTGTTTATCTCGGTCGACGACGACTCACTGTTCGAGATCATCCCCACGTTCCTCATCAAGAGTAATGTGCCCACGATCGCCACAGTCGAGCCGTACACACCCCTGGAACTCGCCGGTCGCGACATCTACATCGCCGAGGGTTGTTACAACTGCCACTCGCAGATGATCCGGCCGATATTCGCCGAGGTGAAGCGGTACGGCGAGTACAGCAAGGCCGGCGAGTTCATCTACGACCGCCCATTCCAGTGGGGCAGCCGCCGAATCGGCCCCGACCTCGCCCGCGAGGGTGGCCGCCAGAGTTCCTGGTGGCACTACGAGCACTTCTACAACGCACAGGAGTACAACGCGGGCTCGATCATGCCGAGCTACAAGCACCTGTTCAGTCAAGAGTTGGATTTCGAGGGCATCAAGGCGCGCGTCGGATCGATGGCCATGCTCGGCGTGCCCTATGGCGAGGCCGTCAACAACGCGTCCGAGATGGCGCGAGAGCAGGCTCGCCAGTTCTCCGACGAGATCTTCACGCAATCCAGCGGAACGACGATGGACGTGAGCGACAAGAAGGTCGTCGCCCTCATCGCATACATGCAGCGACTGGGCGTGGACATCAGCAAGGAACCGCCCGCCGAAAAACCCGCGGCGGATGAAGCGACCGACCCTGCTGCCGAAGCCGGCACCGACTCGGAAGGAGGCGATCAGTAATGCTCTCCGACACCATTCGACACATCGACCTGTCCGTGTGGCCCGAAGCCGCCCTGGTCCTCTTCGTCGGCGTGTTCGTGCTTGTCACGCTGAGGACCATCCGTAGTAGTCGCGGACTCGAGCAGCAGATGGCCGCCGCCGTCCTCGACGAGGGCGTACCGGTAGACGTTACTTCGCAAGGGATCGCCTCGAACATGCGGGAGCGTGCGCATGGATAAGCAAAACCAGAGCGACAAACTCCTGATCAAGGGTCACCAGTACGACGGCATCCAGGAGTTCGACAATCCCACGCCGCTGTGGTGGCACCTCATCTGGCTGTTCACCATGGTCTTTAGCGTGGTTTACTTCTTCCTCTCGCTCGAGAGCCCGTGGTTCGTGCACCAGACCGACCGCCTGGCCGCGGCCCAGCTCGCCGAGACCGCGCGCCTGTTCGGCGCACTTGGCGACCTGCAGGCCGACGAAGCCACGCTCGTCTCATTGATGCAAGACGAAAAGTGGATGGACTTTGGCGCCTCGATCTTCCAGATGCACTGCACGTCGTGCCACGCCGCGGACGGCGGCGGCGGCATCGGCCCCAATCTGACCGACGACAACTACATCAACGTCACCTCCATCACGGACATCCACACCATCATCGTCGATGGTGCGAACAACGGCGCGATGCCGGCCTGGGGCAACCGCATGCACCCCAAGGAGGCCGTGCTGCTGAGCTCGTACGTGGCGTCGCTCCGCGGTAACAACTCGAACCGCAAGGCGCCCGAGGGAGAGATCATCGCCCCCTGGCCGGCGGCCGAAGAAGGCGGCTAACCAACAGCGAACCGATTATGACCGCCAACGCCCCACAAGCCGAACGCGTCCTCTCGACTCTCAACGTCGACGGGACGCGTCGTTGGCTGAACCCGCGGCTCTCGAAGGGCCGCTGGCTCAACCGCCGCAGGGCCGTTGGGTATGGGCTCATCGTGCTCTTCGTCACGCTGCCGCACCTCCGCATTGATGGCAAGCCGCCCCTGTTGATCGACATCCTCAGCCGAGAGTTCACGTTCTTCGGCACCACGCTCTACCCGACCGACACGCTGCTACTCGCGTTGATGCTGATCACCATCGCGCTCTCGGTCTTTTTCTTCACCGCGCTCTTCGGCCGCATCTGGTGCGGTT
>CALCCF010000010.1 GCA_937899905.1 uncultured Phycisphaeraceae bacterium
AACGATGGGTCGGGCCCCGCCTTATATGCAGGAGGCGACTTCCGATCATTTGGTTCGACTACGACAACGAACGTCGCACGTTGGGATGGCCAAGCGTGGTCGCCTTTGGGCTCTGGAGTAAACCGTCAAGTCCTGACACTCAAGGCCTATGACGACGGACAGGGGCCATTGCTCTACGCCGGAGGCGACTTCACGATGGCGGGTGGTGACCTTGTCGAGCGAGTCGCTGTCTGGAATGGCGATGCCTGGTCTGAGATGGGCGAGGGTCTCAGCGCTCAGGCCCGCGCGATGGCCGTGATGGAGAATAGTACGGGCCCAACCCTCGTCATTGCGGGCGACTTTACGACGGCTGGCGGGCTTGCTTCAAACCGGCTTTCGATATGGACCGGCCCACCGCCACCTCCGTGTACGCCAGATATCGATGGAGATGGTCGGTTGACCCTCTTCGACTTTCTCTTGTATCAGAACCTGTTTGACGCGGGCGATCTCGCTGCCGATCTCGATGGCGACGGAGAATTGACTCTGTTCGATTTCCTCGCATTCCAGAACGCGTTCGACGCCGGATGCGGCTAAGGCAACCCACAATGAGCTATTCCTTAACACCGTCCATCCCCGCTATTCTCTGTTCGTGCGTTGGAAGCGCAGTCGCAGCGCAAACTGTTGTCGAGTGGGCATTCCCGGTCGATGGACAATTCAGCCAGCCCTCAAACTGGTTCCCATCAAGAGTACCCGGCGCCATGGACACCGCTATTCTGGGAGGCCATGGGACGGACGCAGTCTTCGTCGATATCTCTCCGCAGCTCAACTCGATTTCCATCTACAACTCCCAAGCCATGCTGCACATCGACGATAGCAGCATCGTGACCCTGGGTGACGGCATACGCGGCGGCTTGTTTGGCCCCGGCGGCGTACTTGTGAACACGAGCGGTGGCTTCGCCACTACCCGCCTCCAGCTCCGCGGGAATGCCACTGTTGATAGCCATCTCATTTTGAATACGCCGGATGGTCAAATGCCAGGCTTACGCTCGCAAGTGACATCGCTCGACTCGACTCCTGTCGTCATTGGAACGAACGGAGTCATCACAGGTCGTGGTCGCGTGGCGGGCCGATTCGTTAACGCAGGTGAGCTAGTTTCGTCCAGTATCACTGACTGGCTGCAGGTGAGCCGAGCACATATCGATCAAGTCGGCACTGGAGGTGCCGTCCGAGTTGAGTCGGGTGGTGTCATTGAATTGCTCGATAGCACAGTCCAGGGCGGCACTTGGATCGGAGATGGCCTCGGCATCTTGAGCGGCCAACGGTCGACAATCACCGACGGCTTCTTCGACGGAACGATTGCTGTTTCCGACAACGCGAATCTTGAGCTTGCCGGCACCGTCACGGGTCCTGGGACCATCCTCATTACCTCTGACAGTCCCGGATCGGAAGTGGTGGTGGGTGTGGCACCGAACACGAGCATCGAAACAGCTGTTGAGCTGCGTCCCTCTGTCCCCACGCGTTTCTTCGACGTAGCGCTCGTCGGCGATGGTCCAATTGGGTGTACGATTGCGGAAACTGGCGTACTTTCTGGGAGTGGTGTTCTAGAAGGGCGGTGGACAAACAACGGCATCATCGAGGTCTCTGGACCAGATGGCATTCTGTCGATCGACGCCCTCGTCAACAACGGACCAAGCGGCATCATCCGAGCCCCCGAGGGCGGTCTCTTGAGGCTTGACGGGCCTCCCATTCAGGATGTTCGCTGGGCAGGAAACGAGGGTGGACCGGCGGGTCGTATCGAAGACGGACTGATCAACAACGGTACGTTTGAGCATCGCTGGGACATCGACGGCACGAATTTTGCCGGAACAACGAATGGCGCGGGCCAAATTCGCATCCTCGCTCGGACGGTCATTGATGACGGGGCCGTACTAGATCTGGATGTAGAGCTCGATTCTGGGAACATCGACAGTTTCTTTGGCGCTGGTGTCCTCGGGCCGCAAGCCATGATTACCGGTACTGGCCGGATATCAAATGAATTCACGAATCAAGGTCTGATTGCCGCTCGTGGTGGCTCCGAGGAAATCTTGATCGCCGGCGGTCCGCTCCTGAACACCGAGGGGAGGATTGTGGCGTCAGATGGCGGCCTCATCGATATTCAACAGACGCTCGTCACTGGCGGCACGTTCGAGGTGACGAATGGCACAGCCTTGATCGGCTTTGGAACGCGGCTGCAGGACGTCTATCTGCAAGCTGGCGAGGGTGATCAGGGAGCGACGATGGAGACCTTTGAGCTCGGCCCCGACCTTGAGCCCAACACCATCGCGGGAGGAACGCTTGAAGGGCAATGGTCGCTGTCCGGGGGCGATCTCTTGGCCATTGATGGGCATCTGCGCAATTCGGCTATGCAGGATGGCTGGCTCATCGTGCGTGATGCCGGGAGTCCGGGACGCGAGATCACCCAGTTGCGCTTGAACGAGAACGCCTCTATGGACGCGTCCATTTGGCTCGATTCGCCTCCGGATGCGGCCGAGTTTAAGGCCCATCTCGAACGGATTGGCGGTGGCCGCGCACGGCGCGGAGAGACGAGCACGCTCGCGGGCACGGGGAGGATTCAGGGGGCCTTTGAGGTTGCAGGAACGGTGTCTCCCGGGGGGCCTGGACCGGCGGGACGAGGCGCGTCGCCAATCGGAGAGCTCCAGCTGAACAACGGCGCGATAGAATTTACGCCAACGGTCAGCGTGTCGATGGAGATTGCAGGTCGGAACCCGCAGGAACACGACCGCATCACCGGGCCGGGAACCGGAGAGGGTGCGGTCATCTCCATGGATGGACAACTCGGCATCCGCTATGTTGACGGATTTGAGCCATCCAGGACCGATCGATTCGAACTGATAACCGGCCTTGACCAAGCTTCGCAGTTCGAGAGCTACGACATCGAGCCCACCCCAGGCCCCGCTGCCGACGTGGGGCCTGCCCATATTGTGTACTCAAGCACCTCAGTCCTGCTCGTCGTATGTAGTGCAGATCGAGATGCTGACGGGGACTTAACAGCATTTGATTTTCTGGCGTTTCAAAACCAGTTCGTCGCGAATGATCCCGCCGCAGATCTCGACCGCGATGGGAGATGGACGGTGTTCGACTGGCTCTTGTATCAAACTCGCTTTCAGTCTGGCTGCTAATGACAACAACCCAAGATGGCGAGCACCAATCGAAATCTAGTCAGAGGCTTCGTCGCACAGCGTGTGTCCAGTGCTTTGTCCAAGAAGCTACTTGTATATGGGGCTACGGCTCAACTGCATCTTTTTTGCGACACGACAACTATTACTCGCGTCCAAACACCATGCTACCGATTCGCATCGACGTGCAAAAGACATGCTAACTACTTTATCTCATGCCATGAAAGCTGGCTATCTTAAGCATTGAAGCATTTCTTGCGCTTCATCTGGCTCTCGTCTGTCCCGAATTAGTTGTGCCGCTACTTCAACTTGAGTGGGCGTTAGCCTTGCTCGACTCAGCGCAATCACTTGGCAAGCAGCCTCTACATTTGCCAAAATTATAATTCTATGAAGCACCACCCCACCGCCTATCTCATACATAGGATTGGCTCCATGTGAGCAAAGCAAGTCCACAGCCTCAGTTGATCCAGACAATGATGCAAATAGCAGCGGCGACCATGGTTCTCTAGCCATCGAGTTTGCATCTGCATCTAGTTCCAATAGCATTGCCAATTCGGGCAGCAAGTTTTCTCCAATCGCGTGATACAAAGGCGATCTGCCGTATGAATCTACGCCGTCTATATCCGCCCCCAACTCGTACAAAAGGGCGATTGCCGATTGCTGCCGACCTAGTACCGCCCACACGATTGGAGGGGCAATGAATGTAGTATTTGAAGTCGGGCTGCACATTTCATCTACAAGCTCCGGTCGCATTTGCGCAATGGTGCGGACCGAGTCAACGTCACCGATCCAGGCCGCCTCGCAGATCGGACTTATGCGGACTGCTAGCAACTGAAAGAGTATCCAGAACGACACGGCCGCCACTACAATTAGCACAGCGACTGCGAAAAGACTCTTCGAGGCAAGCCGATGCATTACATGTGCCCTCGGGGCTTTGGTTTTACCTTTTGGTAATTCTTGGGATCACCAGGTTGCCATCCATTTCCTTTCTTCAGGCCGCACTTGGCAAGCGTGCTGTTAACAAAGTCATGGCAATTGTCTCCCCAGAAGCCCCAGACATGATAATCATCTGTCGGCATGGCGTTCCGCACACAGTCACGAACTTGATCACAGGTTGTCTCAGCACTGATGTGGGGTACTCGCTTCCAAGCGATAACGGGCGGCCTAGCCCAGTCGAGATGCTGGCGGCCAGGTTCTCCGTATACTGGGACTGTCTCGTATCCCACGCCGACACCTCCGTCATCGAAGCCAGTTCCTAGTGCCGGGTCATTCTGGTTAGAGCAAACACAATCGGCGTTACTCTGACTCTGGCTGTGTGGGCCCCCATATTTTTTGCCTCTGCCATCCCAGTTTCCCTGATTCAGAGGATAGTACCCGAGTCCTTCTTTATTTGGGGTCCCATTCGGATTGTCATACTGCGGATCACTGATCTCGATCCAGCCATGTCCGGGGTCATTCCAGGCGTACGTCCCAAACGGACGGCGATGCACTCGGATGCCACAGCCCTGATACAGATCATCACGCGGATCCGCCGACTGCGTCTTTTGTTGTGCACCAATGGGAATCGATTCCATGCCTCCGAAATCAACTCTCAGCACTGGATCGCCGCTAGCGTACAAAAGCATATTCGCTGACTCGGCATACTCCAGTGGATCTCTCTGCTTCCACCTTCCGAGTGACGGGTTGTAGCTACGATTCCGTACGTGGTAGAGTGAGCTCGCCCCCTCCCACACATACCCGGCATATCCGATCCAATTATCCGGCCCACTCGTCGCATCAAGATCACCAATCTGTCCGAGCGTCACCGCGAGCTGATCCGAGCCCGATGGCGTATCGCTACTGTCGAGCACGCCATCACGGTTGTAATCCATCTCCACCACGTACGCGCCATCGTTGATCGGCACGCTTCCCCCGGAGATGGCGGCGCTCAGGGCGCTTCCATCTGCCGAGTTGAAGATCCGATCGCCGTTGTAGTCCTTACCCCAGTGGTGGCGGGCCTCGCCATACGGCGTGTACCACACTCGCTCGTACACGTCGGCGTTGTTGTCGAGCAATGCCGCCGTGCTGAACTGGGCATCGGTGATATGCCAGTAGCCGCCCACGGCCGCAGGATCGTCGCGACGCAGGATCGGGTCGTCGATGTAGCGAAGGCCCCAGAACTGCTCGAGCGTGCGATCGGCCGTAAAGGTGCCGGGTGGTGATGGCGACCAGCCATCGTCTACCTGCTCGTCCACGAGGCGCCACGACGCGTCGTAGCTGAGCACACGCATCTAGTCGAGGCCATTCGGAACTGCGGCAGCTATATCTTCAGAGTTATGGATGATCCACACTCTGGACATAGACATGCCTCGTGCCGGCACTTGATGTGCTCTAGATCATAGTGGCACTTTATACACTTTCGCAGCAGGATCAGACGTGAGCTTCCAGCTTGGTTCCGATCACCGTTTAGTCGAAGAATAAGTGGCAGTGCCCAAGCAAGAACCATTGTTGATAGTCCAAAAATAAATCCAGCGGTGATTATCGAAACGACCAGGGATGATGATAGCCTCCAAGCAGTTTGATGAGCTAAGCCTGTAGCTGCTGGGACCAATAATATAATAGCTAGTAATACGCATAACGCAGCGTAAGGCCTGCGCTGTATCATAAGTACTTCTATGACAAGACTTATACGATTTCTTATCGATGACGGCCGTAAGAACCCGATAGTTTCGCACGTTCCTGGGATAGCATACGCGAATGCCCAAGCCATGTCACGGACCACACTTGCAATAGTCCTGCCGAGCAGAGAACCCTGCATTGACCATCATGGTCAACTTGATTAATGAACACGCGACATCCGCCCCCGCATCGACAGCAAGCCCACTTGGAAGCGCATTAATTAAGAAATCTTTGCCAAATTTTTTGATTAGTTCGTCTGACAGGTCATCCGCAACTAGATTGATACTTTCCCCAAGTTTGGCGACAAGCATACCGCGAATAACAGAGTCCGCCACATCAAGTCCCAACATACGACCAAAGTTGATGGCAGCCTCTGAGAAGATGCACTTCGAACACTCCCATTCGGCCATTCCAGGATCACAGGCACAATCATAGGTGTTTGTGTACGCCTTACAAATACCATAGTCAAGCTTTGAATCCCCTGGAACCGCACCCAAGGTACCACAGTTCATAATTGTGCTGGTGAATGGTAGTACTTCAATCAGAGTATCAAACCAACCCATACCAGTCGGATCGACACCGGTGATCGGTCGCGATCGAACATATGCAAGAGTGTTGACGCCATCTCGGGATTGCCAAGCCGGGCTTGGTTCGTCGCTATGGCTTGTACTCGGGAAGCCATAGAAGGGAGCGAAAGACCGATGAGGGAGGTCTAATGGTGACGACCTCGTCCAAACATGTGCATAGGCAAATAGAGCCGATGGGACAGGAGATCGGCTGAGTCCGATCGGATCCTTCCGCATCCAACGCCCTAGGCCAGGGCTGTAATTGCGGTGGCGCACGTGGTAGAGCGAGCTCGCCCCCTCCCACACGTACCCCGCATACCCGATCCAATTATCCGGCCCACTCGTCGCATCAAGGTCACTGATCTGTCCAAGCGTCACCGCAAGCTGGTCCGAGCCCGACGGCGTGTCGCTGCTGTCCAGCACGCCATCGCGGTTGTAATCCATCTCCACCACGTAGGCGCCATCGTTGATCGGCACGCTACCTCCGGAGATAGCGGCGCTCAGGGCGCTTCCATCTGCCGAGTTGAAGATCCGATCGCCGTTGTAGTCCTTACCCCAGTGGTGGCGGGCCTCGCCATACGGCGTGTACCACACTCGCTCGTACACGTCGGCGTTGTTGTCGAGCAATGCCGCCGTGCTGAACTGGGCATCGGTGATATGCCAGTAGCCGCCCACGGCCGCAGGATCGTCGCGACGCAGGATCGGGTCGTCGATGTAGCGAAGGCCCCAGAACTGCTCGAGCGTGCGATCGGCCGTAAAGGTGCCGGGTGGTGATGGCGACCAGCCATCGTCTACCTGCTCGTCCACGAGGCGCCACGACGCGTCGTAGCTGAGCACACGCATCTGGTCGAGGCCGTCGGGGATCAGCGACGTGTCACGCTGGACCACCGTGCGCCAATGCAGGCCATTGAACTGCTGCTGCAGAACGATGTCCGTATCGATCTTCACCTGCACCAAACGGTTCCAGGCATCATACTTGAGCTCATAGTCGTCGCTCCCGCCGGCGGGGTAGGACAACGTGTTGCCCGCGTCGTCATACGTGAATGGCAAGGCGGGCGAGCCGTCGATCTGCGTGAGCTGATTCGCGTAGTCGTGCGAACGGGTCTCGTTTGAATCACCCGGGTCATCGAACTGCCCGTTCCCTGTCAGGTCGTGCAGCAACTCATCCCAGTTGCCCAGAGCGTCAAGCGTCCACGCCTGCCCGCCGACCGTCGACGCAAACGTGCCGCTCCAGTTGCCCTTGAGTGCCTGTTGGAGGCGGTCGAGCCCGTCGTAGGTGAACTCCCAAGAGTTGCCCGAGTAGCCAACGCCGTCCCGGATATCGTACTTCGAGGTCCGATTGCTGTCGTCGTCGTAGCCGTACTCCTCGGCGAAGATCTGCGGCCGATCAGGGAACCCTGTCGCCGTTGCGTGGGGCCCAAAGCCACCATCCACCCACTGGTGGAGGCGCACGCGGCCGAACCGGTCCCAGCCGGGGTAGGTCCCGGCGGTCCGCACACCTGTCGGCGTGACGGATCGATCGAGCTGGACATCGATACCGGTGTAGTCCGTGACGGCGATCCGGCCCAGCCCGAGGTAGTCGTACTCCACAAGGGCCTTGTTCTGGACGAAGAAGCCCCCGGCACCCTGCTCGAGATAGGTCATGAACTTGGGCCGGCTAATCCGATTGCTCGCAGAATTTGTCGAGCCATACCCCGTGGTCAGTGTCGTTCCGGATGGATACACCGTTGTGGTATGGCGCGAGTAGTTGCGACCGGAGACGCCCTGAGCGGAATATCCGTAGTCAACAGTGCGAACACTGCCCACTCCTATTGCTCCGTCATGGCTCTGCTTCACCTGATCCATCTGCCACAGAGGGGTGTATGTCAACTGAACCGCATTCACAGCGGGACCGGTACTACCGAATGACTCGACATCAGTAATGCGACCGGCGCCGTCGTACGCAACGTCGATCCGAAGGATCGTCGCGTCGATATCTGAACCTGCAGCGAGGGTGGCGGCATCGGACGTTACCCGCCCTAGCGCATCGCGCGTGTATACGTGCACGGTCCCGTTTTGGTCTTCATAGCGGGTCAACTCACCAAGGCGATTGTAGTCATAGAACACAGTAAACTCGGCGTCAGTCGAGTGCTGTCCTTCGCCTACTCCGCTCTCCTTGGGATAATGAACTTTTGAGAGCATGCGGTTGCTATCGATGTCTGACGCGCCAGCACTCGACACCTGATACATGTACACCGTTTCCTGAACGCTCTCCGCCGAACCTGTCTCCGTGAAGTGCGCGACACGCTTCACGAGCTGCGAGGCGCCGTCGTACACGTAGCTCGTGACGCGATCAACGTCGTCTGCAGTGAGCCCGTCTGGTCCACCCACAGGCACCTGCCATCTCTCGTCGCCGCTGTTCCAGGTCACAGAGAGTGGTGACACATTCGTGAAGTTCTCAATGTCCGCAATCCGCCTGCGCATTGGGTCATACGCATACTGCGTGATCGACTCATCTGGCGAGATCGACTGACTCAATAGACCACGGCGGTCGTACCGCTTGCGATGCACCAAGGCATCTGCCACAGGAGCGATTGAACCGTCTGTGGCAAAGGGAGCCACAGGCCAGGTCGGTGCCGTGCTCGATCGTGCAAACTCGTCAAGCGACCCCCCTGTCCCGAAGTCAACGGATGCTGTCTGTCGGCCCGCACTATCGTACAGCATGCCAACGTATGTGCCCACACTATTCGTTGATGTCAGCGCACCGGCAAGGGTGCCTGCGTCATGTTCACGGAGGCGAGTCGTGATGAACTCTGCTATGCCGAGGTCATTGTATTGATACTCGATCTGTTCAATTATCTGGTCGTCACTCACACTTAACGCATCAGCATAGTTGCCCGTCGTGCCTGGTGCACCATCATCTGTTCGCGCGGTAATGAAGACTGTTGACGCCCGCGAGAGTGCATCGTACTGGGTCTTGCGTCCGGGCCCACTCGGTGCCCAGGTTGCGATTGGCCGCCCCATATCATCAACCCATTGATGGGTTTCCAGCAGTGTACTACTCGCATTTGACGGGTCAACGGCGCGCGTCCGTCGATAAGCAATACCACGCTGGCTGTAATGCGTTTCTTCGTAAAGTACTCGCTCGGACAGTGGCGTGTGTGCCACGCCGGATGGCTTGCCGTTGTTGTAGATTGCCCGGGCCGTGACGCGGCCAAGGTTGTCGTACGCCTGTGCCTCATGCGGAGCGAGTGGATTCGCTCTGACGACGAGTCGATCACGCCAGTCGTAGACCATCTCAGTATCTCGCGTCGAGCCGTCAACGTGCTGTCGCAGGTACGTAAGCACGCCATTGCCAACGCCTTGATCGCCCGGAGTTGAAGCACTCCCATCAAAGACGTAGTCCTCAACCGTTTCTACATTGACCGGCGTTAGCTCGCCAGCAATGTCGATCGCAACACCCACCGAGCGTCCCAAGGGGCGATCAAATGCATCGTACGAATCCGTCTGTGACACGGTATGGGTCGCGTCAATGGTCTGGTACAAACGGCCAAGGCGATCGTACTTGTAGATTGTCTCATAGCGACCAGCTTCCAAGGACGGACTGTGCCAGACGTGCTCCTTGGTCAACAGGCCCGACGTGTCGATCTCGCGGATGACGCGAGCGAGATCATTGTTCTCACCATTTAGACCGCTCAGCTCATAGCTCGCGAGGCTTGGATCGAACTGCTTCGTACCATCGACATGATACTCGCTCATACGGATCAGCTTGTTCGCTGCATTGAACCAACGGATTGTCGCTGAGCCCGCAAACCCGATGCCGGGCTCGCTACCTTGTTCCCACAGCGGGTGTCCCGCATTCGCGGCATCATCTTCGCCCTTAGCCAACGAAGCGATCTGGTGCGGTAGCACGATCTCGGCATAGATCTCGGTAGTCGGGAAATACTCGACGCCAGCGATCGACAGGGGCATTCCAGTGCCGCCAGGCAGCATGACACGGCGAATGTACGAATTGACCCCGCCGGGCGCGGTGGCCTGGACCACCCGGCCAAGCATGTCAAGCTCATACGTGGTACGCAAACGATCGCCAGAGAGCCCCCACCCGGTCGTGGAGATGTTGCCGTAGTCGCCCCCCACTAGCTCTTCACCGCTGGCGGCAGGATCAGCATTGCGGACCATGGAAACCAGTCGGCCTGTAGACGGGTCAAACTCGCGACGCGTCAATGCCTGATCGGGAGTACGAGTCCACTCGTTCTGTCC
This sequence comes from uncultured Phycisphaeraceae bacterium, assembly GCA_937899905.1. Lineage (GTDB taxonomy): Bacteria > Planctomycetota > Phycisphaerae > Phycisphaerales > UBA1924 > JAHCJI01. Next base: position 10,619 of record CALCCF010000010.1, read on the forward strand.
CTTGCTAGAGATGAGCTGAAACGTACTCACGCTGGTTGCCACCGCCGGTCCATTCTCGGACTCTGTTTCTCGCTCTACCTGAATCTCGATGCTCGCTACGATCGTGTCCGCAGGGGCATCGTGGTATCCGTACACGAAGTCGGTCACTTCGATCTTGTCGGCTGACACCGTGTCGGACGCATCGCGAAACCGCTCGATCTTGCTGACTAGGTCGTTCCTCGCTCCAGATACGTACGTGGTCCGTTCGACGAGGTCCATATCGGCCAGAATTGCCTCGTATCCCTCGCTCACTCGACGTTCGGAGATCCTGTTGTCCGAGTCATACACATACCCAAGAACAAGACCACCGATCACTTGTGAGTTGGGAGCAACAGTTGGAGTCACGACTGGATCCGGGGCAACTCCAGATGCCGGCACATACGCGGTGCTTGCCGTGTCCATCGCAGCAGGGGTAAAAATACGAATCAGATTGCGATTTGTCGCGTCACGTTCGTATTGCCACACCCAAGTGCGCGGTGTTGAAGTCCCATCGGGGTGCTGGCCTTCGCGGATCGCCTTGATCCACAAGTAGTGAACAAGATCCGGACCAAGCGCTTTGAGGTCGTAGTACACGGTGCGATGTACTGAAGACACACCGCCATCAATGACACTCTCCTCAATGTGAACGCTTGTGTCAAAAGAACTAGGATGATCAAAGTAGCTGAATGTGAGGCTCTTGCCAGGACTCGAGCCGCCACAACCGCATCCGGCCTGCAACCACTGTTTGTACACCTTGTCCGCATGTACGCCTGATGACGTGTAACCAATCAGCTTCGCCGCAATGTTAACCGGTTTTGCATCTGGCATAAACCGGATGTCTGACGTATCGGCGGTTTCAATAATCTCGGTAGCGGTCTGTTCCACTGTGAATGGCTGTGCCCAATACTCTGTGAGATCGCGTGCAATCTGCTCGATTTGCTCGGGATTGATGATCAGTGCCAACTGGTGATCATCACCGGTCGCTTGCTCGAGCCATGCGGGTCGATCCTGCGATGCCCAACGAGTCACACTATCTGTATGGTACCGATACTGCCAGATTAACGTCCGCCACGGTGACCCCGAAGACTCACCGGCTGCTAGACGCATCGCAATGTCGTTATTTGTTCGCACACGCTTTAGGACCTGGATCAGGTCACCTTCGGTTCCCAAATCCGGATTTGCTGTGAACAGAAATGAAGACGAGCCTACAGGAGGTGGCAAGGGCATGGTCTCGGTGTCGTAATAGAAATATTCGACGGATTGCGTCAGTGCCCAGTCAGCCAGCGGCCGTCGCACCGAGGCAGACGCCAGTCGTCCATTGGCCGCCCCATAGTCACTGCCCGCACCCTCCTCATCGACATTCCATGTGAGGTCAATCACCGCGGCTGCAGTAGCTTGCGTAGCCGTCGTGCCATGCAACACGATTCGCTCCAGCCGTGGGGTCGTCCCGCCCCCAACCTTGTCATAGTCGGCATACACGTAAGCGTGTACATTCTCATACGCATCACGGTACTGAAGTACGAGGCCAGCGTAATCAGCACCAACGGTCTCGATACCAGAGCCGCCGGCATCTTCGCGAAAGTAGTCGATCGTGAAGTTGCCGGGGCTAACGAGGCGCCAAACTGGATATGTCTTCGTATCCACTACGAGCGTCGCCTGTGTCAGCGACTGCGATGTCGGCCCACCCGCGGTCCAGACACCGGTCGTACCGATCTCGGCAAACTTTTTCGAACGGTCCATAGGAAGACCCTTCAGAAACACATCGTCTCCATCCTCATACAAGCGCTGGAAGATGTTCATGGACCAGTTCCAGCCCACAAGCCCCCCCCAGTTGGCGGTCCCATAGTGGTCTGGGCGGCTGATGTACTCGCGCGTCAGGCGAAAATCCTGACCGGGCAGAGCCACGACCAAATCCACAGCCCGCTCCATCTTGTGCCCGGTCGCGAGACTCACCGACTCATGGCTAATGGTCGTGGTTGCCTCACTCTTGGAAGCTGCGCCAGCACCGGCACTAGACCCTTCACCAGCTGCTTCGTCGTCTCCACTCTCGCTTCCACCCGGATCGCCGCAGTCGCCATCACCGCCTTCCCCGTCGGGCATGTCCGGTTCGTTGTCCTCGGGAATTGGGACTGTGCACACGCTTGTGGTGCACGTAGTGCCTTGAGGCGTGGGGATGTCCCAGCTGTTGATCGTGACGATCGCGAGTTGTTCCTTGATAGACCATCCGTAGCTACAGCTGTAGTCTTCGATTTCATCAAGTTCGCCAGGATCACAGGGAGCGCACCCGCTCGGGCTACATCCGCTGTCGGTGGGCATGACAGTTGAGGTCCCCTCCTTGCCATAAGTCGTGCCGATGACCTCGGCACCAGTCGTAGGCGACGGTGCTGAAGTGAGTTGTTGAAAAGTCGACGTAGCGCCCACTGGAGGTGAGTGGGTTCCCGTGCCGCCAGAACTGGGCTCAATCAAGAGATAAAGCTTGGTCGTGCCGTTGGCGAGGGCGCCGATTGAACTGATCTTTGGCTTGCCCCAAGCAACTGCCACATAAACGCCATGCCATGCCGCATCGCCCGGCTCGCAGTCCGTAACCAGCATCGCGTCTGAGACGAAGGGCTGGAAGCCATCAGCACCGGGAGCAGCCAATGTCACCGTAGTTGGCCAAAAATCTTCGAATTCATCGATCATGGCGCCGAAGGCATCCGCACAACCCCAGTCTTCCTCGCTTGTACCTGGCTCCGAGAATATTCCGCCGCCAGCCTTGCCACCCTCCGACCAGCTAAACCCACCTTGCTTGTGGTACTTTAGATCTCCCACAATTTCGCCATAGCGCGCGAACAGCCTGGCGTAGTTGGCCGCAGTGACCTCTTCAGACAAATCCGGATAATCTGAAGTCTGGATGCTCTTAGGCAACGCGTTCCATGCCTCAAGATCGAGACCGCTGGGATTGGCCGCATCTTCCCGCAGAAACTTCGAAGTGTTGATGGTCGCTTGCAATGCCGTTCGTATTGATCCAACCAAAGACACCCATACCGCGTCTTCCACGTTGCGTGGATAATAATTGGTGACTGGATAGCACGGCGTTCCGCACGATTCTGTGCAATCCGTGATCTCGCCAGGATCGGGACACTCGCTGCATCGCCCGGGCCAACAGTGCGTATCGCCGGTGGCCCATTGGTGGCGCACCTGCACCTCACGCATCAGTGGTTCGACATTGAGACCGGCTGGCTCATCACTGACGGCCGGTGATACGATCGCGAGTATGAGGCAAACCAAGAGGTGGCGGCGAGTGCGCATCGGAGCTTCCTTCTACTGTGCCTTGACGGATCTCTACTTCAGCTTCCGTGACACAATATCCTGAAAATGCCCAATTCGATAGTGCTGTTTTCCCGAGTCGTTGAATTTGTGCGAGAAGTGGCTTCGTTTGCTTTGGTGCGCGCTTCATCACCATTCACTCTTTGACATACTCGTGCTCTGTCATGCCTGGTCAATGCAGTACCCCCGCAAGCACTGGAGCAAGCATTAGATCGTCATATACGTGCAACAACACAGCGTGTGAATCGAGACAGGCGCATGAGCGATGGGCTCTTCTGGCAGCCAGCACTACTGTTGGGATGTGCATCAACAGTACGTGGAGCAGTAAGCGAACGACTCGAAATGCATATGCGTCCGCGCGTCGACTCGGCCATGCTTCAAAGCATGCCCTTACCGCGATTTTGTATGTCTGCATCACGTACAGGCTTCACTCAGCAAGAGTTTCAGTGTTCTCGAAAAAGACTGAAGAAATCTTGTAGAAGTTCTGCTGTCGTATGGAAGTGTCGCAATCAGAACCGGGGCGTGCAAGGCGGTCTAACCGCCTGCGCATTCTGCGGTTAGCCACCTCCCAGCACGCACCTGTAGCTCGGGATCCAACGGCCCGCACCGAACGGAGTGGCAGAAGACAAGTATTTTTCATTGGCGCAGGGGTTCCCTATTGTGAAACGAATGCGCTGCGTTATGCTATCCAACGATAGGAGAAGACCATGTACCTTGCAATCGCTTTGGGAGCTTGCATCACGTGCGCTGCAGTTATGCTGAGCCTCGACAGTGGGCGTCCAACAGCATCCACTGGAGTTGTGAGTGAAGAGGTAGGCAGCGCCGGTATCGGTGTAGAGCGAGCTCAGCGGCTTGGGATTACGCCAGAGTTGCTCGCCGCTCATGGCGTGATCGCGTCTCAGGCTGTTGGCATCATCAATGCCCTCGCAGCACAAGACTGGTCGAGAACTGAGTCGATCGCAACTCAGCTGGCCAGTGACCAATCAGCGCTGAAGCTTGCCAGTGACAAGTACGCAAAGGATAGGGACACCGACGCCAGACAGGGGATTGTTCGGCTGACGGATGCCGTCGAGTCGGGCCGACAGTCCCTGCTTACGGCGTACAGTGCGCACCGCGGTGCTGCCCTATCGCATCTGGGAGATGGTGTTAGCGAAAGCCTGTATCGGGCACGTTGGCGAGTAGCTGCAGGCGCAGACGCGGCGTTGAGCGTTCGCGACATGAGCCATTTCGATGTACAGCGCGTAGTTCTTGCCCAGAAGGCTGAGCAACGTGCCCAACGCCTGGGAGAATCCACTCCCGAGTGGGCGAGCGATGTATTGTCGAGTGCCCGAAGTGATCCCGATGTTCGGGCCGCGAGAACGAGCTTGGATACGCATCTCTTGGCTATAGAGGCCGTGTTTAGGGTGCGCTAGTCCGGGCTCTTAATGTCAGCCCCGCGGGGTCTTTTAAATGTACTGGACAACGATCAAGCAGCTGCTTCTGTGCGCAGGCCTACTAGGTGTTCAGTCGGTTGTTGCACAAGACGTTGATACACGACTCGCAGGGCAGATCGAGTTGTCTCGCCTTGTTGATGTGTCTGCTGCACGACTTGGCATTGATATCGAGTATCAAGATTCGCAGCTTCGGCAGCAAGTCACACTCCGACTCACTGAGGGACTGAGCAACAAGGAACTCTGGTCTCTGACCAACCGGCTGCTTGCTGCCAATGGGTTCACGACGGTAGAAGTCGCCGGCACTGACCTCCTGAGCGTGGTGCCCGTGGGTGATGCTCCAGCACTCGCGCGTATTGGTGGCGAGCCAGCCAACGATCAACGCATTCGTCCGGGCTTCGAAGCGGTAGTGCTGCGCGCGAGCCACCTGCCTGCGCAAGAACTCCTTGACGCGCTCCGCCCCGCGTTGTCGCGAAGTGGCCAGATTACGCTCCTCGGCCGGGGCGGTCTGATCCTCATTCAGGACCTGGCGCCGAGGCTGGCCCAAACAATCGATCTCGCCAGTCGGATCGATGTCGCCGGGGAGCTTGCTCTAGTGGAGCGTGTCGAGCCGAATCACCTCTCGGCTACGACGCTCTCGAGTCGAATTGTCCAAGCGGTGACCGCGCGTGATCTGGTTGCAGGCAGGCCGCTCACGGGCAAGCTGCTTCCTATGGACGATTCGACAACACTCCTGCTGGTCGCACCAAGAGACGAACTCGCGGACTGGCAGTCGCTGATCGAAGCAGTCGATCAACCCGAACCCATCGAGCGACGGGAGTACCGTCCACTCTACTTTGGTCTCGACGACGTGTCATCCCTGCTTCGGGAGCTGTTTCGTGACCAGGACAACGCCATTGATATCATTGCAGATGGGCTGACGGGAGCTCTGCTCATCCGAGCGACGCCGACGCAGCACGAGCAGATTGTGAATTTCATCCAGCGGCTCGATGCTGTCGACGCGCCCTCGAGGCAGTCGATTCGCACGTTTGCAGTCCGAAACCGGCCAGTCGATCAAGTCGCCTCACTATTGGAAAGCCTGCTCACCACTGGAGCGGCAGTAGCAACCCCCAACATCGGGACCGATACCCAACAGTCACCACAGCCTGCTACATCATCAATTCCGGCGACCCCCACGGGGAACTCAGACCTGGAGATCATCGCCGACGAAGGTACGAGTTCGATCATCGCCTCCGGCGAACCACGTATCCTCGACGAACTCGAGAGGCTCCTCGAGACTATCGATGTACGGCAACCGCAGGTGATGCTGGACGTGACCATTGTCGCGTTGAGCGAATCCCAAACCCTGGATTTCGGTGTCGAACTCGAGAAAATCGAGATGAGCGGGAACACACTGTTCCGGCTCGCATCGTTGTTCGGGCTGAGCAGTGCGTCGGAAGGATCACGAACGGTCGGTGACGCCAGTGGGTTGACCGGCGTGATCTTGAATCCCGGCGACTTCAGCGTGGTCGTCCGAGCACTGGAGACCGTCAATGACGGCCGGAGCGTCAGCTCGCCTCGGGTGTTGGTGAACAATAACGAGCAGGCCACACTGGACGCGATCACCGAGGAGCCCTTTTTGAGTGTGAACGCTTCGGACACCGTGGCAACGACCAGCTTCGGCGG
>CALCCF010000011.1 GCA_937899905.1 uncultured Phycisphaeraceae bacterium
GCCGCTGCCCCTCGTAGATGGGCGCGAGGGAGCGAGCCAGCACCGCGAGCGTGGGGGCAACAGCAACCCGCACCGGGACGGCGTCTGGCCCCGGACCGGCCTCGGCCCGGCCGGACGCGTCGGCCCACCGGCTGGGCGTCTCGGGCGGCATGGCACAGCCCAGGCCCAGCATTGCCGTCACCGCCAGACTCACGCAGTGTGGGAGCAGCAGTCTCACGGGCCATTCTTCGGACCCTGTGGCCCGCGGGCTTTGGGGGAAGGGCGTGAAACCCGGCCCGGCCGCCGCCCAACAATGTGGTGCCGGAAAGGCCCGAGTGGCCCGACGAGCAGGAGTTGCCCGATGACCGCCGCCACCTTCAACAGCACGAATCACGACCCCGCCAACGCCTACGAGGACGGCAGGTACTTCGCCGAGCCCTCGGTCACCGACGAGGACTGCCAGTGGTCGCTGTGGACCCACCTGGGCCCGCTGCTGGCCACCGTGGTCACCAGTGGCACGCTGGCGCCGCTGGCTATCGCTTGGGGTCTCTACGTCATGTACGTCCCGGGCAAGGACCGGCCGTTCATCGCCGACCACGCCCGCGAGCTGACCAACTTCGCCATCAGTTACACGATCTACTCCGTCGTCGGCACGGTCATCGTCGCCGCCGTCACCGTTGGCATCGGCCTGGTGATCTGGGCGCCGTTCCTGGTCATCCTGGGGCTTGTGGGCACCATCCGGGCCTGTATTGCCGGTGCCAATGGCCGGTACTACCGCTACCCGATGTGCATCCGCTTCTTGAAGGCCAAGGACGAGTCGAGCCAGGCCGAGGCCTGAATCGATCTTCAAACGCGCCGCTCGCGGCACGCTCGCGGCCCTTTCCTGGCCTTCGGCCTCCGAATAGACTCCGTTGGTGCCGCTGCTGGAAGCCGCCAATCTGCACAAGAGCTTCAACGGACGCGAGGTCGTGCGCGGCGTGAGCTTCTCGGTCGGCAAGGCCGAGATCGTCGGCCTGCTGGGCCGCAACGGCGCGGGCAAGACGACCAGCTTTCGCATGACCATCGGCATGCTCACTGCCGATGAGGGCAGCGTCCACTTCGACGGCCAGGACGTCGCCCCGTTGCCCATGTACAAGCGGGCACGGCTCGGCATGGGTTACCTGAGCCAGGAGCCCAGCGTCTTCCAACGACTGACCTGCGAGCAGAACCTGCTGGCGATCCTCGAGACGCTGCCCATGTCGCGCAAGGAACGCAAGCAGCGGGCGGCCGACTTGCTCGACCGATTTGGTCTTAGCAAGAAGACCAAGGAGAAGGCGCGCACGTGCTCGGGCGGCGAGCGCCGCAAACTGGAGATCGCGCGAGCGCTCGTGACCAACCCGCGCGTCATCCTGCTCGACGAGCCATTCAGCGGCGTCGACCCCATCGCCGTCGAGGATCTGCAGCAGGAGATCCGGGCGCTGCGCGACACCGGAATCGCGTGCCTGATCACCGACCACAACGTGCACCAGACGCTCAAGGTGTGCGACCGGGCGTACATCATCAACGATGGCAAGGTTTTCGCCGAGGGCGCACCCGGGCCGCTCATCAAGAACGAGCTGGTGCGGCAGACCTACCTCGGCAGCCTGTTCAAGGGCGACGAGTTCGACTCGGCCGCACCCACGCCGCGTCCTCGGCGAGCGGCAAACGGCGTCAAGAGCAAGGGACCGCGGTCGTGATCGGGCGTCTGGTCGCCACAGCATTCCTCGGCGTTCTCGTCTCGATTGCCGGGTGCGGCTCAAGGACCATCATCGTGACCAGCGAGCCGCCCGGGGCGCTCGTGACGCTCAACGGCGTGGAGGTCGGACCCACGCCGCTCGAGGTCGGTTTTCGTTTCTACGGCCAGTACGACCTGCGATTACGCAAGGACGGCTACGAGCCGCTCGCGGCCGCGCCGTGGGCAGCCGCACCTTGGTACGACTACCCGCCGCTGGACTTCATACTGCTCCCGATCCCGATCGACACGACCGTCCGCTGGCACTACGAGATGCAGCCGATGTCGGTCGAGCAGGACTCTCGAGACGCGCTCGTCGAGCGAGCCGACGAGATGCGGCAGGCCATCCAGCCGTAAGGCACCAAAACCGAGTGTCATTTACTCGGGGTGCAACGGGCCGATCAGCGAGGCCCGGGTTGGCTCGGGGCCGTCGCCGTTGATCCGAGTGGCCAGCACACGCCCGATGTAGAGCTCGTGATCGGCGTCCATGTCCACGTGGCGCACAACCTCGCAGTCGAAGGCCAGCACGCTGGAGCGCAGGATCGGGGCGCCCGTCCCAAGCGTCAGCACCGGGAGGGCGTCGAAGGGGTCGTGGTACTCCTCGGCCGAGAGATGCAGCTCGAAGCGTCGCCGCATGGCGCGATCCTCGGGCCGCACGGCGCTGAGGGCGAACACGTGTGAGTCGCGGATGAGCGGATCGATGCGGTGGCCCGCTCTCACGGGCACGGTGAGCAGGATCGGATCGGCCGCACACTGCTGGACGCCGGTCACGAGGATTCCCGCCCGGTCATCGCCGTGGCGAGCCGAGAGCAGGTACAGGGCCGTCGGCAGGCGATCGCACGCCACGCGGATGGCCTCGAGCTGTGGGTGGTCCGCGCCGGTCTGATCCATTGGTCTGATTCGAAGCCCCATCCTCGCGTTCGGGCCCCGCCGGCCCGTTCTGGTCGAGTGTACGGACAGCGTGGCGAGAGGATGCGTTTATCCGGAACATGAACATTTTCCGATCAAATCGCCGATGATGCCTGTCGTTTGAATGAAAAAGTGAAGAATCGCCGAAATCGGTTGCAGATAGTGTTGCATTGTGGGTCAAAGTGGGACATAATCCCACGAGATGGCCCCTGCGAGCGCCCAAACCGATGCTCTTCACCGGACATGCCGAACACGCGATCGACGCGAAGATGCGGCTGTCCCTGCCGAAGAAGCACCGCGCGCAGTGGGACAAGGAAGCCCACGGCGAGGCTTGGTACTGCGTTCCGTGGCCCAACGGCATCCTGCGGCTCTACCCGGCCAAGCTGTTCCAGCGGCTGGCCGAGCAGAGCAGCGAGAGCCTGACGCCCAACGAGGACGAGGGCGAGCTCGAAGCGACGCTGTACGGCCTGGCCGAGATGCTCAGTGTCGACGCCCAGGGCCGGATCATGCTGCCCAAGGAGCACCTGGAGATGACCGGGCTCGGGCGTGCGGTAGTGGTCGTCGGCGTGCGCAACCGCTTGGAGATCCACGACCAGGACGAATGGCAAGCGGAGCGAGCAAGACGGTTCGCCGACTTGCCCAACCTGGTCCGCAAGGTCGACCGCTCATGAGAGCCCATCTGCCGAGCACGGCCGGTCGCGACGCGGGAGGCGGCAATTCCCGGTGCCGGGAACGGCACGACCGCCGCGCTCAAGGAACGTTTGGGATCGGGAGAGAGATGGGAGCCAGCCGCGGCTGACTTCCTGGCGCGGGTCGTCCGAAACGGCGATCAGGCGCATTTCGAGGGGCCTGCACGGCTGCGGGCGACACACGCGGTTGTACCAGGGGCTCAAGGACGAGCCCCGGCGTGCTCTTGAAGACACCACCGGCTCCGCGGCAGTTCCCACCACCACCTCTATGCTGCGAGCCACTCACGAGCCGCCCCGGCACCACCCGGGGCGGTTCGCTTTTGTTGGTCTCTGAACGGAAGTCTGGATGCCGTTCAGGCCTCGACGGTGACCCCGCGCCAGAACGCCACGTAGCCCTCGAAGCTCTTGGCCTGGGGCTTGGCTTCGGGGTAGTACCACGCGGCGTGCTCGGCGGTCTTGCCGTCGACGACGACGTCGTAGTACTTGGCCTCGCCCTTCCAGGGGCAGTTGGTGGTCAGGGCGTTGTCCTGGATGAACTCACGCTTGAGCGAGTCGGGCGGGAAGTAGTGGTTGCCCTCGACGACCTCAGTGGCGTCCGACTCGGCGATGACCTGACCATTAAACACGGCTCTTGGCATGACTGACCTTTCCTTTGGATCGCGGTGCGTTCCGGTGCGTGTGGCTGCTTTGGGTGCGGGGAAGGCGGCTAGCCTCCGGCCTCTATGACGACCCCAACCGAACTTCCCTACAAGCTCGCGTGCCTGTGCGATCTCCGAGATCGCGACGGCCGGCTCCTGATGATCGAACGGCGCAAATCGCCGAACAAGGGGCTGTGTTCCCCAATCGGGGGGAAGCTCGATACCGGGCTCGGTGAATCTCCGCACCAATGCGCACAGCGAGAGATCCAGGAGGAGGCCGGCATCGACGTGCCGATCGACCGCCTCCACCTTATGGGGCTGGTCAGCGAGCGGGCGTTCGAGGGCAAGGGCCACTGGCTGATGTTCTACTACCGGGTGCTGGGGCCGGTCGAGGTCGAGGAGGCCGACATCCCCGAGGGCCGCCTGCGGTGGTTCGAGCCCGGGCAGCTTGCCGAGCTTCCGCTGCCCGAGACCGATCGGAAGATCATCTGGCCGCTGGTCGACGGGCATGATCACAAGGGCCTGGGCGAGCCTTCGCCCCATCGGCCGAGCCTGCCGGGGCTCTTCTGCGTGCACATCGACTGCCGGGACGACCGCCTGGATTGGGTCGTGGAACAAACCGGTGTCGATTCCCAAACGTAAGGGCAACCGAGGGCGTTCGCCTCGGACCGCCACGCCGCCTTCGTATAGTGCGATCGACATGCAAGCCCGGCTCAAGCCCCAATCGCTCGTTCCCTTGAAGGCCATTCGCCTATTCCTGCTGTCCTTCTTGGCGTTCGGCATCATCGCCTTCGAGGTGGGGAGCGCGAACGCCGCATGGCAGGACGAGAGCGCCCCGCAGACGCTGAGCGCCGTGCCCGCGAATCGCCAGGCCGAGAAGATCGTGTCGATGCCGATCCGCACGGCCATCGACCGCTTCACGATGAAGGGGCTCGAGCAGCGGATGGAGCGAGCCGAGCGCGAGGGCGTGCAGGCCGTTGTCATCGAGCTGGACACACCGGGTGGCGAGGTCGGCGCGGTTTTGGAGATCAGCGACCTGCTGAAGACCACGCAGGTGCCGATCGTCGTGGCGTGGATCAACAGTGAGGCCCTAAGTGGCGGCGCGATCATCGCGATGGCTTGCGATGAGATCGTCACGAATGACCCGGCCATGTTGGGCAACGCCATCCCGATCCAATTGGTCCCATTGCTCGGCGCGCGTGAGATCCCGGAGGACATACGTCAGAAAATCCTCGCGCAGCTGCTCGTGGATCTCGTGGACTCAGCGCGACGCAACGGGTACGACGAAAAACTCGTCCAGGGTTTCGTCTCTCTTGGCGTTGAGCTTTGGCAAATCGAACGGACGCGACCAGGGCCCGAGGGCCAGCCGGTCGGTGAGCGGATGTTCATCGATCTTGCTGAGTATCGATTGCTATTCGGCGAGCCGCCCGCGGCACGCACGCCGCAGATTCCGTCGGCTGGTACCGGTCGGACGCGGCAGGTCCTTGAGCCGTCCGAGGACCATGATGCAACGCTCGAAGCGGACGACAACGAAGCGCGCGAATCTGATGTTGAAGGCGACGCAACCGAGTTCCAACCAGCGTCTCCGGAGCTTGGCACGCTCGATGTGGGATCGGACATGACCAAGGGCCTCTTCGTTGACACCAACAGGCCCACGCTCAGCGAGGGGGATCGCGGCGGATGGAAGCTCGTCGCCTACGCCACCGACGGCAAGGCGCCGGTCACCATGACCAGCGACCAGCTCGTGGCCTATGGCGTCGCAACCGAGGTTGTGAAGACCGACGAGGAGCTCAAGGCGTTCTTCGGCGCATCCGAGATGGTCCGCTACGAAGAGAGCATCTGGATGGTCGTCGCGCGATTCATGTCGCACTGGATCGTCCGTGGTCTGCTGATCGTCGTGGTTCTGGTTGGTTTCTTTGTCGAGATGGCCAGCCCAGGGCTTGGCTTCCCAGGCGCGATCGCGTTGCTCGCGCTCATCGGCCTGCTGGCGCCGTCGGCGATGGTGGGCCTCGCGGGCTGGTGGGAGTTCCTATTCCTGGGGATCGGGATCCTGCTCGTGCTGCTCGAGGTGTTTGTGGTGCCGGGGCTCGGCGTGCCGGGGGTGGTCGGCGCTGTGCTCGTCTTCGTTGGCTTGCTGGGGACGTTCACCGGCGGCGGCACGTTCCAGACGCAGCGGGACCTGATCACCGGCGTGGTCGTGCTGCTGCTCTCATTGGGCACCGCATCGGTCATCATCTTCTTCATCGCCAAGAACCTGAGCCGGATACCGATACTCAGTGGCCTTGTGCTGCAGAGCACGCCCGTCGACGACGACGAGCAATCGCCCACGTTCTTCTCGGCGATGGCGCCCGAGGCGCCCGCTCCCGTGCTCTCGTCGGGCACGATCGGCGAGGCGGTCGGCGTCTTGCGGCCTTCGGGGCGGGCACGCTTCGGTGAGGACCTCGTCGATGTCGTGTCGGTCGGCCCGGTGATCGAGAACGGGCAGTCGATTCGCGTTGTGGAGTCGACGGGATTCAGGGTGATGGTCGAACCGGCCGATGAGCCCGAGAGTGAGGCGAAAGGCGAGTCTGGAGCCGGCCCCGAGAAGGAAGACGCCTGATGGATCCGATGCTTGTCTGGGGCCTCATCTTGCTCGGCACGGCCGCCTTTCTGGGCGTGATCGAGCTGTTCATCCCCAGTGCGGGCATCATCGGCATCTGTGCGCTGCTGGTCGCGGTGGCGGGCGTGATCTGCCTGTGGGCCTACGAGACCACATGGGGTGTCACCGGCCTGCTCGCCGTTCTGGTCATCGCTCCGGCGGGGACGTACTTTGGCTTTAAGATCCTGCCCTACACGCCGATGGGCAAGGGGCTGATCCTGAGCAATCCCGAGCCGGGCGACCCCGAGATCTTGCAAGCCGAGGCCAGCCACGCCCAGCGCGTCGGGCTCGTCGGCCAGCACGGCGACGCGATCACCGACCTGAGGCCCATCGGCGTCGTCAAGATCGAAGGGCACCGCCACGACGCGGTCGCCGAGAGCGGGTACATCCCCGCGGGCTCGACCGTTCGGGTAGTCTCGGCCGACGGGATCCAGCTCAAGGTCCGGCAGGTGGAAGCCGAGCCGCAAGACGGTGCCAGCGACACGCGACAGGCCTAGGGCCATCCTGCGAGCATCCAAGATCGTCCCTCGCGTGAGCGCTGCGGCTTGCAGGTGCGGGGCACACGCTTATACTGCGCACCGGACGCGTTTTGCGGCCGGTCTCAGGAGGTCTTGATATGCCTTTCGGATTGCCGGGTTGGGCCATCGCGGTGCTTGCGGTCGCCCTTGTCATCGTCATCATCATCGTGGCGATCCTGGGCCGCTTCTTCAAGCTGTGGATCCAGGCATATGTCTCGCAGGCCAAGGTATCGCTGAGTTCGCTCATCGGGATGTGGCTGCGGAAGGTCGACATGAACGTCATCGTGTTCAGCCGCATCCGAGCTGTAAAGGCGAGGCTCAACATCACGACCGATGAGCTCGAAACGCACTACCTCGCCGGCGGCCGCGTGCCGAATGTCATCAGCGCGATGATCGCGGCGAGCAACGCGAAGATCGAGCTGCCCTGGGGCGTGGCGACCGCCATCGACCTGGCGGGTCGCGACATCCTGGACGCCGTGAACACCAGCGTGAACCCGAAGGTCATCGACTGCCCCGGCCCCAATCAGCCCCGGCCGACCATCGACGCCGTCGCGCAGGACGGCATCCAGCTCAAGGCCAAGGCCCGCGTGACCGTGCGGACGAACCTGGCCCGCCTCGTTGGTGGTGCGACCGAGGAGACGATCATCGCCCGCGTGGGTGAGGGCATCGTCACCACGATTGGCTCGGCCCTCGATCACAAGGCCGTGCTCGAGAACCCGGACAACATCTCCAAGGTTGTGATGGAGCGAGGCCTCGATGCCGGCACGGCGTTCGAGATCCTCTCGATCGACATAGCCGACATCGACGTCGGTGAGAACATCGGTGCCCGCCTGCAGACCGCCCAGGCCGAGGCCGACAAGAAGCGGGCACAGGCCGAGGCTGAGAAGCGTCGCGCGATGGCCGTCGCCGCTGAGCAGGAGTTCCGCGCCGAAGAGCAGAAGAACCGGGCGCTGGTGGTGCTGGCCGAGGCCGAGGTGCCCAAGGCCATGGCCGAGGCGTTCCGCGGCGGCAACCTGGGCGTGATGGACTACTACCGCATGGGCAACATCCAGGCCGACACGACAATGCGAAAGTCGATCGCCGGGGACGACAACGGGACCCGCGGCTCGAACGAGTAAGCCGCTCGTCCCAAGAGAACAAAAGCACGAAAAACGCCCGGGCGAGCCCGGGCGTTTTTCGTGCTTGGAGTTTTGAAGTTCGCTTACGAGCGGAGCTTGCGGGGGTCGTCCGCTGGCTTGCCGTCGGCGTACTCCCAGACCACGACCTCGATATCGCGGACGCCCCACTGCAGCGCGGCTTCGTGCGTCGGGAAGAGCACGTCGAGCTTGTTGCCCTTGATCGCGCCGCCGCGGTCGAGCACGGGGACGATGCTGTCCTGGGCGTAGCCGTCGATGCTGAGCATGCTGCCAAAGGGGAGCATGTCGGTGTCGGCCGCCACGAGGAAACCGCCGTTGGTGTCCACGCCGTGGAGCGTCGCGGTCTGGCCGTCGGCGTACGGGTAGCACGAGGCGGCGTCGGGCGAGTACGCCGTGACACGCATCGTGATGGTGCGGGCCGGGCGGACCGGACGGCCGTTGAACCAACGGGTGGTTGTGTCGGCCGGAGCGGCTTGGGTGAGCGCCGCTTCGAGCGCCGCAACCGGATCGGCCTCAGCCGCGACTTCGGTCACTTCAGGAGTGGCAACCGAGACGGGTTCGATCGAGACCGGCTCGACGGACGCTTGCGTGTCGAGGGCCGCAAGGGGCTGCACCGGGCCGAGTTCCTTGGCCATGATGGCCGTGGTCACGGTACCCACCAGGCCGATCAGCCAGAGGCCGTTCGTGGTGAAGCGTCGCGACCAATGCCGGCGCGGGCCGGCACCGTCGAGTTGGAAGCCACGGAAGGGTTGGGGGGCGGCATCGCCCACCACGCGCCGCTGGCGCACGATCATGTCTTCTGTTTTTTGGACCACCACCGGTCTCCGCTTGCCGGCCGACCGGACGCCAGGAGCCACCACGCTCCTGCGAATCCGATCTTGAGTTGCGGCCCCAGGAGCACCACCTCCTTGGGACCGACCGGCTCGCGTTCGTGCCCCGAGGATAGGGCAAGGACTCGGGCCGGTTGCCGGACGGGCTATCCCCGTTCTCGGACGACGTCGGCATTCGTCGCCCCCGGCTGCAGCGAATGTGCGCGGACGGCTGGAAGAAACCAGTTCTTTGGCTCTGGGGGCGTTCAGAATCCCTACCGTTGGCCCGCATGACCATCACAGAAGTCATGATCTGCTTGGTTATCGGGGGCTTTGCCGGGGTTCTCGGCGGTTTGGCCGGCATCGGCGGCTCGATGATCATGCTGCCGGCGCTGGCGGTCTTCGTGGCGGACGCCAATCCAGGGACCGCGCACCACATGTTCATGGCCGCCGCGATGGTCGTGAACGTGGTGGTGTCGCTGCCCGCGGCGCTGCGGCATCGCAAGGCCGGGGCGATCCACAACGAGGCGCTGCGGGTGATCCTGCCCGCGATGGCGATCGCGATCGTGCTGGGCGTGCTGATCTCCAACGTGTTCGACGGGCTTATCCTGCGGAAGATCCTCGCGGGGTTCATCGCGGCGTACGCGATCATGACCATAGTGAAGTTCTTCCGCAAGACCGACGAGCCCACGCTCGAGGCGACGGGGCTGAGCAAGAACCGCCTCGGCCTCATCGGTCTGGCGACGGGGCTCGTCGCGGGGCTGCTGGGCATCGGTGGCGGTGTGCTCATGGTGCCGATGCTGCAGGTGTTCTGCAAGATGCCAATCCGCAACGCGATCGCGACGAGCTCGGCGGTGATGGTCATGACGGCAGTGATCGGCGCGTCGCTCAAGCTCGGCACGCTCGGGCCGGTCCACGAACGCAGCGTCGTTCAGGCGTTGATCATCGCGGCGGCTCTGTCACCCACTGCTTTTCTTGGCGGTCGCCTGGGGGCGGCCCTCACGCACCGGTTGCCACTGCAAGCGGTCCGGCTTGTCGTGTCGATCGCGCTGTTGATCGTGTCTGCCAGAATGGCGGCCGATTCGTTCGCGACGCATCAGGCAACCGCTGACAATGCGGCTGATACCCCCGAGAGCGAAGCCGTGACAGCCCCTGCGACCGACTCCTAACAACGTCTAAGAACCCTGGCTACGGCACGTCGTATGCGTGAACAAGGTCGGTCCGTGGCGAGTTTGTGACGCGGGCCAAGGAGGTTGTCAGTCCATGTCTATCGCCTTCGTGAACAACGTGAAGACCGTGCTGCTGCTGGGCGCGCTCATGGGGCTCGTCGTCGGTGTGGGCGCCGCGTTTGGCGGGCCGAGCGCGATCCTGCCCGCGATCTTGATCGCGATCCTCATGAACTTCGGCGCGTTCTTCTTTTCGAGCAAGCTGGCGATCTCGGCCATGCGCGGCCAGGAGGTCACCGGCGGCAAGCTCTACGACATGGTCGACGAGCTGCGCCAGCGTGCGGGGCTGCCCATGCCCAAGGTCTACGTCTGCCCGCAGCAGGCGCCCAACGCGTTCGCGGCGGGCCGCAGCCCCAAGCACGCTGCGGTGGCGGTGACCGAGGGCGCGTTGCAGCTGCTTAATCGCCAGGAGCTCGAGGGTGTGATGGCCCACGAGCTGGCGCACGTGAAGAACCGCGACACGCTGACGAGCACGATCGCGGCGACTGTCGGCGGCCTGATGGCGATGCTTGCGTACGGCATGATGTTCTTCGGCGGGCACGGCCGCGGCGGCAACCCGCTGGTCCTGATCGTCACGGTGATCGTCGGTGCGGTTGGCGCTGCGGTGATCAAGGGGATGATCAGCCGCTCGCGCGAGTTCGTGGCCGACGCGGACGGCGCCCGTATCGCGGGCTCGCCCGACGGCCTCGTGAGCGCGCTTCGCAAACTGGAGATGTACGCCAAGCGCATCCCGATGCAGAACCCCAACCCCGCGCAGAACAACCTGTTCATCATCGAGCCGCTGACCGGCGGGCAGACGCTAAGCAACCTGTTCGCGACGCACCCGCCCACCGAGAAGCGGGTCGAGGCGCTCAACACGCTGCGCTAGATCTCGCTCGCGTTACTCAACGCCGAGCTCGCCCTCACCCATTCGATCGATCGCGACGTCAAGCTCGACGGTGCGCACCGCGAGGCACCGCTGGTCGTCGCACGCCTGGTAGCTGACGGTGAGCATCGGTCGGCCGGCCCACTCGCCTTCGAGCTCGAGGGCGATCGGAAACTCGAGCGTGTCCTCGTACACGCGAATCGACTCGTCTTGCGACCAGGCCGCACCCTTCGGATAGTCGGCGTAGACGCGCACGCCCGTGCCGCCACGGATGCCCACGCGCAGCGGCGAGAGGTCGGGCTGGCCCGGGTCTGCGGCGTACACGTGCCAGCCCGTCTTCACGCGGACGACGAGGCTTAGTTGTGCGGGCAGGTCCGGGCCGAGCATCACGCGGTCGCCGCTGGCGTAGATCTCCACGGGGGTGAAGTCGTCGTCGACAGGTGCGGGGAGGGCGCGGACGCGTTCGAGCTCGGCCTCGACGACTTCCTCGGCGAACCCTTGGTCGAGTTGCATAAAGCGGAGCAATGCCGCGGTTGCGCCGGCGGTCGCGACCGGTGAATCGGCGATGGCCGGCGCGATCGCCTGCAAGACTGCGCGAGCGTGATCAAGGACGCCCGCGTCGGGCGCGAGCTCATGCAGCGTGGCCATCGCATTGAGGAGCACGGAGTGCGCGCTGGGCGTGGCGCCGTCGTACGTGCTCCGGCCGCGAACGAACAGCTCTTGTTGGCGTGTGTCGTAGAGCACACCGGCGCGGTTCGGATCGCCGAAGGCCTTGCTCGTCGCGTGGAGCATGGCCAGGGCGCGATCGATGGCCTCGCGCGGGTGGCCCTTCTCGAGCACGATCCGTGCGTGGGCGAGTTCGGCGAGGCCGCAGATGCACCAAGCGGCGTCTTCGAGGAAGCCGGGGATCACGCTCTTGCCGTCGCGCCAGCTTCGCCGCGGTAGGCCCTCGTCGTCGAGCATGTGCTCGGTCAGGAAGCCCGCAACGCGCTCGGCGATCGTGAGCATGTCGTGGTCGCGCAGGTCGACGGCCGCCGAGACGAGACCTTGGAGCATCATGGCGTTCCACGCGGCGAGCGCCTTGTCGTCCTGGATCGGCGCCTTGCGCTGGTCTCGCACGGCCAGCAGCTTCGCGTTGATGGCTTCGAGCCTGGCGCGCAGGTCCGCGAGATCGAACTCGTGATCCGCGGCGTACTTCTCCAGCCGCTCGTCGAGGCGGAGCACGCTGGACATCGGCTCATCGGGATGGTGCGGGTCGCGGAAGTTGGGACCACGATCGAGGCCGTAGAGATCGGCAGCCAGATCTGCATCTGCTTCGTCGAGAATGCCCCTGACTTGTTCGGCGGTCCAGAGGTAGTTCAGGCCCTCGCGGCCGTCGACCTCGGCGTCGAGCGCGCTCGCGTAGCCGTCGCCTTCAAGGACCATCTCTCTCTCGGCCCAGGACACGATGCCGCGCGCGACGTGCGCATAACCGTCGTCCTCGAAGATGCGCGCGGCGCGCGCGTACGTCGCCAGCAATTGGCCGTTGTCGTAGAGCATCTTCTCGAAGTGCGGCACGGTCCACGTGGCATCGACGGCGTAGCGGTGGAAGCCGCCACCGACGTGGTCGTAGATGCCCCCCACCATCATGCGATCGAGCGCTTGGCGGAGCGCGGTGTCGGAGGCCTGGCGCGTGGCCTCGTCGGCGGCGTTTCGGGCGGTCAGCAGCAGGTCGAGGTAGACCGGCTGGGGAAACTTGGGGGCTCCGCCGAAGCCGCCGTTGGTGCGGTCGACCATGGTGAGCAACGTGCGCAACGCCTCGGCGATAGCTTGCGGGCCGACGTCGATTCGCTCGCCGGTCGTGACGCCAAGGCCATCACCAACGGCCTGCGCAAGACGCTCGGC
Organism: uncultured Phycisphaeraceae bacterium; assembly: GCA_937899905.1. Classification (GTDB taxonomy): domain Bacteria; phylum Planctomycetota; class Phycisphaerae; order Phycisphaerales; family UBA1924; genus JAHCJI01. The sequence continues at coordinate 13,042 of CALCCF010000011.1, forward strand.
TTGCTCCATGACCTCGTCGCGTTGGTCGGTCCAAGCGCTGGATACACCTTCGAGCACCTCGAGGAAGCTGGGGCGACCGTGCATGGGCTGGGGCGGGAAGTAGGTGCCGGCCCAGAAAGGGCGGCCTTCCTTGGGCTCAAGGAACACGCTCATGGGCCAGCCGCCGCTGCCGGTCATGATCTGTGTCGCGGCCATGTACGCCTCGTCGATGTCGGGGCGCTCCTCGCGATCGACCTTCACGCACACGAATCGCTCGGCCATCGCGCGGCCGACGGCGGCGTCCTCGAAGCTCTCGCGCTCCATGACGTGGCACCAATAGCAGGTGGCGTAGCCGACGCTAAGGAAGATGGGCACGTCGCGGCGGCGGGCCTCCTCGAACGCGGCGTCGCCCCAGGGCATCCAGGGCACGGGATTGTGCGCATGCTGGAGAAGGTAGGGGCTGTTCTCGTGGATGAGGGCGTTGGGCGTGCTGGTCTCAGGCGGCATCTTTGCTCATCACGCGGACGATCATCGACGACACATTCGCGTGCGCGAGCTCGTCGACGGGCGCCAGCTCGTCGGTGGTTCTCGAACGCGCAGGACGGGTGCCCAGCTTCATGGTGGCCATCGTGCTCGCGTGCAGCACGACATCGACCGGGAGCGTGCTGAACGTCAGGCTGACCACGCCGCGCATGAGTGCGGGCGCGTCGTCGTCCTGGCACGCGGCGATCTCGGGAAGGTTGGCATCGAACGCTTCGGCGTACCGGGCGGCAGCCTCTCGGGCGCGGGCGCACCAGGCGTCGCGCTCGGGGCCCGGGCCGGCGCTGCGCACGGGGCAGGCCTGGAGCCCATCGGTCACCGCGTTCATCGCAGCGCGGAGCGCCTCGAGCTCGGGCTCGAGGATGTCGCGGGCAATCACGATGCTGTCGGCGTCGGCTTGCAGCAGCACCGGCATCACGAGCGCCAGGCGATCACGCTGCACGCTCAATCGCTGCTCGGCCTTTTGCACCACCGAGCTGGGCTCGGGCCGAACAACAGTGAGATCGTGGCGGGCGGCGTAGCGATCGAGCCCGAGCATGACCGGGACGCTCACGCCCGGGTCAGGGCCCGCCTTGAGCACGTCGCGAGCGACAGCTTGCAGGTAATCGTCGGCGTCGCCGAAGAGGTCGAGCCGCATGAGCGGGCCGAGGGCGGCGCACGCCGGGTCGGTGGTCAGCCGCTTCCAGGCGCTCGCCATTTCGGCCGCGGGACTGACGACCTGGTCGACCGAGGGCATGACCACGCCGGCCTCCCAAAGCGGTTGGCTCCAGCGCCACGAGCGCATCATGTCGAGGTACTCGGGCACGCGGTCGGCCGCCGAGCGGGCACTGCCGCTGTCGGTGGCTCCTAGCGGGCTTGGAAGCAGCGTGTACACGCGGTCGGCCAGCAGCACGGCGGCCATCACCGGCGCCTCGCGGGTCGTGAAGTGGTATGGGCTGACGAGCGCTTCCATGGACGAGTGATCTTAGGGCCGCGCCCTGGCTTCCTCGCCGGGTGGCAGGGCGAGTTCGGTGCTGTTCGGGTCGTCGATCCAATCGTTGATCTGCTGGAGCGATTCATTGAGCGCCATGAACAGCATCACGTGGTTCACCGGATACGACCGACGGTCCGGCTCGATACCCGCGGCCCGAAGCCGATCGACCATGAGCTGGCTGCTGACGAAAGGGACCGCCCGGTCGACGGTGCCGTCAACGACCAGCACTCGAGTATTTTGATCGAACGATGCGGCGGCGTGGAATCCATCGAGTGTGGCGTGCTCGAGGTAGCCCGCCTCGAAGGCGGCTCGATCAGCGGCTTGATCATCTCCCGCAAACTCAAAGGAAACCGAGCGGATGAAACGCGCCATGAAGGTGCTGTCGATGGAGATGCTCGCCGCGTTCGCGCCGCCGGCGACGAGAATGACGGTCTGATAGCGATCCGGCTCGCGCGCGACAACACCCGGCGCGAGGATCGCGCCGCCGCTGAATCCCAGGATGGCACGAGGCTTGTCGACGAGGCGATTATCGAGTTGCTCGATGAACCGCGCCCCATGCTCAACCGCGAAGGCACACTCGGCCGTGCGATCATCAGCACGCTCGGCGAACCCACGGCCCTGCTCGCGGCCGTCGCCATCGATACGCACGGAGATCCGCTCGGTAAACCGTGAGGGCTGGCTCAGCAAACGCAACACGCTCCAGCCGCGAGAGCGGAGGTCGTCCGACCATTTCTCATACAACTCGGGCGGATAACCGAATGTGCCGGGCACGATGATCGCGAGGCCGTCGATGTCGTCCGTCGTTGCAGGCTCGTAGGCCATCCACGTGCGCTCGATGGCGTACGGCTCGGGCTGGAGCGACACGAACAGGAGCGTTCGCTCGCCGTTCTCGCCGTCGCGCATCCAGTCTGCCGGCGGGGCTCGGAAGACGAGCGAATTCGCGCCCTCCGCTCGAACGCTTGCGGCATCAACCTCGAACGCGGTTTGGCCCGCTCGGTCGAGCAAGCGCTGCGCATGCTCGGCAGCGTTCGGCCCATCGCCGAACACGGGGATCTGAAAGGACCTGTACCGTCGAGGATCGCCAGACAGTTCCAGCACCACACCCTTGCCGTCGAGTTCCGACTCGAATGCACGTTCGGGCCACACGGGTGCGTGGGTTGGAACATCCTGCGTGGCCGGCACTACCGAAGCCCAGAACGTCACGACGAGAACTGCGATCACGCGTTTCATACCGAGTATCCGTTGGGATTGGCCTTCATCCACTTCCATGCCGACTCGATGATGGCATCGAGCTCGGTGATCTCCGCCGACCAGCGCAGCTCACGCTGGACCTTGCCGGGATCGGCGAAGAGTGCCGGCGGATCGCCCGCCCGCCGCGGCCCGATGTCCGCCGGGATGGCGTGGCCCGTCACGCGACGGCAGCTCTCGACGACCTCCTTCACCGAGTACCCCCGGCCAATGCCGAGGTTGTAGACGCGTCGCTCGCCGTTACCGAGCGCATCGAGCACGCGGAGGTGCGCATCGACGAGGTCTTCGACATGGATGTAGTCTCGCACGCACGTGCCATCCGGCGTGGGATAGTCCTCGCCAAAGATCGTCACCCTTTCGCGCTTGCCGAGCGCGACTTCGAGCACGATGGGGATGATGTGGCTATGCGGCACGTGATCTTCGCCGAGCACGCCGGTGCGATCGCAGCCCGCGACGTTGAAGTAGCGCAGCGCCGCAAAGGCGAACTTGGACTTCGCTTGCTTCCTGGCTTCGAGGAAGTCGATGAGCACCTGCTCGCCGTGCAGCTTGCTAAGGCCATAAGGGCTCACAGGCGCGAACGGCGCGTCTTCGGTCACGGGCGTCGTCGGCGGCTGGCCGTACACGGCGCACGTGGAAGAAAAGACCAGCCTGGGCACACGGCACTCACGCACGGCTTCGAGCAGCCCGACGAGCGAATTGTTGCGGTGGTAATCCAGCGGCCGCTCGACGCTCTCTCCGACCAGACTAAGCGCCGCGAAGTGCAGAACTGCGGAGACTTCGTGGTCACGCATCAACCTCTCGAGGCCAAGCCGATCGGTCGTATCGCCCTCCTCGAAGGCGAAAGCACCCCCGCCGAGCTCTCGCAGGGCCGCGACGGCGCCGGCGTTGCCGCGTTCCATGTTGTCCAGCCCGACGACGCGCTTCCCGTTGGCCAGCAACCGCTGGACCGCGTGAGAACCGATGTACCCCGCCGCTCCGGTGACCAGTATCGCCATCTCGCCTCCTACCGTGGCCCTTCGCCGACCGATTCCGTAGTCCTGACGCCATGGTAGAGCCCCGCGCGACATGCCCAACCCGAGCACGGACAACCCGCCCCACAAAACACCAGACCGGCTGCCCTTGCTCCGGCTCCTGATTGGCGGGGCGATGATGGGCCTGGCCAATCTCGTGCCGGGCATCAGCGGCGGCACGATGCTGGTGGCGGCGGGCGTGTACCGGCGGTTCGTCGACGCGGTCAGCGACGCGACGCGTCTGAGGCTCAGCCGCACGACCATTCTGACGCTGGGGTTGATCGCCTTGGCCGCAGCGGCGGCCATCGCGCTCGGGGCGGCCCCGGTGGCGCTCGGCTTGGAGCATGCGCGGTGGGCCATGTACGCGTTATTCATCGGGCTGACGCTCGGCGGCGTGCCGGCGCTCTACGCCCTCGTGACGCCGATGACGCCGCGGACGATCGCGTTCGCGGTGCTTGGCTTGGTCGTGATGCTCGGCGTCGTGCTCGCTCAGGAGTTTGGCGCAGGGACGACCAGCAGCGGCGGTGGCGGCTGGCCGATGCTCGTCATCGCCGGTGTCGCGGGTGCGGCGGCCATGGTGCTACCTGGTGTGAGCGGAGCGTACCTGCTGCTGCTGCTCGGGCAGTACGAGATCGTCGTCACGGCGATCAAGGACTTTGTCCGCCTTGATGTGGCGGCGCTCGCCGTCGTCATCCCCGTCGGTGTGGGTGTGGTCCTGGGCATCGCCGTCGTGAGCAACCTGCTGCGGTGGCTGCTGCACAAGTACGAGAAGCCGACGCTCGCGGTGCTGCTGGGCTTGCTCATCGGCGCGCCGGCGGGGCTGTACCCGTTCCGCGAGGCCGTGCCGCCGGCGCCGGGCGATGTCGTGAAGGGCCAGATCCTGACCGAGGACACGGTCGGCGATGTCGAGCGCGAGGACTGGCCAACACAGGCATTCACGCCCTCGGCGTTGCAGATCGCCGGATCATTTGGCCTTGTCGTCCTTGGCGGGGCCGCGACCCTCGGTGTCGCCCGACTTGGTCGAGAGCGGGGCCGGGAACGCCGGGGCGAGCCAACCGCCGAAGACGGGAACTGAGTCGCCGGCCGCGCGACGCTTCTTCGCTCGGCGCACGACGAACGCCAAGAGCCCGACGCCACCCATCACGAGCGCCACGCTGAGCCATTGCCCGCGGCTGAGGCCGAGTGGCCGGGCCGTCACGAAGCCTGCATCCGGCAGGCGGAAGAACTCCGTGGCGATGCGGCCCACACCGTACAGGATCATGAACCACGCCGTGATCACCCCGGCGATGCGCGGCTTGGCCCAGATGATCGCCAGGGCGAGCAGCAGCAGCGGGCCCTCCAAGGCCGCCTGGTAGAGTTGGCTCGGGTGGCGGGCGTTGACGAACTCTTGCATGAAGTTCGCGGCCACTCGTTGTTGCTCGGTCGTGCCGTTGCGAAGCTGCTCGAGGAGCGCGGCGTACGCCTCGATGAATCGCGTCTCCCCGTCGGGCGTCAGCATCTCCATCTGGCTCATGCCCACGGCCTCGGTCGCCCTGACGATCTGCGCGCCGCTGATCTCCCCGGTGCCGTAGCGGCTGATGATCTCGTGCGGGAAGCGCACGGCCCACCAGGGCATCTTGTCGTCGGGCGCGACGACGATCTTGCCTAGCAGCTCGCCGTTGATGAAGTTCGCCAGCCGCCCGCACATCAGGCCGATGGGCACGACCGCGCAGGCCGTATCAACGAGGTGCAGCGTGGGCACGTTCGCCAATTGCGGCACGCCTTCCTTGGCGGCGCGCCTTCGCATCATGGCGCCGAGCAGCGCCAGGCCCGCCAGCACCCCCACCATGCCGCCGTGGCTGGCCATGCCGCCACCGGCGATGTTGAGGACGCCCCAAAACGGGAACCCGCTGGAGAACTCGGTCAGCAAGCCGGGCTTGTAGACGAGCACATAGCCCAGGCGCCCGCCGATGACGCCGCCGATGCCACCGAAGAGCACGATGTCGCCGATGACCGAGCCGGGGATCGGCGTCAGCCCACGCCACGCGACCACCCGCAGCAGCAGCCACGCCAGCGCGAAGCCCACGACGTACGAGAAGCCGTACCAATAGATCGTCGCGGGGCCCAGCCGGAAGGCGACGGGGTCCCAGTCGTGCAGCCAGGCTGCCAGTGTCGGGGCCAGGATGGGCGTGAACGCGGCGTCCATGGGCCGAGTGTAGCGAAGGCGACCCGGACCGGTGCTCGCTTGTCAGCAGCCTCGATCGAAGCGGTCCTGGAACGCCAGCAAATCGAACACCGTCAGCTCGCCGTCGAAGTCGAAGTCGGCCAGCGGGTCGCCGGCGTCGAAGGCGTTGGCGAACGCCAGGAAGTCGAAGAGGTCGGCCTGGCCATCCTCGTTAAAGTCGGCGCGGCAGGCGACGATCGTGATCGTAGCGTGGCCCTCGACGAGCACGTCGAGGCGGCTCTCCGAATCGAGGCAGCAGCGCCAGAGATAACAGCTATACAAGCTGGTGCGCGTCGAAAGCTCGATGAACCGATCCATGGTGTCGGTCGGTCGGAACTCGGCGGAAAAGTACAGGATCGGATCGCTGTCATCAGCGATGACTGATGTCTCAGAGTTGTACTGCCAGCCGCAGAGCCCCTCAACGCCAGCATCGGTAACGACGGGCTCGGGACAGCCCGCGGTCCCCAGCACCCCTGGGCGGAGGTTGGTCACTCCGTCGGTGCCATCGGTCATCAATAGATCGTTGAGCACACTGGCGATCGCATAATCGCGATCCGAGTTGAATCCCGCCCACACCGTGATGCTCGCAACATCACCGATCTCAACGATGGGTGGATCGACCTCGATGTACACGGTGTACCTCGGGTCTGGGTCTTGCGCAACCGCGCTCGTTGATACGAGTATCACCCAGATCGTCACGATCCATCGCATGGTTTGCTCCTTTGCTTAGCAGCCCCGATCGAACCGGTTCTGGAATTCCAGGAAGTCGAAGATCGTGAACCTGCCGTCGAAGTCGAAGTCGACGAGCGGGTCGCCAGCGTCGAAGAGGTTGAGGAAGTCGAGGTAGTCCGTCAGCGTCAGGAAGCCGTCGCCGTTGATGTCGGCGCGGCAGGGCACGATGCGGATCGCGGCCAGTCCCTCGACCAACTCGTCCAGACGCGAGACACCGTCGGCGTCGCAAGGCACGTTGTGCATCTGATAGACGCTCGTCCGAGTGCTGAGCGTGTAAAAGAGCGGGAAGCCCACCGGCGGCGCGGTGAAGGCCGCCCGCCAGACGCCGATCGGGCTGCTGTCGTCGGCGATTCCGCAGCCGGCGCACGGGAAGCAGAACTGGCCGTTGCCGATGCCCGTGATGCCCTCGGGCCCCAACTCTCCCACGACGCCCGGGCCGACGAGCCCGAACAACTCCAAGTCGGCCCAGCCGGTCGATCCGAAATCGGTGAGGAGGTCGGTCCCCACGCCGTACACGCCCCCATCGCGAGCACGGTCGAAGTACGCCCACAACTCGACCGTCGCCGACTCGCCGGGTTCGAGGATGGGCCGATCGACACGGATCTCAAGCCGATAGTCGTCCGATTGGGCATAGGCGTTGCCGGCTGCGACGTAGGCGAGCAACGCGAGAGCGACTGCGAGCGCGTGGTTCTTCATGTCGAAGTTATATCACACGGTTGCCTATTCGCTACACCAATCTCACGACATTAATGTTGATGCCGCCTCGCGGATGCTCTCCAGTGCCACGCGTCGCATGTTCGCCTCGCGATCAGGCTGGAGCCCCCACCGCCCCATGAACCGCTGCGCGGCAGCGGCGACATAGACCTGCCACAGCGCGAGGCGGCGCATATCGATCGGCTCGTGCGCCGCGTAGGCGGCTTGGAAGTGCCGCGCTGCGGTGGGGCCGTGGTCGTACCGCAGTTCCAGGCACGCACCGGCGACATCGCTGAGCGGATCGCCAACGGCGGCGTCTTCCCAATCGAGGATCGCGGCGATCGCGCCTTCTCGCCACAAGAGATTGCCGGGCCAGAAGTCGCCGTGCAGCAGCGCGGGCGGGCCGTCGTACGCGGTTCCGGCCTGCATCGCCAGCCATGATCGCAACGCGAGCCACTCGTCACCCTCGGGTAAGAACTCGATGGCTTCAGGCAACGGATCGCAGCGATCGGGCAGCGTGGGTAGTGCCTCGCGTCCCATGCGATGGATCGATGCGAGCTCGTCGGCCATGGCCTCGATTGCACGATCGGCATCGGGCAACTCGGTTGCACCATCAACGAACGGCATGAGCACCCAGGGCCGACCATTCAGGTCGCCCCCAGCATCGCCATCGATCGGCCGCGGAACGGGCACTCCGGCGTCACACACGGCGCGGAGCAGCGCGAACTCACCATCGGCGGCCAGGGCGTTTGGATCGTCACCGTGAACGCGGAGCACGACGCTGGTCGACTCGCCCCCGGGGAGATCCAGATCCAGGCGATGCACCTGCGCGCTCACGCCGCCCGTGAGTGCCTCGACGCTGCGGAGCGTGGCGCCCGGGAAGCATCGGCGAACCACCGCGTCGAAGCCAGACGCCTCGGTCATACCGAGTCCATGCACGCTCGCAGCTTCGCAGCCTGAGCGATCACCGACGCCGCCGTCTCGATCGGCAGCTGCGTCGCACCGTCGCTCCAGGCCTCGCTCGGCTTGGGGTGGCTCTCGATGAACAGCGCGTGCACGCCCGCGGCGACGGCGGCCATCGCGAGCATCGGCCCGCGCTCCGGGCGTCCGCCCGTCTGCGCGCCGCTGCCGGGCAACTGCAGGCTGTGTGTCGCATCGAAGCAGACGGGCGCCGGTCCGCGATCACAGAACACTGATCGGTCGAGCTCGATCATGTCTCCCACGCCGATGAAGTCGGTGACCAGGCGGTGGTACCCGAAGAACGTGCCTCGCTCGGTGAGCAGAACGTTGTCGCAGCCGGCCTCGTGGAGCTTGCGCACCGGGCCGAGCATCTCGGCTGGGCTGAGGAACTGGCCCTTCTTGACGTTCACGACCAACTCACGAGATGCGGCGGCGTTGGCGGCGGCTTCGAGCAAATCGCTCTGGCGGCACAGGAACGCGGGGATCTGGATGATGCTCACGACCTCGGCAACCGCTTCCGCCTGCTCGGGCAGATGGATGTCGGTCGTCACCAGGCACCCGAGCTCGCGCCCGATCTGCTCGAGCCACCCAAGCCCCTGTTCGAGCCCCGGGCCGCGCGGCGAGCCGGCGCTGCTGCGGTTGGCCTTGTCGAAGCTGGCCTTGAACACGTATGGCAGCCCCGCGGCCTCACAAGACGCTTTGAGCTCTCGGCCGACTTTGAGCCCGAGCTCGAGGCTCTCCAGCGTGCAGGGCCCGCCGATGACCAGCAGCGGCCGACTGGGTCCGACGGCGAACTCGGAGCCATGGGGATTGGGGACAACACAAGGGGCATCCAGTGGCATCCGCCATCGTACCGGGCCGTCCATACCCTCCGCTGTGCTGTGCCTCACCGACGTCCGCAAGTCCTTTGGCAAGACCGTCGCGGTCGATGGCCTCTCGCTGGAGGTTCGCCGGGGCGAGGTCATGGGCCTGCTGGGCCCCAACGGCGCGGGCAAAACCACCACGATCGGCATGGCCGTCGGCCTGCTGCACCCCGACAGCGGCTCGGTCACGCTTGGATCGACGGACAATGGAGGCGCCGGGAAGGTCGGCACGCCCGCCGACCCGGCCATGCGCACGATGGTCGGCGTGGCCCCCCAGGAAGTCGCGTTGTACGACGAGATGTCGGCTCGCGAGAATCTCGTGCTGTTCTCTCGGTTGCATGGCCTGACCGGAGCCGAAGCGCGGGCCCGCACCACGGAACTGCTCACCGAGGTCGGACTCTCCGACCGGGCCCACCACAAGGTCCATGGCTTCTCTGGCGGCATGAAGCGCCGGCTGAACTTGGCGTGCGCGCTGGTGGCCCACCCGAAACTGGTCCTGCTCGACGAGCCGACGGCCGGCGTAGACCCGCAATCCCGCCACGCCATCTTCGACATCGTCGCGAAGCTGAAGGCCGATGGCGTCACCGTGCTCTTCAGCACGCACTACATGGAAGAGGCTTCCCGCTTGTGCGACCGCGTGGCCATCGTCGACCACGGTCGCCTACTCGCGCTCGGAACCGTCGAAGAGCTGATCGAGGCCCACGGCGGGCCGAGCATTGTCGCTATCCGCCGCGAGGGAGAAGAAGCAGAGACGCGCATAGAGACCTCCACGCCACTCGACGAGGTGTCGAGTGCGATGGGCGAGTCTGGTGCTTCCATCGCAGAGCTGCGTATCGAAAAGCCCGATCTCGAAGCCGTGTTCCTCCACCTCACCGGGAAGGAGCACCGGGATTGAGCGGCGTTCGTGTCATCCTGGTGCTCGCATGGAAGGATCTGCGCCTGTTGCTGCGCGACAAGGCGGCGTTCTTTTTTACCGCGATCTTCCCGCTGGTGTTCGGCGTGCTGTTCGGCGCGGTGTTCAGCGGCGCGGCCGGCGGTGACGGGCCGCAATCCTTGGGCGTGGCGATCGCCGATCTCGACCGGACCGAGGACTCGCGCGCGCTGCTGGACACGTTCATAGCAGACTCGCGACTGGACGCAACCAACGTAATCGACGCGCACGAGGCAAGGGAGCTCGTCCGTAAGGGAAGCGCCGAAGCGTTCATCGTGATCCCCGCGGGGTTCGCCGACGCGGCGCGCATGCCCTTCGGCGGAACGCCCATGCGGCTGGAGATCGGCAGCGGGCCCAGCGGCCGCGCGACCCGCGGCCTGCTGACGGGCATCGCCACACAAAAACTCTACCAGCACCTGCAATCAGGCATGGTCGATCCAGAGCGTGCGACGGACATGCTTCAGGAAGCGCGGCGCGCGATGGCCGTCGCCGAGGGCGTCGACGCGCCGCAGCGATTGGCGTTGCAGGGCCTGCTGACCGCGGCCGAGCGCGCGATCGTGGACATGCCCGCCGACGACGCGGCGGATGACGCCAACGCGGGCGGATTCAATGTGGTCACGATCGAGCAGACCGAGGTGACCGGCGACGATGCGGGCGACACGCCCGAGGCCCTCACCATCAGCGCGTTCGCGATCACATTCCCGCAGGCCATCCTGTGGGCGGTCATGGGCTGCGCGGCCGGCTTCGGCGTCTCGCTCGTCACCGAACGCACCGGCGGCACCATGACCCGCCTGCGCGTCGCGCCCATCGGGCGTTGGCACATCGTGCTCGGCAAGGCGTGCGCATGCCTCATCACCACACTGGTCGTCAGCTCCGTGCTGCTGCTGCTCGCGTGGATCGCATTCGGCGTGCGCCCGGTCGCGCCGTTCATGCTCGTACTCGCCGTGCTCGCGGTCGCGTTGTGCTTCGTGGGCATCATGATGCTGCTCGCCGTCGTCGGCACGACCGAGGCCGCCGCAAGCGGCATCGGCTGGGCCTGCCTGCTCACGCTAGCGATGATCGGCGGCGGGGCCATCCCCCTCGCGTTCATGCCGGCCTGGCTGCGCGACATCGGCCACATCAGCCCGGTCAAGTGGGGCATCACGGCCATCGAGGGCGGGCTCTGGCGCGGGCTGAGCCCCGCCGAGATGATGCTGCCCATCGGCGTGCTGCTCGGCATGGGTACGCTGTCGTTCACCATCGGCGCCGTCGTGTTCGCGCGCCGCGAGACCAGATAGGAGGTCGAGATGGCCAACCCACGGGGCGAATTGCTTGCGCACAACGTGATGAACGCGCAGACCCTCTTCGAGCGCTTCCTTGCAGGCTTCGACGATTCCAACCGGACTAGCCAGGCACCATCGCTGCCCAACCACCTCACGTGGACGCTGGGGCACCTGGCGATCACCGCACACCGGGGCGCGCACCGTGTCCTTGGGCTCGAGGGCCTCCAGCCGCTGCCGGCGGATGACTTCCTCGAGGGCGATCGTGGCAACACGACGCACTACGCCACCGAGGCGGTGAGTTTCGGCTCGCAGCCCATCGACGATCCCGACGCCTACCCGAGCATCGAACGCGGGCTCGAGGTCATGCACGCGGCCCACGAAACGCTGGCCAAGGCGTTGCGCAATGCGGACGATGCGGCGCTCGATCGCGAGACGCCGTGGGGTGCGAGCACGGTTTCGGTCACCGACCTCGCGCTGCGCATGGGCTTCCACATCGGTACGCACACGGGACAGATCGTCGATCTTCGACGAGGCCTCGGTATGGGCTCGGTGCTCCAACCAGGACTCTCGAAGCCCCAGACCGATTCGCAGCGGAGCTGAACATGAAGCTGTACCACGTTGATTCCTTCACTTCAAAGCCGTTCTCGGGCAACCCCGCCGCCGTGGTCCCGGTCGCCGAGTGGCCCGATGAAACGCTGATGCGTCAGATCGCCGCCGAGCAGAATTTGTCGGAGACCGTGTTCATCGGCCCGGTTTCCGATTCGTCGGCGGACCGCCGGCTGCGGTGGTTCACCCCCGCGATCGAAGTCCCGCTCGCGGGCCATCCGACGCTCGCCGCAGCCCACGTGCTATGGAACCACGAGGGCGAGGTCGTCGAGCGGCTGACATTCGAGAGCCTGAGCGGGCCGTTGACCGTCTGGCACGAGAAGCAGCACGACGACGACCTCATCGTGATGGACTTTCCGTCTCGCCCGATCGAGCCAGCCGAGCTTGACGAGTCGATCGTGGCCGCGCTCGGGGCCTGCCCCGAACAGATGCACAGAACCACGGAACTCATCGGCGAGGAGGACGACGCGCACCCGGTGTACATCGCCGTCTACGAGACCAAACGCGACGTCCTCGAACTCTCACCCGAAATGAAAAAGCTG
>CALCCF010000012.1 GCA_937899905.1 uncultured Phycisphaeraceae bacterium
GTTCTCGCATATATCCGGTTCGAAACCGTCGATGATGCCGGCCTCGAACGTGCCGTCGACGGTGATGGCTGCGGAGCCCGTGATCTGATCAAACTGCTGGGCATCTCGGCCGCCGATCTGCATCCGGACGATGGTGGTATCGGCCATTTCGATAGAAGTCAGGGCCCGAATGATGCCGCTCTCGCCGAAGAACGCCCCTGCACGGCCTGGTGAAATCCCGCCGCGAAGGACATAGACGCCGCCGAGCTGGCCGGCACCGGTCAGGCTGACTCCTGAATCCAGCGTGGTCGTGATGCCGCCCACGGCTTGCACGAGCTGGGCTCGCCCGCCGGCAGTCGGTGATGTGTCGTTAAGGAAGATCTCGCCGTCGCCGTCGATGGTGCCGTTCGTTCTCGGAAGCACGCGGCTCCCGGAGGTGCCGCCCTCACGATTCACGATGATCGTGCCGTCGAGCGTGAGGTCGCCATCTATGAACAGGTCGCGGCCATTCTCGATCTCGACTTCACCGATAAATCGATCAACGTCGTCGAAGACACCGTTGCCGCTAGCGATCTCGAACTGGCCTGTGCTGTTGTCGATGGTCCCTCCGACGATCGTGCTGTTCAGACGCACACGCCCATCGACGACCTCAAGACGTCCGTCGACGCTCTGGTGCATGACCGCGGCGAAGCGCAGGCTGCCCCCGTCATCTTCACGAACGAGGGTGTTGTTGGTCTTCGGCGCGCCGATGAAGAGCAGGTCCCGGCCCTCGGCATTCGCGATGATCGTGCCTTCGTTGATGATGGCTGAGTTGAGTTGTCCCGAGCCCTGAATCACGACGTTCTCGCCGAGCGTCGTCACGAGGCCGCCCACAGCATCAATGAACTGAGCACGACCTCCTGCGGTCGGTGAGGTATCGACCATCGTGATCGTCATGTTGCCGTCGAGGGTGCCCGAAGTGCCCATGAGCACGCGGGTTCCTGATGTTCCGCCCTCGCGATTGACGAGGATCTCTCCGTCCATGGTCAGGCCGCCGCGGATGAACAGGTCGCGGCCGTTCTGGATCTCGATGTCGCCGTCGAAGCGGTCGAGGTTGTTGAGGTTGCCGGCTCCGGCTTCGACCTCAAAGAGCCCGTTGGTCGAGTCGACCCGACCGCCCTCGATCGTGTTGATGAGCCGCACTTCGCCGCCGTCGGCCACGATGCGGCCGTCGGGACCCTGGTTGATCGGCGTTCCCAGGCGCAAGAGCCCGCCGTCAACGGCCTCGATCAGGCCGTTGTTCACCTTGGCGACGCCAAGGATTGCCAACTCGCGACCGCCAGAATCGGCGCTGATCGTGCCTTCGTTGATGAAGTTTGCGGTCATTTGTCCAGCGCCACGGACTGCGGCGGTGTCGGCGATTGTGGTCGTCAGTCCGCCGATTGCATCCACGAATTGCGCTCGGCCGGCAGCGGTCGAAGACGTGTCGTTCATACGAATGGTGAGGTTGCCTTCGAGCGTGCCGGACGTGCCGAGCAAGAACCGCGAGCCCGACGTGCCGCCATCGCGATTGACGATGACCGTGCCATCCATATCGAGTCCGCCTCGCACGGTCAAATCTCGACCGTTCTGGATCTCGACATCGCCGGTAACTTTCACGACATCATTGAAATTTCCCGAGCCGCTCTCGATCTCGAACAACCCGTTGGTCGCATCGATCTCGCCACCGACGATGGTGCTGATGAGGCGGACCTCGCCACCGTCAGCGATGATCATGCCGGTCGCCCCCTGGTTGACCGGTGTCTGTAGTCGAAGCCGTCCATCGTTGGTTGCCTCAAGGCGGCCATTGTTCGACTTCTCCCTGCCGAGGATCGCGAGTTCGAGTGCGCTGGCGTCCGCGCGGATCGTTCCGTTGTTGATGAACGCGAAGTTCATCTGGCCCGAGCCGCGGATGAGTAAGCTGGATTCGATCGTCGTGGTTTGACCAGCCGCCGCATCTACAATTTGAGCCCGGCCAGAGGCGGCGGAAGAGGAGTCGTTCATGATGATCTGACCGGTACCGCCAAGCGTTTGCATGATGTTGCCGATGAGCAGCCGACTACCGCTTGTGCCGCCGGTGCTGTTGACGACCAGTACTCCGTCGATTGTGGAAGCTGCGCCATTCAAACGGAAGTCGCGACCGTTCCCAATTCCCAATGTGGCATTCGGGTTGGTGAGCAACAGGCTGTTGATCGTCACCGACCCGTTGGTGAAGACGTCGTACGTGCCAGGCAGCGAGATGCTGGCCGTCGTACCAGGGCCGGGCACGGTCATCGGGTTCCAGTTCGCGGCGATGTTCCAGTCGCCACCGGCGGCATTGTCCCACTCGATCTGGGCCAGCGCCGGAGCCGCGAGCCCCGCCGAAGCAACCAACGCCGCGACCATCCCGTTCATGCCGTGCTTGCGTGCCATCTCTTCTCTCTCCACAATTGGTGCACCCGAGTCACTCGTCCACGAACCACGATGGTATCCGAAGGCTGTGAGGAGTCGTGATGCCAAGTTGCCAAGGCCCAGGCTTTTCTTGCTGGAGCAAGCCCGTTATGAGACGGGTGGTGTTAATCTGGGAAAGTGCGAGAGAGTCCGATGAGCGACGTACAAGCCCACGATCACGTATCCGAGCGACCATGTACGAGAATCGCGAATCGACCCGTAGGCGTGGCATCGAACAAGAACGCCGCCAGCGCGTTTGCTCCAGTCAATCGCTAACCTCCGTGCATGATCTGGGCCAGGCCTCGCGGCACAAGCTCTCGGTTACTGTTCACGGCGGGCTTGCTGCTAGCTGTCTGGATCGGTCCGTGTCCATCGGAATCACCGTGGCTGCACGCAAGCCATGCCCAACCCGATCAGGACGTTCAGTTGTCGCGGGACGCCAACACGCGCGTCGAGAACCTGCCGTTTGCACACCGTCCAGATACGCTGCGCTCGAGCGTGTTCTTCAACGATCGCTTCGCATCGAACCGCTGGGAGCCCGGTGATCCGGATCCGCCCGCGCCACCGAGCAGCCACTACGCGTACTTCTCTGATCGATACATCGCCGGGCTGCACGAATCGACAAAGCTCTTCGGACTCTGGCAGTACGCGACGATCGCAACCAACGGCGTCGCACAGGGCGACTACGACCGCGGGCACGCGATCTTCATGGCGCATCTGCGCAGCGCCCTGACGAGCCCCGGCGTGTGGCTGGCAGAAGACGGTGCGCGCAAGAGCCGCAACTGCGTCATCCAGGTCTCGCTCATGCCGTGGTACCTGTCGGAGTCCTCGAACCGGACGATCGTCGAGCCGCCGATCATGCATGCGCACAGGCGGTTGTACACATCACGGGAGGCGTATCGCGACCTGGTGTACGACTTCGCCTCGGAGATCATCTCCGGCGCCGACTGGACGGATCGCGTGCGGTATTGGGAGGGGCCAATCACCGAGCCGCAGCGATACTGGCGCGGTAGCCTGGCCCAGCTCTCCCAGTTGTACCAAGACTTTGCGCAATCCGTGCAGCGCGCCGAGTTCGACGCACAGGCCTCGGGCGTGTCGACAGGCGAGTACCGCATCGGCGGCTCGTCGACCGCGGCGTGGTGGATGGCCATGGTCGCAACCGACTCGCCTCCAGGACCGACCGACGGCCCTGACCCGGGCCCGCCGAGCCCGATGGTCGAGATCAATAAGCAGCTGATCGATGACCACCTGCTGGACCCCGACACGCCGCTGGACTTCATCTCGTGGCATCATGTGCGCGGCTCGGCGGCGCTCAATGCCGATGGCCCGTACCCTGGGCTTCCCGAGTCCAGCTTCGGCGACATCGAGCCCGGATGGTGCTCGACGGCCATGCGAACCACGCGCTCATGGATCATCGATGCGGGCGGCGATCCGGACGAGGTCGAGTACCTGCTGACCGAGTGGTTCAATCTCGCCGAGGGCGCCGGTGACCCGCGGGGTGTGTTCGCCGCGGTTGTTGAGCTGAACGCCAGAGCCAACATCGCGCGCAGCGACCTGGGCGGTGATGGCTTCGATGTCGTAACCCGATCGGTCTGGGAAGACTGGTCGAACATCCCCGCCGGCGATAACAGCGGCTACGGGTTGTACCACAAGGTGGGGCGCTATCCCAAGCCGATGATGTCGCTGCACACCGCGCTCCACCGCCTGGGTTCGATGCCCGAGGTGCACGTCGAGCACCTTAACTACCCCGCGGTGGGCTGGGGCGCCAAGATCCTAGGGCGCGATGGCTCGCGGTACATGCAGGTGCAGGGCCGCCACAACGCGTGGACCATGCGGATCATCTCGGATAAGACCGTCCGCGTGCGCCGGGTCACCCGGCTTGACGGCGCGACTCCGTACCCCGGGGTATCCGAGACGCCTCCCCCGCCAGCGCAGGTGGTTGAGATCCCTGCCGGTGCATGGGAGGTCCTCATCGTGGAGTTCGACTTGGTCGACCCGTAGCCCGACGTCGTATCCGGTCTGGTGCGGCCATCGGAATAGCATTTCATTGGGCTCTTGAGCGAGCCGATACCTGAGTGCTCCCAGGCTGACAGACCGTGACAACGCTCATCGACACATTCGAATCGATCGTCGGCAAGGGCAACGTGCTCATCCGTGATCGTGACACGACGTACTACCGAACCGGGTACCGGTACGGCTCGGGCGCAGCGGTCGCGGTCGTCTTCCCGAGCACGCTCGTCGAGAAGTGGCGGGTGCTCCAAGCGGCCGTCGACGCCGGCTGCGCGAGCATCGTGCAGGCGACCAAGACCGGACTGACCGGCGGTTCGTGCCCGGATGGCGACGACTATGGCCGGCCGGTCGTCATAATCAACGTCTCGAAGCTCAAGGGGCTTCGATTGCTGCGTGACGGTCGGCAGGCGCTGGCCCTTCCCGGGGACACGCTGTTCGAGCTCTCGCAGCAACTCAAGTCGATCGATCGCGTGCCGCACTCGGTACTCGGCTCGACGACGATCGGCGCCACCATCATCGGCGGCGTTGCCAACAACGCTGGCGGTGCCCTGTGCAAGCGGGGGTCTTCGTATACGGAACTCGCGCTGTTCGCACGCGTCAACGAGAAGGGGCAACTCGAACTCATCGACCACCTGGGCATCAAGAATCTCGGAGACACACCCGAGGAGATCCTGGCCAAGGTCGAGTCCGGCAACTTCGGCGAGGCGGACATCGCTGGCGACGACAAGTCCGCATCGGATACCGACTACATCAACCGCATTCGTGCGGTCGATGCCGAAGTACCGAACAGGTACAACGCCGATCCAAAGCGCTTGTACGAAGTCAGCGGGAGCGCCGGCAAGGTCGCCTGCTTCGCCGTCCGCGTCGATACGTACGAGGCGCCCGAGCGTAAGCAGGTCTTCATGCTTGGCACCAACGACGCCCGAGACTTCGTCGATCTGCGGCGGCACGTGCTCACGCGGTTTGAGCATCTGCCCGAGATGGCCGAGTATCTCAATAGGACGACGTTTGTTGTTGCGGAGAAGTACGCCAAGGACGTGGCGCTCTCGATCAAGTACCTGGGCACCGAACGCCTACCCAAGGCGTACGCGGTAAAGGCCAAGGCCGAGTACATCCTCAACAAGATCCCGTTCCTGCCGAAGTACCTGCCCGACATCATCATGTGCTACGCCGCCAGGTGCTTCCCGCAGCACATCCCCAAGCGACTGCGCGAGTACCGCGATTCGTACGAGCACCATTTGATCCTCGTCACAGCCGACGAAGCCATCGATGAGGCAAGGCAGCACCTCGAGAGTGAGTGGTCGCACCGCGAGGGCGTCGGCTTCTTCGAGTGCACCGACGAGGAGCAGGAAGCCGCGCTGCTCCACCGCTTCAGCGCGGCCGGTGCGGGCATCCGATACCAGAACATGCACCAGCGCACAACCGAGGAGGCCCTCGCCCTCGACATCGCGCTACTGAGCACCGACCCCGAGTGGGTCGAGGCCCTGCCCATCGAGGTCGAGAAGCACCTCGACATCGCGCTGTCCTACGGCCACTACCTCTGCCACGTGTTCCACAACGTGTATGTGTTCCGCAAGGGGACCGACACGGAGCGCATGAAGAAGATCTTGCTGGATCGACTAGAAAAGCGGGGAGCGAAGTTCCCAGCCGAGCACAACTTTGGACACATGTACGACGCCGACGAGACGGTGCGTGCGTTCCACGAGCGGCTGGATCCGACGAATACCTTCAATCCCGGCATCGGCCGTACGTCAAAGCAGCGGAAAACGCCGCTTCCGGGTTCACACAAGGGTTCGAAGGCTGCAGGCACGTCTTGAGGCGGTGCCGAGTCTGCTTCTCAGCTCTTCATAGGCGGGCGATCAAAGCTCATACAGAGGCCGGAGCCTGCACCGGTCCACTCGGTCCAGCGAGATCCAATGCGACCGGTTCGAGGCCAACGAGACGAGCAATCAGCTGCGAACGAGACTGGACGTCGAGCTTCTTGTGCAAGCTCTTGATGTGGTCGTGCACGGTGAACGGGCTCCGCTTGAGGACCGAGGCGGCTTGGTTCACGCTCATGCCCCGGGCGAGCAGAGAGGCAACAACGGACTCCTGGTGCGTGACGAGCGACTGTGAGTCAAAGAACGGGATGTCCAAGACCTCAGACAGCCGATCGGCGACAATCGAAAGACCCAATTCACAGAGTCCGCGATCGCACGCGGGCGAGGCGAAGTCGTGCCTGTCGGGCGTCAGGAGCAGCATCAGCCGATCCGAAAACCCGTATTTTGATGGCATTTCTCTGATCTGGACGCGGTAGTTGTCATCATGCATCGCACTCAAGATGCGCGTCCCGAGTCGCTGGCCCTTCCACTGCAATCCGGCCAGTTCACTCACAACCTGATCGTGCTCGAGGTTGTCTGGTCGTGGAATGCCAAGGTCGTTCGCGTGGTGCTGCGTGTCCAGGCGGAGCGTGTACCCCGCATGACCCGTGCCTTCGGCTGGAACGGGCATGGTTGGGGAGGCTGGGCATGACAAACCAACCAGCCAGGGACGCCAGTGGGCCTCATCGGTCTTGCTGCCCACAATCAGAGCGATCGGAGGGTGTGCAGAGTCCATGTACTCCCGGGCGGAGTGTCGAGATTGGCCGTCGATTGCGCGGAATTGTGTATCCCGCGGCGGGCAAGCCAGCCACCGAACGGCGTTCGCGGCTTCGGCCAGCGTTTGTTCGGACGGCAAGAGCATCACGCGGTTCATGGCCTCTGCGAAAGCCATGCATCGAGCCGCAAAAGTCGCGAATTTGTCGGCGTTCTGTTGCCGGGCGGGACCTTGGGCGGCGAGGGGAGTATCGCCTCGCGGCGCACGCGTTCCCGAGGTCCCGGAGCGCATCGCGGTCGTCGCCAGCTCGGCGAATGAGGCGACAAACGCCCGATCGTGGCCGTCCTCGGACGCGTGCCCCGATCCTGTTGGCCGGGTCGCTTGCGCGTGTGATGTTCTTGACGTGGCTGGGTCGTGCACCACGCATCCCCTTTTGTTGGTGGTTTTGACTTCTCGAATGTCAGTGTCGTCCGCTTGATTGAAATCTCTGACTCAATACGTGCCAATTTCGACTCCGAGAGTTCAAATGCACTTAAACGAGGTGGTCTCTGCAGGGAACGCCCCGTAGGGCAATACCAAGACGCCTCAACGATTGGAGCACGTAGCCATCAGGGGTTGTCACGAAAAAACCGCGATCAGGGGGCCTCAATACAAGGGGGTATCGAGGGAACCTGTGTACTTGCTTTTCTCGTTGGCCGCCGTGTTCTTGGCATTGCGCAGCACCTGTTCGTTCACTGCTATTCGGAGCCATCTGCGGGCTAACGACTGATTCGCGAGCGGTGGCTTGCCATCGCGCAAACACCCAACACCGCGATGAGCCCCTGTCTCTTGTGCGCTTCGTCATGTCCGGATACGAACGAAGCTGCCTCTCGATGTCGCGCGCATCCAGAACAACCAATCGTCCGACGGGGGTACGGGAAATCGTGAGGTCTTACTGGCAGAGCGTTCGTAGTTGCCCGTAGATATAGCCTCGTGATTGTGGCGGAAAACCGACAGAGGTTGGCATCCGGTTTTACGTGCAGCCAGGCCGGTAGCAAGGCTCGTACATCATTCGGGGCATCCTTCGACTGACAATTGCTCGTGCGCCGAGTTGGAGACTCCGGTCAATGCGTACTTGTACACAGTGTGCGCCGAGCCGACAGGACTGGTCGATCACGGTGTCCACGCCTTTGCAGACCCAATCACGCCAGCCATCGCCCGCCATCGAGGCGGATGACCTCGCCGTTGATGTATGTGTGGTCCAGCGCGAGGCTGGCAACCAGTCTTGCCGCGTCCTCGGGGGTTCCGGCTCGCCGTAGCGGTACTCGGCTGAGGTAGGCTTCCTGCGACGCCTCATCGCTCTCGTAGCCCGATTCTGGCCAAGCGACGACGCCGGGGGCAATAGCGTTCGCCCTGGCTTGGGGCGCGAGCACTCGCGCAAGCGTTCGCACGAGATCGATCAGAGCGGCCTTCGACATGCCGTAGGCCGCGAAGTCTTGACGCGGTCGCCCCATCGCGTGGATGTCGGCCATCGCGATGACGGAACCGCCACCCGCCAGTCGTGACGCCTGCAGCAGGGGCGCGAGCGCGGCGGAGATGCACAGCGGGCTCCCGGCATTGACGGCGTAGAGATCCCGAGCAGCCGACCACCGCACGCCATCATCGAGAGGGGTCGGAAAGTACGCCGAGGCGTTGTGCACGAGTACATCGAGACGGCCGGATTCACGTGCGATATCGAGGCAAGCCTGGGCGGCCGCGTCGGGGTCGGTGAGGTCGCAGGCGATGGGGGTGGCCCGAACGCCGTGTTCCCGCGCGAGCTTACCCGCGAGCGTCTCGGCTTCGTTCTCGCTCGTGTTGTACGTGAGGACCAGGTCGAGGCCGCGGCTGGCAAGCTCGGTCGCGATGGCCGCTCCGACGCGCTTCGCGCCGCCCGTAATCAGCGCGACGGCGCGGTCAGTCATCGAGATCGTCCAAGATATCACCCGCGCTCGGTTCCGCTTGGGCGCGCTTCCCGGCCTCGGCCCACGCGTCGACATGCTCGGTACGCGTCGGGCTCGCTCCGCGGCTGGCGTGCCGGAGCATGGCCATCGCGAGCAGGCCGGCCACCAGCACGATGGTCGCGATGGTCAGCCCCATGACGATGAAGACGACCTGCACGACGGGCTTGGTGTCCATGGGCGGTGCTGTGGGCGGATCGGCCGCGGGCGCCGCAGGGGGCACGGCTGCCGCGGTCGTGGCCAGAAGGTCGAAGAGCGCGTCGATCACCCCGGACGGTATGTCGCGGCGGTCGCCAAAAGGGGCATCAGAGGCCGGTGAAGTGAGGTCTCGCCAGCGTCGCCACTTGGCCCTGGTGGCGTTGTCGGGGCGTCGTGGTACACCAGGGTCGTGCGGCCTTCGATGCGAACCAGCCCCGCTGGCGTCCCGGCTTCAGAGAGCAGGGCCAGGGCTTGTGTGTCGCCGATGCGCTCGACCGCGCCCGTGGTTACGACCCGGGTGATGCCGATGGCCGAGGCTTGTGGGGCTGTGGCCACTCGACTGATCGAGACCCGGCTTGTGCCGGCAGCGAGCGCGTTCGCAAGGCCGGAGGTCGTCACCACGTGCGCGATCGTGGCTGGGGCCGGCGAGCCGCTGGGGGTGGCTGGGCCGCCCGCGGCAACACCGATCCCTGGCACCGGCGATGGCGGTCCGGCCAGCCGCGTCGGCGCGAGCAGGACGGCCAGCAGCGTGACGCCCGCGGTCAGCACGACCATCGCGACGGCACGCCGGCGGGCGCGGCGTGTCTCACCGCGGTGCTCGACGGCGTCCTGCGCGAGGCGCAGGATCTCGGCCTTTCGGGCACGGGTCGCATCACCGTGAAGCCCTCGCGGGTCAAGCGTTGTCATCGGTGGCTCCTTTCATCTCCGCCCGCGCACCGGCGGACAGCGTGGCCAGGCCGCGTCGAACAAGCCCGTGCGCCGCGTCCCGACTCAGGCTCATGGCGCGGCCAACAGCGGACAGCGGCAGGCCGTGCCCGATGTGCAGCCGGACCGCGTGCCACTGGCGATCGTCGAGCGTGGACTGCAGCCGCTCGAGTAGCTCTGCAAGCTCGGGATTGCTCTCGATATCGCGTACGCTCTGTCGGCCGTGCGCAGACTCCCGCCGTGTGCGAGCCGACTCAGATCGGATCCGGTCGACCGCGCTGCTGGCAATGGCTGTCCGCAACCACGATCGGCACGCGGCCCACGAGTCCATGGCCGGCAGCTTCTTGGCCGCACGCAGGTACGCGTCCTGCACCGTGTCGAGGCAGAAGTGCTCATCGCGCCCTGTCAGGCGAGAGGCGTCCGCCAACGCGTCGTCGAATGTTGCGTCATAGAACACGGCGAACGCTTCCCGGTCTCCCCTGGCGAAGCGCACGGTAATGGCCCGGGCGTCGGGGAGCTCGCCCGGGCCTTCCGGCCTCGCTGCGTACGGCCGATCGGGCATCCAACCTCACTGACGGGGACGAAGCTGGTTCTCCAGGGCTTCGAGTTGATCGCGAAGCGCGGCACGCTCGGCCTGCAATCGCGCGGCCTCGGCTTCCAGCCGCGAGAGGCTTCGCTGTTGGTCCTCGATCACGCTTCGTGCCTGCCTCAGTTCGACACGGAGGACGGAGACTTCTTCTTCCATCTGCACGACTTGCCGGCGGTGTGCGTCGTTTTGTCCAGCAATCTCACGTTGCATGTCCTGGATCATGCCGCGCATTTCTCGCGCTTGCAGGAGCATGTCCTTGGCTTGGTCGATCGACTCCACCTCCATCTCGTTGAGGAATCGACCGACTTGGCCCCGACTATGCGCGTTTCGCATGAAGCTGGCCGACTCCATCAACCGCCCGACAGTCTCCTCGATGGCGTCGTGCTGCTGCATGGTCACTCGGGCGAATAGGAGAGCGGTGTCTTCGTGGAAGCGGAGATCGGCGTCGCCCTGATCGGCCATTTCGAGCGCGATCTGGATGCTCGAGAGCACGGCGTCGGCATCGAGAGCGTGCTCGCCGGAAATGAGTGCTGCCAGAGACTGGACCGTCGGGAACCGATCGAACTCTTCTTCGTGTTCTTCCTCATCCCGCTCGCTGTGGAGGTCATCGGCCCAGACCTCGATGACAAAGACCGGTGCGCCCGAACCACGGCTTTGGACGTCAACATCCCATGATGCTTCGCGACCGTCGGGCAGCAGCGACAAGCGATGCTGGCTTAGGCCCGCAGGGACTTCGAGTGCGTCGTACAGGCCGACTTGCTCCAATTGGATCGCCGGCACTCGGAGTGCCCCAAACTCCTGTGGGTAGAGGATGTTGACCGGCGTGTCGCCGGCGGCTTTGCGGAGCTCGCGCACGTAGTCAGAGAGCGTACCGCCGTCGAACTTGATGGAGACCAGCTTCCTCACTACTTGTCGCGAGGGCGACTCGTTGCCAGCTTCTTGGGCGAGGATTGGCGTGGCAAGGGAGAATGCGGCCGCCGTGGCGAGCGTGGCGCCGAGTGTGCGGATGTTCATGGGGAGCCTCCTGAGGAGTGGGTTCGGGGAGGGCCTCGTGGCCTGTACGTTCTGAACGGAGCCACGGACCAGGCGCGGCGCGGCTTCGGCAGAATTTTCTTCCCCGCCCGCTACCATTGCACCCCAAACCGTACGGATCACAACCACCACAGGATCGCTCCATGCACTTCGACGCCCACCAGCCGGTCATCGATGACCTTGAGGCGCGGATCTTGACCATCCGCGACTCTCTTTAACTACGACGACAAGCACGAGCAACTCCGTCAACTCGAAGCCAAGATGGGCGAGGCCGACTTCTGGGACGACCAGGACGCGGCCCAGTCGGTCGTCAGTGAGCTGAAGCTCATCAAGGCTCAAGTCGGACCGGTAGACAAGGTGGTCGAGGACTTCGAGGAAGCCCAGGTCGCCTACGAGATGGCCAAAGAGGGCGACGACAAGGACCTGCTGGCCGAGGCCGACCAGAGCCTGTTCGACCTCCAGAACAAGATGGACAAGGTCGAGCTGCAGAGCCTGCTAAGCGGCAAGCACGACCACCGAAGCTGCTACCTGACCATCCACGCTGGCGACGGCGGCACCGAGGCCAACGACTGGGCCGAGATGCTCTTCCGCATGTACCTCTACTACCTGGAGAACATGGGCTGGAAGATCGAGGAGGTCGCCAAGGGGCACGGCGTGGAGACCGGCATCGACCAGGTGACCCTGCACGTCAAGGGCCCGTTCGCCTTCGGCTACTTGAACTGCGAGCGCGGCACGCACCGTCTCGCGCGTGTCAGCCCCTTCAACGCCCAGGGCAAGCGGCAGACCAGCTTCGCCACCGTCGACGTCACTCCCGAGTTCGAGGACACCGACGTGCAGATCCCCGAGCAGGATCTGGAGATCACGTTCTTTGCGCGCTCCAGCGGCCCGGGTGGGCAGAACGTCAACAAGGTTGCCAGCGCGTGCCGCGTGGTGCACAAGCCCACGGGATTGATGTTCGTCGCCAGCACGCACCGCGACCAGCCGCAGAACAAGGCGCAGGCCTTGACGCTGCTGCAGGCCAAGCTCGAGCAGATCGAGGAAGAGAAACGCAGCGCCGAGATCAAGGAAGCGGCCGGCGGAGACCTCAACCGCGGCTGGGGCACGCAGATCCGCAGTTACGTGCTCTACGACAACCGCGTGAAGGACCACCGCACGAACGTCGAGGGTAACCCCACGGACGTGCTCAACGGCAAGATTGACAAGTTCATCGACGCCGAGCTGAAGCGACGGCGGTCGGAGAAGGGCTAACCGCGAGCGCGATCAGCTCGACGCGGCGCCGTACATCTTCTCGTAGTAATCACGGTACGCGCCGCTGCGCACGCGCTGCCACCACTCGGCGTTGTCCTGGTACCACCGGACGGTCTCTTCCAGGCCGTTAGGCCAGGCGCTGCGCGACGGCTGCCAGCCGAGCTCGTCCCTCATCTTGCTCGCATCGATCGCATAGCGGCGGTCGTGCCCGAGCCGGTCGGCGACCGGTCGGATCATGTCGTAGCCCTTGCCCATGATGTCGAGGATCGAGTGTGTGAGCTCGAGGTTGCTGCGCTCGTTGTTGCCGCCGATGTTGTAGACCTCGCCGGATCGGCCGCCCTCGAGCACGGCGAGGATCGCCTCGCAGTGGTCGACCACGTGCAGCCAGTCGCGCACGTTCTTGCCGTCGCCGTATAGCGGTACCTGCTCGCCCTGCATCAGGTTGGTGACAAACAGCGGGATGACCTTCTCGGGGAACTGGTAAGGCCCGTAGTTGTTGCTGCATCGCGTGACGAGCACGTCCATGCCAAAGGTGCGGTTGAACGCCATCGCCATCATGTCGGCCGCGGCCTTCGACGCCGAGTACGGGCTCGATGGATCGAGCGAGGTCGTCTCCGTGAAGAGCAGCTCGGGCTTGTCGAGCGGCAGCGACCCATAGACCTCGTCGGTGCCAACTTGTAGGAAACGACCGGCCTTACCCTCGTCGCCCCACGTGTTGCGGCAGGCTTGCAGCAGCACCTGCGTGCCGAGCACGTTGCTGGTGATGAACGGCGAGGCGTCCTGGATCGAGCGATCGACGTGGCTCTCGGCTGCGAAGTTCACAACGGCGTCGCAATCCGCTATCAGCGACTCGACGAGAGCGCCATCGGTGATATCGCCCTTGACGAAGGTGTACCGCTCGTGCCCCTCGATGTCGGCCAGGTTCTCGAGGTTGCCCGAATAGGTCAGCACATCGAGGTTGGTGATGCGCACGTCGGGCCGCCACTCGAGCACCGAGCGCACGAAGTTGGAGCCGATGAAACCGCAGCCACCGGTGACCAGGAGATGCTCGAACGCACGCTTGTCAGGCATTGGTGATCCCTTCCGGCACGCGACGCAGCACGTCGGCCAGGTTGTCCTTCCAGTGGGGCATGGGGCCGAGCTCGGCCTCGGTCTGGCTGAGGTCCAGCACGCTGTACGCGGGGCGTCTTGCGGGCCTCGGGAACTCGTCGGTGGTGCAGGGCTCGATGGTCGCCGGTGCGCCGGTGAGCTTCTTGATCTCGCTGGCGAACTCGTACCACGTGCACTCGCCGCCGTCGGTGGCATGCCAATGGCCGGTTTCGCCGCGGCTCCACAGCTCGACAGAGGCTCGTGCGAGGTGCTCGACCGAGGTTGGCCGGCCGCGCTGATCGTCGACGACCTTCAGCGACTCGCGCTCGTGCATGAGCCGGCGCATCGTCAGCACGAAGTTGTTTGCCCACGGGGCATACAGCCAGCTCGTTCGGATGTTCAGCCAGGAGGTACTACTCGACTCGAGCAACTGCTCACCAGCCGCCTTAGCGCGGCCGTAGGCGTTGATTGGGTCCCGCTTCGCATCGGTCTTGTACGGAGACTCGCCGCGTCCGTCAAAAACGTAGTCGGTACCAAAGGTGACGAGCCCGCCGCTGCACTTCATGGCTAGTCGCGAGACCGCCTTCCCGTTGATCACGGTCGCTTCGGATTCATGCGCTTCGGCACCATCGACGTCGGTCCACGCGGCGCAGTTGAACAGGGCCTCGCACATCGGTAACGCATCGATTGAGTCGGGCTGCGCGAGATCGACTTCCGCCCGTGTCGGGGTGAGCGGCTCGATCCCGCGTCCGCGCAGCTCGGCCACCACGGCACGCCCCAGCATGCCCGTCGCACCGATCACCACGTGCGGTGCGTCGCTCATCCGTGCTGCACGCTCCAGGGGAACTGCTCGACCGCATCATGCGCCATGCGGAACTCGTCGGGCGTACTCGGGTCGTACTGGTGCGTGACGTAGTACAGCAGGCCCGCGGGCTCGTGTCCAACGGTCGCGCAACCGTGCCACAGCGGTGGGGGGATGATGACGACGCCCGGCCGACGCTCGCCGACGATTGTCATCCACCGACGGCCGTCGCTCTCGCGGAAGACGCCGGTCTTGACGTGACCGTTAATGCACAGCCAGAAGTCGGTCTGCTTCGTGTGGCGGTGCCATGCCTTGATGACGCTCGGGTACATTACCGAGTAGTTGATCTGGCCGGCCGGCCCCAGCACGCCCTGCATCAGGTTCATCACCGACCACCCGCGGTCGTCGGCGAAGATCGACGCCGGGATCAGCAGCGGCTCGAGCTCTTCCTTGGCCATCTCGAACGCCTCGGCGGGCGAGAGCTGCACGGTGCGGATGGGCTCGGGCTTGCGTGCCTCGGCGGCGGTCGGCATATCGGCTGTCGCTGAGGTCATGCGCTGGCTCCCGCGGGAAGGCTGGCGTGATTCGCACCGCCCTCGCGCACCATGTTCGAGGCGCGGTGCAGGCTGTCGAAGGTGCCCGCGTCGGTCCACCAGCCTTCGAGTGTCTCGTACGTCAGGTCGCCGCGTTTCAGGTAGAAGTTGTTCACGTCGGTGATCTCGAGCTCGCCGCGTGCGCTCGGTTCGAGTCCCTCGCACATCTCGAAGACGTCGGCGTCGTAGAAGTAGATACCGGTCACGGCATGGTTGCTCGGCGGGTCCTGGGGCTTCTCGATGATCTCGGTGATCCGGGCGTCGTCGCCCTCTCCCTCGAAGCGGACCACGCCGAAACGCTCCGGATCGTCCACGGTCTTGAGCAGCAGCTTGGCCCCGCTCTTTTGCGTGAAGAAGTCGCCCGCGGCCTTCTTGAGATTGCCCTCGATGATGTTGTCGCCCAGCACGACGCAGATCTTCTCGCCGTCGGCGAAGTCCTTGGCCAGCCGCAGCGCGTCGGCAATACCGCCCTCGCCCTCCTGATACGCGTAGGCCAGGCGCTTGACGCCCAGGTCGTGGCCGTTCTTGAGCAGCTTGAGGAAGTCGCCCGCGTGCTCGCCGCCGGTGACGATCAGGATCTCGGTGATGCCCGCGTTGAGCAGGCACTGGATCGGGTAATAGATCATCGGCCGGTCGTACACCGGCAGTAGGTGTTTGTTCGTAACAAGGGTCAGCGGCCGAAGCCGAGTGCCCAGTCCGCCAGCCAGTATCACGCCCTTCACCGTCGACCTCCTGCCCCGAGAATCCCATTCGTTATCGACCATCAACGGCTCCGACTCGCGTCGGTCACGCACGCCGGCTCATGTTCCTCCGCTCGTATTGTTGCCCAAGTGCTTTGGTGGGTTGGTTTACCAGCCGCACGCTTGGCGGCGGCGGGTTCACCCCGTACCCTGCAGGGCTCCGTTTTGGGACCAATCGACAGACCACAGACCGGCCCAGCCGACGAGGAGGCCAGCGGTGATCCCTAGCAAATATCAAACTTTGAAGATCATGTTCGTCTCGGCAATCGTGGCGATCGCCGCCACCGCCCAGGGCGTGCTGGCCCAGGACACGATCCTCCGACTGCCCATGCGGACGGCCGGGCCCAACACGCTCGACCCGGCCCAGGGCTCGACCACCTACGAGAACATGGCGATCACGCAGGTCTACGAGACGCTGCTGCAGCCCAAGTACACCAACCCAAACGAGCTTGAGCCGTTGTTGCTGGCCGAGATGCCGACGAACTACGTCGACGACCAGGGCCGAAAGGTCTGGCGCTTCCGCCTCCGCGAGGACGCGTTCTTCCACGACAACGAGTGCTTCCCCGGCGGCGAGGGCCGTCGTGTGAACACCGATGACGTGTTCTTCTCGTTCAAGCGACTCGCCGACCAGCGCGCGAGCAACGGCAAGAACTGGTGGCTGCTGAAGGACACCATCATCGGCTTCGACGAGTACAAGGCCCGCCAAGACCAGGCGCCCGAGTTCGACTACGACGCGCCCGTCGAGGGCATGCGCAAGATCAATGACCTCGAGTTCGAGATCATCCTGCAAGAGCCCGTGTACCGCTTCATCTGGGTGCTCCAGATGTTCCAGACTTCGATCGTGCCGCGTGAAGCCGTCGAGTATTACAACGCGGACGGCAAGAACCTGTTCTCGGCCAACCCCGTCGGTACCGGCCCATTCGTGTTCCGCGAGTGGCGTCCCAAGCAGCTGTTCGTGGTTGAGAAGAACCCCGAGTACCGCGAGGCCTACTACCCCAGCGAGGGCTGGTCCAGCGAGGATACCGCGAACGGCCTGGCCGACGCCGCCGGCCAACGCATCCCGATGGTCGATCGTCTTGAGTTCTCGATGTATGTCGAGGCAAACCCGCTGTGGCTCGACTTCGAGAACGAGAAGCTTGGCTACATCGAGCTGCCGTTCGAGTTCTTCGAGAAGGCCTTCAACCCGCGCACCAAGCGCATGGATCGCGGCCTGCGTCGGAACGGCGTCACGTATCGTGCCGAGCCGCAGTTGGACTTCATCTTCCGCTCGTTCAACATGGACGACGAGCTCGTCGGTGGATACACCGAGGACAAGGTCGCCCTCCGCCGTGCAATTGCACTGGCGATCGACCTCAACGAGATCAACGAGTCCTTCTATGCCGGCCTTTGCACCGTGTACGACGGCCCGATCCCCCCGGGCCTGGACGGCCACCCCGAGGGCCACCTCGTGGACGGTGCGTACCGCGGCCCGAACCAGGAGCTCGCGCGCGAGTATCTCGCGAAGGCCGGCTATCCCAACGGCGAGGGACTGCCACCCATCCGCTTCGCGACGAGCCGAAGCGACCTGAACGCCCAGCAGACCGCGATGATGAAGCGTCAGCTCGCTGAGGTCGGCATCCGCCTCGAGGAAACGCTGCTCGACTTCCCCGACCTGATCTCCCAGGTAAACCGCCGCGAGGTTCCCTTCTTCGGCTTCGCCTGGGGCAGCGACTACCCCGACGCCGAGAACAACCTCGCTCTGTTCTACTCACCCAACGCGTCGCCGGGCAGCAACCACTCGAACTACAACCGCCCCGAGTTTGACGAGATGTACGAGCGGGCCCGGCTGATGGACCCCGGCCCCGAGCGCACGGCGCTGTATGAGGAGATGCGTGACATGATCCTCAGCGACGTGCCGTACGTTGGTTCGCTCGCACGCAACCGCTACTTCATGGTGAACAGCCACATGAAGAACGCCAAGCCGACCCAGCGGCACTGGGGCTGGTTCAAGTACCTCGACACCGAGCAGACGCGCTAACGTCACCGTTCCTGACGAAAGCAGACGAAAGGCGCCGCCAGCCGCATGTGGTCGTACGTCCTCAGACGAATCCTCTACAACATCCCCGTCTACATGGGGGTGATCCTCTTCTTGATGCTGCTGCTGCGCCTCACCGATCCGGTGACGGCGTATCTCGGCAAGTTCCCTACGTACGACCAGTACAACGACAAGCGCACCGACTTCGGGCTCGACAAGCCGATCCTCGGCGATTGGCAGCTTGGCGGACGCACCTGGACGGCCGTGCAGAGCGAAGCGGCGTCCGTTGGCGACACGTACCTGGCAAAGGGCCCTGGCACCGGTGCGGCCTGGGTGCAGTGGAGCATCGACCTCGCGCCTGGCGAATACACCATCCAGGCGACTTGGCCGTCGGTCGAAGACGACGAGGGCGTGCCGAGATCGCTCGGCGAGAGCGGGCTTACCTGGGTGCGGCTCATCGAGGGCGACATCCCGCTTCGCACCGTCTCGATGGACCAGACCCGGCCGGCTCGTTCCACGGAGATCGATGGCGTCGGCTGGCACAACATCGGCAACGTGACGCTCTCGCGCAGCGAGCCGCTGCACGTCCGGCTGCGCGATGACTCGAGCGCCCCGATCCTCATCGACGCGATCCGCGTGCAACCGAACCGGGTTCGCGACGCCGAAGACACGCCAGCACCGACGGTCTTGGACGCCGACGCCTCGACGGAGGGCATCGAGATCGTCAACGATCCGTGGACCGTGGGCGGCTTCGGGCGTAGCTTGTGGGACAACCAATACGTCGCCGCCCTCGGCCGAATCGTGACGCTGAACTTCGAGCATCGCAGCTGGTCGGTACCGAGCCAGTCTGTCGGCGAGATCATGTCCTCGTCGATCGTGCCGAGCCTGTCCGTCACCCTGCCCGTGCTCATCCTCACGACGCTCATCTCGACTACGCTGGGCCTTATCGCCTCGTTCAACCGCGGCAAGCCGCTCGATCGCGGTGTGATGTTCCTGGCCGTGCTGGGCATGAGCATCAGCTATCTGGTGTACGTCATCGTGGGCCAGTACTTTGGTGCGCAGTGGCCGCGTCTCGCGTTCGATCTCGAGATCTTCTCGACCTTTGGCTATGAGCCCGTGCTGCCGCTGTGGTCCGACGTCCGCCAGTCGTTGATCGATGGCGGCGCAGAAGATCCTGGCTGGTTCCGCGTGCTCGCGTCGTGGTTTGCCAATGTTCCGGGCACGCTGGCCAGCTGGCCGTATTACTGCCTCTTGCCGGTACTCATCGGCGTTATCGTCGCGATGGGCTACGACACGCGCTTCTATCGCGCCGTCATGGTCGAGGAGTGCAACAAGGACTACATCCGCACGGCTCGCGCCAAGGGCGCCAGCAACAAGCGCGTCATGTTCAAGCACATGCTGCGCAACGCGCTGATCCCCATCATCACGCGTGTCATGATCTCGCTGCCCTTCATCATCATGGGATCGCTGTTGGTCGAGATCTACTTCGGCATCCCGGGCATGGGCCAGCAGCTCTTCGCCGCCATCACGAACAAGGACTTCCCGGTCGTCGAGGCTATCACGGCGCTGCTCGCGGCGATCTTCATCATCACAAACATCCTGACCGACGTGCTCTACGCGGTCGTCGACCCGCGGGTGACACTCAAATGAGCGGCTCACTTCTCGACCGCAAGATCGAAGCCGAGATGGCCGAGGGCAAGGTCGGTTGGCTCAAGGCCGTCCGCCGCTCACGCGCGTTCCGCACGTTTATGCGCGACAAGGCCGCCGTCGTCGCGCTGGGTGTGATCGCGATCTACATCTCAATCGCCGTTGTTATCATCGGGGCCCAGTTTGCCAATGCGGTCACCCGCGGAGCGCTCTCGGATACGTTCATCGTGAAGGAGCTCTCGCTCGACGCCTCGCTCAAGCGCGTTGGACCGGACAGCCTGCCTGGGTTCTTCAACGAACCCAAGCCCGAAGACCGACTCGAGCACGCAGACTCCTATCTCTCGCGCATCGAGCGGGCGCTGAGCCGTGAAGATCCGGCGGCCGCGCTCCTAGCCGTGACCGATGCCGAGCGCGGCGTCGCGGACCTGTCGCCGGACGAGATTGAGAGGCTGCTCGAAGACGCGTTCGATGCGCTCGACACGGCCGACATCACGTTCGAGGACGTGGATATCCTGCGCGAGGACCTCGAGTTTGCCCGCGAGGATCTCGCCGCTGCCACCACGGCCGACGATGCCGAGGAGCTGCGGACGCAGATCGATGAGATGACCGAGCAACTGGTCGAGGCCGAGGCGGCCTTCGAATCCGCGCTCGACGGCCTCGATGACGCCGTGCTGGCGCTCATGCCCTGGCCGACCGGCTTCGATGGTGCGGTGTACAACGCCCGCCTGCTGCTTGGCACCGATTCGCAAGGCCGATCGATCCTGTGGCGCGCAGTCTACTCGATTCGCGTCGCGACACAGGTGGGGCTTGTCTCAGCAATCCTCGCAGTCGTTGTCGGCGCATTCATGGGTGCAACGGCCGGCTTCTTCGGCGGCTGGGTCGACCACGCGATCGTGTGGCTGTATTCGACGCTCTCAAGCGTGCCGTACATCGTGCTGCTCACCGTCGTCGCGTTCGTTTTTGGTTCGCTCGAGGTCACGGTGCCCTTCACCGACGGCGTGAAGGTCTCCAATACGCTCATCCCGATGTACGTCGCCTTCGGTGTGACCTTCTGGATCGCGCCGTGCCGCCAGATCCGCGGCGAGGCGCTCAAGATCCGCTCGCTCGACTATGTTCAGAGCGCCACGGCCCTCGGTGCCGGCCGCTTCTACATCATGCGGCGGCACGTGATCCCCAACGTGCTCTTCCTTGTGTTCATCAACTTCTCGCTCATCTTCATCGGTGCCATCAAGAGCGAGGTCATCCTCAGCTTCCTGGGCATCGGCGTCATCGGCCAGCCCAGCTGGGGCGTCATGATTAGCGAGAGCAAGAGCGAGGTGCGCAACCAGTTCTTCTGGCAGATCGGCACGGCGACCGCGTTCATGTTCGGGCTGGTGCTGGCGTTCAACGTCTTTAGTGACGCGCTGCAAGACGCGTGCGATCACAAGCACGCCCGATAACACGCGACCAATTCAGATTTGGGTGATCGAGTCTGGGCTCGCTTGGGCCT
>CALCCF010000013.1 GCA_937899905.1 uncultured Phycisphaeraceae bacterium
AACCCGAGCGCGTCAATGAGACAGAGGGCAGGGACCGGATCCGCGCGCTCGATGCGGACGCTTGGGTGGTCATCGCCTTTGGCCAGAAGCTGGGGCGGCGATTGCTTGAGGATCGGTTCGCGATCAATCTGCACGCGTCGTTATTGCCGCGATGGCGAGGTGCGGCACCCATCAACGCGGCCATGGTCGCCGGCGATACGGAGACCGGCAACAGCGTGATCACGCTCGCCGAGGAGATGGACGCGGGGCTCGTGCTCGGCCAGTCAAGGCGTGCGATCGAACCGCGCTACACCGCAGGAGAGTTGCACGATTTGCTCGCGGAGGATGGGCCGGAGCTGATGCTGCGTGTACTCGGGCAGCATGTGGGCGGAACGCTCGAGGCCGAGGCGCAGGACGAGTCGCGGGTGACGCTCGCGTCGAAGATGTCAAAGGCCGATGGCTGGATCGACTTCGCGCAGAGTGCCGAGGCGTGTCGCGCAAGGGTGCACGGGCTCACGCCGTGGCCGGGTGTGGGTATCGAGCTTGGCGACACGATGCTGAAGCTGCGGCGCGTGGCGGCGGAAGCGGGCCATGGGAGTGCGAAGCCGGGAGCTGTGCTCGACGCGGACGGGCTGATCGCGTGCGGTGAGGGTGCGCTGCGGCTGTTGGAGGTGCAGCCGGCAGGGAAGAAGCCGATGGCGTTCTCGGCATTCGCCAACGGGCGGGAGATCGCCATCGGGAGCATTGCCCGATCGGAGCGGCCACCATGCTGACGCTATGGGACCTCATGCCGATGAAGCCGAAGCGGCCGCTAAGGCCAAGGCCGCCAGCGCGGCGTCCCGTTGAGGTCAGGCCAACGCCGCGGACTCGGCCCGCGACCGAGCGGTACGAGGCCGTCGCTCGTGCAATGCTCGCGAAGTACGGCATCCGCGTGCGAAAGTGGCGGAGCAGTACCAGCGGCGTCGCGTGGCAGGTGACGTACGCCGATGGGACCGTTTCAAGGTTGATCGAAGCGCCCCGCCCGCGGGGGCCGATCTCGGTGGCGGTGTTCCTACACGAAGTGGGGCACCACGCCATCGGCCTGGGTACGTACAAGCCACGCTGCCTCGAGGAGTACCACGCGTGGCTGTTCGCGTTGCAGCAGATGCATGCGCACGGGTTGAACATCACGCCGAAGGTTCACGAGCGTGTCGACTACGCGCTGCGATACGCCGTGGCCAAGGCCCGCCGGCGTGGCATCA
Organism: uncultured Phycisphaeraceae bacterium; assembly: GCA_937899905.1. GTDB lineage: Bacteria > Planctomycetota > Phycisphaerae > Phycisphaerales > UBA1924 > JAHCJI01. Next base: position 1,221 of record CALCCF010000013.1, read on the forward strand.
AGGCGTTGCCAATCGAGCTCGTACCGTTCGATGGACGCGGCCCGGTGTGCGAGTTGCCGTATCTTGAGGATGCCTGAGTCAGGCTGCGCGGTCGTGCCGGACGGGCTGTTCGGTTGGCACAGGGCGCACGAGGCGGGCCGGGCTCTGGCAGACCAGTGTCAGCTTGCAGCTGGGGCACGAGCCGTCGGTGACGCCACGGATGTCCTCCTGGCATCTCGGGCACACGCCGGTGCGCGCTGCCCACGCCGCGTGTGAGGCCCAGCGCATGAGGGACCCGGCGACGCCCGCGTGCCACGCGATGGCGGCGGCGAAAGTCGTCGTTGGGTTGTCATTGTGCGAGAGCGATGCGCCGGCGACCAGCGCGGTGAGCAGCAGCACATGCCAGAAGGTCGCGGCCGACGCCGTTCCGAGATACATCATGGCGCCCGAAGCGACGCCGCCGACGAAGAGCACCGCGGCGCTTGCCATCGGGCCAACCATCGATTCTGCGACTCCCCACTCGAGCATGGTGGGGGCCATCGTCTCAACGCCAAAGTCTTGGCCGATGGGCAGCCACATGCCGAAGCCAGCGGCCCACGCCAGTGGCAGCAGCGCGGTCAGGCCGGCCTCTCGACGGGCGAGCACGAACGCGGCGAGCGTGTAGGCCATGCATAGCAGGCCGAGGGCGAACAGCCCAGCTTGCGGGTCGGCGGGCAGCAGCCAGTGCGCCGTCGCGGCGGCACCGAGCACACCGAGCAGCCAGATGCCAACGGCCGAACGCACCACTGTTGTTCTTTCCGACATTTCGCACGACTCCTCGACATCGGTATCGGGCGTGCTGGCTAGGGCCGCCGAGCCAAAGAACAACGGACGCCGCGATGGGCGTCCGTTTCGGGGGTCTGGGCTGTGCTGTCGCCCGGTTACCGGGCTCAATGGGTTATGAGAGCGACACTCAGTCGAGGTCTTCCATCACGGCGCGGACGCCGGCCTCGAGCTGCGGATCAACACCCTCGACCTCGTGCTGCGGCTTCTTGAGCACGACAACGTCGGGCATGGCGCCGTTGTTCTCCATGTCGGTGCCATCGGGCAGGAACCATCCACGGAACGGGCGCCGGACGGTGGTGCCGTCGATCAGGCGGTAGGAGCCGGTCGAGATGACCGCGCCATACGTCTGCTGGCCGACCAGCGTGCCACGGCCCGTGGTCTTGATGGCGTGGGAGAAGATCTCGGCATTGGAGTAGGAGTTCTCGTTGCATAGCACGGCGATGGGGCGGGTGTAGCCGTAGATCAGACGGCGGTCGCGCGGGTAGGCGTCGGCCGGCACATCGTCGGCGTTCGCGCCGCGTGGGATGGTATAGGCGTGGCGGGGTGCGGTGAGCGAGCTGAGCAGGATGTCTGTGGTCCAGCCGCCGCCGTTGTCGCGCACGTCGATGAGCAGGCCGTCCTTACCGTTCGCGGCGGCGAAGAGGTCACGCTCGAAGTCACGCAGCGATGGCTCGTTCATGCCTCGGATGTGCAGGTAGCCAACGCGGCCGTCTGACATCTGGTCGACCATCGCGCGACGCTGTCGGACGCCATCCTCGTAGCGCAGGTTGCTATCACCGCCCGAAGACGTCGGCACGATGAGGACGAACTGCGATCGCTCGGGGTCGGCGGGGATGATGTCCAGCAGGGTCTCCTCGCCGGAGGTGCCAGCCATCGCCTCGCCGAGGTCCATCATGGGCATGCCGCCATCACCAGCGAGCGGGTTGCCGTTGATGGCGGTGATGACGTCGCCAACCTCGAGGCGGCTGGCCTCTCGCCACGCGGGCCCCTCAGGCAGGACGTATGTCACCTCGTACCCGCCGTCGACGGGCATGGCATCAACGCCGAGGTAACCGGTGCGGATGCTCGGCGGGCTGTAGAGCTGCGTGCCGCCCCAGATGCCCAGGTGCGAGCCGTTGAGCTCGCCCATAAGCAGGCGGCCGACCTGGTAGAACTCGCTTGGCGTGCGTGTGACGCGGGCGAGTTCGAGGTAGCGCTCGGTCAGGCCGGACCAATCCAGGCCCTTCATCGTCGGGTGGTAGAACTCGCGGCCGAGCATGTTGGCGGCGTCCCGGAACTTCTGGGCCTGCTCGGCTGCGACGTCGATGCGCACGCGGGCGTCGACGCCGAGCGTCTCGGAGCCACCGCCGCCGGGTCGGGCCGTGCCGGCCTGCCCGCTGCGGATGAACACGGCCTTCGAGCCGTTGGGCGTGACCTGGACGCGTGAGACGCCGCCGCTCTGGACGGTCTTGCGGTCCTGGCCGCGATAGTTCACCGAGAACAGACTGGTGCTGCCATCGATGCTCGTCGAGTACAGCACGCGATCGCCGCCGGGGGTGAGCGCGAGGTTGCCAGCGCCGTCGACACGAGTGAGCCGGCGGACACGCTGCCATGCGTCCTCGGCGTCGAATTCGAGCGGCTCGGGAGCTTCGTACTCCTCATCGAAGTCGGGCGTATCGATGGCGCCCTTCTTGCTGGCGGCCTTTGCGGCCGCGGTGAAGTGCTGCTCGAGCTCGTAGTCGGTCAGGCCCTCGAGCGAGCGGTCGAGCAGGATGCCGTAGACGTCGTACGACCAGTTGTTCCCCGCGCGATCGCTCAGGAACACGAGCATGCTGCCGTCGGCGCTCAGGCGCGGCGAGGTATCGATATCGGGGTGGCGCGTGAGGTTGATCGGCTCGGCGTCTTCATCGCCAAGGTCCAGCAACCAGACGTCGCTGTTGAAGTCCAGGTCTGCCACGTTGTAGACGATGTGGCGGCTGTCGCTAGCCCACTGCACGCCCGGCGTGTTCCAGCTCTCGAAGACCAGACGCTGCTCTCCGGTGGCAAAGTCATGGTGCCAGAGATCGCCGCGCTCACGCATGAACAGGAGCGAGCGGCCATCGGGTGCGGGCATCGGCGACACCTCGCGCACGTCGGTCATGACGAGCGGCTCGACATCGAAGCGGAGGGACTCGGCCCAGCGCTTGCCGTGGTCGATCTTCTCCTCTTCCTCGGCCTCTTCGTCTTCGGTCGCTTCCTCGTCGGCAGACTCGGCATCGCCTTCCGTGTCATCGACCGCCTCTTCGGTGGTCTCTTCGGTGCCCTCCGTAGCCTCTTCGGTGGTTTCCTCCGTCGACTCCTCGGTGGCGTCTTCGGTCTCCTCCTCGACTGTCTCCTCTTCCTCGGGTTCCTCAGGCTTGATATCCTCGCGTGCAAGCGAGACCGAAGCGCGATAGATGGCGAACTCGCCGGTCTCGTCGCTGGCGAAGTAGAGGTACTGGTTGTCCGGGCTCCACGCGATGTCCTGCTCGCGGCCCGAGGTGAAGGTCACGCGGCGCGTTGGGCGGTCATCATCGGTGCTGCGGACGAACACCTCGCCGCGGGCTACGACGGCCAGGGTCTTTCCGTCTGGGCTCAAGACGGCCTCGCTCACCTGGCGGCTCAGTGTCTCGATTCGAGTGTCGAGCATCTGCATGTCGCCCGAGGCGTAGATCTCGACGGGCTGAGGTTGGGTATCGCGACCGGTAAGGTCGAGCGTGTACAGCGTGTCCCACACCAGGAAAGTCGCGGTCGAGCCGTCGAAGGAGACGTTGAGGTCCATCACGCCGTGGCCGATGGAAAGCTCGCCCTCGGCGGGCTTGAAGTTCGTGAGGGCGCTCGGGCCGTCCGCGTCGGTGCGGCCGGCGGGGATGCGCCAGACGTTGTTCTGGCCGTGTCGGCTGGACACATAAATGGTCGAGCCGTCGGGCAGCGCGAAGCCGTGAGCGTCGTTGCCATCGAACATGGTCAGCTGCGTGAAGCGGCCGGTCTCGGTGTCCATCTGCCAGAGGTCGCCGGCCGCGGGGCCCTGGTATGCCGGGCGGTCGGCGATGTCGCGCTGGCGGGTAAACAGGACGCGCGAGCCGTCGGCCGCCATGCGTGGCATCGAGCCGTACGCGTCGGTCAGCGGTGTGATGGCGCCGCCTTCCATCGGCACGGTGTACATGTTCACGCCGCGGTACATGCTGGGCTGCAGCCTGCCGTGCACCAAGACGTGCTCGCCATCCGGATGGAACCCCGAGAGCGAGAGCGAGCGGTCGCTGAGCGTCAGCCGACGAACCGCGCCGGCGACGACTCGGCCGTTCTCCATTGCGAGCGGCATCGCGTACAGGTTGCGGCTGCCGTCACGCGTCGACTCGAAGACGAGCGTCGACCCATCGGGGCTGAACGCCGAGCGCAGGTCGTCGGCGGGGTGTGTCGTGAGCTGCGAGGCGATGCCGCCCTCGCTATCAACCGCCCACAAATCCCCAGCCCAAGTGAAGACAAGCATCGAGCCGTCCGGGCTCAGGCTCGGCATGCGTGGGTAACCAACGCGGGACTGGCTCGCCATCCAAGCGGCGGCGGCGGTCGTCGTGGTTGCGCTCTCGTCGGACGCTGGCAGCGTGCTAACCATCGTCGCCTGCGGGAGGACGGAGGCGTCACTCGCGCAGGCCATCTGCAGCGAGGCCGAGCCGGCGGCGACCGCCATCAAGAAGGCCGCGGAGACGCGGCGCGGGGCCAGGCTGGGCGATGGGCGTGGGGATGCGGGCATGGCGTCTCTCCTGGGAGCGGATGGATGAACGGATCGCGGTTGGTACACGCAGACACCGGCCCGCCGGGATGTCCAGGGGCCGGAAGTCGTAACTACAGATTACCGGCGGTGATGCGCAGGGTCTAGCGAGCCGTCATCGAGGCGAGGGGTTGCCCTCGTTCCTGGGCCGAGAGAGCGGTTCTACAGGCCCGCGGCTTGCCATCCGGCGGCCTGTTCGTCCTGCCGCTCGCGCGCGGCGGCGGTCCAGCGACGGGTCAGGCGACGCTCCAGCGTGTCTACTGCGCCGAAGTGACGCTCGAATCGCGCGAGGTGCTCGGCGTCGGTCTGTTCGCCCGGCGGCAGGTCGGCCAGTTCCTTGAGGTATGCCGCCATCTGCGCACGCTTCGTGCGGTGCAGCTCCTTGAAGAGCCCGTAGGCCGCGGCGTACAGCGGGCGCGCAGTGTGGGCATCAAGGTGGGTGTTGTCATCCAACGTCAGCAGATCGAAGAGCTCCGGCAATTCGCCTCGCAGCACGATCTCGTCGAGCTGCTGCCTGCGCGGCTCGTACGCGAAGGCGAACCCGAAGCGCCCGCTCGTGTTGTCGGTCTCGAAGCTGGACGCCAGGCCCTCGCTGACCCAGAGCGGGTACGCAACATCGCGCTTCTGCAGCCCGGTGTTGAAGGCGAGCAGGTGGACCGCCTCGTGGAGCACCTTGGCGACGCCGAAGCGCAGCACCTGCTGCTCGATGCGCTCCCGATCGGCGGTGAGGTTCTCCTCGAGGTCGGCGGCGGCCTGTCGGAGCAGCTCGGCCTGCTGCGTTTGGCGCTGGCGATCGGCTTGCTTTGCTCGTTCATTCAGCTCATCGATACGAGTCTGATCGACGTCCATCTCCCGGAGGATTCGCGTGAGGCTGGGCGACGTTCGATCATCGTGGATGATGATGGCGTTGTGGCCCATGCTGTAATAGCCCGCGGTCCAGCCCGCGTTGAAGCCATCGTGCTTCTTTGCGAACTGGAGGTAGTCGCCGTGCTCACCGAAGAAGACGCAGACGAGCCGGTGTGCGTGCGGATGCACGGGTACGCCGAGGCGGTCGAGATCACGGAAGTACTGTTCGCGGGCGCGCTCGAGCAGCGTGATGCGCGAGCGTGTCCACGCATCGCCAGCATCGGAGAGCACGAGAAAAGAGCGTGAGCGGTAGGTCGCAAACGCCGAGCCAAGCTTTTGCTGGAGCGGCTGGATCGCGCTCAGGTCGTCCTCGGCCCGGAAGCGGGCGATGCGCTCAAGGGCGCGGGCTCTGCGGGCCGACTCGGCTCGCAGCTCGGGATCGTGCCACGCTTCGAGATACCCCTCGAAGGCGTCGGAGTGGCGCCCTTCGGCCTCGGCCACTTTGGCGCGCTCAAACGCGTCCTTCGGGTCGGGGCTGGCAGCCCGAACGCTGGCACACGCCGCAAGAACGGTCGCGGCCGCGACAGCGAACATCACCCTGCGAGATACGAGCATGGACCGGCCCTCCCTCGGCGGTGTCTATCGGGGGACGGGCCCGGGATGTGGCGTGCGGGGTCGGTATGGGCCCTTGGGCCGTGCTGCCTGGCGCGGCGATCGTCCGAGAAGGCATACACTGATGGCCCCTCAGGGGCGGTAACTCAATTGGTAGAGTGCCAGCTTTGCAAGCTGGAAGTTGGGCGTTCGAGTCGCCTCCGCTCCATTGCCCCCTGCAACGTCGTCCGTATCGTATTTACAGGACTCGAAGCTGCGGCTACGTCCCGATCCGCGGTGCCGCTGCAGAGAGCTGGGCCGGAGCCAAGCCCGCGAACTCTCGGCCACCGCAGACGTCTCGCAGACCACAGACGAGCCCGCATCGCCGAGGCATGTTCCCCGCTCGCGAATCCGTCCTACAGCTCGGGGGCTATCTGCACGTGATGCACGCCCTTGTCAAGGCACTTCTTCAATACTCGCACCGGCAGGAATCGCTCGATGACCTCGGCGTTCGTTTCGGAGTGCTGCGAGAGCCTGCCGGTCTTGAAGCCGCCGCCCCCGGCAAGGGCAAGCGGGAGCATGAGCTGGTCGGCGAGATAGCGCCACACCGGGACGCCCGCATCGATGTAGCGCTGCGCGTCCTTGGCGGCCTTCCCGGCCACCTTCTCCGCCGAGACGCCGCGCTCGCCGAAGCCCGTGAACACCTCGGTAATCTCCTGCCGACCGACGTCGATGCTCACAACATTGCCGGGCCCCTCGTCCTGCGTGAGCTGTCGGATCTGGAGGCACTCCTCCGGCCAACCGAGGGTCTCCGAAAGGACGCCGATCTCCCGAGTCGCGATCGACGGCGGTAAGCCCACGATCGTGGCGGTCGCGGACCGCGCAGAGATGGGCGACGCGTCCATGAGTTCGATCGGGCGCAAACGCTCGGTCGGCTCGACGTGGACACGAATGCGGCCTCCGCCCGCAGGAAAGAACCCATAGCGCTCGAGTTCGAGTCGGACGGACGGCCCCATCCGGTTGATGAGCGGCAGGAAGGCGCGCTGGAGGAAGTCCGTGCTCGGCGCATGGATGTTGTGCGTGCCACCCGTCAAGACGACTTCGGACTCAGTGCTCGCGGTTATGAGCGCTGGGAGGATCGTTTGCAGTACCAGTGTCGTGCTTCCCGCGGTGCCGATTGAGAAGGTGAATTCGCCGCCACGAATCTTGGCGGGCGTGAACTCGAGGCTCGTCGACCCCAATGCAGCGCCAAAAACCCCGCCGGAACAGACGGCGCGCGCGGCCTCGACCGAGGTCAGGTGCTGACGCATCAGTCCCGGCTTCGGCCGTCCGGCGCGGATGTTGTCGATGCGGAACGGCTGCCCAGTGATCATCGACAGGGAAAGCGACGTCCGCAAGATCTGCCCGCCACCTTCGCCTTGTGAGCCATCAATCTGGATCATCTCCAGCCTCCTCGAATCCCCGAACCCCAGCGAGACCGGGGCCTCGTCCCGACTTGCGGCGGACCGGGCGCTTGGCTTTGCGAGGCCGACGTGCTGCGCCGCCAGTCTTGACGCATGAGCCGATTGATAAGCATGGCCGAGGTTGGACGCTCCATCGCCATGACCTCGTTGACGACGTCGTGCCGGTTGGGCACATGGGCGAACAGCCGATCAACGTAGTCCATCGCGGCATCGCGATCGAGCAGTGGGACCTCTAGCTTGATGTCGGCTCGGCCGGGCCGGACCAACGCCGGGTCGAGGCGATCAACATGGTTGGTAGACATGATCAGCACGCGCCCGTTCTGCGGCGCGATCATGCCGTCGATGCAATTGAGGAAGCCGGAAAAGGTGATCCCCGAAGCCTCTTCGTTTTCCCTCTGGTGGAAGGCGCAGTCGACGTCCTCGATCAGCACGATGGAGTCTTCGCGGACGCCCTCGAAGGCGCTCACGAGTTCTTCGTCCGAGCGCATGTCGGCCAGCGGAATCACGGCCAGCCTCCGATTCAGCGTCGACGCGAGCGAATGGGCGATCGAGGTCTTGCCCGTTCCCGGCTCACCGTGCAGCAGAATGCCGAGCCGCCACGGGATACCCAGCCGCTCGTAGTCCTCGCGGCTCTCGGAGAATTGCCGGACTCGCAACTCCAAGCCATCAAAGAACTCGTTGGGTAGGCAGAGCGTGTTCGGGGCGCGCTTGGGCAGCGACATCGTGTTGCTCGAACCATACTTGTTGCACAGATCGACCAACTGGCGATCATCCATCACGTTCGCCCGCGCCTTGGCGGCGTCGAGCATGCGCGCGAGATCCTCGCGTGTGCCGAAGAGCACCTCGACGTTGATGATGAACCGGCGCACCAGGTCCGCAGTGGCCCCGGAGGACTCCTCTCGCTGGACCGAGACCTTGCACCAACGCCCGCAAAGGCGCGCCCAGAAGTCGTCCGAGCCGGCGGCGAAGGCCGAAGTGGCAGCGCTCTCGTCATAATCGTCGGAAGTCGTGCGCACTTCGAGTGTCCTCGGCCCGCCCGGCCGGAACGCGCCGTCCGTCAGGAGGCCTAGCCATGCGTCGTAGAGGGGGTGCTTCTCGCGCACCTCGATGACACGGGTAAAGAAGCTCCGGCAGAAGCGGAACGCCTTCGTCGGCAAGGAACGGATCTGGTATGCGAGCCAGCCGACGATCATGAGCGTCAGGCCTCCCTGGACCATTGGGGACTCTTGAATGATGTTCTCGATCCAGTTCATATCGACACACCGAGGGCGGAACGCGTCGAGACTTCGACGCGCCAGCGGTTTACAGGCAAGGACGCGGCGCAAACACACATAGTGTTCGGGCGCGACATGAGCACAATCGCTCATGACAAATCTGGGTTGTGGGGTGGATGGCTCCACCGGCGTCGCCGGCGGAGCGGCGACAGGTCAAAGTGAGTTACGGTACTCGTGCAGCAAGGCATACCTCCTGTCGTGGGGGGGTGGATTATGAATGATGGAACACGCAAGTCAACCCGCGAATCAAAATTTATAAGAACGTCTTTCGTCAGCGTCCGAGTCAATCGTCCGCCTTGTCGCCGTCCTTGATCACAAACTTCGCTTCAAGTCGCGCCACCTCGGATGCGAGGCCGGCGAGTTCGACGGACTTGAGTACCTCGTCGAAGTCCTTGTACGCGGCGGGCGCCTCGTCGATCGGGTAGTTGCGGCAGTTGGTCAGGATGTCGCGGTCATCGAACGACGCGTTGATCTCGGCCTGGTCGAGCGTGCGCGATGCGGCCTTTCGGCCCATGACACGACCCGCACCGTGGTTCACGCTGTAGCACGACGCTTCGGCTCCCGGGTTTGCGACCATCACCGAGGAGCCGTCCTGCGGGTTCCCCGGCAGCAGGATCGGGTGGCCCGTGGCCGCGAACGGCGTTCCCTTGAGCGCGTGGTGTCCACCGGGGAACGCGCGGGTCGCGCCCTTGCGATGCACCCAGTGGGGCTTGTTGTCGACGATCTCTTCACGGGCAATGTTGTGGCTGATGAAGTACACCAGCCGCCCATCGATTCCGGGCAGGACCTCCTGGAACGCTTCGAGAACGAGCGCGTTGATCAGGAGGTGGTTGAGCGTCGCGAAGTTTGCACCGATCGCCATGTCGTCCAGGTACGCGTTCGCCTGGTCGCTCCCGAGAGGCGCGTGCACCAGCTGTCGGTCTCCACCGGGAAGCGGGATGCCCCACTTGGTGAAGTGCTCCTCCAGGACCCGGAACTGTCCGGCAGCCATGTCGTGCCCGAGCCCGCGAGAACCGCAGTGCGACAGGAATGCAACGCCGCCGTCACGCAGGCCGAACGTTTCTGCCGCCTCGCGCACGCGATCGCCGTCGCGAAGGCGAACCACCTCGCACTCTCCGAAGTGGTTTCCGCCGCCGTACGAACCGAGCTGGCGGATCTTCTTGGGGAATCGCTCGTAGAAGCGTGCATTCTGCTTGTGTACGTCGAGGCGCGTGCGCAGCGCGTCCGTGGTGCCATCGTGGCCCGTGTGGACGCTGTCCTCGCATCGGTCGGCCCACTCTGGCGGGATGCCAAGCTCGGTGCAGATCGCCTCGGTTGCTCCTTCCGTCACGATGCGCGTGCCCAGCTCGTGGGACACGTTCCGCGACCTCGGCACGCTGCGCTGCCCGCGACCCGTACCCGTGGGCGTGCGCTCGCAGATCGCGTTGATGATCGCGCGTCGAGTGCGCACATCGCGCACGGCATCTTCGTCGATGTCCAGCGCGAGCAGGCTCATCGAGCACTTGATGTCGACGCCGACCGGCCCAGGATAGATGTGCGACGGGCTTGCCATGACACACCCGACGGGCGTGCCATATCCAACGTGCGCGTCGGGGTTGAGTACGAGATGGGAGACCCCGGGTGCCATGGCCGAGTTCACGGTCTGCTTGAGGCATCCGGAATCGAAGGTCTCGCGGATCTCGGGCGTGCCGATCACGGTCACGGGCTTGCGATCGTCCGGGAGCGGCAGGATCGCGGTGGCTTCGCCGGTCTCGACAAAAGGCGTGTTCGACTCGGTCATGATGGGACTCCTCCGTACGTAGACTGAAAACAGCCTCGGCAGGACTCGAACCTGCGACCTCCGCGTTCGTAGCGCGGCGCTCTGATCCAACTGAGCTACGAGGCTCCAATGAGCAGCGACAAGGGTGTGAGAAACGGGATGTGCTCTGCCTCTGAGCTACCGAGTACACGAGGTGTGACTCGGGCGGGATTCGAACCCGCGACCTCATCGTTATGTAGTTCCTCTGGCATTCGCTGCTGGTCGGTATCCGAATCTGGGAGGGAGGATTCGAACCTCCGGCCTCGTGCACCCAAGGCACGCGCTCTGCCAAGCTGAGCTACACCCAGAAAGTGAATCGGAGACAAGGGGTGGTGAGACGTTCGCGCTCTTCCATTTGAGCTACCGTCCCTTGAGTGGTGAACGAGACGGGCGGGACTCGAACCCGCAACCTCGAGGACCTAAACCTGTAGTCCCACGTGCATTCTCCGATCCACGATCACACAAACAGAACGAGTCGAGGCGGCAAGTCGATCGTCGAGACCTGTCTTGGATCACAACCATGGAGTCCCGACTGCATCCGATCCGACCCATTCCGCTGAGTTGTCCTTTCCTTCGCTGACGACAAACCGAGAACGGGAGGCCGCGGTGGCGGCGTGGCAAGGGGTTACCGAGACTGGGGGTCAGGATGTAGTCCCGGCGGCATCCCCGCCGCCACCGCGCGGGCCCAGTCTCCTGAGCCCGGGCCCCCGGCCCGATTGCCGGGGGCCGCCTCCCGCCGTTCTAGATCACCTGCTCGTTGATCAGGTCGACCCAGTGTTGTGTTCCCGAGTCGCTGCGAGCAAACTGGCTGATCACCTTGAACACGGCGTCGGAGAACCCTCCGACGTTCAAGATTTCCTGGCGGTTGGGCGCCTGCGTCGACCCGTACGGCTGCACGTCGATGCACACCATCCGTGCCTTGGGCGAGCGAGCCTTGACTTGCGTCCACTCGTTCATGGTCTCCGTACCCCGACGCCACGATCCCTGCGATGTGTCGATCCATGACTGGTTGTCCGAGACATAGATCACCGTGTCCACCTCCGACTTGCGTCGGTTGAGCTCCGCCATCGGTGCAGAGCAGTCCGTTCCGCCTGCGGGCAGGCTCGCGAGCTTCTCGGCGTTGGTCATCACGGTGTCCCGCGGGTTTAACCGGGTACGCACCACCTCGTCGTGGAACGGGATGACCTCCGCGTCGGGGTTCTTTCGGAGCACCGCCGCCGCGACGAGTGCCGCAACGTCGACGCACCGAACCGCGCTGGTCGAGCCCTTGCGGTACCCCGTCACCGGGGAGTGCATCGAGCCCGATACGTCGACGAACACGAACGTCTTGCCAGGCAGTTCCGGTACGTTCTGCACCGAGACCTCCAACGCGAGTTCCAGGGCTCGGAGGATCTGCCGCGGTACCTCACTCGACGCCATCATGTAGGCCGTGAGCAGTTGGTACGGGAACGCGCGTGAGCGCCGTACCTGTTCCGCGTCAGCGAGCCTCTTCGCGATGAGCTTGACCATCTTCGAGTCCTCGAGCACCCCATGACGCACAAAAGTGTTCAGGTTCATTCGCGTCATCTGCCATGAGCCGTTGCGAGCGATCTCCTTCCACGCCGCTTTGTCCAGCGGCAACGACGTCAACATCTGGAAGGGCACGTTGGGCACGTCTGACGATTCGCCGGCCTTGTACGCCTCGTACTTCCGAACGATGTCTGGCAGCATCGATGCGTCGTGATCTCGCCCAAGCAGGTAGCCGTACAGCGCCTCGCGGCTCTGGCTCGCCGGCTTGGGGTGGACCATCTTCACGATGTCGGCCAACGACGGATCGCTGCCAACCGAACCGAAGAAGATCGCCTCATCCGATCGCGACTCGAGCCACTGCCGGACCATGCGCTTGGGCAGGCTTCCGAGTGACTTCCTCGCGACCGCCCCGGAGCGCATGATCTGCACGAAGTTGCGAAGCATCTTCGGCGAGTCGATCACGCGGTCGAAGACCTCAGCCATGAGCCCGGGCGAAACCACGCTGAGCACCGCACACAAGAACGCGGGCAGGTCCTTCATGTGGCCCTCACGCCGGCAGTACAGCGCCACCCGCGCGATGAACTCTGGGCTCACCGCGCCGCAGAGATCCAGCACGGTGTCGAGCTGGTCCTCGGCCGAGGCGTAGAACGTCGAGTTCATGCACCCCGTCGCGGCGTACTGCGCGAGCATCTGCTCGGGCGTCATCGCGTAGGCCGTGCCTCCCGCCTCGTTGACGGTGTCGGTCGCCTGGGGCCGGGGTCCGCGAAACGAATTGAAGAGTGTCTTGTTTGCCATGCTGTGTCTCCTGTCGTTGGTGACGGGGAGCACTTTGCATGGGGCGTGCCAATTCGTGGTGATGCCGCTCGGAATGTGTAAAAACCGCTCTGGCGGGCCAGGAACGGCGTTTTTCTGAATTCTGGCTCACTTGGCTCTCTCTATGGTGCGATATAGAAGTATCGAGATGTATACAATTGGATAGACACACGGAGTGGTTCAATGAAGGCGAAACCGACGGTCCGACCCACGGTCGTGCTCGGCATCCTGGGCACCACCCTCGACACCGGGAAGGGCCCCAAGCGGTGGGAGCGTTGGAGGCCGACGGTCTCGCTCTGCCAGCACGAGGACTTCGTGGTCGATCGCCTGGAGTTGATCCACGCCAAGCGTGCGACCGCGCTGGCTGAGACCATCGTTGAAGACATCGCGGCCGTCTCACCCGAGACCACCGTCCGCCAGCACGTCGTCGACATGGCCGACCCCTGGGACTTCGAGGAGGTGTACGGCGCCCTGCACGACTTCGCCGCGGGCTACGCGTTCGATACAGAGCGGGAGGACTACCTCGTCCACATCACCACGGGCACGCATGTCGCACAGATCTGCAACTTCCTCCTGACCGAGGCCCGGTACTTCCCGGCTCGACTGATCCAGACGAGCCCCCCGCGCGGGAACAAGGGAAAGAGCACCGACAGCCCAGGCCGTTTTAGCATCATCGATCTGGACCTCTCTCGCTACGATCGACTGGCGGCTCGCTTCGAGCGTGAGCACTCCGACGCGATCGCGTCGCTCAAGGGCGGCATTGAGACGCGGAATTCGGCGTTCAACCAACTCATCGAGCGGATCGAGCACGTCGCCGCCCGCACGACCGATCCCATCCTGATCATGGGACCAACCGGAGCCGGCAAGTCGCGGCTCGCAGGGCGCATCTTCGAGTTGCGGAAGCATCGCCGACTCACGGATGGCGACCTCGTCGAGGTGAACTGCGCGACACTGAGGGGCGATGGAGCGATGTCCGCATTGTTCGGGCACAAGAAGGGCGCGTTCACCGGAGCCGCTTCGGATCGATCGGGACTGCTGCGCGCCGCCGACGGCGGGATGCTCTTCCTCGATGAGATCGGTGAGCTTGGTCTCGATGAGCAGGCCATGATGCTCCGGGCGATCGAGGAGAAACGGTTCCTTCCGCTGGGTGCGGACGCCGAGGTGGGGAGCGACTTTCAGCTGATCGCCGGAACCAATCGTGACCTCGCCGAACGCGTGCAAGGCGGCGAGTTCCGCGAGGACCTGCTCGCCAGGATCAACCTCTGGACGTTCGAGCTCCCGGCACTGCGCGATCGGCCCGAAGATATCGAGCCCAACCTCGAGCACGAGCTGGAGCGGTTCGCTCGGGAGCGCGGCCAGCTCATCCGATTCAGCCGCGAGGCGCGCGCGTCGTTCCTGGACTTCGCCACCGGTCCCGAAGGGCACTGGCCGGGCAATTTTCGCGATCTGGGTGCGGCCCTGACACGCATGGCGACGCTCGCCCCTGGCGGCCGAATCTCACGCGAAGTCGTCCAAGAGGAAGTCGAGCGGCTGAGGCGATCGTGGCAGGGTGGCGACAACTCCAGAAGTGGAGGGCTCGTCGCCCGCCTGCTCGGCGAGGCACGATCAAGGGAGATCGATCTCTTCGATCGCGTGCAGCTGGAGACCGTTCTGGAAGTCTGCCAGCGCTCACGGTCGATGTCCGATGCCGGACGCACGCTGTTCGCTGCATCTCGCTCTCGGCGTACCTCGGTCAACGACTCCGATCGCGTCCGGAAGTTTCTCGCCAAGTACGGGCTGACATGGGATGAACTCCGTTAGCACGGCTGCTAGGGAACGGGCCTCGAATCGAGGCCTGGGCGAGGCGCCGTTCGAGCAGAAGGGTTGAGAGCTTGCGTCGCCCCAACTCGCACTAGACGAAGGACGAGTCCGCGCTCGCCCGAAGCGAGCACTTCGTTCCGCTCGTCCGTGGTCAAAACTTGAACTCGTACCAAAGCGCGAGGTAGTCCACATCATCCCCGCCGGTCGAAGTTACCGCTTCGCCCGCAAGAAAGCGTGTGTACGCGAGCGTCAACGACGAGTGGCGGTCGAACTGGTAGACGCCCTTAGCCGAGAGGCTGTGGCCGACGAAACGGCCCAGGGAGTCCGCCGGGTCGAACAAGGGCACGCCTGGCGGGCCGTAGGCGGCATCGTCGCCAGAAGTCAGCCAGACGAAGTCCCACATCGCGAGCAGCTCCAGGCGCTCGGTCGGTCGGAGCGACAGTGATGGATTCACGTCGATCAGGTTCGATGGCGACAAGACCGCGGCCTCGCTGAAGTAGCTGTTGTTGGGGAACAGCGGATCGAACGTCTCGGTCGTGCCGCCGTTGCCTCGAGCCCCGCTGGAGATGTTCGCGCGGAGGCCGATCCTCGGTTGCCAGGGGTGCTGCTCCCAGGTGTAGCCGATATCACTCGCGATGGTCCAGGCGCGGATGTCCGATGCCCCAAGCGTGCCGAACTGGCCGACCGACTCCAGGTTGTAGTCAAAGCCGCGCCGCTCACCGAAGAGCCGCAAGCCGACGGAGTGCCTCGTCTCGTCTCCCTCCGCAACTCCGAATCGGCGGTCGTCTCGGTCGATGCCCAGGTAGTAAACATCCATGCCGCCCTGGACATCGATCACGCTGGGAAACGTGGCATAAGCGCCCCAGAATACGGTTTCTTTGTTGAATCGATCGTCAAACACGCCGGGTCGCAGTTCGACTGGTGCGGCCACAAACGTGTCGACGCTCCATCGGTCTTGTGCCAGCGTAAGTCTTGCGGCGTCGAAGCTGAGCCTTGTATTCGGCCCATCGCGGAGCGAGACCAAGCGACCCGAGCCGAGTGGAAGCTCCTGCCGACCGAGTCGGAGCCGGAGGCCATCCGTATCGCCGGTCGGCGTGAGGTCGATGAAGCCCTGGGCGAAGTACAACTCGTTCTCGTCGACCGGGGAAGGCGTAGCGTCGCGATCCACGATGAGCGAGTTGCCAAACTCGATGAACGCACGGGCTTGCGTGCCGAAGCGCACGTTGGCGTGGAGCAGGAGCCGGTGCAGCAAGTACGCGTCGTCATCGCCCTCGGCGAATCCGAATTCACGGTTCTGGTAGGACTCGAACTGTTCCCGCAATGAGCCGCCGAAAGAAACGGCGATCCCGTTGTCGCGGGAGATCGGGAGCCACTTGAGTCGATCGAGCCCCGTCAGCTCGTCAGCCGAGTCGGCGAGTGGTCGGTAGTCCTCGGACCATCTTGTGATCTCGATCGGCGGCAGTGCGTACCCAGTCTGTGACTGCTCTTGAGGAACGGGACTTGCGAACGCCTGCGTGCTCGCGAGCACAAGGATCCACGCTGCGGCGATGTACTGAGTCACGCCGGGGCCTGGGCCAAGGGAATGAACAGCGAGCGTCGGGGGGTGTCGCCGATGGAGCGCGTGCGATGCCCTCGGCCTTCCGTATCCTCGACGAGCAGCACCTCGCCCCCGCGAAACTGCCGCACCTCGCCGGTGCCCACCTCGATCTCGATCTCACCATCGAGAAGCACGATGTACTGCCGCTGCGGTGCGGGGTGCCAGTCATAGTCGTAGTCGGGCGGGGTTTCGCGGAAGATCACACCCTCGGCCGGCAACAGCCTCGAGAGCCGCCCGATGGTGCCGTGGTCTTCGAGCGTGACAGAGTCCTCGGCGAACGTGGACACGCCCCGCGCATCCTCGATGATGCGAGTGACCTTCACGCCGAACCTCCAACCGTCGCCGCTCGGGCGAGTTCGCGAACCCGGTCGACCTGATCGGGCAGCACCGCGTGCGGCGCGTTCTCATATCCAACGAGCTCGACGTTGCCGCCCATCCCCTCGAGCACACGCGCCGACTCTCGCACCCGCGACCACGGCACGTGCGGATCGGGATCGCCCGAACCCAGAAAGACCGGCGTGCCGTTGAGCGCACCGTCACGATCGAAGTCCGTGCCCGGCGGGCCGATGATCCCGCCGGTCAAGCCCGCGATGAACGCGTATCGGCGGGGAAAGCGATACGCATGATCGACAGCCAGGCACGCCCCCTGGGAGAATCCGAGGAGCGCAATCGGCGCGGGCGAAGATCGGCCTACCGCGATCGAGTCGATCAGTGACTCGATCACCTTATGGGCCGAGTCGATCCCAGGTTGATTCACCTCGAAGGGGGCAATAAACGACGCGGGGTACCACGAGAATCCGGCGGCCTGCGGTGCGACAAACGCCGCGTCCGGACACTCGAAGTGCTCGGCCAGTGCAAGCATCTCGCGGGCGTTGCCCCCGCGGCCATGCAAAAGGATGAACACCAATCCAGCGGTCTCGATCGGCGACCCGCCCGTGGAGACCGGCATCCCGCCGTGGGGAGGATCGGCGGAGTCGGTCTTGATGATGAACCGCGATTGGTGACCGCTCACGCGTGCGCACCGTCGAGCGGAACCAGGTGCGCCGCGATCTCCGATCGCCTTGCCTCGTACTGTGGCGGTAGCTTCAGTGCCTCGCCAAGTGTTTCCAACGGCTCATCAACGTCAAAGCCCGGCCCATCGGTTGCGACCTCGAAGATGACACCGCCAGGAATGCGGAAGTAGATCGACCGGAAGTACTGGCGGTCCATCACGGGGGTAACCGCGATGCCAGCCTCGGTCAGCGCGGCGGCAACACGAGCCTGCGTCTCGTCATCCGGCACACGCCAGGCGACGTGGTGGACGGTGCCCGCGCCCATCGATGTCCGCGGATCGATCGCAACCTGGACGAGCTCAAGGCGACGTCCGGGGGTGCCGTCGCCAAGCGTCAAACGAGCACCCGAATCAGACTGGGCGGCGGTCGCGAAGCCCAAGACCTCTTGCAGGAACGAACTCGTTGCACCAATATCCGGCACCCGGATCGACACGCTCTCGATCCCCAAGATCGAGCCTTCGTCGGCCGCTTCGGCTGGCTCCTCGACCAACGCGAACCGCATGTCGTCGTGATCACCAAAGGCAAGACGCCGAACGCCATCGTCCTCGACAATTTCGGTTTGTACTCCATGGCTGCCGAGCCGCTCGGCCCACGAATCGAGCGTCCCAACCGCGGTACGCAAGCGGGTCTCGAGGATTTCGGGCGAGCCATGAACCCCCGCCCGCGAGAGCGGATGCGGGAAGTGCGTCAGCAGCGTCCCCGGCGATCCGCGATGGTCGCCGTAGTACAGGTGATAGGTCAGCGGATCATCGAAGTTCACCGTCTTCTTGACCATGCGAAGGCCAAGCAGCGAGGTGTAGAACTCGAAGTTCTTCAGCGGATCCTTGGCGACCGCGGTGACGTGATGAATGCCGGTAATCAGCGAATCCATGATTTAGCCTCCATACTGATAGCCACCGAACTCGCGAACCGGCGACCACGCGGGCATCACCGGCGGGAGCGGTGGGGTGTCGTGCTGAGAGAGCTGGCCGTCCGCGTAGACAACCTCTCCGCCCACAGCGGTCAGGCTCGAGCGAAGCATCTGCAACTCACCGTCGGGAACCGTAAAGTAATCCCGATCGAGCACGATAAAGTCCGCGAGCTGGCCCGACTCAATCGCACCTTTGACGCCCTCGTGCCCGGTCGACCATGCACTACCCACCGTCCACGCACGAAGCGCCTCTTCGCGAGTCAGAAGGTTGTCGTCGCCGTACATCTGCATGCCGCCGAGCGACTTGCCGGTACACAGCCACGCCAGGCTGAGCCAGGGATTGTGCGAGGACACGCGCGTCGCATCGGTGCCGCCAGCAACAGGCAGGCCCATATTCAGCATCTTGCGCACCGGCGGCGCCGTGCTCAGTGCCTTGGGTCCGTACCGCCGGGCGTAGTCCTCGGCTTGGTAGATGATGCGGTTCTGGATCGCGATGCCGCCGCCGAGCCGCGCGATGCGCTCCATGTTCCGCTCGGAGATCGTCTCGGCGTGGTCAACAACCATGCGTGGGCCCTTGCCGATGCCGCCCGCGTGCGTCGCGTGGGCCCGCTCGTACGTGTGCAAGAGGCGCTCGATCGTCTCGTTGTACGTCATGTGCTGGCGGGTCGGCCAGCCGTTGGCGGCGAGCACGTCGACGATGGGCTGCTGCACTTCCTCGGCATTGCTGTCGATGTCGGGCCGTGCGTCGTTGAAGATCTCGTAGTCGTATGCCGCCCAGCAGATGTTCTCGCCCGCGCCGGTGAGGTAGAGCATATTGTCGCCGTGCCCGACCTTGTGGTCGCGCACCCATCGCCGGTAGTCCGACTCTTCCTCGCCCTTGACTTGCGGGAAGGTGTTCAGGCTGGTACGGATCTTGAGCCTGCCCTGATCGTTCAGCTCGTTGATCACGCCGTAGGCGTCGGGGAACACCATGCCGCCGCCGCCACAGTCCGAGACCGACGTGACGCCGATCGAGTGCATCTCGCGCTGGAAGCTCAGCGACGAGTTGATCTGGTCGGCCTTGTTCAGCCTTGGGCCATTGGAGATCGACTTGTACAAGATCAGCCCCGAGGGATCGGCGAACACCGCGCCGGTCGGGATGCCGTGGCGGTCGAATGCCAGGCGTCCACCCGGGTACGTTGGCCGGTCCGGCGAGTCGTAGTTGAGGTACTCGATCGCCTTGCGATTGAGCAGCGCGTAGGCATAGAGATACAAGACGAACACCGGATGGTCCGGGGCGACGGCGTTGATCTCCTCAAGCGTCGGCATGCGACGCTCCTTGAACTGGTACATCGAGAACCCGCCGATGACGCGGATCCACTGGCCCTTCGGTGTGCGCGCGGCCTGCTCTCGCAGCATCTCCAGGGCGCGTTCGAGCGAGTCGACGCCGTCCCAGCGCACTTCCATGTGGTAGTTCAGGCCCTGGCGCACGAAGTGCATGTGCGAGTCGTTCAGCCCGGGGATTACGCGCTTGCCCTTGGCGTCGATCACACGCGTGCCCGCGCCGATGAGCGGCCTCACGTCCGCCTCGCCGCCGACCGCGACGAACCTGCCGTCTTTGGCCGCCAAGGCCGTCGCCTCGGGCATGCCCGGGTTCATGGTCGTGACACGACCATTGAGCAGCACGAGATCTGCCGCGCTCCCCCAGCCGATGCCTCGGCCGCGTGTTGAACCCAACGCCGTCAGCGGGCCGAGGGCTAACAGCCCAGCTCCAGCCGCCGCCGTTCCTAAGAAAGCCCGCCTTGTGGTATCGTGATGCATGGGTGCTCCTCGCTTGGACCAAGCGCGCCGCCGGGCTCTCACCCGAGGGCACGCGGAGTGGGGGTTTGGGACTACTTGCTACCTTCGCTCGTGCCGAACATGCCGTAGGCATAGCTGATGCCCACGCCGTACGCGCCGGAGTGCTCGCGTGCGATGTCCGTGACGGCTTCGTACGTGCCCTGGTTCGCCCAGTCACGCTGCCACTCGAGCATGACCTGCTGCCAGGTGACCGGGATCGCGCCGGCCTGGACCATCCGCTGAACCGCCATATCGTGGGCTTCCTTGCTTGTACCGCCGGACGCGTCGGTGACGAGGTACACCTGGTAGCCGTCGGCCAGCGCCTCGAGCGCGGGCATGGTCAGGCACACCTCGGTCCACAAGGCACCGATGATGAGCTTCGGGCGTCCCGCCCGCTCGATGTCCGAGACCACGCGCGGATCGTCCCACGCGTTCATGCTCGTCCGGTCGTAGAGCGTGTGGTTCTCCAACACTCGGGTGATCTGGGGGATCTTCGGCCCCGAGAACGTCTCGGCCGAAACCGTGGTCAGCACCGTGGGCACGTCGAACGCCATCGCGGCCTTCGACAACGCCTCAACGTTGTTGAGGATCGACTGGCGATCGTGCGAGTTCACACCGAAGATCATCTGCGGCTGATAATCGATCAGCAGCAGCGTCGAGTTCCTCGGGGTCAGGAGCGACAGCTTCCCGTCTTCCTGCATGGCGTGGTGACCGTCGGTGTGCGCGTGGGCGTGGGCGGCGGGCTCGCCGTGCATGGCGGCCCCGATCGAGGTCGCCGTGATCGCCGCGGCCATCACCAATATCGCGGATCGGAACGTTCCCTTGTTCATGATCGTCTCCTTCGAGTGCGAGTGGGTCGCCCGGTTGCTCAGCGATTACCCATCGACCGCGCACGCTGCTGTGCCGCGTGGCTGTGGTAGATTTCGGCGTACGCCGGGAAGTGCTCGACGAACAACTGGGCCGAGTCCGCGCCCGTGGGGTTGCGCCAATCCCAGAGCATCTCGCACGACAGCGCGAACCACGTGCCGATGACCGCGCCCGCGTCCTGCATGCGCATGAGCGATGTCAGCTGGGTCTGCTCACTCATGCTGCCGGACGCGTCGCTGACGACGTAGACCTCGTAGCCCGCATCGAGGGCCGACAACGCTGCGAACGCGACACACACGTCGGTGGTGATGCCCGACATCACGATCTTGGTGCGGCCGGTTGCCTCGATGGCGCGCACGAACTCGTCGTTGCTCCAGGCGTTGATCTGGCCCGGCCGCGAGATCAGCGGCGCGTCGGGCAACAGCTCGACCACCTCGGGCATCTTGGGACCATTGGGGCCCGTCTCGTCGCTGGTCGTGATCACCGAAGGCACGTTGTGGATCTTCGCGAGCTTGGCGAGCCCGACCACGTAGTTCTTATACTCGACGGTGGGGGTGTCATCGACCAGGTTCATCAGGCCGGTCTGGTGATCGATGAACGCGAACACCGTGTTTTCCGGGGTCCACCGCTCGCGCCTACCGCCGGGGGCCCACGTGGGCGAGCCGACGTCGCGGCTGCCCGACAGCGTCGCGGACTGGTTATTGGCTTGCGTGCCCGCGTCGCTGCTTGCCGAGGCAGGCTGAACGCTGAGCACGGCCATGCACGCGGCGGCGCCGAGCGCGGCACCAGTTGCGATCATCGCCGAACGAGAAGTAAAGATGGACATGCGTGGACTCCTTGGGTTGGTCGATCGAGTCAGTTTGGTCGAGTCGGTCAGGTTTGGGGGGAGGTGAACGACGGACGGGCGATCCGTCCGGCGGTTTGGGGTGACAGCTGTGAAACGACGCGGGCCACGTTCTGGCCGTGCGCCATGAGCAGGGGAAGGCTCTCGGCTGGCGGGGGCGTGTGCGACAGCTCGTCGGAGCCGCACCGCGCGTACGGGCCCCAATGCAGGCCACCGTGCGCGTAGGACTCGGTGCACTTGGGCAGCGGCACGATCACCATGCCCAGCTCGGCGAGCGTGGCCAGCATGGACAGCATCGCGAGCTCGCAGCCCCCGCCCGCCCCGCCGTAGCCACCACCGGTGGCAAACACGCCACCCACACGACCAACCATCAGGTCCTGGTTCCAAAGGGCCGAGAGTGTCTCATCGATGAAGCGCTTGAGCTCCCAGTGGATGCTGCCCATGTGGACCGGGCTGCCCAGGATCAGGCCGTCGGCATCCAAGACATCTTCTCGCGTGACTTCCGCGGCTGAGCGAAGTCGCACGTTGGTCCCCACGACGCGCTCGACCCCGAGCGCAACCTCGGCGGCGGCACGCTTCGTGTGCCCGTAGTCCGACGCGTAGATGACAAGAACGGTGCCCATGTCGGCTCGTACTCCCGGCGTTTCAGAGGGAGATACGAGAATCCGACTCGCGGCCCGACACGCAACCCACAAGTTCTCTGGCGACGCATCAGCCACAAAATGCGGCTTCCCCGAACGTACAATGGGTCAGCACCAATCACCATGCGTGGAGCCCGCCCATCACGCAGCACGGCGATCATCCCGTCACCCAGATCCTGGAAGCCGCCGTCGGTGGCGATCCCGACGCTGTCAACCGCCTGCTGACGCTCGTCTACGACGAGCTCCGAGGCCTCGCGCACGCGCGCCTTTCTGGGCTCACGCCAGGTCAATCGCTGCGGCCAACGGACCTGGTGCATGAGGCTTACATCAAGCTCGTGGGCAACGACGATCGCACATGGGAGAACCGACGGCACTTCATCAACGCCGCAGGCACCGCGATGCGCTCCATCCTCGTCGACCGGGCCCGTGCCCGAATGACGATCAAGCGCGGCGGCGATCGCCAGCGCGAGCCGCTGCACGACGATGCCGCCGTCTTCAATCGGGATCCTGCCGAGGTGATTGCGATGAACGAGGCGCTCGAAGCACTCGCCCAGGAAGACGAGCGCGCCGCACAAGTCGTCTCGCTCCGCATCTTCCTGGGCATGGCCGAGTCGGAGATCGCCGACGTGCTGGGCGTGACCGACCGTACTGTGCAGCGAGACTGGAAGTACGCGAAGGCGTGGCTCGCGACCCGCATGAAGGGGGAATCTCGGGGGAGCCGAGAGGCAGCGAAGTAGGGACGGCACATGCCTGGTGATTGCGTCAAAGAGCTGTTCGCGAGGCTGGAGTCGCTCAACGCGACCGAGCGCACGGCGATCCTTGACGCGGAGCTCGCGGATGATCCCGAGACGAGATCGCGGGTCGAAGAGCTCCTCGCGGCGAACGACGAACTCGACGACGATACGTTTACGCCATTCGTAGACTCGCCGATCGACGCTGCGCTTCCCGATGAATCGCCCGAGCGAGTCGGGCCATATCGGGTCGTCTCCATGCTCGGCCGGGGCGGCATGGCCTGTGTCTTTCGAGCCGTCCAGGAGCGACCTTTCCGCCGCGAGGTCGCGCTCAAGATCGTTCGGCCCGGCTTCGACACGCAGGCGGTGATGTCGCGATTCGATTCAGAGCGGCAGGCTCTCGCTCGGCTCGAGCACCGCAACATCGCCACCGTGCTCGACGCGGGTGCCGACCCCTTTGGACCATCGTGGTTCTCGATGTCGCTCGTCGACGGGCCGCCGGTCACCGACTACTCCGAAGAGAAAGGGCTGAGGTTCGAGGAGCGCCTAAAGCTGTTCGTGCAGATCTGCCGCGGTGTGCAGCACGCGCACACTCGCGGCATCCTCCACCGAGACCTCAAGCCGTCGAACATCCTCGTCAGCCAAGAGGATGGCGAAGCGGTCCCAAAGATCATCGACTTCGGCGTTGCCAAAGCGCTCGGTGTCGATGCCTCGCTCGGCGATGTGAAGCACACCCTCGACACCCAACTCGTCGGCACGCTCGAGTACATGAGCCCCGAGCAGGCCCGCTTTGGCAACCCGGACGTTGACGCACGTTCCGACGTCTACGCGCTCGGAGTCATCCTCTACGAGCTCCTGACCGGCTCGGTCCCCATCGGTGGCGACGAGTTCCGCAGTTTGCCGCTCGACGACATCCAGAAGCTCATCCAAGGGACGAAGCCATCGAAGCCGAGCACGCGCTCGCACGTTGGGGCTCCCGAAGACTTCGACTGCGTCGTCCTCAAGTCGATCGAAAAGCTCCCCGACGATCGGTACGACAGCCCGAAGGAACTCGCCGACGACATCGAGCGATACCTTGAGGGCCGCCCGCTGGCGATCCGCCCGCCCACACGGATGTACGTCCTCCAGAAGTTCGCCTCGCGAAACAAGGGCCTCGTCGCGTTCGTCGCCATCCTGTTTACCGCGCTCGTCCTCGGCCTCGTCGGCACGAGCATCGGCTTCTACCGCGAGAGCCAAGCACTCGCCGAGGTCCAGGCCCGCGACCTGAAACTCGAGCGGTCCCTCACCGAGGCTCAGAGCCTCAACGACATGATCGGGGACATCTTCTTCGGCATCCGACCCGAACGATCGGGCCGCGACGTCACGCTTCGGGAGGCCATCGTCGAGGCTTCCCAGAGCCTGCTCGCCGACGACCCCGAGCCCGACTTTGCGACAGCCTCACTCGCGCGATCGCTCATGGAATCGCTCTTCACGCTTGGCGAGTTCGCGCTGAGCGAGTCCATGGCGGACCACGTCGTGCGTTGGGCAGAGGCCAATCCAGATCGCATCGAGGACGACATGCTCGAGCAGGGTCTGTTCCGGAGAGGCCACGCCCGAGCAAGGCAGGGCGAAGGCGAACAGGCCGAGCAAGACTTTCTACGAGTGATCGAAGTCGCCGATCAAGCGGTTGGTCGTGCATCGTCATTCCGCCATACCGCGAGGCTCAGCATCGCGGAGTGGTTCTCCGCCCGCGCGCGCTACGACGAGGCGCTCGAGTACCAGCTCGCAGCGCTCGAGATCGCCCAGGAAGCGGAGCCCGCCGATGCCGCCGCCGAGGCATTTATCTACAGCGAGATCGGGCGTACCTACAGCCAGTTGGGTGATCGAGACGCGGCGTTGGAGTTTGCCGACGAGGGCCTGCGTGTGCTTGAGCGCGTCGGCACTGCCGAGGATCTCAAGCTGCTGTCGACGCAGCGGACGGTCGCTCTGATCGCGATGGATGCCGGCAACTACGAACGCGCCGCAGAGATCTTGGAGAAGAACGCCCCGGCCACCAGCAAAGCGCTCGGCCCCGAGTCCGTGGCGGCGCTCTATTCCGCAACCTTACTCGGCTCGTGCCAGTCCAGGCTTGGCGTCGAACCGGCTGACGACGTCATCGGCGAGATGCTTCGCGTCGCCGAAACCGCCGATCGAGTCGCTCCCCCCAACATGTCCCTGTTCTTGCGCGCGTACGCGGTCAACGCGATGCTGTCCTACGGCCGCGTGGACCAAGCACTCGAAGCCATGGCCGATGTCGTCAGCCGGGGCGAAGACGCGTTCGGGCCCACCGGAGATCAGACACTCCAGCTCCGCGCGATGTTCGCGACCGAGCTCGCCAACGCCCGCCTGTGGGAACACGCGGAGCCGCAGCTCAACAGCCTCATCGCCGACCTGCGGGCGACACGAGCCGAGGATGATCCGTTCCTGGCCCGAATGGTTGCCCTTCGCGCATCGGCGGAACGGTAATCTAACCCCGATCGCCTAGGGGAAGGCCGCCGAGATCGGTCGTAGTGGCCAAGACGCGAGCTCCGAGCTTCAACACTCCGAGATGGACCGCGGCCTTGTCTGGTTCAAGCGAGATCTGCGCGTGAGGGATCACGCGCCGCTGTGCGATGCCGCATCGCGAGGACCCGTACTGGGCATCTACATCTACGAGCCGTGCGTGCTTCGGGCTGATGAGCACGACGCCCGGCATCTCGAATTCGTGAATGAGTCGCTCAAGGAGTTGCGATCGGACCTCCAGCAACTCGGCTCGGACCTGCTGATCGCGGAAGGCGACGCCGTCGACGTCTTCGAACGGCTTTGGCATACACACGCGTTCGCCCGACTGCATAGCCACGAAGAGACTGGCCTCGGCCAGACCTTCGACCGCGACAAGCGCGTGCGGTCGTGGTGCCGAGAGCGTCGTGTGGAGTGGCACGAGGCGATACAGCACGGCGTATTCCGCCCACTCACGAGCCGCGACGGCTGGTCACGACGCTGGAACGGCTACATGCGCCAGCCCGAGTGTCAAACACTTGAGGCGTTGAGCCCATGGCCAAACTCGAAAACGCTCGATCTGGGTGATACGCGCAGCCCCAGCGAACTCGGCGTGCGGGAGCTGTGCGATTTGTCCGACCGACAGCGAGGTGGGACCCAAGCGGGCGAAGATCTGCTCCGCACGTTCCTCCACGAGCGAGGCGAGACGTACCAGCGGGCCATGTCGTCTCCGCTCGAGGGCGCGGACGCGTGCAGCCGATTGAGCCCCCATCTTGCGTACGGCACCGTTTCGATCCGGACGGCCTCGCACGCGGCAAACGAGCGCGCGGCTGACCTACGCGACGCGGGTGGCAATGGCCTCTGGCTCCGATCCATCGGCAGCTTCCAGAAGCGCCTGCGATGGCACTGCCACTTCATCCAGAAGCTCGAGAGCGAGCCCGAGATCGAGTTCCAGAACATGCACCGCGGCTACGACGGAATGCGCGTCGAAAACGAGGCCCAATGGAACGAGGCCGACCGGCACGCGTACGCCGCCTGGTGCGACGGTCGCACGGGCTATCCGTTCGTCGACGCCTGCATGCGTTCGCTCAACGAGACGGGCTGGCTCAATTTTCGTATGCGATCAATGCTCGTCAGCTTCGCGGCCTACCACCTTTGGCTGCACTGGCGGCCGGTCGCCCGCCACCTCGCACGCGCTTTCACCGATTTTGAGCCGGGCATCCACTACAGCCAAGTCCAGATGCAGAGCGGCACGACAGGCATCAACACCGTGCGTATCTACAACCCCGTGAAGCAAGGCCGGGACCAGGACCCCGACGGCGTATTCGTCCGTCGCTGGGTCCCCGAGCTCGCCGAGCTACCCGGTGATCTCGTGCACGTGCCGTGGGAGTCCGCGGACTCGCTCTTCAGCCGTACTGTCGACGAAAGGGCCTATCCAACCCGCCTCGTTGATCACGCGACGGCGTATCGTGAGGCGCAGCGGCGTATCTTCGCCGTGCGCAAGCAGTCAGCAGTGCGTGATGAAGCCCGCCGTGTGTACATCAAGCACGGCAGCCGCCGCGGCGGCGCACGTCTGCAGTACCGTGGCGCACCGGAGGATCGCGGTGATCGATGAGTTCAAGTCATTCGAGACTGCCGCCAGCCGTCGCGTCGGAGTGGTTGGCGGTGGTATCGCCGGCCTCGCGGCTGCACGAGTACTTGCCGAGGCTGGGGTGGCCGTCAAAGTGTTCGACAAGGGGCGCGGTCCCGGTGGCCGCGCATCGACGCGTCGTGTCGAGCAGGACTCCGGCACGCTCGCGTTCGATCACGGTGCGCAGTACTTCACGGTGCGCGCCGATCGGTTCGCAACGGTAGTCGAAGGCTGGGTGTCAATGGGCGCGTGCGCGCCGTGGAATGGTCAGATCGCCACGATCGACAGCGCAGGAAGACTCGAAGCGAAGCCCGGCGGCCCGACGCGATTCGTCGGCACCCCTAGGATGAACGCTGTCGTGGCGCAGCTGGTGGCCGATCTTCCAAGGAACGCCAAGGTCCAGTTCTCTGCACGCGTCGATCGTGTAGAGCATGCAGGCGGTGGTTGGCTGGTCGAAGGTCCCGAAGACCGCATCGGAACCTTCGACGCGCTGATCGTGACCGCACCAGCCCCTCAAGTTGTCGAACTCATGCCCGAAAGCCCGGAGCTCGCCGCGCGTGCGGCCGCGTGCGTGATGCATCCGTGCTGGGCCGTGATGGCCGCCTTCGATGCGCGGCTGCCAATCGAGGCCGACGGCATCTTCGTGAACGTGCCTGGAAACCCACTGTCTTGGCTGGCGCGTGATTCCAGCAAGCCGGGTCGATCGCCCGGCGAGCGATGGATCCTGCACGCCGGCCCAGAGTGGTCAATGGCGCACGTCGACGACGATCGCTCAAGCGTCGTGTGCGAGTTGCTTGAATCGATGCAGGCCGCCCTCCAGCTTGCGCTGCCGCCCGCGACCTACTCCGCCGCACACCGATGGCGATACGCGTTGACGAGTTCTCGTGTCGACGGCAGAGCGCTCTTCGATCGAGACAGGCGCGTCGCCATCGCTGGAGACTGGTGCAATGGCGGGCGAGTCGAAGGCGCGTTCCTGAGCGGATGTGCGGCGGCGGACATGCTGTTGCGTGGTTTTGAATCCAAGTCGAGCTAGCTCTACGCAACGCTCTCCCGGGCGAAGCCGGCCAGGGCCGAATCGACGAAGGCCGCAACCCGATCCGGATGCGTAAGCGTGATCAGGTGTCCCGCATCCTCGATGGTCTCATCCGCTTCTGAACGCATATCCGGGATGACATCATCGTGCGCACCGTGGATGTGCCGGAGCGGCACGTCAAAGCTGGGTGGGCCCTGCCAGTGCGCGCACGCCGCGGCGGACCAACTCAGGAAAGCCGGCTCATTGGCGGACGCCATATCGACAAGCAACTGCGTTGCAGCATCGGCGAGCCCCTCACGCTTCGCAAACCGCCGAGCCACGGGCGTGTACAACCGCCGAGCGATGAACCCGGGGACGAGCGCGCCAATCCTCTGTTGCCGGACGAAACCGGGCAAGATCTGGTGCCGACCTCGAACGCCGCAGATGAGCACGACGCCCAGAGGCTTCGGATCCAGCACTGCCGCCAGCTCTTGCGCGAGTTGCCCCCCAAAGCTGAAGCCCCCGACGGCGTAGCGACCATCTTCGGGCAGGCTCGGGCCAAGATGCTCGGCGTATCTCCGCGCGTAGGTGCGCAGGTCTTCCCCGGGCTCGGGCTCAATGAACGCTGGTGTACGCATGTTCGAGCAGCGCTCGACCAGCGGCGCAAACAGCCGCTCGTCGGCGGCAAGGCCCGGCCAGAGCAGCAACGGGATGTTCGTTGTGGGCTGCGTCACGGGGCATCATTGCGCCCGAGTCTCGCTCACGCAGATTCCGCGAGGATGCGCTCGAGCCTCTGGCTGACGATCCCGCCGCTGGCCTCGCGCTCGAGGCGACGGAACTTGCTCACCACGCGGCTGGACGCCCATCGCCACCGATGCTCGAATCGCGTGATCCGCGGCAGCGACCGCGTTCGCACGAGCTCGGCCGGGTGGCGGAGCAGCATATCGAGATAGAAGCTCGCGAAGTAACGAGCGCGGTGCGATGCTCGATCTGCCTCAAAAGTTAGCGACGAGCCAAGGGAGAACCATCGTGCGAAGCCCGGCGAGATCTCGGAGAATCTCGGCTGCACGATGGCCCGCTGCTCGTGCCATAGCAAGAGCGTGTTGCCCGCCCAAATGAACGCCTCAGCCCGCTCTGGGTCGTCTCGCAGAGCGCGACGCCCCAGGTCGATCAGCTCGAATCCGCGCAGCATCGGCCGATCCTCCGGCTCTGTCAAGAGGCTGCGCAGCGCGCGCATGCCATGCGATGGCATCATGTACGCCGCGTGGGCCCAGAAGATGTCGCGGAAGATGCCGTTGTTGACCGTGCGGATGAGCTCAAGGTCCTCGAAAGGGACACCCAGCCAGCGCCCGCGGCTCCCGCGTGGCGCTTCGGGCTTGACGAGCGCGCCCGTTTCATCCACCCGAAGCTTGAACGGCGTCAGCAGCAGCCGCGCGTGATACGACGCAAACGCCGCCATGCCACACCACTTGAACAACCGTGGTCTGTTGAGGTACATCCACGAGTAGGCGGCCGAAATCTCAAGGTTGCGATAGAAGATGCACGGCTGATTCGACAGCAGGAGGTCCGTCGCGTCGCACCACTGCTCGACGCTCTTCGCGCGCTTGGCCGCGTCCATAAACCGTTCGACACGAGCGCCACGCTCGGCAATCCCGGGCAAAGGTGGTGGGTGGCTGGTGGGCAACTGAGCCTCGCTCATGCCCCGACCGCGTGGCGGACGATCGCGACCACCGTGATATCGTCGGTCTGGTTGTCGCCCTCGAAGTCTCGCACCGCACGAACGACACGATCGGTGATTTGGTGCGCCGACAGCGGCGCAGCACTACGCAGGGTCTCGTGCAAGCGATCGGTCTCGAAGATCTCGCGTTCGTCACCGGTGCCAGGTGACGCCTTGGCGGCCTCAAGCACACCGTCGGTCACGAGCACGAGCGAGCGCCACGACGGATCGAGCTCGAGATGCTCGGTCCGGGCCTGCAAGTGGACATCCTTGAACGCGCCCACGATCGTGCCCGTGGGCGGGGCGGCGGCCGACACGCGCCCATCTGCGGTGATCTGCGCAGCGTGCGGATGTCCCGCGTTGGCAAACGTGATTCGACCGCTTGGCTCGATCGCGAGGATCTTCATCGTGATGAAGCTGCCGTCGATGTCGTGCGTGGTTTCCAGCAACAGGTCGTTGATGGCAACGACCAAATCACCGGGATGCTCGCACGTGTCGGCCGCCGTACGAAATGCCGTGCGCGCAACGGCCATGAGCATCGCCGCACGGGCACCTTTCCCCGAAACATCGGCGATGCAGACGATCAGCCGGCCCTTGGCGTCGACGAGGTAGTCAAAGAAGTCGCCCGCGACGCCCGATGCCGGCACGTTCTGCCCAGCGATGTCGAGCCCGAAGGGACGCAGTTCATCCTCTGGGATCGGCTCGGGCAGCAACGACTCCTGCACCGAACGAGCCACCCGCAACTCGCCCTCGGCGAACTCGCGACGCGCGACCTCTTCCAGTCGACTTGCTGTGAGGTGTGTGAGTTGTGAGCTCGTCCCCTCGAGCACATCATCGAGCACGCGCAGCTCGAGTGGCGCGTGCGTTGCGACGTGCTCATAGTCCTTGCCCTCGCCGAGCCGCTTGGCGGCCTCGGAGATGCGCTCAATCGGCGCCGTGATTCGGCGGGCCGTGAACCATACGGCGCCCACGATGAGCAGCAAACCCAGCACCATGATCGTCGCCGATCTTGTAACTTGCGTGTACACCGGTGCCAAGAGCTCCGCTTCGGGCACGGCCGTGACCAGCGTCCAGCCGGTTTCGCCAACGGGGTGGTAGTAAATCATGTAGGGCTCAGGCGTCACGAACCCAACCGGCATCCTCGTCTTGCCGGCCTCGCCAGAGAGTGCGGTGCGAGCGGCCTCGGCGATCGACGGGCGGTCCATGTCGCGTGCGAAGCTGAAGACATCGACGTCCGAGGCCAACACCTCGCGGTTGTAGTGCCACAGATACCGTCCCGCATCATCCAGGAGCAGCAAGAGGCTCCGATCCACGATCGGCTCACCCAGCCGCGCCTCGAACGCCTCGGCGGGAATCTCGATCAGCGCCTGTGCGGTGACGGCATCCTGGCTGATGATCGGCGTCATCCAGATCGCGCGACGGTCCGCGCCGTCGGGTTTGACACTCGCCCAGGCGCCCGGCTCAAGTCCAACGGCCGCCGGAAGGAAGCGCGGTTCCGCGAGCGCGCCGTCCACACCACGCTCGTACCGCTTCAACCCCTCGGTACCGGCACCGGAATAAACCAGCTCGACCGAAGTGACGATCGGAAGCCGAGCGAACATGCGTTCGGCGAGCGTGTCTGCGGCCCGGCTGGGTGTTGCGGCCAGTGCAACCGTCTCTGCGACATCGCTCGCGGTGGTCGCCGCCGCATCGAGCTCATCCGAAAGCGCGCTCGCGCGCCATTCGAGCGCCTCTCGATACCGCTCGTCCGTCTGCTGCAGGGCGCGATCCTTCGATTCGATGAACCCATAGCCCAGCACCGCCACGTACACCAGCGTGATCGAGCCGACCATCCAGACTAGCAGTCGTTGGCGAATCGTCACGACGGATCGGCTCTCTCACGGTACCACAAGACGCGCTGGCGATGTCCAACGCCAAGCGTAGGTAGGGCCAACAAGAGCCGTTTAATGTCAGCCGTCGATCGCGCGAGGCTTGTTCCACCACA
Organism: uncultured Phycisphaeraceae bacterium; assembly: GCA_937899905.1. Lineage (GTDB taxonomy): Bacteria > Planctomycetota > Phycisphaerae > Phycisphaerales > UBA1924 > JAHCJI01. The sequence continues at coordinate 33,184 of CALCCF010000013.1, forward strand.
AGAGCACGTCCTCGGTCGCCCGCCGAACGAGATACTCGTCGGGCCCAAACGTGTCGGCCCACCATTGGGCGGGTCGGATCGTTCGGTGCAGATTCTCACCGTTGTGATCGACCGAAGCCGACGGCCGGAGGCTGGCAGAGCAAAACAGCAGCCCCTGTGGGGCCAGCACGCGTCGCATCTCGGCACGGAGTTCAAGGATGTCCGGCTCGTCAAGATGCTCGAGCACGTCGAAGCATGTCACGAGCGAGAATGAGGCGTCTTGGTGCGGGATTTTGCCCGGCTGCATCGTCACGACGCGGTCCGCCGGAACCAGCTTGCGGGCCCGCTCGATGCCTGAGGTGCTGACGTCAACGCCGTAGGACGTAAAGCCAAACGCGGGCATGCCAAGAAGCGAAACGACGTAGCCTGCGCCGCAGCCTACATCGAGAGCCCGGCCGGAAAACCCGCGCAGCCGTTCCGCGTGCCGCAGGCACGCGTGATATCCTGGCGACCCGTGGGCGTCGTTGTAGCCCGCATTCTCTGCGATCACCCGGTCATAGATCGCGGCGTAGTCCGGCGCTGTTGATTCGGTCGCGCTGTTCGCTGCCATATCACCCTCGCCTAGTGCTCGTGCACTCCTCTATCGGCACGCGGCGTGGCCCAACCGGCGTAGTCACTCGCCCCCGGCCACCTGGTTGACCTCTTCGAGGCTCGTGATGCCCTGGGCCGCCAGCCGCAGGCCGAACGTGCGCAGCGTCGTGAATAGGTCGGCCTCGATGACCTTCTTGATCGCCTGGATTGAGGGCTCCTGGAGCACGATGTCACGCAGAGCGTCATTGAACTCGAGCAACTCGAAGATCGCGCGGCGGCCGACGTATCCCGTGCGCAAGCACCGAGCGCACCCGGTTGGCGTGTACACGTGGTTCGCCGTCTTGGCCCCACCAGAGTGCTTGCTGAGGATGCCGCCGAGCTTGCTGGACTCGCCCGGGCTCAGCGGCACCTCGCGACGGCAATTCGTGCACAGCACGCGAACCAGCCGCTGCGCGAGCACCAGATCGAGCGCATTGGCGACCAGATACGGCTCCACACCGAGGTCGAGCAGGCGGAAGATCGCCGCAACCGTGTCCTTAGCATGGACGGTCGAGAACACCAGGTGCCCGGTCATCGCAGCCTGCATAGCCGTGCGCGCCGTCTCCTCGTCGCGAACCTCGCCGACGAGGATCACATCCGGATCCTGACGCAGCACGCTGCGGAGTAGGCCGTGGAAGCCCAGTCCCTGCCTGTCATCCACGGGGATCTGTGTCACGCCCTCGAGCTTGTATTCGACCGGGTCCTCGATGGTGACCACGTTCTTGCGCTCGCGGTCGATCTCGCGCACGCAGTTGTGCAGGGTCGTCGTCTTGCCGCTCCCCGTCGGCCCACAGACGAGCAGCATGCCCTGGTCCTTCGAGAGCACCCGCTTGATGCGCGGCATCATGTACGGTGCCAGGCCAAGATCGTCCACCGAGTGCGGCACACCCCGACCATCGAGCACGCGCATCACCAGCTTCTGTCCGCCCACGGCCGGCGTGAAGCTGACGCGATACTCCACCCGCTGATCGACACCGTCGACCTCGAACACGGCAGACATCGTTCCGTCGTGGATGGCCTGCTTGCCCGCAACCTCGAGCTCGCATGCCGTCTTGATCAGGTTGCACGCGAGATTACCCGCACTCGACGGCATCTCAGACAACGGCACCATCTGCCCATCCACGCGCAATCGGGCGTTGTACGTGTCGCCGCGAGGCTCGACATGGATGTCCGTCGCTCGGCTCTTGCTCGCGCTCGCCAGCAGCAGTCGGACGGCCACCGGCCCGGGGCTGTTGCCGTTCAGGGCGCCCGTCTTTTGCCCGGAAGCGTTCAAGATCACGATCTTTTCGTTGAGCTTGCCGGCGGGCGGCAAGCTCTCGACGGTCCGCCGAATCTCCTTGGCCCAAGCCGTATTCGTGGCGGGCGCCTCGACCTTCTGGCCCTTCTTGCGCGACGTCTTCGTCACGGTGATCGTGTCCGATTCCTCAGCGTCGGGGTCGAAGAACTCCTCGTGCTCGGGCCTGGGCTCCACGATGAACTCGTGGCCACCGATCCGGATCACGTCACCGTCGGCGATGTGCGTCTGCTTTACCTTGACCTCGTTGACGCGAGTGCCGTTGCGGGAATCCATGTCGACGACGATGTAGCGTCCCGCGTCGTCAGGGCGGATGGAGCAGTGGTGGCGGCTGGCCTTCTCGTCGGAGAGACGGACGGTGTTCGACGGATGGCGACCGACAGTGATCTCGCGCCCGTCGAGCACGTGCGTCTTGCCCTGCCAGCCCTGGGGGCGAAGGACGAGTGTGGGATCGTCGGATGACATGGGGCGGGGTCGCTCCTCGGTCGCCTCGGGGCGGCCCTCTCGGGCGCTGGGCAGGTACGGCAAAGGATCGGCGGTCGGAGCCAATCTGGCAATCCTACCGCAATAAGACCAAGAGGTTGCTGCCGTGACACTCCAAACCGGCCGATGTGGCCTCCGATGCTCCAGGGGGCGACAATGCCCGGTGAGCCTGCCGCCCATCGAACTCGAAAAGGACCCAGTCCCACCGCCCTTGCGGGACACCGTGGCCTTCGAGTCATCCACCGAAGAAGTGCTGGCAGCCGTCGCCCAGGACGTGACGCTCCAAGCTAAGGCCTGCGTCCGAGAATTCGGCAGCTTCCACCTCGCGGTTTCGGGCGGCCCGTCGCTCAAGCTGCTCGAACGGCTATGCCGCGAGCTCATGACCGACCCGGCGTATCGCATGCTCCCGTGGCGAGACACCCACGTGTGGACCATCGACGAAGCGCCGGTCTCGATCGATCACCCCGAGAGCGTCTACGGTGTGCTACGAGACCTCATCCTCGGGCACTCGGGCATCCCCAGGGATCAGGTCCACGGCATGTCCGCCTTCCGGCCCGCGGCTGACAGCGAGTACGAGCGCACACTGCAGAAGGTCCTCGGGCATCGGCCCAGCGGTCACGACCGCCTGGACATGGCCTTGCTGGGCCTAGGTCCGACGGGCGTCGCCGGTCGCCTCGAACCCGAGCACGCCGCGGAAAGCCAGCGGCTCGCGGTTCGCCTTCCCGATCAGGGCGTGACGCTCACACATCGAATGCTCGCCGGCAGCCGTTTTCTTGGCGTGTTCGCGGTGGGTTCGCATGTCGCGCCCGCGCTCGAGCGCGTTTCCGCCGGCGAGTTGGCACCCGTGCCAGACCTGCTCGCCGGCCACACGCGCTGGTACGTCGACCACGACGCGATCGGCCTGGGCGGTGGGGCATGAACCTCTCGATAGAACCGAACGAGCGGATCGGCGTCACGGTGCGCTATGAGGACGAGCATCTCTTGGTCGTCGAGAAACGCGCTCGACTCGCGACCGTCCCCGGCAAGGCCCACACGAGCGACACCCTCCTCAATGGCCTCTTCGCCAAGTACGGCACCAAGCTGCAAAACGTCGGGAAGCAGCGCGAGTTTGGCATGATGCACAGGCTGGACAAGCCAACCAGCGGCCTGCTCCTGGTCGCGCTCAGCCCCGAGAGCTACGACGCGCTCGCCGACCTATTCCGCAAACGCGAGATCGCCAAGTTTTACTACGCCATCACACGCCGCCCACCGGCCAAGCTGCCCACCGGCGCCATCAACCGCCCCATCCTCGAAGAGCAAAAGGCCAAGAAGCTCGCTCGCGTCGCCAGCAGCGGCAAGCCCGCGCTCACGGCGTACCGATTGGTCGAGCAGACGCCCGCCGCAACGCTGCTCGAATGCCGCGCCGTGACGGGACGCTTGCACCAGGTCCGAGTCCACCTCGCATCGATCGGCTGCGCCATCCTGGGAGACGACCTGTACGCTAACGCCACGATCGCCGACGCGGCCGGCCGCCTCATGCTCCACGCCCACGGGCTCGTGTTCACGCACCCGATGACGGGCGCCCAGATCGACACTCGAGCGCCCCTGCCTCGTGACTTCGTCGCCATGCTCAAGCGAGCCGGCCTCAGCAAGCCCACGGTCGAGACGCCCGCGGGCTAGATTCGCATCATGAATGCCGAGGCGATGCCGTCGGCGAGCATGATGCCGGTATCGGTCAGCCTCCACCGATCACCATCGACCACAAGGTGCCCGCGCCGCTCGTGTGACTCGGCTTCCGCTATCAGTTGCTGTGGGAGATCGGCGTCGATCGCCGCGGCGTCGCGCAGCACGGCTTGGCGTTCGATTCCCTCACGCAGGCGTAGCCCAGTCATCAAACGCTCGGCGAGTGCCCGTGCGGAGTCGGGCGCTTCGGCATCGACGACTGGCGGCAGTCCGCCATCCGCGGACTCCCTGAGGTACGGCTCGAGCTTGGGTGCGTTCTTCCAGCGCCAGCCCGCGAAGTGGCCGCTGGCCGACGGGCCCGCCGCGAGCCACTCGTCCTGTCGCCAATACGCGAGGTTGTGGCGGCACTCATCGCCCGGTCGCGCATAGTTGCTCACCTCGTACCGCTCGTAGCCCGCAGACCGCAGGGTCCCGAGCGTGCACTCGAGCATGTCGGCTTCGAGGTCCTCGTCGGCGGGCTCGAAGTCTCCGCGACGCAGCCGAGTGGTCATCGCGGTGTTGGGCTCGTACGTCAGCGCATAGCACGAGAGGTGCGAAGCGCCCAATCCGAGTGCGTGATCGAGGTCCGACCGCCACTCCGCCAGCGTCTGGCCCGGCACCGCGAAGATCAGGTCAATGGACTGCCGATCGATCCCCGCGGCGCGCGCGAGCTCCACCGACCGCTCGACGTTGTCCGGATCGTGCCAACGCTCGAGCGTCTCAAGGTGGTTTGTGTTAAAGGACTGCGCCCCGATGCTCAGCCGGTTGACGCCTCCCCCGACGAGAACATCGAACAACTCGGCCGAAGCGGTTTCAGGGTTGCACTCCACCGTAAACTCGGCGTTCGCAAGATCGAACCGCTCGTGCATCGTCGAGAGCAGCCAACGCCACAAGTCGGGCCTGAGCAGCGTGGGTGTGCCGCCGCCGACAAAGACGCTCGCGAGCGGCCCGGCGTAGGGCGAGATCGCCTCCAACTCGCGCATCAGACGCTCGGTGAACGGCTCCTGGCGGTCCCGCGAGTCCACGATGCTGTAGAAGTCGCAGTAGTGGCACTTGTGGAAGCAGAATGGCACATGCACGTACAAAGACCGAGCACCAGCCGATGTGGCGGACACGGACTCCAGCGGGTGCCCCGAGGTTGAGCGTTGCCCGGCGATGGTGATCGGTGTACGGTCCATGTGCGCGTCCGGAGCCGGCCCAGAGCTGGGCCGTCGGGTGCGCTCTGGACCGGTTGAATGCGGTAGCGGGAGTGTACGCCGTGGCAGTTGAACTCGTGCTCTTGAATCCTGACGGCGACCAGCGCGCCTTCCCTGTGTCCAGGGCCCGGATCATCGGCCGGGAAGAGGACTGCGACATGCGGATCCCCGTGGCTGAGGTGTCACGCGAGCATTGCCGTGTCGAGCCCTCCTCGAACGGTGGCCTCGAAGTCGAGGACCTCGGCTCGAGCAACGGTACCTACATCAATGGGATGCGCATCGAGGAGGCCGAGATGGCCGCCGGCGACATCCTCAAGATCGGTCCAGCGATCATGGTGCTCCGAGTCGACGGCCAGCCGGCCGCCATCGACGCGGACGAGGCCATCCTCCGAGGTACACCGTCCGAGCACGAAGCCCAAGCGCCGGCAAGCCAACCGCAGGCCAGCAAGCAGGTCGGTCAGGGATCGCTGCTCGACGAAGACGATGAGGACATGTTCTCGGACTTTGATTTTGATGACGATGACGACGACGAGGCTCCGAAGCTCTAATCGCCTTCATTGGGCTATGCCCGCTTGCGGCGCTCGTCGCCTGAGGGCGCGGCCACGCCGCCGGGGATCCGAATCGCCGTCCCACATGCTCGGCAGCGCACGGTCTTCCCGCGGGCCGAATTCGGCACCGACAAGACCTTCCGGCAGGTCAGGTTCGGGCACATGATGCGGATGCTTGCGTCTGGGTCTGCCATGGGCCGTCCGAAGTTCCAGGTTCGAGCGTTGGGAGTATCGGCCCACTTTGTCAGCGGCTTGAGGGGTGCCCGGCCCCCAAAATTCCCAAGAACTGGGGTGTGATGTCTGATAAGTCCCAATCCACAGCTGTCCAGGATCCATCGGTCCTCGCCGGCTTGGCCGAGGCGCTCTGCCCGGCCGGTCGTGCATCCGCGGTCGTTGGCTTGCAGTGGGGCGATGAGGGCAAGGGCAAGTATGTCGACCTGCTCGCCCCGGGGTTCGAGGCCGTCGCCCGCTACAACGGTGGAGCGAACGCCGGGCACACCATCGTCACCGGCGGCCAGAAGTATGCCCTGCACCTGATCCCTTCGGGCATCCTGCATCGCGGCGTCAAGGCCGTCATCGGCAACGGCGCCGTGGTCGACCCCTTCCAGGTCGTGAAGGAGATCGACGCCCTCGAAGAACGGGGCATCGACGTGTCCCGCCTCGTGATCAGCAGCAGGGCGCACGTCGTCATGCCGTACCACCGCGAGATGGACGCCCGCTTCGAGGCCGCGATGGAAGCGCTCGCGCAGCGCGAGCGCGTCAGCACCACGGCCATCGGCACGACGAAGCGCGGCATCGGCCCGACCTACGCCGAAAAGGCCCAGCGGATGACGGCCGTGCGCATCGGCGACCTCGTGCGCGGCGGTTCTGAACTGGCCGATCGCGTGCGCTTGGCGGTGGGCTTGCACAAACTCGAGGGCGAAGCACTCGACGCCGACTCGATCCTTACGCGGCTCAAGGGTGTTGCCGATCGGCTTCGCCCCTTCGTCGACGACACGACGTACCTGCTCCACGACACGCTGCGTGGAAACGGTCGCGTGCTGTTCGAGGGCGGCAACGCGACCCTGCTGGACATCGATCACGGCACGTTCCCGTACGTCACCAGTTCCAACTGCTCGGCCCTTGGCATCTCCGCGGGCAGCGGCGTGCCCGGCTCGAGCCTCGCCAGCGTGGTGGGGGTGATGAAGGCCTACACCACACGCGTCGGCCTCGGCCCCATGCCCACAGAGATCGAGGGCGACCTGGCCACCACCATCCGCGATCGCGGCGGCGAGTACGGCACGACCACAGGCCGCCCGCGCCGAATCGGCTGGCTCGACCTCGTGGCCCTGCGATACTCGGTCATGGTCAACGGCGTCACACACGTGGCGATGACCATGCTCGACGTGCTCAGCGGACTCGACGAAATCCGAGTCTGCACGGGCTACGAGATCGATGGCACGACCACCGACCGGTTCTTGCCCGACGCGGTCGACCTCGCGCGCGCGACCCCGCATTTCGAGACGCTGCCTGGCTTCGCGGCCGATATCACCGGCTGCCGAAGCCTGAGCGATCTGCCGCCCGAGGCCCGAGCATTCATCGATCGCGTGCAGGACGCGCTGGGGGTTTCGGTCGCATTTGCCGGCGTCGGTCCCGACCGAGATCAAACGATCCTGAACCTGCCGACCCGTGGCGACGGACGAGGCGTAGCAACGCCATGACCGCCGCGGCCACGACGCCACAAGCCCACCCCCTTGGTCTCGATGCCAGCCGCGTGCCCAAGCACGTGGCCATCATCATGGACGGCAACGGCCGCTGGGCCGAAGACCGCGGTCTGCCGCGCATCTGGGGCCATCGCGAGGGAGCCGTCCGCGTGCGCGATGTCGTCGAGCGAGCCGGCGATCTTGGTGTCACCCACCTCACGCTCTACGCGTTCTCCAGCGAGAACTGGAAGCGGCCGCAGGACGAGATCTCCCAGCTCATGCTGCTGTGCGTGGCGTACCTTGACGGCGAGGCCGAGCGGCTCACCGAGGAGGGCATCCGTCTGCGTGTCATCGGCCGTCGCGAGGGCTTGCCCGACGAGGTGCGTGCGGCCATCGAGCGGGTCGAGGGGATCACGGAGCACGCGACGCGCGCCAACCTGACCCTGGCGCTCAACTACGGCGGCCGAGACGAGATCGTCGACGCGTGCCGCGCGATCGCCGCGAAGGCCACTGCGGGTGAGATCACGCCCGAAGCGATCGACCAGGACACGGTGGCCCGGCACCTCTACACGGCCGACCTGCCCGATCCCGACCTGCTCATCCGCACCGCCGGCGAGCACCGATTGAGCAACTACCTGCTGTGGCAGGTGAGCTACGCCGAGCTCTTCATCAGCGAGGCGGCGTGGCCCGAGTTCGATGCCGACCGCTTCGATGAGGCGGTGCTGGACTACGCTGGCAGGACGCGTCGGTTTGGGAAGACCGACGCGCAGCTCGAGGGCACCCGCCCGCAGTAGTGTGCCTCCACCACGATCGGTGCTCTCCTCTCGTGGGCCCGCTCACAGCCGATGTGTTCGCTTCATCCTTCGGAGCACTGCGTGATGTCCGTCCTCGGCTCGCTCGGCTTCGTGCTCTCGCTGGCGGCCCTACTGGTGGTCGCTTGGCGCATCGCCATCGAGTTCGCCGGGCGTGCCACGGACCGCCTGTGGATCGCACTGGCAACATGCACGCTCTTGCTCGGCGCGATCAGCATCACCGCTTCGCTGCTTGGGGCGTACACACCCGCGGGCTTTTTTGTCACGCAGATCGTGATCTCGGTCGCGGCGCTGGCGGCGGCAAGGATTTGCGCTCGCCGCTTCGAGCTGCGAATCGCAATTGAACCCGCGGAAGGTCTCGATGCTCCGCGTGAGCCCCTACGCGCCACCGAGTGGGCGTTGATTGTGGCGATCGTCCTGACAGTCGTGCCCTCACTTTTCGCGCGCATACTCATGCCAGCCCATCACACCGATGACCTGAACTACCACGCTTCGCGCGCCGCGTACTGGATCGTCAACGAGAGCGTCTTCCCCTACGCCACGCACAACGATCGGCAGACCACATTCCCGTTTGGCGCCGAGCTCGTCTTCGCGTGGCCGCTGCTCTTCACGGGCGTCGATCTGCCGGGCAGGGTGTTGTACTGGCTGGCGTACCCGCTCTCGATCCTCGGCGTGCTGAGTGTGGTCCGGTCCATCGGAGGCTCGCGCTCGGGTGGCCTGTTCGCGGCGATGCTCTACGCCGTGACGCCAGCCGTGCTCATGCACACAGCGACGCTCAAGTCGGATATCTGGATGCCCGTGTACGTCCTCGGCGCGGGGTACTGGCTTGCACGCGCGGCCCGCGACCCGGCTCACGCGGTGAAGTCGTTCTTCTGGGCCGGTGTCTTCGTTGCGCTCGCCATGAACGTCAAGACCATCGTGGCGATGATGGTCCCGATCCTCGTCCTGGCGCCGCTCGTGGTCCTGCCGTGGCGCGGGGCCGCGAGAGCGATCGCGGCCGCCGGTGTCGGTGGGATGATCGCCACCGCGTTAAGCGGCCTCGCCGTGCTGCTCGTCGCAAACCTCGCGAACCACGCCCACCCGCTCGGGCCGGGATACATCCGAGCCCTTGTGCAGCCCGAGTACTCCCTGAGGCAAACCTACACGCACGCCGTGCGACTCCCGATGTTCCTCATCGATCTGCCCGAGAACCCAAGCATGCCGGCGCGCGCGTGGCTCACCGACGCCGGCAACGACGCGATCGAACTGCTCAACGCTGATGAACCGCTCCCAAGAGAGGACAATGCCGGCTGGCCAGGAGCCTTCCGATTCGAGTCCAGGCCGCTGGCCCGAGCGTTCGGTCTGGGCGGGATGCTCTGGCTGCCCATGCTCGCCGTCGGCCTTGGCCTCGCCGTCGTACAAGCCGTGCGGACGTTCCCGAGCGTGAAGCTCTCACCGGCGGCCGTGCTCGCGCTGGCGTGCGTTCCTCTGCTGCTCAGCGTCGTCTTCATGATCCGCTGGATGGGTGGCGGACCGGAACGCTTCTGGCTCGCCGCGTACGCCCTCGGCCTGGCGCTCGGCGTCGGCATACTCGCGTCGCCGCGACGCAGCAGCCGGGTCCTCGCGGTGCTTGCGATCCTCGGGGCGGCCTGGGCCGTGCAGGCTTCGGCGACCGCCAACCTCTTCCGCTGGCAACGCGCAGCGAGCCACGACCGGCCGTATCGCTTCCAAGCCGCCATCGACGCCATACCCACCGGCTCTACCGTGCTGCTCGTGTCCAGTTGGAACGCCGAGGACTACCCGCTTCTCGCGCCCGACGGCCGCCTGTCCAACCGCGTCGTCCTCTGGGGCAAGCAGCCATTCGATCCCGCGAGCCCGGCACGTTTGAGCGACCTGCTGGAGCAGGAAGGCATCGAGTTTGTCGTGTTGGAGCACGGCCGGAGTCTCAACCTCGGCGGAGACCGGCGCCTCCCCGCCCAGCCGATGATCCGGTGGCTGACCGACTCGGCCGGCGCGACACTCGTGGAGTTGGACTCGCAGACCCAGGTAATACTGCTGCGCGTCGCGAACGACGCTGATTCGGCACTCGGACTCGACGGCCAAACCGACTGAGCCCCCATCCAATGGGCAAGCCGCGGCTCACCCGTGAGATTCTGGTTCGCCCGCTGCGAGGCATGGCGCGGGGCCGGATATGCTTTCCGCGTGAATCCCGATCACCCCAACAACGTATTCCACATCACCCACTGGAAGTCCGGCAGCCAGTGGGTGCGCGGTGTGCTCCAGCGTCTAGTGCCAGACCGCGTGGTCAAGCCCAAGCCCGATATGTCCGACGTCGCGGACGGCCAGCTGAAGCCCGGAGGCGTCTACACGCCGCTCTACATGGCAACGCAGTGGTTCGACGGACAGGTCACGCGGACCGAAGACCAGAAGTTCTTCGTGGTCATCCGGGACCTGCGCGACTCGGCCGTGTCGTGGTACTTCAGCATCAAGCACAGCCATAAGCCGATCAATCTCAAGGACGCCGACGACCTCATGCAGAGCTATCGCCAACGCTTCAATGAGTCGAGCGTTGAGGACGGCATCCGCATCGTGATCGAAGAGCGGCTCGAGCCCTTCGCCAACATCCAGGAAACCTGGCTCGGCCAGCCCGAGGCCGCGCGATTGATGGTCCGCTACGAAGACCTCATCGCCGACGAGCACGCGACCTTCAATCGGATCTTCGACTACGCCGGCCTCGAGCCCGACCCCCAGCGCCGCTCCGAGGCGGTCGCGGCCGAGTCGTTCCAGAAGCGCACGGGCCGCAAGCCCGGTGAAGAGCGGGTCGACGCCCACCATCGCAAGGGGATCGCCGGCGACTGGCAGAACCACTTCACGCCCGAGCTGACCCAGTTGTTCAAGGATCGCTTCGGCCAGATCCTGATCGATGCGGGATACGAGACGGACACGAACTGGTAAGTCCGGATGCGGTCAAGAGGAATGGAAATGCAGCCAAGATTGACACGTCCCCTGATCTTCGTCCACATCTTCAAGGCCGGGGGAACGTCGCTCCGCAAGATCATCAGGCAGAACAACAAGGGCGCTCCAGTCCAGCTGTTCAACGGCAACTTCGGGCAGAACAACGAATGGCGTGCACGGCCGCAAGACGAACGCGACTCGTTCGGCCTACTCCTCGGGCACCAGCATTACGGCAACCACGAGTACCTCTCGGCGCCGGCCTCGTACATGACCGTGTTGCGCGATCCGATCGATCGCGTGATCTCGTACTACTACTTCGTGCTGCGGTACAAGGACCACCACCTCTACAAGCACGGGTTCACCGACGACACCACCCTGTCCGACTTCGTGCACCACGGTCGGAACATCGAGCTGGACAACATCCAGACGAGGCTCCTGAACCCCCAGCCCGAGAAGCAGTATCCCTTCGGCTCCGTCGACCAGTCCATGCTCGACATCGCCCTCGAGAATCTGGAGAAGATCGACCGCGTGGGCATCGTCGAGCGCATGGGCGATTTCCTCGAGTTGCTCCGCCAAGCCGAGGGCTGGACCATCGAGACCGAGTTCCATGAAAATCGGACCGCCGATCGCCCGCGTGTCCACGACCACGATGAGTCGGTCCTCGAACGGATCCGCGAGCTCAACCGATTCGATATCGTCCTGCACGAAGCGACCCGCAAGAAGTTCGAGCGAGAGTGGACCGAGTGCCTTGCGGCCGTCCAGGGCTGAGGCCCCGAATCCTGGGCGACTCGGCCCCCAATCCACCCAAACCCGTCTACCATCGGCCCTATGGCCGAATTGCTCAGCTTTCTCACCGCCCAGCTCATCGTTAGCGTCACGGTCTACGCCGTGATCGTGCACGTGCTGCTCGGCGGCGCCGGCTACTTCACCTACGCCGAGCGGAAGATCTCCGCCTACATCCAGGACCGCATCGGCCCCAACCGAACCGGCTTCGACCTGGGCCTGCCGTTCCTCAGCTTCCTGAAGGGCCGCAAGCTGGTCGGGCTCGGCCAGCCGCTGGCCGACGGCATCAAGTTCATGCTCAAGGAGGACTACACCCCCGGCAAGGTGGACAAGGTCCTCTTCACGCTGGCCCCGGGCATCGTGGTCATCCCGGCCCTCATCGGCTTCGCGGTCATCCCCTGGGGCGGCGTGTGGGAGTGCCCGACCTTCACCATCCCGCTGCTGCCCCTCACCATCGAGGGCGGCCCCGTCCAGATCGCCGCCCTGCCGGTGAACGTCGG
>CALCCF010000014.1 GCA_937899905.1 uncultured Phycisphaeraceae bacterium
GTTTTATTTTGTCTTGTGTGGGTTTCTTTCGGGTGTGCGGGGCGGGATTCTTCGAACAAGTGCGCGAACGCATCTGTGAGCCGCTCGGGCTCACGTCCCTCCAGCCCGACTACCAGTGGATTGACATTCCGAATCGGGCCGTGGGCTATCGGCGTTTTGCCGGTCGCATCTTCCGTAGCACAAGTACCGATGTCAGCTGGAAGCTGGGCGGCGGCGGGTTCATCTCGAACATCGGGGACTTTGCGCGCTTCGCGGCGGCGATCATGAATCATGAGATGGTCGACGAGCAGACCAGCCGAGACATGTGGACGGCACGAACGGATGGCACCGGACAGCCAACGGGCTACGGGCTGGGCCTTGGCGTCTCAGAGCCGCGGGGTCAGCTGCGGATCGCGCACAACGGGTCACAAGAAAAGGCGCGCACGAGGCTGGTGATCTACCCCGAGCAACGCCATGGCGTTGTTGTGATGTGCAACACGCAGCACGCCGACCGAGGCGCGTTGACCACCGCGGTGTACCGGGCGATCAACGCGCACGAACGCGAGGCTGCGGACGCAAGGCCTCAGAACCTTGAGAGCGTCGGACCGTAGACGATCGCGTTCATGAGCATGCGCATGCCCGCGTGGTGGAAGCCGCGAATAGTCACATCCTCGGCAAAGACGATGACCGCCCCACTGCCGACGCGATGGTGGATGATGAACGGCTCGCCGGCCATGCGCTCCTTGTTCTCGTCGCTGACCGGGCCCGAGATGATCGGCTGGTCATGGTCGTAGCGGGCAACGACGTAGGCGCTTTCACGCATCGGCAGCTCGCTGAAGCCGCGGACGATGACGCCCATGGAATCGTGGCCGTCACGGGTGCCCGCGGTGAGCGGGTGCGAGAGGTCGAGGCGTGTGAGCGCCATGGCGCCGGCGATGCGGTTGGCGACCGAGGCGGCCTCGCGCTCTTGCCAGGTCATGGTGTTGGGCTCGGGGGCGTCGTCGTCATCATCATCGCGGCTGGCTTGCACGACCTGACCCAGGGCCCAGCCGGCAGCGCCATCGCTCGCCACGATCGCGCGGCCGCTGCGGACCCAGGTGCGAAGGCGCTCGGCGACGGTCGATGAGAGTCCGCCCATTGACGGCATGACGATGACGTTGTAGTCGTCCAGGTCCATGCTCGAAAGGCGGCCCGCGTCGATGCGCGTGTGCGGGAAGGGGAAGTTGACGTCGAGCATGTGCCAGTGCTGCCCGGCGCTCAGGCTGCTGGTGCTGCTGCCGGTGACAAGCAGGACCTTGGGCATCCGCATGATGGGGTTGGCGTTGTTGCCCAGGTGTGGGCCCGCCGCAGTAAAGCCCTCGCTCGCGCGATGCACGCTCACGCCGGCGGCCAGGACCTCGCGCACGAACTGCTCGAGGTCACGATCGGGGTTGCGGATGAGGTGGATGAGCAGGCTGCCTTGCGGGAATCGCTTGCCGTCGACCTCGATGTCGTCGCCCAGCACGCGGCAGAACAGGTCGTGCGCCGAGGCACGGCCGACCGCCACGGGGAAGTTGTGCTGGCTGGCATCGATAAGCAGTGCCACGCCGCCGTTGCCGGTCAGGCGCGCGGTGGGCGCGGCGAAGCGTTCAACGCGCTCGGTCGGGCCATCGAAGAACGAGTCGGACCACCAGCCGTGCACGCCGAAGCTGAGCGGCAGGCTCCACGCGGTGATGTCGTAGGTGTCGGGGTCTTCGATCGCGGTGACGCGCTCGAACTTGGCGCGTACGAGGTTGGACATGGGCTGGCGGGTGTCGACGATCCAGGTGCCCTCGGGCAGTGTCAGATCTTCGACCGACTCGCCGGTGTCATAGGTCGCGAAGTTGCCGGTGGAAACCTCTCTCGTCAGGCGGTGTACCTCGATGCCGTGCATGAGGCAGAAGTCCCAGAGCTTCTTGAGGACGGCCGGGTCGTTGTCGGCGCTGAAGGCGAACGCCTTAGGACCGGGGCCCTCGCCGGCGAGGCCATCGGCCCAGAACTTGGCGAAGCGTTCGAGCTGCCCCTGGCGGTTGGCGGCGGTCACCTCGGCGTAGTTCATCGCGGTGACGAAGTGGTCGCGGATGCGCTCGGCGAGCGTCAGCGGGTACTGGTCGCTGACCTCGATGGCCATGCCGGCGCGCCCGTGGCCGCCCTTTTCGAGCAAGAGGCCAACGGCGCCGTGGTACACCGGCAGCACCTTGCCATAGCCGGTGTAGAGATAGTCGAAACGCTCACGCGTGGCGTACACAAGGCCCTGCTTATCGAAGGCCTTCGCGTTTTCGCGGCCGTAGAGCGCGACCCAGTCCTTGGTCTCTTGGGGGATGTTCAGGTTGTACGGCGTGTCGCCCTCGCCGAAGAAGTAGGGGCTGGTGTAGCCCTGCTCGTGGTAGTCCAGGTGCAGGTGCGGCAGGTGCTTGCGGTACTCGGCGACGCGGCTGCGGCTCTCGGGGTGCACGCCCCAAACCCAGTCGCGATTGAGGTCGAACATGTAGTGGTTGCTGCGGCCGCTGGGCCAAGGCTCGAAGTGCTCGACGGCCATCGGGTTCGCGTCGGGGTTCTGGCCTACCGCATTCTCGTACCACGAGACGTACCGCATCGCGCCGTCGGGGTTGAGTTGCGGGTCGATGACGAGGATGCAGTTGTCCAGGATGGCTTGGACCTCGTCGTTCGTCGCAGCGGCGAACGTGTAGGCGAGTTGGATCGGCACCTCGCCACAGCTCGCCTCGTTGCCGTGCACGCCGAAGCTGTACCACACGATGGCGGGGTTGTTCTCTACGATCTCTCGGCGGCGAGCGTCGCTGAGGTTGGCCGGGTCGGCGAGTTCGAGGTTGGCCGCAAGGATCTCGTCGAGTCGTTCGAGGTTCTCCGGGCTCGAGATGGTCATGGTGACCAGCGCGCGACTCTGGTGGCTGCGACCGTACTCGGTGAAGCGGACGCGGTCGCTCGCCGCGGCAAGCGCCTTGGCGTACTCGACACGGGCGTGATGGCGCGTGAAGCGGGCGCCGATGCGGTGGCCGAGCATGCCCTCGGGCGTGGGTACGGCGGGGTCGAAGCGCAGCCCGTCGAAGTACTCGTAGGGCATGTCGGGGTCAGAGGAGACATCGAAGGCGCCCAGCGTGCCCTGGCCCAGCGCGGCGGCCGGTTGCAGGCAGATGGACAGCCCCAAGAGCGGGCCAACAACAGCAGCGGCGAGTGCACGCATTCGAATCTCCTCCGTGGGCTTCTCGCGAGCCGGTCGGACTCAGCCGACGCCCGCCTCGACGGCCGCCCCCGCGGGCGGGTGGGGCACGGCCCCGGGCGGAGGCAGACGCAGGTATCGCGCCAGCCACCTCGAACCAATATAGAACGGCACGGTGTCCACCAGTGCGGCCGCGAGCTTGAACGCGTAGCCGGTGGCGACAAAAAGCAGCAATTGCGGCGCGATGGACTTGTCGGGATCGACCGGTAACCCGTTGGCGATGAAGTAGGTGATGAGGATCACCGCCACGGTGTCGACCAGCTGGCTGATCAGCGTGCTGCCGTTATTGCGAAGCCAGAGGTGCTTGCCGTTGGTGAGGCGCTTCCAAAAGTGGAAGACGTGGACGTCGACGAGTTGGGCGACGAGATAGGCGATCATCGACGCCAGCACGGCGGCAAAGGCGAGCGAGCGGATCTCGAAGAAGACGGGCACACGGCCGGCGGCGTCTACGGCCAGTTCGCCGGTATCGGGGTCGAGCGCCTCGAAGCCCGGCAGCACGCCGCCGAACCAGAGCACCCCCACCACCCAGAGGTTCACGACGAGCCCCATCCACACGACGGCGTTCGCGCGGGCGCGGCCGTACAGCTCGCTGATGAAGTCCGTACACAAGAAAGTGATGGGGTATGGCAGCACCCCCACCGCCACCGCGAACGTCAGCACGAGCGGATCGGGCCCCGAGCCCACGCTGACCTCGCCGAGCTTGATGAAGCGGCTGATGCCCAGGATGTTGAGCATCGCCAGCGAGGCCAGGAACAGCCCGGCAAGCACGAGGAACACGCCCTCGCGACGGCGGTAGAGCGTGGCCTCGTCGAGCTCGGGGAGGCCGGCGAAGCGGTGCTGGTTGCTGGGGAGCACGGATCGTGCTTCATGGGAAAGGGCCATAGAGAGGGCACGATAGCGGCCATGGAGCGAGACAGAACCCGGGCTGCGGGCACCGAGCGCAATTCCCCATTCGCCTAGCATCCGCCTATGAGTGTTGCTGGCACCGCGACAAACGAGAAGAGCGAAACGGGCACCGGAGCCCTCACCGCCGCCTTCGAGGCCATCCTGCTCGCCGCGGGCCGGGCCGTTCCGGCCGAGGCGGCGTGGGAGGCGTTGTCGATCACCGATGGCGCGGGTGCCTTTGCAGACGCGTTAGGGAAGGACCCCAAACCCAAGGACATCGTTGAAGCTCTGGCCGAGCAATTGAACGGCGAGCTCGAAGCCGCGGGGCGTCCCGCTCGTGCCGAGAGGCTGGCGGGCGGGTACCGCCTGATGGTGGCCCCGGAGTTCGGCAGCGTGGTCGCGGCGTTCGATCGCAACCGCCAGAGCACGAAGCTCAGCCGGGCGAGCATCGAGACGCTCTCGATCATCGCCTACCGCCAGCCGATCACGAGGGCCCAGATCGAGGCCATCCGCGGTGTGGCCTGCGGCGAGGTGCTGCGATCGCTGCTTGATCGCAAGCTGATCGTGATCAAGGGTCGGGCCGAGGAGATCGGTCGGCCGATGCTGTATGGCACGACGGGGCAGTTCCTGGAGCTGTTCGGGCTGGCAAGCCTGAAGGACCTCCCTGGTAATCCGAACGCGAAGCCGACTCCGGTCGAGTCGTAATCGCACACAAACGCACGGACGCGACCACGCCCCTCCATGAAGGAGACCCCATGATGATCAATCCTGCCCGCGTGCTGCTCTTGGCCGCTCTCGCACTCGGCTTGCTGTTCATGACCGGTTGCGCGAAGCCGCGGCTGGAGGGCGTGGTGATTCCCGGGCCGATCGGCGTTGTCGCGGTGATCGACGGTGACGACACGCGGCTCGATCAGGTTGGCATCCCCGAAGCGCGGGTGCGTGTGAGCCTGACCGGGAACCGGCGCACGCTCGTCGACACGATGACGGACGAGGAGGGTCGCTTCAGCGTTCCCACGAGTGGCCAGAACATGGCACGTGGGACCGTGCGAGTCATTGTCGAGGCAGACGGCTACGCGCGCGTCGACAAGACCGTGCCGCTGCGGAGCTTCTATAGATCCCTGTACATCACAATGGTCGAGCTGCACGGCACGCGCGATCATGATGGCTCGGCCGGCGATGGCGATGAGGAGCAGTCCGGCTGAGGAAAGCCCGCGCCAGGCCGGTCCGCCGCTACCACCTGCATCTTCCGGGTGTGGCGTATGCCATCGTGACGGCGTTCGTCCTCTTGGGGGCTATCAACAGCCAGAACAATCTGCTATTTTGGGCTCTGGGCCTCGCGATCGGCGGCTTGCTGGCCTCGGGGTTCGTCAGTGGCATGTCGCTCATGGGCATCGCGTTGGAGCGCGAGCCGGTGCCGGAGGCGACGTCGCATCGTCCGTTTGTGCTGCGGTACCGGGTTCGGAATCGCAGCCGATTCATGCCCGCGTACGCGCTGCTGATCGAGGAACTGCCGCCCAAGGGCACGTCGCGCGATGACTGGGCGCTCGTCGGTCGGCCGATGGCGAGCCTCGGGCGTTTGTCGCCGCGGCGCACGGTCCGGTGCGAGACGAGCGGCCTGGTCGAGCAGCGCGGGCCGTTCGAGCTCGGCCGTGTCCGCGTGAGCACGACCTTCCCCTTTGGCGTAGCGCGCAAGAGTGTGACATTCGACCTGCTGCAGCCGGCGCTCGCGACGCCGCGTGTGCATCGGCTGCGCAGCGATGTTGTCGAGACGATCCTCGAGCCGACGCACGATGGCACCGAGGCGATCGCCAGCCCCGGCGCGGGCGAGGAGTTCTACGGCGTGCGCGAGTACCGCACGGGCGATCGCGTGCGTGATGTGAGCTGGCGTCTGTCCGCGCGGAGCGACACGCTGGTTGTCACGCAGCGATCAGCGCGTTCGCCGCGACGGCTCGTGCTGCATCTCGAGCTCGATCCGGCGGTGGCAGCCGAGCACGATGCGCGGGTGGAACAACTGCTCAGTCTCGCGGCTTCGCTCATTGCCGAGGCGGGCCGGCGGGCAATCGCCGTGTCGCTTGCGGCACCGGAATCGGGCATTACCACCGGATCGATGACAACGCCGGTTGGTCGGGCGGGCCTGCTGCGAACCCTGGGCGCGTACGGGTTTGCGGAGTCCACGACGCCCCAGGGGCGGCCGCCGGAGGCACGCTTCGGTGCCGTCGTGCTCACGCTCACGGGCCGAGCAAACGCGGCTGGCGTGCGCACGTTCACGGGGGAGGACCTCGCCCGGCTGCGTGCCGAACCGGAACGGGCCGGGGCTGGTATGGAAGGTTGATCGCTCGCTTCGGGCGTATCAGGCTCGTACAACCCGTGAGCCAAGGACACGGATGACGCTGCAGGGATCGTTGAGGCTGGCTCTAATCTGGACATCGCTCCTGGCGATCGTGATCTATGCCATTGCCGCCGAGTCGCTTGCGGTCGCGGCGTTGGGCGTGCCCAGCGCGTGGCTGTGCTGGTGGGCGGCCCATCAGGCATGGGCGGCCAGCGTGCCGCGCTTGCTCGTCAATGCCGTGCTGCTCGTCGCCGTCGGGCTGGGGCTCGGGCTGGCGTCGCTCGATGGGCAGTTCAATGTCGAGCGCATCGCGGAGATGCTGGCGGCGCTGCTCGTCATCAAGCTGTTCGATCGCCGCACGGCGCGCGACGCGGCCGAGGTGCTCGCGCTGAGCGTGTTCCTGGTGTTTGGCGCGATCCTCACGAGCCTTAAGCTGAGCGTCGGCGTTCTGGTGCTCATGTTCTGCCCGCTTCTTGTGTGGGCGGCGCTCGTGCAGCAGGTCGTGGCGACCGAGGAACGCGCTGAGGCGTACATGGAGCGTATCGGTGCCGTGCGCAGGCGTGTCCGGTCCGGCAACGCCATGAGCCGGGGTCTGCGTCGCATGACCGGCGGGCTGACGATCGCCGCTTCCCTGATCGCCACGGCGGTGTTCGTGCTCGTGCCGCGTGGGCTGACGCCGAGCTTCCTCGGGGAGTTTGGGGCCGAGCGTGGTTCGGTGACGGGCTTTACCGATCAGGTGCAGCTCGGTCGAGCAGGCCTGATCTCTGAGAGCCAGGAGAAGGTGCTGGACCTGCGCGTGACCGACGCCGACGGGGGCAATCTCGGCGGGGCCGGCCGCGTGTACTACTTGCGCGGAGCCGTGCTCGATGCGTACGAGGATGGAAACTGGACTAGGCAGCGGCGGCGTTCGGAGGCGTTCCAGCCACGCGAGACCGATCAGAACCTTCGCTTGGTGTTGTCGCTGAACACGCCACGCGCTGTAATTGTGCAAGACATTGCTCTGCGCCAGCCGCCGAGTCGCGGCTCGATGATGTTTGCGGTCCAGCAGCCGTTCCAGTGGGAGTTCGGCGAACCCCTGGAATTCACTTTGGATCGCCGCGGCGGAACGCTCAGGCTTGATGACAACGCGAAGACGCAGTCGTACCGCGTGTATTCGGGGCTCCCGGGAACGCTGGGCCCGCCCCGCGACTGGCGAACGGCGGCCAATCCCGGTCGGCTGCCGTCCTTCCCTTCGGAGTATGTCCGCGAAGAGACCGTGAAACTCCTCGAAGCGCAAGGCATCAACGCCGATCGCGTGCGGAGATCGCCGACTGAGATCAACGCGGTCACGCGTGCGATCAAGGACCACCTGCTGACGTTCGACTACACGCTGGACATCCTGCGAGCGCAAGGAGACCCAATCGAGTGGTTTCTCTCAGAAGATGGCCGGCAGGGGCATTGCGAGTACTTCGCCGCCGCGATGACGGCGATGTGCAGGAGCGTGGGCGTGAATGCCCGTGTCGTCACGGGCTACGTGGCGGTGGAGTACAACGACGCGAGCACGCAGTACACCGTACGCGAGAGCAATGCGCACGCGTGGGTGGAGGTCGAGCATGCTCCTGGGCAGTGGCGCACGCACGATCCGACTCCGCCGGCGGACTTCGATCGCGTGCACGCGCCCGATACGAGCCTGGCGTCGATGGCGCGCCGCTGGTTTGATGCGCTGGAGTTCTTCTGGGTCGACTCTGTGGTGAGCTTCGACCGGGGCTCGCAGCGGCGCGTGCTGGGCGGCGAAGAGGATGACGCGGAGCCGCAGATCGCGGCGCTCAACTCCATCGCCGGCTTCCTCAATCGCGTACGGCAGTCGGGCTGGGTGGGTGCGGCTCAGGCCGTGCTCGCGGGCGTCATGGCCTTCGTGGGCGTGCTCATCATCATGTTCGTGGCCCAGTCGTTCTTCCGCAGGCTTGGCATCGGCGGGGTGCGCGGGCCGCGGGTGCGCATCCTGGGCGGTACGCGCGATGTCGGAGAGTACTTACTTCGTGTCCTGGACAAGGCGGGGCACCCCAAGCCGGGGTGGAAGCCGCTGCTGGCGCATGTGCGCGACGTGCCGGATGCTGGGGTGTTTTCGGACGTGGTGGCTCGCCTGTACGCCGCGCGCTTCGGGGGTCGGCCATTGTCGGCAGCAGAGGCCCAGGAACTCCGCCGCACGGTCACCGAGGCGGGCCAGAACCTGGGATCGCGGACGCCTGCCGCGACGGGCGATGGCTGAAGTCGGCTCGCGAACGAATCGATAGGGATCTTGTGGGCGCGCGGCGCCGACGGGAGACCCACGATGAATACCAATCGTTCCCGCACCGAGCGGTGGAGAGAGTGCTTGCAGCAGATCCGCGATCGCGGCGGGTCGCTAGAGGTCAGCGTGGACGTCGATGAGGCGTCGTCGAACGGCGCGACCAACCTTGTCTGGCGTGTGCGTCTCCAGGCGATCGACGACGAGCGGCTTGTGCTCGAGCAGCCAGTGGCGCTCGGCCAGACCATGCGGCTCGAGCCGGGGCTGCGTCTGGTGGTCTCGATGAGCATCGGGCAGAACCGCTGGATGTTCCGCACCTTGTCGATCGAGCCCTCGGCGGGCGACATGCGTGGGCTGCTTCACATCTCGGCGCCGACCATGGTGGAGCGGTGCCAGCGGAGGAACTTCTTCCGGGCAACGACGGCGGGATTCAACCTACCGCTGGTCCAGGGCTGGCAGCTGACTGATCCGGAGACAGCCGTCGCGGCTGAGGTGGCGAGCCGGATTCCGTTTGAGGAAGCCGAGCAGGGCGAGTCGCCCAGCGCCCAAGGGCTGGAGGCGCCGATCTCGCTGATGCCAGAAGTGGCGGGCGCGTTCCAGGGGCAGCTCGTGAACGTGGGCGGCGGTGGTGCGGGGTTGATCGTGCCGCCGGCGTCGAGGCCGGGGTTCGACTCGAGCGGTCGGTACTGGCTGCGGCTGGCCCTGGGTGCCGACATGCCCGGCCCGCTGGCGATGAGCGCGAGGTGTGTCCACCAGCATCTGGACAGCTCGCAGAACCTGCACCTGGGCTTCGCGTTCGATTTCTCGCTGCACCCCGAGCACCGGGATTTCATCGTGCGGCAGATTACGCGGTACGTCGACAAGATCACGGGCATGCAACGTGGGCGTCAGGCCGGCTGAGCGGAACGGGCGCTGTTCGGATCGGGGCTAAGCCAGCTTACCTAAATTGAGACGGCCCATTCACTTCCCGTCCGGGAATGGTGAACATTTTGCTATCTTTTGGCTATAGTGGCTCGGCTGGGGTTTCCCAGTCGACGCTTGGCTCCGCGCCTCAAGCACAACCCAGACGCACTCGGCCGGCCTTCGGCTAGCCGTTGAATGAAGGCCTCCCGCAGTTTCGGAGGCCGACAACCCGGAGCATCACTGGCTCGCCGGTTCGCTGGCGGTCGATTGTGTGCGATGCGACGTTGGGGAGACGCGTGGAGCCCAGGCGTGCGGTTAACGCAAGCCATGAAGGGCTGACGCGATGCCAGAAGTCATGACCATACTGATAGCCGCGGCCGCCCTGGTCGTCGGCGTGGTGGTCGGCATCCTCGCGCACGGCCGCCTGATCGCTCGGACGCTCGCCCAGGCCAAGGGCGAGGGCGAGTCGGTCGTGGAGCGGGCCAAGTCCGAGGCGCAGGCCATCCACAGCAAGGCCGAAGCAGATGCCGAAAAGCAGGTGCTCCAACGCATGCGGGAGGTCGAGGACGAGCTCGACACCGAACGCAAGCGGCTCCGCCAAGAGGACAAGGAGCTCTCCAAGCGGGAGTCGTCGGTTGACAAGACCGAGGCCCGGCTGGGCGACCGCGAGAAGCAGGCCGATCGACGAGATCGGGAGTTGCACGACCGCGAGGTGAAGATCGACGGGCGGATCCACGAGTTGGACACGCTCATCGAGACGCAGAAGAAGGCTCTGGCCGACGTCTCGGGCATGAGCGAGCAGGAGGCCCGCGAAGCCTACATCGAGCGTGTCTCAGAAGAGGCCCGCCACGATGCCGCCTCAGTCGCTCGCAAGATCACCGAGGACGCGGAGTCCAAGGCGAAGGAGCGATCGACCGAGATCCTGCTCAACGCGGCCCAGCGGTACGCGGGCGACTTCGCGACCGAGCACCTGGTGCGATCGGTGGCCATCCCCAACGACCAGATGAAGGGGCGGATCATCGGCCGCGAGGGCCGGAACATCCGCACGATCGAGAAGATCACCGGCGTGGACATCATCGTCGACGACACGCCGGGCGTCATCACGGTGTCGTGCTTCGACAAGGTGAGGCAGGCGGTGGCCGTGGAGGCCCTGGAGCGTTTGATCGCCGACGGGCGGATGCACCCAACCCGCATCGAGGAGACCGTCGACAAGGTCCGGGCCGAGTTTGATGAGCGTGTCCGCAAGCACGGCAAGGACGCGCAGATGGAGGTCAAGGTCGGCAACATGCACGGCAAGGTGCTCGAGGCGATGGGCAAGCTGTTCTATCGCACGAGCTACGGGCAGAACGTGCTCAAGCACTCCATCGAGGTCGCGATGTTCAGCCAGATCATCGCCGACCAGCTCGGGCTCAACGGCAAGCTCGCCCGGCGCTGCGGCTTCTTGCACGACATCGGCAAGGCCATGGACCACGAGATGGAGGGCGGGCACCCCAAGATCGGCATGGACTTTGCCAAGCGGTACGGGGAGAAGGAGCCCGTGCTGAACGTGATCGGCGGGCACCACGGCGACATCCCGTCGACGACCTTCTACACGCCCATCGTGATGGCCGCCGACGCCCTAAGCGGTGCCCGGCCTGGCGCGCGGCGTGAGTCGATGGAACTGTACATCCAGCGGCTCAACGATCTGCAAGACATCGCGCTCAAGCACAAGGGCGTGACCGAGGCGCACGCCGTGCAGGCGGGCCGCGAGGTTCGCGTGATGGTGGACGCCAAGAGCGTGAGCGATGACGAGGCGCACTATGTTGCGACGCAGATCGCCAACCAGGTCGCCGATGAGATGACCTTCCCCGGTGAGATCCGCGTGACGGTGCTGCGGGAGACTCGGGCGGTGGAGATCGCACGCTGATGGCCGCCATCGACCCCAGTGATCTCAACGGCGACGTCTCTGCCATCCTGCTGGCGCACAGCCGGTCGGCGGATGAGGAGTTGCTTGCCGCGTGCCGGCCTTTGACTGATGAGCAGCTTGATCGGCCGTTCGAGATGGGGCCGGGCACGCTTCGCAAGCTCCTGATGCACAACCTCGGGGCGGTTCGCATCTGGGCGGACATCTATCGCGGCGGGGAAACGCGGCCCTGGCTGCCCGATGAGGGCATGCTCGATGTGCCGGGCATGGAACGTACCGCGACGGCGCTGCACGACGAATGGGTGGAACTCGCCAGCCGGTTCGATCTGGGCGAAATGATCGAGCGGACCTTCGATGGCACTACGCGTCGCCACACCCGGGCGCACATCATCGCGCACGTGACCACGCACAGCGTGCACCACCGGGCCCAGGCGATCAACATGCTGCGGCAGAT
Source organism: uncultured Phycisphaeraceae bacterium (assembly GCA_937899905.1). Taxonomy (GTDB): domain Bacteria; phylum Planctomycetota; class Phycisphaerae; order Phycisphaerales; family UBA1924; genus JAHCJI01. The sequence goes on from CALCCF010000014.1 coordinate 11,976, forward strand.
GGGCGTCGAGCAGAGGCCCACGGGCAGCGTGCTGTCGTGGGTGTGCGAGCACCTGAAGCCGTAGTCGCGCGTGGGCCGATTCGGGCCCTTGACCTCCTAGCATGGAACTCAACGCTCGGGGCGCCCCCGCCCGCCCGAATGGGACGGCGAGTTGGGGGCTGAGACGCACCCGTACCACCTGATCCGGGTCATGCCGGCGGAGGGAATGCGCGATGACGACGTTCGATACCAGCAGCAGCCAGAAGACCACCGGCGACGATGCCCGCGTGTACGGCCTTGCAGCCGATCCGCATGCGGACACCCCCACCGCTCGGTTCGCCGTACCGACGCGTGGGGCGGGGAACCCGGGCGACGCGGGCGTGACCACGCCGGGCAGCTTCGCGAACGAGCCGCAGATCGGCCGACCGCTGACGTTCAGCTCGCCGGACACGCCGGGCATGCCCGAGACCAGCCCCTTCACGGCGTGGGACTTCCTGCCCGATGACTGGCGGATCGAGTCGGCGCCCGATCATGGTGCCGGTTGCGGCGGGCACAACAAGCCGGACGTTGGCGTGTACATCCGATGCGTGGCGCCCGACGGCTTCGAGCCGATCACGCAGCTGGAGCACGCGCGGCTTGGTACGGTGACGGCGCAGATGCGCCGCGTCGCCGAGCGCGAGGGGCACCTCACGCCCGAGCAGGTGCGCGACGAGGTAGCCGCGGGTCGACTGGTGATTCCTGCGAATTTGACGCACCTGAAGTACAACCTCGCCCCGATGGCGATTGGTCGCGCGACGAAGACGAAGATCAACGCGAACATGGGCGCGTCCCCCGTGTCCTCCGGAACCGACGAAGAGGTCGAGAAGCTCAAGTGGGCCGAGAAGTGGGGCGCGGACACGGTGATGGACCTGTCCACCGGCGGCGACTTGGACGAGTGCCGCGACGCGATCCTGCGCAACTCGACCGTACCGATTGGCACGGTGCCGATCTACAGCATGATCATCGGGCGCAAGCTGACCGATCTGGACGAGGCGGTCGTGCTCGAGACGCTCGAGCACCAGGCGCGGCAGGGCGTGGACTACTTCACCATACACGCGGGCGTGCGCAAGAAGGACCTTAAGTACGTCAAGAACCGGCTCATCGGCATCGTGTCTCGCGGCGGCAGCCTCCTCGCGAAGTGGATGCTCGAGAAGAACCGCGACAACCTGATGTACACGATGTGGGACGACATCTGCCAATTGATGCGTCGACACGACGTGACGTTCAGCATCGGTGATGGCATGCGACCCGGCGGTTTGGCGGACGCGACCGATGATGCGCAGCTGGCCGAGCTGGAGACCATTGGGGAGCTGACCGAGCGCGCGTGGCGGCATGGCGTGCAGGTGATGGTCGAGGGGCCCGGGCACGTGCCGCTGGATCAGGTCGAGTACAACATGAAGCTGCAACGACGGCTGTGCCACGGCGCGCCGTTCTATGTGCTTGGGCCGCTGGTGACCGATGTGTTCCCCGGGTACGACCACATCACGAGTTGTATCGGCGCGACGAACGCGGCGTACCACGGTGCGAGTATGCTGTGCTACGTGACGCCCAAGGAGCACCTGGGCCTTCCCAAGAAGGGCGACGTGAAGGAAGGGTGCGTGGCGTACAAGATCGCCGCGCATGCCGCCGACGTTGCGCTGGGCATTCCGAAGACGCGTGTGTGGGACGATGAGCTGACTCGTGCCCGCGCTGCGCTCAACTGGGAGAAGCATTTCGAGCTGGCCTTCGATACCGATACGGCCCGCGCGTACCACGACGAGGACCTGGATGTCGACACCGACTTCTGCGCGATGTGCGGGCACGATTGGTGCTCGGTGCGCATCAGCAAGGAGATCCAAGAGTTCGCCAGCGGCAAGGCCGAGGGTTTCGACCGCGGCAAGCCCGTGAAGAGCGCCGCCCTCACCGACGAGCAGCAGAAGATCCTCGAGCAGCGTGGCTATCTCAAGCCCGAGGAGATCCACAAGCTGGCGAGCAAGGTGAAGAAGGGCGTCACGCCCGGCGAGGATGCCGGCAAAGCCGCGTGCCACAGCGATTACGTCGACGAAGACGACGCGAAGCGCATCCAGGGCGAGACGCTAGTGCAGGTGGACGTGCGGCCGGCGCTGGGGATTGGGAAGGAAGATCGGGTGTATTGAACGCTCGGCGCCGCGTTGTGACTGGTTCGCCAAAGTACAGCGTCGAGACCATGGTCGCGCGCGAGTTTCCCTCGCGTGGAAACGAGGCGATCGCCGTGTTGGCCAGGTACCAAGGCCCAGAGCCTGATCGCGTCAAGACCTGTGCGATAAAGCTCGCCGAGGGTGACCTCGGCGAGCTTGAGCAGCTTATCACCATGGCACGAGTGGATTATCGCGATGTCATTGCATACGCGGAGTATCCGCACCAATTTCTATTGCCAACGAACGCGACCGAAAGCCAACGTCTCGACGCAGAACAGCTAGATCGCAAGCAGTTCGAAGACTGGCTCAGTGGTTAGCACTCTTCGTACAACACAATGGCTTGCAGTCGCTGGTCTCGACACCGCTCGGCCATCTCCTGCCGGTGAATGAACGAAGAGACGAGTACAAACGCCCCGCTCGGACACCTTTCCAGCCCCACCACCGGCCACCCCCACAGCGTCGTGCCTTGATTCTTCGGATCGTCATCGATCACGCACACGACATCGGCCTTCGCGAGCACCTCGGCGATGGCCATGGTGTGGCGGCCGGCGCCGTAGATGGCGATGGGGCCTTCGATGCTGGCGATGGCCTTGGCGGCGCGTTCGGCGGCGTCGGGAGGGACGCTGCCGGAGTTGTTTGCCGCGCTTGAAGACGTGAACGTGCATGGGCGGGCGAGGGGCCACCATCGTGGATCGGTTGCGACGCATTGCTCGAAGAGTGTCCCGCAGGCCTTGGCGTGGGTCTGGATCGAGTAGCGGTCGAGTGCGCGGCGGTGGGCCTTGGTGGCCATGCTTCGCAAGGCTGAGTCGTCGAGATCAGCGATGGCGTCTGCGTATCGCTCGGCGACTTGTCGGTCGTCGCCTTGGGGATCGATGAGCAGGCCTTGCTCTCCATTCTCGATGGCCTCGGTGGCACCTGAGCGGACGTGGGTCACGATCGGCACGACGCCTGCCGCCATGGCTTCGAGCATAGAGAGGCTGAGGCCTTCGTAGTGTGAAGAGAGCAACAGCGCATCGGCCCAGGCGAGGTAATCGCGCATCTCGGCTTGGCTTGACGGTGGCATCCGAGTCGCATGCGGCAGGCTTCTTATCGCATCGACGAGCTCGACTTCGGCCGGCCCGCCTCCAACGAAACGCAGCTCGTGATCGATGCCGCGGTCGTGCAGCAACCGAGCGAGTTCAAGTAGGACGCCGATGCGTTTCTGTTCGTGCTCGAGGCGGCCTGCGTAGAGGAGGCGGATCGGGCCGGGCTGGCGTTGGGGTAGGGACGGGAAGACGTTGACGCCGCAGGTGATGTGATGGATGTCGTCCGCTCGCCAGGGTAGTGCTGAAGCGAGGTCGTCGGTGATGTGGCGGCTCACCCCCACCATGGCCGTGAGCATGGGCTCGTAGGTCGACAGCAGGGCGGTGTTGAAGGCGTTGTCGCTGTGATGCCACCCGATGACGCGCATCCGGTCGGCGTGCGTGCTGGCGAGCGCGGCGACGGTGGCGAAGCAGTTGGCCTCGAGCGTTGGCAGCACGATCGTTGGGCTCCGGGCGGACCAGCCGAGATCGTCGAGTGCATCGCGATAGGCGGTAACGACCGGGTGGAGCGGTGAGCCGGGCGTGTCGATCGGCGCCAGATGCCCGAGGTCGATCAGCTTGACCCGGGGATCCAGGCCATGGTCGATTCGCGAATCGCCTGCGGGCTCGCCGTGGGCGGCGACGGCGACTTGCCAGCCGCGATCGGCCAGGGCGTTGGCGAGGCGGACACCCCACACGACGACGCCGTTGACGCCCAGGCCCTGGGGCATGGCAATGAACAGCGAGTTTGTCCGATTGGCGTCGGGCATCGCCCCAGCATCGGCAAACTCGCTCGGGCGCGCGTAGCCGGTCGCGCCAACGATGCTTCGATGGCACCGAAGTACGACCTGATCGCGATCGACCTCGATGGAACCCTCGTCGGGCGGCACGGCGCGGTCTCGCAGGAGAACCTGGACGCCATCCAGCGGGCAAGGCACGCGGGCGTGGGCGTGACGATCTGCACGGGCCGGGTGCTGGCCGAGTGCCATGCGGTGCTCGATGCGATGGAGCAGCTCGATCCGGTGGTCGTTTCGGGCGGGGCGCAGATCGCCTGCGGCCGGGAGCGTCGGACGCTGGATCGGCTGGAGCTGGACGCGATGCTGATCGATCGCATCGCCGAGCTCAGCCGCGGGCACGACCTGGCGATGCTCGTGCAGAAGGACCGCGATCACTCGGGGTTCGACTACGTCGTGTTGCAAGAGGACGGCGAGATGCATCCCGTGCTCGAGCTGTGGATGGATCGGCAGAGCCGAAAGGCGGCGGGCGTTGAGTTCCGTGTCAGCCGAGAGGGGCCGCTGCACGACTATCCGAGCGTGCGAGCCGTGGCGTCGGGCGATGCGGGTGAGATCGCGCGGCTGAGCGAGTTGCTCTCGCGTGAGCTCGCGGGCGTCGCGATGGTGCACGCGTTCCCGCTGAGCACGTACGTCGCCGAGGGCAGCGAGCCGCCGCACGTGCTCGAGGTGTTCCCAGTCAACGCGGACAAGTGGAGCGCGCTCCAGCGGCTCGCGGATCGGCTCGGCGTCTCGCACGATCGCATCGCGGCGATTGGCGACCAAGCGAACGACCTGCACATGCTCGAGGGTGCGGCGCTTGGTGTGGCGATGGGCGAAGCGCCCGACTTCGTGAAGGCGGCAGCCGATCGGATCTCGGAGACCTGCCCGAACCACGGCGTGGCGATGGCCATCGATCGCATATTGAGCGGTGAGTGGTAGCACGTGCAGACCCTCGCGGAGATCAAGGCGCTCTTGAGTGAGCGCGGCCTGCGGCCGAAGCGTTCGCTAGGGCAGAACTTCCTCGCGGATCAGAACCTGATCCTGAAACTCGTGCGTGCGTGCGAGGTTTCGGCCGGGGATCGCGTGCTTGAGATCGGGCCGGGAACGGGAACGCTGACCGAGGCGATGCTCGAGACGGGGGCCGAGGTACTCTCATGCGAGCTTGATGATTCGTTGGCGGATCTGCTGCGTGATCGTTTGGGCAAAGAAGGCCGCTTCTCGCTGGTTCATGGCGATTGCCTGGCAACGAAGCGGTCGCTCAATGCCGAAGTTTTGGAGTGGCTTGGTGACGAGCCGTTTAAGCTGGTCGCCAATCTACCGTACGGCTGCGCCACCCCGCTGCTCTCGACGCTGTTGCTGCACCATGCAAGGTGCGATGTGATGGGCGTGACGATCCAGAAAGAGCTCGGTGATCGGCTGCTTGCGCAGCAAGGCTCACGAGATTACGGGCCGATCTCGGTGATCGCACAGGCGGTCTGCGAGGTGGAGAAAATCGCACACCTGCCGCCCGCGTGCTTCTGGCCGCGGCCTCAAGTTGATAGCTCGATGCTCGTGTTGCGCCGGCGCGCCGAGCCGATGGCCGATCCGATCGAGCTCAGCCGCGTGTGCGAAGCACTGTTCAAGCAACGTCGTAAACGCATCGCCTCGCCGCTGCGGGATCTTCTCGGCGAGCAGCCTCCGCCGGAGGGCGTGGTGCCCGACAAGCGCGCCGAGCAGATCGGCCTGGATGGATTTGTGGCGCTGGCGAATCAGCTGGCGGACATGCGTTCGGCCAGCGATGCGATGCGCGAGCCGTAGAAGCGTGCGGTCTCGAGGTCGCCGGCGGGCGGCGCTTCCTCGGGAGAGACGTTGTTCGACTGGGCGTAGGCACCGAGGAATCCGCCCATGCGGTTGGGCTTGTCCGGTGCGCGGCCGGCTTCATCGCCCGGGGGCATCATGCCCAGCGAGACCCAGATCATGCTGTGCTGGCCGGCGAAGCACATCAGGTCCTGCAGCGTGTTCAGCTTGTCGCCCGCGAGGCTGCCGCTGTTGCTAAAGCCGCCAGCGAGCTTGTCTTTCCAGCCCTGCTGGAACCACACGCCGCTGCTGTTCTCCATGAAAACCTTGAGGCTGGCGGTGACCGAGCCCATGTAGGTCGGGCAGCCGAACACGATCGCATCAGCCTTGGCGAGCACGTCCCATGGGCCGCTGTATTGATTGTTTTCTGGTGCTGGGAAGTCTTCGGCGGCGTGCAACGCGGCCTCGGCGCCGGCCTGGCGGACGCCCTCGGCGACGGCCTCGGCTTGCTTCTTGGTGTGGCCGAAGCCGCTGTGGTAGACGATGGCGACGAGCGTCATGGGTGTGCCTCCGTTTTCGAGTGGGAGCACAAACATAGCCGCACCATTGTCCGGCGGATAGCCGCTACTGGTTGACCATGAAAAGGGCCGTCTGCGTGAAGAACACGCGGAGTTCTCGGTAGAGGTCGGGCTCGAGGCCCATGTCGTCCAGCGAGGCGAACATCACCTCGAGCCACCGCTCGGCGGCGGCGTGATCGATGTGGAACGGCATGTGCCGCATGCGCAGGCGGGGGTGGCCGCGTTGGTCGCTGTAGGTCGTCGGCCCACCGAAGCGTTGGACGAGGAAGTCGCGAAGGCGGATCCGAGCCTCTTCCATGTGCGGGGCCAGGGCGGCATCGTCGGCGGGATCAACCTCGTGCATCTGCGCGAGGTAGTTGCGGTACATCGGGCCGAGGATGTCGTCGTTCGGGACGGCGTCGTAGAAGCCTCGGGTGAGGCGGTCGAAGCCGTCCATGCCGAGGCGCTGGTAGGGGGATTGGGGCTGGGTCACGACGGATGATTGGCGGGCTGGTCCGCGATGCGGATGCCGCACTCGGGGCAGGTGTTGCTCGTGGGGTTCGCGAGGTCGTAGCCGCAGCGCGGGCACGCGGGCTTGGGCACGGGGACAAGTAACGGCAGGGCGAACTGGCCGAGGAGCACGCAGGCGATGGACATACCTCCGAGCAAGATCGGGATGCCGAAGAAAGAGTGATGGAGCGGCCCCAGGGGTCGGCCCATGCCGGCGGCGAACAAGGACTGGGCGTAGCTGTAGTCTGAGTATCGCATCGAAGCCCAACCCAGAGCAACAAGCAGCAGGACGACCGCCAGCACGCGCAGGACGACGCGCACCTTCAGGCGGAGCAGGATGATCTGCTGTGCGCTGGGTGCGGGCATGCTCACTCTTCCTCCAAGGGAAGCTCCTTCGTGGGAGCGGACACTGGAACCGAGCCCGAGCCCAGCCTGCCGCCGAGCAGCCAGCGCACGAACATCGGCTCGAAGATCAGGAGCAAGCCACCGACTGCGAGGTATCGAAACGAGGCACCCGCGTACGCGAGGTCTTGGTCGACGGCGAACTCAACGCGATAGACGCCCCAGTCGATGAGCCAGAAGAGGCCCATGACGAAACACGCGGCACCGATGAGCCTCACGATCATCGTGCCAACGAGAACGGGCGACCAGCGGCTTGGCATCGGTTCGGGCAGCGCCATGGGTTAATGCCCAAAGAGGTTCGTCTGCGCGAACATGCCCGCGTCCTCGAAGTGGGCGATCGCTTCCTCGACGGTCGAGAAGATGCGCGTGGCGGTTTCGGTGATGAAGGGGCTCGGGGCCTTCTTGGGCCGCCAGACGACGTAGACCTCCTTGGTGTGCTCCCAAGCGTGCTGGAGCTCTCGCTCGACGCCGCTGGAGAGGCCTGGGATGCCTCCTGCGAGTTCTGGGATGTAGCTGACGATCATGTCGCTCTGGTCGATGAGCTTGAAGTCTCGCATGTAGATCTGGCCGTCGATGTCGCCGGCGATATCCAGCACCTCTCGCGTGCGGACACGCAGCGGCTCCTCGTTCGCCTTGCCGCCGCCGAAGCTGTGGGGCGCGTGATCGAAGAATTCCTGGCCCTGGCGGGCGGCCTCGAGGGCGCGTTCGAGAAGCAGCTTCTCGTCGACGTCGCCGGGGTCGAACGTGATGAACTGCTCGGCCAGCTTGGCCCGGAACGCGTCGATCTCGGCGAGCACGTCGGGCATGTCGACCACGTGGCTCATGGGGAAGCTGGGGTACACGCGGCGCATCTCCGGGCGGCACACCAGGCGGAACATCGTACGCACGGTGCTCGCGTGGCGGCCGCGGCTGACGATGTAGAACTCGCTGCCCGGGACGGCCTGGCTCATGAGCTCGGTAGCGAGCAGCTCCTCTTCTCGCCAAACCATGCAGTCCTTCATGGTCGCGTCGATCTCGTGCTCGCGGTGCAGGCGCTCGTGCACGGTCTCGATGTTGTCCACGAGGCAGATGAAGAGGTCGGGCTTGAGCTTCTGGATCTGGTCGAAGTCGAACGCGCTGAAAAGGCCGTGCCGCCAGCGGAACGTCGCGTGGGTGTTGACGATGGCGTTGGGGTGGTCGTGGGCCTGGGCGATGACGTCCTTGAACGCGGCTCGACGCAGCGAGTGCAGGCGGCTGAGCGGCAGGTCGAGGATGCGGCCCGGGCGCACGTCGGGCGCCTCGGCGTACATCATGTCGCCGACGTTGAGCAGCTCGACGGACTCGCCTTGCTGGCCCGCAAACGCGGCCACTTCTTTGAGGTACTGCTTCTTGTCGAGGCCGATCTGCCCCGTGACGATGGCTCGCATTGGTGCCTCCGCGTGCTCGGGCCCCAAGAACGCGGCCCAGGGTTTTCCCATGCCGCCAAACGTATTCGGGGCTCCCGAAAGTGTATGGCGAGGATCTGAGGCGGCCCCCGATGCGGCTGGATCGCCCTAGGCCCTTCCGCTACTCTTCAACACGGACGCGACGGGCCCGACCTGGGGGTACTGCTCGACGCCGTCTTCCGATGCGACTTGCCCTGAAGGTCTCTCTCGGATGCATTCTCTCAGGGCAGGAGTCCGAATCGTGAAGATCTATGTTGGAAACCTCCCGTACGACACCTCCGAGGGTGCGTTGCAAGAACTGTTTGGCGAGTATGGCGAGGTCGCCAGCGTGTCGCTGATCATGGATCGCGAAACCGGCCGCCCGCGCGGCTTCGGCTTCGTCGAGATGAGCGATGACGCCGCCGCGCGCAGCGCTCTGGAAGAGCTCAACGGCAAGGACTTCGGCGGTCGCCCGCTGACGGTCAACGAGGCCAAGCCCCGTGAGGGCGGCGGTGGCCGTGGCGGCTTCGGCGGTGGCCGGGGTGGCGGCGGTGGCGGCTACGGCGGCGGCCGTGGCGGTGGCGGCGGCGGTGGTGGCGGAGGCGGCTGGGGCCGACGCTAAAGACCTCCGGGCGCTTCGCCCGACGAAAAGGAACCCATGACAACACTACCTGCACCGACCGCGGCGGTCGTTCGACCGGACGCCGAGGACACGCCCATCCCTCGCGCCAAGGCCGAGGCGGCGGCGGAGTTCGAGCCGCTCCCCCTCGGCCAGAGGGTGGTCAACCTGATCTTCATCCTGGTGCCGCTGTGCGCGCTGGTGTGGGCGGTGGTCTACGCCTGGGGCCGGGGTGTTGGCTGGACCGAGCTCGGCCTCATGTTCGGGTTCTACATCCTCACGGGCTTTGGCATCACCGTCGGCTACCACCGGCTGTTCACGCATAAGTCCTTCCGCACCGGCAAGATCATGACCACGATCTTTGGGGTGCTGGGCTCGATGGCCAGCGAGGGGCCGATCCTCACCTGGGTGGCCAACCACCGGTGCCACCACCAGCACTCCGACAACGACCAGGACCCCCACTCGCCGCACAGCCACGGGTCGGGCTTCAAGGGCCTGGTCAAGGGCTTCTTCATGAGCCACATGGGCTGGCTTGTCTTCGGCAAGCGGCGCGACCTGCATCGCTACGTGCCCGATCTTGAGGCCGATCCGCTGGTCAGCATGCTGAGCCGGACGTTCCTGGTGTGGATGGCGCTTAGCCTGCTGCTGCCGGGCGTGATCGGCGGCCTGATCACGATGTCGTGGTGGGGCGCGTTGATGGGCTTCGTGTGGGGCGGGCTGATCCGCATCGCCGTGGTGCACCACATCACCTGGAGCGTGAACAGCGTGTGCCACATCTGGGGCAGCCGCCCGTTCGAGAGCCGCGACGAGAGCCGCAACAACGCGATCGTCGGCGTGCTCGCCCTGGGCGAGGGCTGGCACAACAACCACCACGCGTTCCCCACGAGCGCGCGCCACGGCCTGAAGTGGTGGCAGTTCGACAGCAGCTACCTGCTCATCAAGGGCATGCAGAAGCTGGGGCTGGCCTGGGACATCAAGGTGCCCAGCGCCGAGCGGATGGCGAAGAAGGCGATCGCTTAGGACCCACGGAGAATCGAGCCTTGTTGAACCGCCGAGATCTTCGGCGGTTTTTCATTGGCGAGACTGGATGTCGCGGTTGAACTCGGACAATTCGCGTTGGAACTCTCGGTCCAGCACTCGGCGGGCCTCACGACTCTCGTTGATCGTCTCGACAATCTCTGCAAGTCCGTCCCACTCATGCGCGGCCCAGGCATGGAGGGCGGCGTCGAGCGCGGCGGCCCAGTCGCGGTTGATCGGTGCGGCTTGCTCCTCGTACCGCGCGACGATCGCGTCCAATTGCTCGCGATTCGCGTCGGTGAGCCCTTCGCTCCGCCGTAGCACGCCAATGAACCGCTGCGGCCGACTACGCGCGTACGGCTCAGGCCAGAAGGCCTCACGGACGGCTCGGTCCCAGTGGACCTGACTCGAGGCCGGCAGTTCCTGCTGGATACGCCCCGCGAACTCGATGTTGATCTTCTTGGCCTTGAGGGCGAGTTCGTGTATCCACTCCAGCTGCCCGGGATCGAGCATGTCTTGCGGAGACAGGGGGAAGAGCTGATCTGACCGCACCGGATCGATTGCGGCTTCATACTCCAGGAGGATCTCGCCGATGGCGCCGAAGTCTCCGAATTCAAGTTCGCGTGCCATCTCGACCAGATCGGCAGCACTTCCATGCAGGTCTTCCATGGCGGACACCCGATGCCGTCGCCACGCACGCTCGACACGCTGCACGGCCTCGCGCTGGGCTGGTGCCTCTGCTAGCGCGATCACATCGGCGAGCAGTCTCCGCTCGATCCGCTCGGGCTTCATGAAGACGTCCGGATCCTCCAAGGAACGCGCGATGCCCTCATAGAATGTGGCAAGTTGGCCTGGAGAGAGTCCTTCGCCGGGCTCTGGCGCAAAGGCGGCCACCCGCTCGCGCACCTCGCGCTCCGCTTGCTGCATCGCCTCGTGATACTCGACAACGTACTCGATCGCGGCTTGACGCTGTTCTTCGTCGAGCCCAAGCAACTCGGCGTAATACCGCACATCATCGGCGTCGATTGCCGCTTCGATTGCGGCCTGCTGTGCCCCAGCCGCACATGGGCAAAGGCAGGCGATCACGAGCCCCACAAGCGAGATTCGCATGGCTTAGCCCCCGCCCATCTGTCGGAGCACCTCGTCGACATCGACACCGCCCGCGGTTTCGGTGAGCTTGGCTACCTGGTCGGGCGTCAACGGGGTGCGGAGGCGTTCGATAAAGCGAGTGTCCAGATCGGATCTCTCGCTGGCTGCTTCGCTGACCACTTCTTGGGCCGCCTGATATTTCTCCCAGGCATCCATGTCAGAGTTTTCGTTCAGCGCCCGGCGGGTCTCGACGAATTCCAGCTTCGCCTCGACCCATGCCGCGTTGGCGGTCTGGGCTTCGCGGATGTAGAGGGCCATCGTGGCGTCGATGGCTTCGCGCTGATCGGCGGTGAGATCCTCGAGCTCCAAGACCTCGTCGTATGCTCGATGCACGCCGCTGGGCTGGTACACCTCGGGCCAGCGGGCGCGATTGATCGCCAGATCCCACTCTGCCTGGCGTTCGGTGGGCAGTGCGGCATGAACGCGTCGGATGTACCGCTCGTTCAACGCATCGAACCGCTCCATCATCGACATCAGCTCGGCTTCGAGCTTTGCCTGGACTTCCGAGCTCTGGTCTCCGGGGTCGCTCATCGCCTCCGCCATCGCCTTGAACGCCTCGATCGCGCGCGTGACGTACGGCCCGCAGATGGCGTCGATCTCGGCCTCGTAGGCCAGCAGCGCGGCGGCCGCTGGATCACCAGTTTCTGCGGGGAACATGGGAGACTCGAGCCGACGGGCGACATCGATGAGATCGATAGTGCCCTGTTCCGAGCCGTTCATGGTGCTCATGGAGACGGCGAGCTCACGCGTCCGGGTTCGGACCACGCGGGCGTGGAGGCCCTGCTGTGCGTCATCGGCGGCGAGCGCGCCGAGGTCTTCTATGTATTGGTCGCCGAGCTCGAGCACGCTCTCGAAGAAGCCAACCGCGACGCGCATCATGTCGGCCATCATGGCCTCGATCTTCTCCCAATCGGCCTCGCCACCACCCATCGCCTCTTCGATCTTTCCGTACGCGTCGCGCATCGTGAAGGCCCTATCGCGATACTGGCCGTAGTACTCGCGGTAGAGCTCCATCGCGATCTCGCGTTGCAGATCGTCGAAGCCCATGAGGTCGGCGTAGTACTCGGCCGACTCTCGATCGATGCTCAGGATCATCATTTCCTGGAGCATCTCGTCGTCTTCGTCGACGGCTTGGGGCTCGGCGTCCTGGATCCACTCCACCGCGGCACCCAACGCCGAAGCGTTCCACATCGTCACCGCCACCGGCACCAGTCCGACGACCAACCACCACTTCCACTCACTTCGGCGCATTCGATAGCCCTTCCCGCCGGTTGACCGGCCCGTCTGGTATATGGGCTACACCCGGCGCGGGTTGCGTGGATTCGGCCTATTCGCCCGGGAGCGGGGCACGCCACAGGCCGTAGGGCTCGCTGGGCATCAGGCCGTCGAAGCTGAAGCCCTTGGTCTCGTGGATGCGGGCGGTGGTGAACACGACGCCCTCGGGCGTGATGGCGAGGCTGTCGGGCCAGGAGAGGTTCTCGCTCGTGACCAGGGTTCGGTACTCACCTGCAGGCGTGCGATACACGATCGCGTCGCGCTCGAGCGCGGTGAAATAGACGTTGCCGTCGGCATCCGCGTCCATGCCGTCGGTGAGGACGCTCGGCCCGAGATCCTCAATGGCGAGCCGGATCGCCCACTCGGGCTGCTCGAAGTCGGCGAGCACGCTCGCGGGGATGCGATAGAGCGTGCGAGCGGTAAGCGCCTGGTAGTAGACATGATCGTCGGCAGGGTTGTACGCGATGCCGTCGCTGTGGATCTGGGGGACTTCGCCGGCGGGCGTCTGGCCGAATCGCCACTCGCGGCCACCGATGACTGGGACAGCGTCAGCCTCGGCCTTCGTGCTGCGGTGGCTCGCGAGCACGCGCCGGGATCGGTTGGTTTCCAGATCGACGACGATGATCGCGCCCAGCCCCGAGTCGGTGATGAACGCGACATTGCGCTCGACGTCGAGGCGAACGTCGTTGAGGTAGCTCGCTTCGGGTGCGATCGACTCATCGAAGCGGATCACGCGAACAACCCGATCGGTTTCCAGATCGATCTCAACGAGCTTGGCAGCCCCGGGCACAACGCCGCCAAAGCCGGGCGACGCTGGATCGAGCACCCACATGCGGTTCTTCGCGTCGATGTGCACGCTCTGGACGCACACGAAGCGGTACGCCGGGTCCTGGTCACGCTCGTTCTGTGTCTCGGTTGGCGCTGGGGGCCAGCGGTTCCACTGGCCGTCGGGATACCGACGAGCCCGGCCGTCGACGATCTCGAACACGGCACCCTTGTACGGCCCGTCCCATCGAGGATGGCTCACGAAGATGCGGCCGTCGGCAGACGCCGCGACGCCGGTCCACTGGAAGCCCACGCTCTGGGCCAGCGATTCGAGGCGCGAGGCGTCGAAGTCGGGGCCGGCGTCGGCTGCCCGGCCACCATCAACGCCGGCGTCGGTCATGGGGCCCGTCGTTGCGCAGCCCGTCCCCAGCAGGACGGCGATCAGGAGAATTGGAGTGAACAAGACGGCGGCGGGCACTCGGTATCGCATCGCCAAGCGTACCGGCCGCGACACCGCCGGGGCCTATCCTGTGGCCTCGAACGACCCGAACCCCAACGCCAATCTCCAGAGAGGTGGCCCATGGCCGTACTCGTCGACGCAACCACCAAGGTCATCTGCCAGGGCATCACCGGCAGCTTCGGAGCCGTCCACACCAAGGGGTGCCTGCACTACGGCACCCAGCTCGTCGGCGGGGTGACCCCCGGCAAGGGCGGCACCAAGGACGCCAACGGGCTGCCGATCTTCGACACCGTGAAGCAGGCCGCCGACGCGACCGGCGCGACGGCGACCATGATCTTCGTGCCGCCGGCGTTTGCGGGCGATGCGATCCTGGAGGCCGCCGACGCGGGGCTGCGGCTGATCTGCTGCATCACAGAGGGCGTGCCGGTGCACGACATGGTCCGCGTGCGGGCGACGCTCGACTCGATGAACCTGGCCGCCCGCGGCGCGGATGTCCACCCGACGCAGGACCTCTTCACGCTCATTGGCCCGAACTGCCCGGGCATCATCACGCCCGGCCCCAAGACGGGATCGGGCGACGGCCCTAGCGACACCTACACCAATGCGGGCTGCAAGATCGGCATCATGCCCGGCTACATCCACACGCACATCAGCGACCCGGCCTGCACCACCGGCAAGGCCGTGGGCATCGTCAGCCGCTCTGGCACGCTGACCTATGAAGCGGTGTGGCAGTGCAGCCAGCTCGGCTTGGCCCAGAGCACGTGCATCGGCATCGGCGGCGACCCGGTCCGCGGGCTGAGCCACGTCGATAGCCTTCGTCTCTTCGAGAACGACCCCGACACGCACGGCATCCTGATGATCGGCGAGATCGGCGGCAGCGACGAGGAGGACGCCGCCCGCTACGTGCGAGAGCACGTGAGCAAGCCCGTCGCCGGTTTCATTGCCGGCCAGACCGCGCCCCCCGGCAAGCGCATGGGCCATGCCGGCGCCATCATCAGCGGCGGTGAGGGCACGGCCGCGGCCAAGATCGCCGCGATGGAAGCCGCGGGCATCACCGTGAGCAAGAGCCCCGCTGAGATGGGCGTGGCGATGGCCAAGGCGATGGGGCTGGAGCTGGCGGCGGTGTAGGGCTTCGAGAGTTCCAGATGGCAAATGGCCAGATAGCAGATCGGGATCTGCCATCTGGCCCTTTGCCATCTGGGAATCTTCTCAAGGGCAGCCGGCGTCGAACGCGTTCTGGAAGGCGAGGAAGTCGAACAGCGTAAGGCGACCGTCGCCGTCGAAGTCGGCGATGGGGTCCATGAGGCCGAAGAGGTTGCCGAACTCGAGGAAGTCGAAGATGGTGAGCTCGCCGTCGAGGTCGGGAGGGCATGGCGTGCGACGGCCGAACAGAACATACAGCCTGCCCTGCTGACCAACAGGGCCAATGTCTTCGAGCGGAGCCGGGATTAGCAGATCGGGAGCGCCGTCACCGTTCACGTCGCCCAGGGCGCGAACTCGACGGCTGGAGAGGTCGCCCGCGCCGCGTCCATTGACTTGGAAGGAGTTGACCCCCATCGGCCCGGGGTACTCGATGACCGCCGGCAATCCCTCGGGCGTACCGAGCAGCACGTGCGTCTCGCCTCCGCTCCGGCGGCCCGGCGACGGGGACGCGTGCGAGAAGCCGATTGCCAAGTCGCTGTACCCATCGCCGTTGATATCGAAGTCGCCAGCGACGAACGCCGAGGCGATGCGATCCGGCGCGTCACTGAAGATCCGAACGCCCGTGGTCTCGTCGAGGTCGGCCAGAACGACCTGGGTCCCGAAGCCGTCACGCCGGCCGTATACGACGTACGCCCGGGCGGCGTCGCGCGTGCTTCCGCTCCCAATGAGGATGTCGTCGATCCCGTCGCCATCCACATCGCCCGCGGCGGCCAGCGAGCCGTCGGGATCGTGGAACTCCGCGGGCACGGGACCAACGAAGCGCGTGCCGTCCCCGCCAGTGAGACTTGAGAGCTCCATGGCGAGCGGCCATGCGCCCTCACGGCCGAACACAAGCCAGGTCAGCCGATCCTCGAAGTTGCCGACGAGGATGTCATCGATGCCATCGCCATTGGCATCGCCAGCGGGTGAGACGACCCGACCCTGGAACGGGTTGTCACCGAACATCCGGGTCGTTCCCGGATCGATTCCCGGCGAGATCTCATCGGGGAAGCCGTCCCGCCGCCCGAACACGAGCGCGGCTCCACCACCCAACGTGCCCGACATGGCGAAGAGCATGTCGTCGATCCCATCGCCATTCACGTCGCCCGCCGCCGACACGTCCCAGCCTGTCCAGCCATCCGACGACGTCCTGAATCCATGGGGCGCTCGCAGTTCTTGGAGGTCGACAACCCCCGGCAGCCCGCCCTCGCGGCCAAACACGACGAACACGCGGCCGAAGCTGTACCCGGATCCGTTGTACGGATCGCCGACGGCCAGATCATCGATGCCGTCGCCGTTGATGTCGCCAATGCCGGCAACCGGCACGCCTCCGGCACCGTTGTTAACACCGTCGATCCGGAAGCCCGCGAATCCCGTCAGCAGGCCGGCGGGGACGCTCGGTGGGAAGGCAGGGCGGCCGTACAGCACGTACGCGGTGGGCTCGGCGTCCGAGCCCCCGCCCTCGAATGGAGCGCTGAACACGATGTCGTCGAAGCCATCGCCGTTGACGTCACCCGCGGAGGACGCGTGCCAACCGCAACCTGTGGGCGTGGACTCGCCGACGATGGTAAATCCGATCGTTCCATCGAAGTCGCTCGCCTCGAACACCGCCGGGAACGGCTCGCTCAGCGGGTCGCCCTGCCCCCACGCGGCGGCCGGGGCCAGAGCCAGCCCGGCGGCGGCCAGCAGGACCGGGATGCGAACCGGCACGGCCGTGGCCGTAAAGGACTTGGGCATGGCGGTCTCCTTGTTTGATCAGACTACCGCAAACGCCCCGGCGATGCAAGGCGATCGGGCGGTTCGTGCGGGGGCCGCGAACGTGGCGCTTGGGGCGTGGCCCGGGCTGCTCGCGGCGTAAAGAGCCACGATCGGGGCCGCGGTCGGGGTCCTTGCGGCGCCGGACGCGATCATCGGGGCCGCCAAGACCATCTTTGGGGCCTCGACAGCCGTCTTCGGGGCCTCGAAGACGATCTTCGGGGCGTCGAAAGTTATCTTTGGGGCCTCGAAAACCACTCTCGGGGCGCCGAAAACGATCTTCGGCGCGTCGAATCGGACGTTGGCGGGACGCTTCGAACATTCCTTCCGGTTCTTCTGGATTTGCGGTCAAGCCGGGTCGTGCGGCCGTCGATGTTTCCTGCGGCACCGGCGGGGATGGGCCCCACGCAACACGCCCTCGTGGGCGTGGCCGGCGCGACCATCGAAGCGCGGCGCGGCCGCAAGGACACCGACCATGGCACTGCTGCCAGACACCCCCAAGGACGCCCCCATCACCTGGCTCGAGACCCGCATCCAGGCATGGACCGACAACGCCGCGGCGATCGGGCTTTCGAGTGAACAAATCGCGCAGATGGGGACGCTGATCTCCGCGGCCCGGGGGAGTTATCAGAACGCGTTGCAGCAGCGCCAGATCGCCCGCGACAGCACGCGCACGCAGAACGAGGCCATCGCCGACATGCGGGGCCTGGCCACCGCCCTCATCGCGACCATCAAGGCCTTCGCCGACGCGACCGACGACGAGAACGTGTACAACCTCGCGCAATTCGACCCGCCCGCGCCTCCCGCGCCGAGCGCCGATCCGGTGCCGCCGACGGACATTACATTGAGCCTGCGGCCGCAGGGCATCATCGACGTGAAGTGGAAGGGCACGGTCGCGCAAGGCACGACCTACGAAGTGCAAAGGCAGATCGGTGGCCAAGGCGAATGGACCAGCATCGGCACCGTCCCGGCGCGGACCATCAGCGACGCGGGCGTGCCCGCCGGCAGCGCCCAGGTCGGCTACCGCCTGCGCGC
>CALCCF010000015.1 GCA_937899905.1 uncultured Phycisphaeraceae bacterium
GGTCGAGCCCGGCTTAGCCGACGAGGCCATCGCCGTGTACATGGGCCACGATCAGGCTGGAGACTTCGTGGTGTACGCCAGCGGCGATCCCGACAAGCTCGAGTCGATCGAATCGGTGATCGCAGGAGAGTTAGAGAAGGCTGTCGACGAACTCGACGAGCGTGATCTCGAGCGGCTGCGCGCGAAGGCGGCCACAGAAGTCACGGTTGGTGGGGAGAGGCCCGCCGATCGCATGCAGAGGCTCGGATCGCGGTGGACGCTGATCGGCGACTACCTGCCGCTCGAAGAACAGCTCGAGCAGGTGCGCGCCGTATCGCTGGATGATCTGCGTGAGGTCGCGCGTCGATACCCGCTGCGGCCGCAAACAACCGGCCTGCTTCGCCCCGCGTGATTCAATCTGCAGGTATTGGCTTGCGCTCAGGCCGCGCGCTTGTCGCTGCCGGGCTCGAAGGTACGCAGCGTATCGCCGCCGGCCTTCTCTGCGGCATCGAGCGTTCGGTACGCGAGCGCCAGCAGCTGCCGCGGCTTACTGAACAGGTTGTAGTTCTCGCTGGCGCAGCCGGTGATTCCCACGCTTGTCTTGTGCTGCTTCGATGACTTGAACGCGCTCCGCCACGAGCTGGCCTTCTCGACGAGCTCCTTGATGGGCGTTGCGGTCGAGACGACCGCGGTCGCGTCGTCGAACCGTCCGATGCGCAGCCCCGGCGTGCCCTCAAAGTGATCGTTGAGCGTCTCGAAGGCATCGATCGCGGCGACGTCGCCGGCCTCGAGCCCCTCATTCTCGATGATCGAGGCGAAGCCATCGATCCGGATGATCGCCACACTCAGCGGGCTCTTCGACTCACGGCTGGACTCGAACTCGGTTTCCAAGTGCCGCTCGAAGGCCAGGCGCGTCATCACCCCGGTGATGGCGTCGATCAAATCGCCATCGCGCACCACAGTGTCGATGGCCCCCCGGCTGAGTTCGTCCTTCTGGCTTGGCGGATCGCCCTGCAGCTTCTTCGCCTTGCTGAGCAACTCGGTCGGATCCACGGCCTCGCCGGTATCGAGCTCGAACAGCCGAGAGACTTCCTTCGCGGCCGTCGCCGTCTCCTTCACGAACTCATCACAGATGTCGGCATCGAGGCCGAAGAAGCGGTTGGCCTGGTCGTACAGGCGCTTGAGGCACCCGGCCTTATCGTCGTATGTCAGCGCCTGATGGATCGTGTTCCCAATCGCGACGCAGCAGACGACCTCCTTGAGCTCGGGCGGCGCGGCGGTCGGACGCTCATGGAAGCGGATCGGCACGCTCAGCTCATCGGGAAGCTGCCACTTACGGGCCAGTAGTGCGCCCACCTCTGGGTGCTGCATGTCGAAGGCCTTCAGCTCGGCGGCGGCCAGCTTGCGGTGATCGCTCGCGGCGATGCCCAGCACTTCCTGGTACGGGTCGCCCAGTGCCTGCAGCATGGCCATGATGCCGATGTCTTGCAGCAGCCCACCGAGGAAGGCCTCGTCGGCAACCTGCTTGGCTACGTGCTTCGCGATGATCTTTGCGGCAACCGCCGAGTAGATGCCGCGGCGCCAGTAGTCGACGGGATCGAATTCGTCGGTGTATGCCGCCTCCATCGCGGGCACGAGCGAGAAGCCCAACGCGAGATTGCGCAGCTCACGCATGCCAAGGACCACGAGCGCCTTATCGATCGTGGCACACTTGGTACGCAAGCCGAAGAAGCTGGAGTTGACCGTCTTGAGGATCTTGGCCGAGAGCCCCTGATCGAAGCGGATCGTCTCGGCGAGCTCGTTGACCGTGCAGTCGGGGTCCTGGCTCAGCTCGAGCACGCGCACGGCGGTCGCCGGCAGCGATGGCAGCGTTTCGCACGAGAGGATTTCCTCGATGGCGTGCGCGTCCATGGGTGCGGTTCCTCGGTGCCGGGCCGGTCTCGCCCTGGGGCTGCTCTCTGCGGTGTTGCCGAGCTTCGCTACTCGCCAAGCTCGATACGGTCGCCAAACACCGCACGTGCGGTAGGTATCGACCTGCCAAGCACCCACATCCAGTAGCTGCACAGGAACGCGGCCGCGCGCGTCCAGGTATCGGTCTGTTCTGCGGTTTGTGGACGCTGCGAACCCGACGCATCGCGCGTTATCGACCGCAAAGACTCAAGGGTTACCCGACGCATCGGCCAAGCGGTATCGGACCCCATCGGCCGGGCTGGTTCGACTCGGCCAGCCGAGGGAACGAAATACACCACGTCCGGATCGCCCCCGACGCTCTCGTCTCCGAGATCGGGTCGATGGCCAGCTTCGTCGAGCAGCTCCCACTGGTACTCGGCCAAGCCGTCCATGGCGATCGCCTCTCCGGCGAGCAGCACCGCGAGACGGTCGAAGCTCCGCGGGTGCGGCTCCCTGAGCGGCAGCGCCCGCTGCACGAGATCCACCGCGAACATCGCACGCCAGATGCTCGGTAGATCACCACGTAGATGGCCGTGCGTGTGCGTGAGGTCCCAAGCGGTGATGTTCGCCAGCTCGCGCGTGGGCTTCTCGAAGAACACGACTCCACCTCGCGCGAGCAGCTCGAATCCGCCTGAGAACGCGGATCGCTCTCGCCTCGACCCGCGCGCAAGCCCGCGGATCAGCCCATGCTCGCGGCACAGCAGCGTGGCCAGCTGGCTGGTCTCGCTCCACTCGCTGTGGCGCAGGCAGATGGCGTCGTCGTGCAGGGGCGGCATGGTTCGATGGGTACTCTGCTTTTCCGGCGATCGAGCGGGACCCAGGACAGCACGAACACTACGCTTGGCGGTGGACTGGTACGCCTTCGCCGACAGCGTCGTGCTCCGCGAGCCCGATCGCGTGGTAACCCAGCACAAGCTCGACCCGAGCGACCCGTTCTTCCGGGACCACTTCCCAGGCCGCCCGGTGCTGCCCGGTGTGCTCGCGACCGAGGCCCTGTTGCAGGCCGGCCGCGCACTACTTGAGCACCGCGTTGATGATGGCGACCGGTGGGTGCTCGGGTCGGTCCGCGCGATGCGATTCAGCCGGTTCCTCGAGCCCGGCCAGTGGCTGGTCGCCGATGTGCGGCTGCTCGACCTCCGGGACGATCGAGCCAAGCTCGCGGCGACTTGCCTGCTTTCCGAGGGCGATGCAGTCCAGGCCGAGGCCGTCGAAGGGCTCGCGAAGGCCGCCAGCGGCCGCCTGGAACTCCGTCCCGTGCGTCTGGCCCTGCCGCACCCTGGCGAATGAACGCCCATAGCATCTCTGAGCGCCTGCCCGGGCCGTTTCTGGCGGCCGGCGCGGGCCCCGACGGAGAAGCCATGACCCGAGAAGAGATCCAAGCCAAGGTCCAGGACGTGCTCGCCGAGGTGCTTGGCATCGATGAGGACGAGGTCACGCCCCGCGCGACGCTCACCGGCGACCTCGGGGCCGAGTCGATCGACTTTCTGGACATCGTCTTCCGCCTGGAACAGGCCTTCGATGTCAAGATCGCCCAGGGCGAGCTCTTCCCCGAAAACCTCCAGCAGGATCCCGAGTACGTCCAGGATGGCGCGCTCACCCAGGCCGGCCTGAGCGCCCTGCGCGAGAAGCTGCCCCACGCCGAGATCGATCGCATCGAGGACGACCCGCGGCTCGCTCGCGTCGGCGAGATCTTCACCGTCGACGCAATCATCAGCTTCGTCGAGCGCAAGCTCGGCGCGGCGGCCTGAGCGGGCCCAGAAGTGCGCTGGCTTTGGATCGACCGCATCCTCGCGATCGAGCCGGGCGAGCGGCTCGTCGCCTGCAAGGCGGTCAGCCTCAGCGAGCCACACCTCCACCAGCACTTTCCGGCGCGCGGCGATGACGAGGCGCTGCCCGTTGTCCCCGCCCCGCTGATCATCGAGGGCATGGCCCAGACCGGCGGGCTGCTGGCCGGCCACGCGCGCGGCTTCGTGGATGACGTGGTTCTGGCGAAGCTCCGAAGGGCCGAGCTCGCGTTCGAGGTCTTGCCCGGCGCGACGATCGAGTTCGACGCACGGCTGTCGAACATCGATGACTCGGGCGCGTCGGTTGAAGGTACCGTTTGCGTGCAGGACCCGTCTTGGGATGGCGCGCGCAAGCTTGGTGAGATCGGCCTGATGTTCGCACACGTGCCGCCGCAGCGCGAGGGACTGCAGGTCGCCGAGGCGTTTCGCACGCTCGTGAGCGCCAGCGTGCGTGCGGGCGGGCCGGGTATCAAGAGTTTTGCGATCTAGCCCGAGCCGCGCGCGGCCTCTCGGAATAACTCCATCGGCGCGGCTTGCCCGGTAAAGGCCCCGAACTGCGCGGCGGCCTGCGCGACAAGCACATCAAGCCCGTCGATTACGCGGAGCCCGCGCGCGATGGCGCTGCTCACCAGCGGCGTTTCCAGTGGGTGGTACACGGTCTCGACGATCGCCGCACTCGCGAAGCGATCCAACTCGATCGGGGTGCCTTCGGGCGCGGGGCCGTTCGCCATGCCGACCGGAGTGCACTGCACGATCGCGGCGGCATCTGTGACAGAATATGGCGACTCCGCGTGCATCGCGTTTGGCACGGCGGAGGACAACTCGCGCGCTCGTTCGGTGGAACGGTTCCAGACATGCACCACCGCGCCGGCGTCGGCAAGCGCGAACGCGCAGCTCCGTGCCATGCCGCCAGCGCCGAGCACCAGCACCGGAGCATCGCGCAGCCCCACTCCGGCGCGCTCGAGGCAAGAGACGACGGCGGGGCCATCGGTGTTGGAGACTCGGATCGAGTCGCGCGCACGCACAAGCGTGTTGGCGGCGTTGGCCCGATCGGCCAGACTGTCCAAGGCCCAGCCCTGCTCGCGGGCGAGCCGAACCAAGTCCTCCTTGTGCGGCATGGTCACGCTGAGCCCGGTGAGGTCGAGAGAGTCGTAGTCGAGCAATTCCGTGAGCGTGGCCTTGAGCGATTCGTACCCCGGGGCGACCGGCATCGGCAGGTACACACCATCAAATCCCACTCGCTCAAACCCAGCGTTGTGCATGGCCGGCGATCGCGAGTGCTCGACGGGATCGCCGACGACGCCGAAGACCTTGGTGGCCTTCGTGATGCTCTCGAAGCGGTACAGAGCCAAGAGATCGGCGATCGTCGGCTGGCCCGGCGCCGTGTTTGCTTCTGGGCGCAGGCTGGCGAACGTGAGCAGGGCGCCAAACTTTGGTGCGAGCACGCGGCTCAACAGGCCGAATCGCCCCATGCCCAGCGCGATGGTGGGGCGGTCGCGGTGCTTGAGGATCTCGAAGAGTTCGAGGTTGTCGCGCAACGAGCGTGCTCGGAACGCGATCTTGTGCACCGCTGCGTTTCGCTGGTCGCGTAGGGCCAGGAGCTGGCGAGTGAGGTTCGCGGGCCGTCCCTCGAAGTCGTGCATGCTCAGGATCAGGCCGGTCGCCATGTCGCGCTCTTGCTTGTCGTGCTCGACGGCGAGATCGACCTTCTGGCGCAGGTTCATCGAGCGTGTATACGCCGCGAGCTCAACGTCGATGTACCGCGGCGGGTGACTGGCTGTGCCAAGGCGCTCGAAGAGGGAGATGCGCGGCGAGTCCTCGCCGTCATACTCGCCGCCCTCCCACGTCGGCCGGCAGGTCGCGATGCAAGGCAGCGGGCACTGCTCGATGAGCTTCACGCACGGCTCGATGCGGTCGTCGTCGCCGTCGAAGTACGCGTCGAGGCGGAACTCGACCAGGTCGGCCCCCGCGAGGCGCGCATGGTCGGCGTCCTGGAGCGCCTGGTGGGGGTCATCGACGGTGATGGGCACGCACAGGAGCGTCGGCATGGCGGCGCGTCAGGACGCCTGGCCGCGGAAGAGCGCGACGCACGCCGTGTGCCCGTGCAGGAACGTGCGGCCCTGGATCGGACCGATCTCGCCGGCGGCGAAGAAGCCCGCGATGGGCATGGGCTGGCCGACGCCGCGCGGGGCGGCGCCGATCGTCGGCGTGCCCTTGCGTACGGCCTCGAACGCTCGGCGGACGGTGGCCGCGTCGTGGTTGGGCTGGTCGAAGAGCTTGGTGCCCCGCCCGTTGCACGTCACCAGCATGCAGCCGGCCGGGTGCTCGTGCAGCTTCTGGGCGTCGAGGAGCAGTTCGAGGTCCTCGTGCGCGGTACTCGCGTCGCGGGCGTGCAGGCGCACGGTCTGCCCGAGGCGGACGTAATCGCTCAGCGCGATCGAGCCGTCGCCCTCG
Organism: uncultured Phycisphaeraceae bacterium; assembly: GCA_937899905.1. GTDB lineage: Bacteria > Planctomycetota > Phycisphaerae > Phycisphaerales > UBA1924 > JAHCJI01. The sequence goes on from CALCCF010000015.1 coordinate 6,168, forward strand.
TTGGCGCTCATGATGCTGCGGATGACGTAGTCGCCGCGACCGAAGTGGCGCTTGTGCTCGTCGGCCACGACGCCGAGGAACACGCCCTTTGCGAGCATCTGCTTCTCGTCTTCTTCGAGGTCGGCGATGATTTCGCGGATAGACTCGAACGCGGGTCGGCCGCCAAGCCGCGCAACGACATTGCCGCGACCCTCGGTGACGACCAGGTTCGGTCCAAGCGGACGGCAGCCTTGGCTGACCACGGCATCGACCGTGACCGGCCCGTTGATCGAGAGGCCCACGCCACCGTCGCGGATGACCTGTCCGTCGAGCAGGAACGCGTTGCCGCCTGCACTGTTCTCGGCCGACGCCAAACCGCCGAGGATGACCGGATGCTCGCTGTCCGCCAAGCCGAGCCGAGAGGCCTTGTCGATCGCGTGCATGATGCGGCCGGTCGGTAAGCCAAAGGGATCCGGGAACAGGAACGTCGCGCTGTGCTCGTGGGTCATGCCCGCTTGGTCACGCACACGCTCGACCTGGTGTGGGTTGCCGGAATCGATGCCGGCAAGTTGCGACAGCCCGAAGGCGCGGACGTCAGCGCCGGGCATGCTGCACGCCAGCACGCTGATGCCCGGGCGATCCTCAAGCTCGATGGCTCCGCCCACGACGGACTCGGCCGAGCAACCGACGATCGTGGCGTTTGGCAGTTCGGCGCGGGCCGCTGAGGCGACGAGGCCGGCTTGCCCGACATGAGCGCTCGAGAAGAACACGAAGGCAACATTGGCCGAGCCCGGCCCCTGGGGCAGCTGCTCGGCAACCTGCTCGAAGGCCTGGCGGGCGGCGTGCTCCGTCCGGTCGAGGGACGAGAGGCCCGAGGCCATGAGCGTTCCCGGGATGGCTGATGTTGCGCCTGGGCTCACGTAAGAGTGTACGGGGCGTACTCGCGTGAGCGTTGGCACCAAAAAACAAGGCCCGGGGCATACCCGGGCCGAGGTCGGTGGAGTGGCTCACCGTTGGAAAACGGCCCGGGCTTACCGATCGGGCTCGGTGACGAATTGTGTGTTATCGGTCTCAACCGAGCGCAGCACCACGACCGAGCTGGCCCCGATGGTGCTCAGGCGGAGATCGGCCCGACGCGTCGCGCCGCCGGAGATGCCCACGAGCACGCCGAGCTTCCGCTCCAGTTCGAGGCCCTCGGTGGGCTCGATGTAGCCCAGCGTGCGAGGGATGCCCTCGCCGACGGAGACCAGGCGGTACATCAGCGGCAGGCGGTCGCCGTTGTACACCGCGCTCTTCTCGAGGCGGCCGACAAAGTCGTAGATGCGCGAGGCTTCGAGGCGGGCCATGGCTTCGGCGCTCTGCTCGTTGCCGGCCTCGAGCCGGGCCTTGGCCTCGGCGACCTCCTGGAGGCTCACTTGCAGGCGCTTGCGGATATCCAATAGGCTCAGCCGCTGCTGGAGCCACGCGCGGGTCGAGGCGTTGTCCTCGACGGCGGGCGTGTTGGCGAGCACGCGTTGGAACGCGGCCACAAGCTCGTCGACCTCGGCCTCGAGCGTGCCCTGCTGGCGCACGGCGTCGAACGCGGCGGACAGGGCCTCGAGGCTTGGCATCGGGCCAAGCACGTCACGTTGCGGCGCCTGGCGCATCTCGGGCTCGGTCGCTTCCGTTTCGGTCTGCTCGATCGGCGCGGGGGTGATGGTCTCGCGCGGCGTGGTCTGCTGCGGCTGTGTGACCGGTTGCGTCATCGGCTCGGAAGGCTCGATCCGCATCGGCTCCATCAGGCTGGGCGTGTCGCTTTGGCGCTCGGCCGGGGTCGCCTCAGAAGCCGGCGAGGTCGACTCGGGCTGGACCGGAGTTTCGGACTGCGGCTGGACGGTGGGCTGCACCTCCGTGGCTGGGGTGCCCGTGCCCTCGGCCTGCTCGAGGGTGGCCAAGTATGCGCGGACCTCGCTGGGCGTCGCCCGGCGGGTCTGCGATGTCTCGACGAATCCGGCGGCGCCCTTGGGTGCGTCGACCACGTAGAAGACGATGCCGCGGCTGCTGGTCTCGGTGCGGTGGTGCTTGAGCTGGGTCGTGGCGGGCGTCGCCGGGCCCTGGATGTCGCGGAAGGAGCCGTCGATGCCGTAGCGGGTGTCGCTCAGAGCCTTGAGGGCCCCGGTGCGGCTGATCGTGACGATGCTGCGGAACTCATCCAGCGTGGCGCGATCGGCACGGACCAGGGCGTGGATTCCCTTGGGGTACTCGACGCGGAGCCAGCGTTCGCCCTCGCCTGTCACATGGAGGATGGTGTTGGGCCTGAGCGTGGCGATGGGGTAATACGAGCGGAGGTCGCCCGATCGCAGGAGCGAGTTTTCGTCGACAATTGCGATGAAATACGGCTCGACGTCCCGCGTCGTCTGGGCGAACGCGGCGACGGGCGAGAGCACGGTGGCGACCAGCGCCAGCAGGGCCAGGCCGAGAGTCTGGAAAGGACTTTGGGTGATCGAGCGCATCGTTCCCTCCGTTGAACGGCCCCATGTATCGCCACGCAATCCGCGGGCGGGCGCCTCGTGCGCCAGGGGTCTGCCTCTGGTAAGAGAAATGTAGACCGCTTGGGGCGGCCGTCCCAGCCCCCTAGCATCGGCTCCGCCGCGATGCGGGGCTTAGCGAAGCCGAGGCGTTGGCCCAGGGCGCAAACACCGCGGTACGAGCCGCTTCCGCCGGCCAGAGGCCCGCCCGCCGCGCCGCCGCCCGGCGATGAACGAGAAAGCAGACTCAAGATGATCGATCGCTTCCGACGTGCGAATCCGCAGTGCCCCCGCCCATGGGCCCTGTCCGTGTGCATGGGTGGCGCGGCCGCCCTGCTGCTGGCCGCGGGCTGCGCGAGTCCGCTGAGCGAGCCGAGCGATGCCACGCAGCGTGCGCTGGTGGACGGGCTCATGCGCGAGCTACGCGAGGCGCGCGACAGCGACGCGGGTGTCCAGCCGCTGACGCGCTCGCCACTGGAGATCGACATCGACAACCGCTTCATGGACGACGTGCAATCCATTGCGGGCATCCGCAGCTACACCGATGTGCCCGATGAGTTCGGCGTCGACCTGCTTGGGAACTCGCAGGCAACGCGGCCGATCGATCTGCAGACGGTCATCCGCGCCGCGGTCGAGCACAACTACGCGTTGCAGTTTGCGCGGCTGGATCCGGTCGTCGCCGAGGCCGGCGTCGTGCGCGCCGAGGCGGCGTTCGATTGGGTGCTCTTTGCCGACGCGACGTACACCAACAGCGAGACCGAGCAGATCTCGACGAGCGCGTTCACGCCCGCGCGCGACGAGCGCGAGGTCACTGATGCCTCGCTCGGCCTGCGTCGCCTGACGCCGCTGGGTGGCACGTTAAGCATCGAGCAGCAGTTCAGCTATAGCGACATCGGCACTGAAGAAATCGGCGGCATCGACTTCACGCCCAACCCCGCGTGGCAGAGCACGCTGACTGTGCGGGCCGAGCAGCCGCTGCTGCGCGGCTTTGGAACCGATGTTGCGCGCGAGGGCCTCTTGCTAGCGCGCAACGATGAGCGTGATTCGCTGGCGAACCTGAAGGCGTCGGCGATCAACACGGTGCTCGAGACCGAGACGGCCTACTGGGAGCTGTACCGCGCCCGGCAGAACCTGAAGATCGTGCAGCGTCTGCTCGACCGCGGTGTGGAGACGCAGCGGCAGATCCGCATCCGCCAGGAGGTCGACGCCGACCCCGCGGAGGTTGCCGATGCCGACGCCCGCGTGCAGGAGCGCCGCCAGACGGTCATCCAGCAACAGACCACCGTGCGCGATCAGAACGATCGCCTCAAGGTCGCGATGAGCGACCCGAGGTATCCCGTTGCGGGCGAGTTGCTGCTCCTGCCCGCGGACGCGCCGGTTGATCAGGCGATCGAGTACGGCCTGTTCGACGCGTACCAGTCGGCGTTGCGCCGCAGGCCGGAGATCTTCCAGGCGTTGCTGAGCCTCGATAACACGGCCATTCGCCGTCGTGTGGCGGAGAACGGTCTGCTGCCGCAGCTCGACCTGACGGCGCAGCTGTCGGTGAACGATCTCGACGAGGACTTCGACGACGTGTGGAGCGATACGTACGGGTTCAGTCGGCAGAGCTGGCTGCTCGGGCTTGAGTTCGAGCTGCCGATCGGCAACCGCGCGGCCGAGGCGACGCGTAACGAGCGGCGCGTGCAGCAGTACCAGGCGACCATCGCGTACCAGAACACGGTACAGGGCGTGATCGCCGAGGTGCGCACAAGCCTTCGGCGGGCGCGCGAGGCGTACGAGCGCATCGGGCAGGCCGCGAGCAACCGCTTGGCGGCGGCCAACCGCCTGCGCGTGCTGGATATCCAGCGAGAGACGATCGCCGTGAACACGCCCGAGCGCCTCAACCTTGAGTTCCAGGCGCAGGAGCGATTGGCGGCCGCCGAGCAGGCCGAGGTTGGCGCGCTCGTCGATTACATGATCGGCATCGCGAACCTGCACGCGGCGATGGGGACCGCCCTCGAGCGCAACGGCATCCGCTTCGTTGTACCCGGCTCGGGCCCGCTCGAGGATCCGTATGAGGACGATCGCTTCGGCGGCGCGCAGGACTGGTCCAACTACGACGCCTCGGGCATCGAGCCGGCGGATCCCGACGAGAGCAAGTAGCCGATGGACGCCATCGCCCACGCGGCGGCGCATCTGCAGCGCGGCGGGTTGGTCGCCATCCCGACGGAGACGGTGTATGGCCTCGCGGCCGTCGCGCGCGATTGCGACGCGGTGGCGCGCGTGTTCGAGGCCAAGGGCCGGCCAAGTGACAATCCGCTCATCGTGCATGCGAGCACGGCTGACATGGCGCGCGAGTGCAGCGCTTTGTGGCCCGATGCTGCGGTTGCGTTGGCGCGCGCGTTCTGGCCTGGGCCACTGACGCTCGTGTTGCCCAAGGCCGAGTGGGTGCCCGACATCGTGACGGCGGGGGGGGCAACGGTGGCGGTGCGCGTGCCGAGGCATCCGGTTGCTCTCGAACTCATCGAGGCGGTCGGGGAGCCCTTAGTAGCACCGAGCGCGAACAGGTCGGGGTACGTCTCACCGACGACGGCCGGGCACGTGCGCGGTGTGTGGCCCGAGGACGAGGTCGTAGTGCTCGATGGCGGGGCGTGCGCTGTGGGGTTAGAGTCGACGGTCCTTGCGGTGGAATCGGCCGGGCTGCGTGTGCTCCGGCCCGGCGTGCTCGGCGGGGACGAACTCGCGAAGGCGGCCGGCGTGCCCTTGCTCGACTCGGAAACTGGCGGATGCTCACCTGTGGCGAGCCCGGGCGTGGTGGGGCCGCATTACCAGCCGACGCTGCCGCTCGTGCTGGCGTCCTCGTTGGCCGAGGCAGATACCTGGATGGCCCTTGGCCCCGCGTTCGTAATTTCGCCGCCGGGCGTGCCAGTGGCGGTCGATCCGCCGCACCAGAGCATGCCGATGCCGGCCGATGCCGAGGCGTACGGGCGCGAGTTGTACGCGGCCCTGCGAGACGCCGACGCGTCTGGGGCGTCTCGGATCGTTGTGTGCGCACCGACAGCCGAGGGCGCCGTGTGGGACGCCGTTCGTGAGCGGCTCGTCCGGGCCGCGGCTGTCTGAGCGATCACCTCGAAACGCGGAAGTTTGGCGGCCTCGGACCTACCCTGCACCCCCCGGCGGGCCGCATCTGGTCAGGCCGGATCGCTTGTTCCATAGATCCGCACGCGTTTGCAAGGGAAGAGGTGCCCCACGATGTCCGATTCGTCGCAGAAGCTGAAGATCGCGCTGGCCGAGGGTGATGGCATCGGGCCGGAGATCATGGCCGCGTGCCTTGGCATCTTCGAGGCGGCCGGCGTGCAGGACCACGTGGACTTCGTACCCACCGTGATGGGCGAGAAGGTCTTCCGCGACGGCAACTCGATGGGCATCAGCGACGAGTCGATCCGCACGGTTGAGGAGACCGGGCTGGTTTACAAAGGCCCGATGGGTACGCCTGTCGGCGGCGGTGGCAAGAGCATCAACGTCACGCTGCGCAAGATGTACGGCGCGTTCGCCAACGTGCGCCACTTCCAGAGCCTGCCGGGTGTTGAGACGGTCTACAGCAAGGCGAACATCCCCGTCGACTTTTATGTTGTGCGCGAGAACATCGAGGACACGTACGGCGGCATCGAGCACCGGCTGACCAACGATGTCGTCGAGTGCAAGCGTCTCATCTCGGCACCGGGATGCGATCAGGTGCACCGCGAGGCGTTCGAAACGGCCAAGCGCCTGGGCATTACCAACGTGCACTGCGGGCACAAGGCCAACATCATGAAGATGAGCGACGGCCTCTTCCTGGAGCGCTTCTACAAGATCGGCGGCGACTACCCCGACATCGAGACCGGTGACGTCATCATCGACGCGCTGTGCATGAACCTGGTGCTCAAGCCGCAGAACTTCCGCATGGTGGTGCTGCCCAACCTGCAGGGTGACATCGTGAGCGATCTGGCGGCCGGCCTTGTCGGCGGTCTCGGGTTTGCGCCCAGCGCAAACATCGGCCACCATGTCAGCATCTTCGAGGCCGTGCATGGCACTGCGCCCGACATTGCCGGCAAGAACATGGCCAACCCGACGAGCCTGTTGCTCAGCGGCCTGATGATGCTGCGGCACATCGGCCTGATGAAGCACGCCAACCTCATCGAGAACGCGCTGATCCATACGCTCGAGCAGGGCGTGCACACGGGCGACTTCGGCGAGGGCACCGGCAAGCCGGCCGTGGGCACCACTGAATTCGGCGACGCGATCCGCAACAACCTGGGCAAGGCGCCCGATACGCGTGATGCGCTGGCGACCGATGGTGTCAGTGAGACCATTAGCGTCAGCCGGGCCGAGCGGCCGCGCCACAACACGCTCATGCGAACGTTCGAGACGCTCAAGAGCGTGTACGTCGGATGCGACATCTACCTCGACACGCTGCTGAGCCCGAGCGAACTGGCCGACCGGCTGCAGGCCATCTGCGGGCCGACGCCCTTCGAGCTGAAGATGATGAGCAACCGCGGCACGCAGGTGTGGCCTAGCGGCAGCGTGTACACCGAGATCGTGGATTACTACCGCGTGCGGTTCGAATTACGGGACCTCAGCCGGGCGCCGAGCCTGGGACAGGGTCCGATCATCCAGTTGCTCGATCGGATCGCCGAGAAGTTCGAGGTCACCGACTTCCAGCCGCTGAAGTACTACGACGGCAAGCCGGGGTACTCGCTGGCCCAGGGACAGTGAGAACGGCGGTTAATCGACAGGCGGACTGCCGACCACCCAGTGGTTTCCCAGGTTTGGCTCGTGGAATCATTGATTTCTCATTTACTTCAGGGGGTTCCCAGAGTTGACGATGCTCCTCGTATCATGAGTGAG
>CALCCF010000016.1 GCA_937899905.1 uncultured Phycisphaeraceae bacterium
AAACAAAAAACGGACTCCGATCGGAGTCCGTTTTCCAAGTAGTGGGCGATACAGGACTTGAACCTGTGACCTCCTCGATGTCAACGAGGCGCGCTAGCCAACTGCGCCAATCGCCCAGTGAACCCCTCCCAAGGGGGCAGAGAGTATATCGGCCCGCAACCGCCCGGCCACCAACCCGTACAATCTTCGAGACCGCCCTGCGAACGCATCCGGGGCAGCGCCCGCGCCGGGCTTACTCCCCCCCCACCCATCGCCCGGCCGAAGGAGGCCACCCATGAGGCCGAACGCTCGCATGAACTGCGCCATTGGCGTGCTGACGATCGCGTCAGCCGCGATCGCCCAGACCGACGGCATCACCCCTGCCACCCCCGCGCCAAGCACACTGCCCGCGGTCGAGGACCCCGCCAGCCTTGCGGCCGCGGCCGATGCCCAAGGCGGTTTTGAGACCTCGCTCCAGGACTACCGCGTCCGGCAGAAACAACTCGAGACCGAGCTCCGCCAACTCCGCTACACGTACTTCCGCAACAAGCGGGCCCACGACCTGCGCGCAGCTGGACTCGAGAAGCTCAAGGCGTACAACGACCCTGCCATCTTCGAGCCCATGATCGAGACCTTCGCCCGCACCGGCGCCGATGCCATCGCCGCAATCATCGACCACCTGGCCAGCCTGGAAACGCCCGAAGCCCTCGCGACCATCGCGTGGACCGCGCTCTTCGACGATCACCCCCGCCGCCGATCCATGGCCGGCGACACCCTCGTGCGCACGCTCGATGGCAAGACGATCCCGCACACGGTGAAGAGCGTCGTCGCCGACGGCCTCGCCCGCCGCCACGACCCGCACGTCGCCAACGCCGCCGGCCTTGCCGCAAGCCTGCAGTTGGCCGACGCCATCCCCGCGATGATCGCAAGCCAGGTCGTTGGCCGAGGTAGCGGCAGCGAGGGCGGCGCCCTGGCCTATATCCTCATCGGCCAGCAGCAGGCATTCGTGAGCGACCTCCAACCCGTCGTCGGCGACAGCGCCGTCGCCTTTGACCCCGAGCTCAGCGTTGTCACCGAAGGGGTCGTACTCCGCGTGCTCGACGCGGTCGTCGTCACGTATCGCGTCGAGGTCAACGACGCCCTCATCCGCCTCACCAGCGACCTGTCGGGGGAAGACACCAGTTACCTCGGCTGGGACCAGAACAAGTGGCGAAGGTGGTACACCAGGGAGTTTCTGCCGACGTACGAGCCGGGCTGATGCTCCAGAGGTAAGACGCGGTATTACTGAACGAGCCCCTTGGTCAACCGCATGAACGCCGTCTCCAGGTTCACCGCCTCTTCGGTGAATCGCTTCAGACGGAAGCCGTGGTTGATCAGGATGCTCGGCACATCGGCAATGGCCACCGCGCCCTCTTGATCGAGCGTCAGATGGATCTCGACGCCATCATCCGTATCGATGAGCTCGGCCTTCTTGACACCAGGCAGCTTGCTGAGCACCTCGGCCGCGTCGGGTGATCGCTCGATCACCTGCAAGTGCAGCACATGCCCAACGCGGGCTCGCGTTAGTGCATCGCGCACCGTGCCGGTGTACAGCAGCTTGCCTTGCTCGATGATGCCCACCACATTGCACAGCTCCGCCAGCTCGTGCAGGATGTGGCTGGAGATCAGGATGGTCTTGCCCATCCGCTTGAGTTCCTTCAGCAATTCTCTGATCTCGATTCGTGCACGGGGGTCCAAGCCCGACGCCGGCTCGTCCATCAGCAACACCTTCGGATCGTGGAGCAACACACGCGCCACGCTCAGCCGCTGCTGCATGCCGCGGCTGAGACTGTTCACCTCGGCCGTCGCCTTGTACGTCAGGTCGGTCAGCTCCAGCACGTCGTTGACCACCGTCTTGCGCTGCTTGCCGTGGATGTCGTACGCCGCCGCAAAGAACTCGAGGTACTCGGTGACGACCATGTCCTCGTACGCACCCATGAAGTCGGGTACATAGCCGATCTGCGGCCGAATGAGTCGATTCTGATAGCCAACGGTGTTGCCAGCGACCTGCGCCTGCCCGCTCGACGGCTTGAGCAGCGTTGCCAGGATCTTGATCGTGGTCGTCTTGCCTGCGCCGTTGGGGCCGATGAAGCCGAAGCAATCCCCCTCGTCGATCGCGAGGTTGAGGTTGTCCAGTGCGACCAGATCGCCGTACCGCTTCGTCAGATTGACCGTCTCAATGATCGGCACGCTGCACTCCTATCCCTGCCAAGCCGGCTGAGTCGATCCGAATCAGTGTCCGAGGCTAAAAGTCCGGCCCAACGCCGCCGCCATCTTCACCATCTCCGCCACCGCCAACCGCCGGCGTCGCCACGATCCGTGGTGGCCGATCCTCCAGCGGGTACACCCATCGGACGAACGTTCGCCCGCTCAGGTTCGGGTCCCGACCATCGATCCGCATCGGTGTCGGGCTCGGCGCGCCCTCTCCATCAGGGCCGACACCCAGATGCCCCAGCACAATGATGCACGGCTGGGTCATCCAGATGCCAAGGTCGAGCCCGTGCATCACACGCCGTGTCGCCGCCGTGAACGAGTCGCTGCTTTGCCCCGTCGCCGGCGGCCCGATCTGGCTGATCAGGCTCGCGACAACGAGCTGCTCGCTCACGTTGCGATCACCGGAGGGCAGCGGTGTGGCTTGCGTGAAGCCGCTGATGCGCTGCAGGCCGCGCTCATCAAGCCAGTTGTGCAGCGCAACGTCCTCCGTGCCGCTCCGCCGAGTGGCGGCCGCAAGGTCGAGCTCGACGGCCGCCGGCCACGCACCCGAGAGCTTGAACGCCGACGCGTCCATGATCGGCCGATTCGTGCTGAACCCCGGCTGCACAACCTGCATGCCGTGGTTCACGATGATCACCACGTCGTGCAAGTCTCCGGGCAGGTCGTGCACCAGCCGACCCTGCGCCTCGCTGCTCTCATCGGTGAGCGGCATCCCGATCGGTCGCGGCGTCGAGCGAAGCTCACCGGGCCCACCCGCGCCGTCTGTCGGCACCGGCATCGCCCACGACGTGGGCCCCGCCCACTGCACGGTCAGCTCCTTCATCGTCGAGCGCACCGGGAAGGTCATGCGCTCGGGCCGAGCGCCTGACAAGGGGTACCCGCGATTGTCTGGAAAGCTGCCAATCGTCGCGTTGGTTTCGGGAGACATCCAAGGGCTCACCGTCGCGACGATCGAGCCGGCATCGGGGTTGCCAACCTCGAGCTCGGCCTCACCATATGACGGCACGATCAGGCCCGCCCACGTGCGCGTGCGCTGGATGTTCTCGCCAAACACATGATCGACAATGGTCAGGTGAGCCCCGCGAACCGAAGCCGGGCTCAGCAGCACGGCACCACCCCACGCGATGCCAGTGAAGAGCCCCGTCACGCCGACGAACGCCAGCCACGCGTGCTTTGATCGGCCGGACTTCTTGAGCACGGCGAAACCCACCGGGCCGGCCACCAACCAATACGTGATAAAGACGACGAAACCGAGGAGCACGCCCGACGCCGGGCTGCCCGTCTGCGCGATCGTGTCGTCGATGCTGATGTCGTAGTGTCGCACCGACCGCGAGGGCTCGCGAATCTGCTGGCCGCGGATACTCCAGGGCCGCAGGTCGCCGCGGCGCCCGAGCACGCGATGCCAGAAGCTGCCCGGTGAGGGCGCACCGACCCGCGCCAAAGCCTCGGCGCCAACGTCCAATCCGACCATCGTGACATGCCCGAGGCCCACTTGCCGCCGCACAACGATCGCGTTGCCGGCCGGGTCTCGAAGGACCACCGAGGTGCGCTCCGCGTCGAAGTCGTCATCCTGGACCTCGAACGTGTGCGCAACGATCGTCGGCGGCAGCACGATATCGGATCGGGTCGTCAGCAACGGACGGATCGGCCCGGTCGGATAATCCGGATCGCGCGTCGCCGTCACCGCGGGCATGATGTCGAACAGCGGGTTGTTGAGTTCGCCAGCGAACCACGTACCTCCGACTTGCGGCATGAGTACCACCAGGTGCCCGCCCTGCTGCACCCAACGCCGAAGCGTCTCCGCACGTCCCGCACCGAGCGTCACCGGCTCGCCAGCCGTCCACACAAACACGCCGTATTGGCTCAGGCCCGCCCACGCGTCGGGCATGGTTGAGGGCTCGATCCTCGTCGCGACCACCGTGGGTTCATGCAATCGACTGTCGTACGCCTCACTCTTGCCATCGCTGTACGCTGTAAGCCCGGCTGTGGGCGCGCCGATGACGCCAATCAGGCCGACCTCGGGCCGAACCACCGCCGTAGGGGTCAAGAACGCCTCGCCGACCAGCCGGCCCGCACGCGGCGTCGCCGAATCCGTGTCCTCCGCCTCATACACGCGAGCCAGGATGCGCTCCCGCGCATCGAAACGGAACGGCAGCCGGAGGTACGTCCACAGCTCCTGCCGCTGCCCTGGGTTGGAGGCCAACCCTCGTTCGTACCACGTCGTGTCGCCGTCCGCGTCCTTAAACTCGATCCGCAGAAGGAGCTCGCGCTGCCGGACGCCACGGTCCGTGATCGCCAACCTCAGCCCCGCCCACGAACCGGCCCGAACCGCGTTGCCCAACCCAAACTCAACCGGAACGATCGCGACCTCGCCCTGCCCGATACCAAGGGCCGCAGCAGGGTCGGGCAGCTCTGGCGCGTCCTGGGCCACCGCCGGAGCGCCGAGAACCAGCATGACCGCGAGCACCGAGGCTACCGCGCTGAAGCCCGGCTCGCAAACGCCCGATAGCCGAACTATGGCAGCCCAGCTCGACCCAACGCCGCTCATCATCGCCCTAGCCGTGCTGGGGATCGCCGCGATGCTCCTGACCATGGCCGCGGCCATCCGCCAAGGCGCCTCGGTCCTCGACCTTGAGGTCAAGGTACAAAGACTCCGCGAGATGCAGCGCCAGCAGCTCATCGCCAAGGGCGCGATCGCAGCCGATCCCCACGAAGTCTTCGGGGTCGACATCATCGAGGACGACGACGTGATCGAGGTCGCCGAAGCGGCTGAGGTGGAAGACAACGCGTCACCAATCTCGGGCGAACCCGAGATCGAACCCGCGCGCCAGGCCGCCTGACTCACGCCGACCCTTCCCGCAGCAAGTCGATCAGCACCGCGTGCGATCGCGCCCCCATGCGGAAGCACGGAAGCTCGAACTTCTCGTTCGGCGAGTGCACGCGATCGTCATCGAGACCGAAGCCCATGAACACGGTGTCGAGCCCGAGGCTGTCCTTGAGCATGCCCGCCACCGGGATCGACCCGCCCGTCTTGATGAGGGCCACATCCATGCCGGTTGCCTGCTCCATCGCGCGTCGGGCCTGAGAGAGCCAAGGCGAGGTCGGGTCCACGCTCGAAGGATGGCCGCCGTGCATGTCTTCCAGCTCCCACCGGCAGCCTGGCGGAGTTCGGCCCTGCAGCCAAGCGAAGAACTTGTCGGCGATGTCCTTGGGGTCCTGGTCGGCCACCAGCCTGAAACTCACCTTGGCCGTCGCGTACGCGGGGATGACCGTCTTCGCGCCCGCACCGGTGTACCCGCCCCAGATGCCGTTGATCTCGGCCGTCGGCCTCGACCACTCACGTTCGATGCTCGTAAAGCCAGCCTCGCCGATGTCGGCCTCGGGGCCGAGCCCGATGTTGCGCAGCATGGCGGGCACATCAATATTCAGCGATGCCCACTCGGCCCGCTCTTCAGCCGTGGCCTCGACAAGATCGTCGTAGAACCCATCGATGGTGATCCGCCGATCCTCGTCCCACATCTGCGCGAGCACACGAGTCAACTCGTTGAGCGGGTTGGGCATGCGCCCTCCCCAGAACCCACTGTGCACATCCTTGTCCGGGCCGTGCAGCCGGATCTGCGTGTACGCGAGCCCGCGCACGCCGTAGGTAATGGCCGGCCGCGTGCGCGAGATCATGCCCGTGTCGCTGATGAGGCAGAAGTCGCACCCCTTGAGCGCGGGCTCGTGCTCCTTGAGGAACTTCTCGAGGTTCTCCGAGCCCGACTCTTCCTCGCCCTCGAGCAGCACGGTCATGCGCAGGCCGCCAGCGGGCTCACCGCCCACCTCCATCCAAGCGCGCAGCGCCTCGAGGAACATCGCGACCTGCCCCTTGTCGTCGCTCGCGCCGCGAGCCACAATGTGTTCGGCCGGGACCTTGTCGTCGGCGGGCTTCACCAGAGGATCGAACGGCCCGCTCTCCCACAGATCGAGCGGATCCGGCGGCTGCACGTCGTAGTGGCCGTAAAACAGCACATGCGGGCCACGACCGGTATCCGCGTTGGGCGTCTTGGCCAGCACGCACGGATGCCCAGGCTCGGCCGCACTACCCGTTGGAAGGACTCGGGCTTCCAGGCCCGCCTCGGCGAGGCGATCGGCGGCCCACTGTGCCGCGTCCTGGCACTGTTCGGCGAATTTCGGATCGGCGCTGATGCTTGCAATGCGCAGCCAGTCGCACAGGCGCTGCACGCCCTGCGGCTCGGTGTCTTGGAGATTCTGGAGGACCTGATCGATCATGCATGCTCCTGGGGCTGGCCACGAGAGAGCCACCAAAGGAGCATCGTTGCCACCTCGGCCCCGCGCGTCGCGTTTCAGCCCCCGCCGGCTTCCTTGCGATCGAGCGCCTCGAGCATGAGCTCGACCGGCGGCTGGGGATTTCGGCCGACAACGGGACGCCCACAATCGGGGCACTCCACCGACTCGCCGACCGGCACGTAAACCCACGTGGGGTCCCACTTGGCCCGCCCATCTCGGGTCCAGTTGCACGCCTCCGCAGGCAGCAGCGTCACCGTGCCCGTGTTCGGATTTTCCAAGGGGAACGCGACGCCATCGGCCACGCGATAGTCTTCGAAGACCTCGCCCGTTTCCATGTCGATCAGGGTGCGCTCCTGCGACCATCGCTCAAGCGAGCCCACCTCGGTTCGCAGGGCCCGAGCGGCAAACACGGCCGCACCGATCAGGCAGCCGAGCACCACGACCGACAAGATGACGTTCTTCGGCGGCAGCTTGCTCGAGCCGCCACCGCCCCTCGAGCCCTTCTTCGGCTCGCTCTGACGATCGAAATCGTCGATCAGGCTCCCAAGGCTCTCCGTCTGGTTTTGTGCCATCGATGCTCCGCTTCAGTCACGACTCTACCCGCACGCCATGCGCTCGGACGGTGGTCAGGGCACGATGTACGGGTCGCTGTCGGAGATGTTCAGCGTCTTCTCCGGCCAGGTCTGCAGTGCGTGACGCCAGAAGAAGCTCGGGTCTCGCAGCCTGGTGCCCGTGGGGAACCAGAGGTCTGGATCGGTCGCCTCGGCGTCGCCTACGAGCTTCACGTGCCCGTCGAAGAACGCCAAGTGCCCGAGCGCTTCGGTAGCCTTCACCTCGCTCGGATCGGCTCGCACCCCATGGCGGAACGCGAACCGTCGCATGTCGGGAAACTCGAGAGGATCGGCGATGTGCAGGCGGCGGCCACTCTCTCCGGGGGCCACCGTACGGTCGAGTTCCTTGCTCTCACGCCACACAGGGCCGACACCACCGAACGCGCCGCCGAACCACCCTCCGCCTCCGTCTCGCTCACCGATCGCGTGGTCGAAATCCGGCTTCTCGTTGCGGGACGCGAATCGATGGCCCTCGAAGAGGGCAACCTTGGCGTAGAGAGTGCCCACGTTGTAGATAAAGGGCTTGTAGTTGCCGCGATCCTGCCCTCGGCGGGGGCTGGTGCCTCCCTCCTCGGGTGGCCTCGTCGAAGACGTGAATTGCGTGCTCATGTTGTAGCCGATCATGCGGCCCGTCGTGAAAAACGGGCCGTCTCGCCCGCCGGGAAACGGCGCGGCTTGGAAGCGATTGGCCGGGCAGATGTACTCGTCGACAACAGAGCGATACCAGTCGAAGCGTTGGCCGCGGGCGGTCTCACCCTCGCGCGTTCGACCCTCGGCCCTGATGTTCTCACCGGGGCCGATGCGGCCGTTCATGAACGCCAGCGGGCCCATCCAATCCCACGACTGCATGGCGATGCCGTTGTAGGTCCCAAAGCTCGCCTCGAAGCCGCTCGTGTCCGGGCTGCCGACGATCGCGTCCTTGTACTCGCTCGCGTACACGTTGAGGCTTTGCACATTCGACCGCAGGTTCGACGCACCGATCACCTGTCGCGCGAGGTCTCGCGCCTTACCAAGCGAAGGCAGCAAGATGCCAATCAGCAACGCGATGATCGCGATGACCACCAGCAGTTCGATCAGCGTAAAACCAGCTCGGCCGACTCGATCGTGACGCATGCTCGAAAACCTCCCGCGCTCCGCACAGGGCCAAAGTCCGAAGGGACAAGTCTAGCTCATGAGGCCGGTGCCTTCGGCCCCGACTTGGCTCTGGATCCTCAGTCCTCGAGGTCTTTATCCAACCTTAATCCGGGCCGGGCCTTCGGCCGTTGTCGGTTCCTGTCGCTGAGCTACGCAACTCCAGCCATACCACGGCGGCTGCCCCGCGCCCGCTCCGAACGGCGCCCTCCATCGTGGCCGGCCAGCCGGTCGACGTGGCATCCCCCGCCAGCACGCACCCCTGGTCGGCAAACAGGCCGGCACCCGGCCGCTGACGCTGGAATTCGGCCGTCGCGGCGAACGTCGCCCTCCGCTCCAGCACGGGCCGTGCCCACTCGACGGCCGCCCCCCGAGCCCGCGGCAGGTAGGCCTCGATCTCTTCGACCGTCCGGCGGACGATCTCGTCCTTGCCCAGGCCCACCCACGCGTCGGCGGCGCTCACCACGGCGTGCACCAGGTTCGGGTCGGCGGCCTTCGAGAACACCCACTGCACACCGCCCTCGACGAGCACCGCGTGCGGCACATCGAGCACCGGCCGGTCGTAGCGGATGTGGACACCCAGGATGGGGCTAAACCCGACGCCCGGGTATGGCGGCTGGCCATCAACGGAGACCAAGCGGTTCGCAGCCGCGGGGTCGAGCGCGCAGACCACGGCGTCTCCATGGAACTCGCCACCATCGGCACAGCGGACCAGCCTCGGCTCGATCGCGTTCACCCGAGCCCCCAACTCGACGGCCCCACCCGCGGCCTCGAGGATGCCCGCCACGGGCTCGTACAGATCCGACAGCGGGCCCGTCGGCACACCGATGGCGGCCTCGCTCGCCCCGCCGAGCATTGCGCCCTGCACCACGTGCAGGCCGACCTCGGCACTGACACGCTCCGGCGCAAGGTTGCAGGCGCTGACGATCAACGGGTCCCAGAACCGCACGATGGCGCGATCGGTTGGCCGGGTGCCATCGAGCCAGTCCAGGAACGAGAGGTCGCCGAGGCTCGTCCGATCCGTTCGCCCCGCGAGCCGGGCCGCGCGCGCGATGCTGGCTTTATCCTTGAACGAGAGGAATCGAGCGGTGACCATCGACGGCGCGAACGCGGCAGGGCCCGGCAACGGAAGCGGTCGGAGCGTGCTGCGTCGCCCGCCGGGCTCGATCCACGTCTGCCTGGTGCCCCACGCGAGTTGGTCGGCCACGCCCAGCCTCTCGAGCAACTCCACGTACACACGGCAGGCCGCCATGGTCACGTGCTGGCAGTTGTCGAGGACCTCGCCCGTGCGCGCATCTTCGAAGCTCCCGGCCCTCCCGCCAAGCCGGCGTCGAGCTTCGAGCAGCGTTACCGCCACCCCCTGGTCGGCCAGCATGATCGCCGCCGAGATCCCCGCCAAGCCACCACCGACGACAACCGCGTTCGGTGCCATCGGCTACGCCAGCCTCCCGGCCGCGAGCACGCGGCGGCCTAGCGCGCCCACGGCGATGCCGAGCTTAGCCCCACCACCGAGCGCACCACCGGCCCCCGCCATTCGCAGGCGGTGCGCGATCAGCGTGTATGCCCGCGTCATCGCCCACATGGCCGGCCCAGCATCGCGTCGCACCATGGCGTCAAGCGGCGCGCTCGACTCCAGCAGGTCATGGGCCTCGCGCAACAGGTCTTGTCGGACGGCTGGGTCGCCGATGTCGGCTCCCAAGCGCCCGAGGCGTTCGATAGGTACGTACCGCCTGCCGGCGCGTTCGTCATCGCCGATGTCGCGCGCAACATTGATGAGTTGGAACGCCCGGCCGCGTTGCCCCGCCAGCTCGAACGCGTCCGCCGGCACAACACCCGATCGAACGCCCCAGATCGCCACGCAGCACCGGCCGACATTGCCCGCCACCCGATCGCAGTATTGCACCAACTCCGAATCGTGCTCGAAAGCGATCGGCTCCAGGTCTTGCCGGACGCCATCGAGCAAAGAGCGGAACCACTCGGGCTTGATACCACACGACCCGATCGAGTGCGAGAGCGCCGGCCAGATGCCTCGGCTGGGCGATTCGCCAGCGAGCACGGACTCGGTCGATGCCGCGAACCGATCAAGCACAAGTCGACGCTGCTCTGCCGGCGCGAGGGCATCCGCCGCATCGTCGGCCAGTCGCATCCAAGCGTACAGGGCGTGCATGTCCGGGCGGCAGCGGCTGGGGGTCAGGCGGATTCCTACGGCGAAGCTGGAGCCCGCACGCGACGTGATTTCCCTACAGACCGCTCTGGACCGCTCGAGGTCGGTGGGACTCTCGCCCTGGATCAACGATGAGACCCGTTCGAGTTCGTTCTGGACGTCCGGCACGCCCCGAAATATAGCGAGGCAAACCCACGCGCCGCGATGATGGCCTTCCTCGACGTGCCGACTTTCGGCCGGTGCCAGAGCGTCGCGCAGCCGATGCGTTCGATCTCCCCAAGCGTTGCGCGACCGCCCATGGCCATCATCCCAACCAGCGCTCCGATCCGACCGCCGACTCGTGCGGGAAGGCCCTCTCCCGTCGCATACAGGCCGGCAGTTCGCTCAACCAGCGGCCGCACACCACGGATGTACCGCACGCGTGCGACCGGATCCTTCGGCGTATCCAGCCATCTGCGCAGCTCATCGACACGAAAGCCCACCTCGGCCGATGGCAGGTACACGCGATCTCTGTCAACGAGGTCTCGCCGGACATCTTGGATGTGGTTGGTCACTTGCAAGGCCGTGCAGATGGCGTCGCTCGCGTCCCAGGCGTCCTGGTTGGCTGCCTTTTCGTCGGGCGGGCGCAGGCCGGCCATCATCAGCACAATCCGGCCCACCGGATCGGCGCTGAGCTTGCAATACCCGAGCAGCTCGTCCCAGGTCTGGTACCAACGCACACGCTGGTCCATCTCAAAGGCGGAAATGAGCTTGCCGAACTCGGCCCGTGGAAGGCGGTGCCGATCGATCGTGGGGCGCAGGGCGACGAGCACGGGGTGCGTGGGCTCTTCTGCCTCCAACTCGCGACGGAACCAGCCGAGCAGTTCGAGCGATCGCGCTCGGATGGCATGGGGATCTGGATCTGGACCGAGCGAGGGGTCGACCTCGTCGCCCAGGTCATCAGCCCACCGGCAGAACGTGTAAACAGCGGCGAAGTCCTCGACCAGTTCGGGCGGCAGGAGCTTGCCGAGGACCACGAAGTTCTCGCTGGCCCCTCGCGCGAAGCCCACCGCGTACGAGCGGGCCTGCTCGACGGTCGCCGTGCCGCCACCGGGCCCGAACTCGGCCAGCGTGTCCATCACCGACTTGGCTGGGTCCAGACCGGCCACATGCCCTCCTGCGCGAACCAACCGTACGCCTCCAACCTATGATCAACCGTGAAGCTCCTTCTCCCGAATCCGCGCGGGTTTTGCGCGGGCGTCAGCATGGCCATCGACGTGGTGGACCAGGTCTTGGACCTGTGTCCGGGCGAGGCGGTGTACGTCTACCACGACATCGTGCACAACACGCACGTCGTGAATCGCTTCCGCGACCGGGGCGTGATCTTCGTTGAGGATGTGGATCTGGTGCCGAGCGGGGCGATTGTGGTCTTCAGCGCCCATGGCATCCCGCCCAGTGTACGCCAGCGGGCCGTGGACCGCGGGCTTCGTGTGATCGACGCGACGTGCCCGCTGGTGACCAAGGTGCACAACGAGGCGATCCGCTACGCCAAGCTCGGCTATCAGATCTTGCTCGTGGGCCACAAAGAGCACCAGGAGATCATTGGGACGCGCGGTGAGGCCCCGGACGCGACACAGGTCGTCGAATCGCCCGAAGACATCCCGCATCTCCACATCGATGATCCCCACAAGCTGGTCTATCTGACCCAGACGACCCTGAGCACCGACGACGCCGCGGTCATCATCGATGCACTCCGGGCAGCGTTCCCGCACATCAAGAGCCCGCCGAGCGAGGACATCTGCTACGCGACGACCAACCGCCAGCACGCCGTCCGCACGCTCGCGCCCATGTGCGACCTCACGCTGGTCGTCGGCTCGACCAATAGCAGCAACAGCAAGCGGCTTACGGAGATCAGCGGGCACGCGGGCACACCGGGCAAGCTGATCGACGATGCGAGCCAGATCGATCACGGGTGGTTCGGCTCGGCCGACGACACCGTGTTAATCACCGCTGGCGCGAGTGCGCCCGAGGACCTCGTGGCCCAGGTCTGCCGCACGCTGCTGGACCGCTACGGCGGCGAAATCCAGGCGTGCGATGTCTTCGAGGAAGATGTGTACTTCGCCCAGCCTGCCGGGCTCAAGAAGATGATGCGAGCCCAGGGGATCGACCCGAAATCGCGCGCGATCCGGGTCACCAAGCCGACCGTATCGGCCGAGATCTACGGGGCAACCGCACTCACCATCAGTGCACCCGAGCGACGCGCGTAAATCTGGCTATGAACCTTGAGAGGGGCCTGATCCGTTCACCGAGCGGGAACCGACGCGTGGCTCACTCGACTCGAAGCTCTTGGCCGTGACACCTTGAGGACTCGACTGGCGGTTCACCGCAGACTCGGCTTCTTCGGCGATCTCCCGGAGTGCGCGACCGTTCATCAGCGGGATGCTCGTGCGTCCGGTGCTCAGCACCACACGAACGTACTGCTTGCACATGCCACAGCCCGTGCAACATCCGGTGCGATCGCTCAGCTGCTCCAGCGAGAGATCCTCTTGGCGGGACATCTCGAGCAGCTTCTCAAAAGACTGGTTGAAGCACACGCATCGCTCCACTCGGACGCGTGATGATGGCCGATCGAGATCGGCGATGCTCGCTTTGCTTTTCGAGTCGTGCCCCATGCGTAGTCAGCGTATCGACCAAATACCCCAGATCTCTCAGCGCCAGTCCCGCCAATCGGGTATATAGCGAGGATCGTTCTGGAAGCCGATAGACCCGATTCCCGCCTCCGGTTGCGTGAGCCAGGAAGCCTCGGCGCGGTGCCCACGGGCGCTGCCATCGGCGTGCACGGCCATGCAGAGGCCACCAGGGCCCCTTGTGCCGTGCCTGAAGCAGGTTGTCGGGAACGCGTTCACGCGCCACCGACCGCGTCCTGCGTACAGCTGGGGGGGATCGAGCAGCGCATTGCTGGCCGGTAATGCGCCCGGGCCCTGGCTGATAAGCGTGTCGGCAAACACGAGAAGCTCGGTAGGTTGGGCAATCGAACTCATCCATTGTAAGGGACGATGCTGAATTTCATAGGACCAACCCGGAGTAAATTCTGGGGTTAAAAAGTACCCGTTGTATCCGTACGTGCTCGTGGGCGTGCTCGTCGCGCCCTGGTGCTCATACGTTCCGCGGCGCTGGGCGGGGCAGGCGTAGGGCCCGATGTCGCCCGGTTTTGCATCCAGGTATGGCGTCAGCAAGCCACGCTCATGGTCGAGCTCGCCTGAGACCGAACCATCGGCGCCCCACCAGAAGATGTTGTCGCCGCCACGCGTATCGCGCACATCCGTGTACGCGAGCGGCATGGCCAGCCCGTCATAGTCGCCCGCGTACACGAGCCACGCGGTGCCAAGCTGCCGCACGTTGCTGAGGCACTGTGCCGAACGCGCGGCCTCGCGTGCGCCGGCCAGGGCGGGCAGCAGCACGCCCACGAGCGTCGCGATGATGGCCACGACCACCAGCAGCTCGATGAGGGTGAAGCCCGCTCTGCGCACTAGCCACACCCCGCGTCGAACGCGTTCTGGAAGCACAAGAAGTCGAATAGCGTGAGGGTGCCGTCGCCGTCGCAGTCGGCCAGGACATCGCCGCGATCGAAGGCGTTCTGGAACGCGAGGAAGTCGAATATTGTCAGCTCGCCATCGCCGTCAAAATCAGCGAAGCAGGCGTCGTGATATGCGAACGCCAAGACCCCGTCGATCCAGGCGCTCACCGCCACGCCACTGGAAACCGCGGGCGCACCGCCACCGAGCGTCGTGCGATCGATGACGAACTCGCTACCGGCCGGATCGGCATTGAGATCCAGCAGCGCGAGCCCCCCGCCACGACCGCCGACGAGCAGCGCTGGTCCGTCGGGCGTGTCCAGCACGGCCGGCTGGTGGTCCCAGCCGCCATAGCTGAGGTACTCACCGGGGTCGACCTCGCCGTTGCCATTGAGGTCGTCCCAGGTTTCGGTGACCAGGTCCCACAGCATCGTTCCCGATGCATCGAAGAGCTGTACCGTCGCGAGCGAACCGAAGCCGTCGATGCCTCCAGAGAGCACGATGCGCCCGTCGTCGAGCACGATGGGCACGGCGTCGGTGCGCTCGCACGCCGTGGTCCAAAGTTCGTCGCCCGTCGCAGCGTCGTACTTGGCCATGATGCTGTTGCTGCGGCCACCAAAAAACCCGTAGGTAGGCGCGTAGGCCGCGCCATCGACGATGCTCGGCCCACCGAAGAACCCCTCCTCCAGGGGCTCGTCGATGGTCCAGAGCGAGTCGAGGGCGAAGTCGAACGCGTACATCACGCCGTCGATGTCGCCGACGAGCACGCGGCCATCGGCCACCGCCGGCGTCGCGCCCGAGGTTGGGCCGAAGGCCTCATCACCAAGCACATCGCCGCTCACCGCATCGATCGAGACCAGGCGCCCACCGCCCGCGGGCGCATAGGTCGTGACGATGACACGAGCCGGGTCGCCCACGATCGCCGGCGACGCATTGACCATGCGTTGGCCGAGGTCCACGCTCCAGATCTCCGAGCCATCGGCCAGATCCAGACCGACAATGCCGAAGCCCGAGGCGACGGCGACCAGGCCATCATCGATCGTGCCTTGGACCGCTGGCGAGGCCCAGGACAAGAACTCGGGCGGCGCAATGGGCGTGCGCCAGAGCTCCCGGCCATCCGATGCATCGAGCGCAAAGGCGAACGCGTCGGGTCCGGTCCACCCCAGCACGACGACCACGCCGTCCTCAGAGATGACCGGGCCAGACTGGCCGACGGACTCGAACTCGCCGTCGGCGTCGAACGTCCAGGCGGCGCTCGACAGGTCAGGCAACGCCGGCACGCTGGCGATGCCACGACGCTCGGGCGTGGCCGCGTAGTGCGTCCACTCTTGCCCGAGCGCTGGGCTCGCCGCCAGCGCGATGAGCAGCGATGCACGCATTACGGGCAGCCCGTCGTGAACGCGTCCTGGAACGCGAGGAAGTCGAAGAGGTCGAGCGCGCCGCTGGCGTCGAAGTCGGCCCGAGCGTCGCCGGTCACGAACCGGTTCTGGAACTCCAGGAAGTCGAAGACGGTCAGGAAACCATCGCCGTCGATGTCGGCCGGGCACGTGGCCGCGACGTCGGCAAACGCGTCGATCTCCGGGGACCCCGAGGAGGACGCAATGCGCACGAAGCTGATCTCACTCAGGTCGACCGTCGCGATATCAACGCCGACACCGCCTCCAGAGCCGTCGTAGGCCGCGACGAGTTCCACGAAGTTGAGACCGATGGGGTCCAGCGTTGGATCAACGGGCTTGGTGAAGTCGCTTGGCACAGAACCGGCCGAGGTGTCGTACGGGCCCGTGAGATCGAGGTATCCCAGCGTGGCGTTCGGGCCGTCGGCGTCGACGCCATCGATGAGGAACCACTCGACGCCATCCGCGGAGACCTCGATTGTCCCTCCTTCGGCGAAGATGCCCGAAACCAAGCCATCGGGGAAGGAAGCGTCGGTGTACAGGGCGTTCGAGAAGACAAGCAGGTCGATGCCAAACGGGTTGGTGGCGTCATCGGTGATCGGTTCGTCGAATTCGACCACGAGGAATCCACCGGCGCCGATGCTCACCAACTCGTCACGCCCAAACGGCGGGTTGAACGGGGTAACGGAACCAGGGAAGACGCCCTCTCCGGTAAATCGCTCGGGCGGACCGAGGGTCGTGAGCGGGTCGGTAAACCCAACGGCAGGCTCGGACCCTTCGGCGTAGTCGACCACGCGATCGGCCCAAGGATCGAACAGGCCCTGGGCCATGGCGGCGGGAGCGACAGCAGAAGAAATCAATCCAGCGAATGCGATAGCTGCGGTGCGCATGGCGCACTCCTTTCGTGCCGACGTATGGCCGGCGTCGATGCGTCCCGAAATCGCGCGGGACGGCCCCGGACCGAGTCGCCCGCATGGGGCGTGTCCAGTGAGTCGCGCTCGCTGTGGGTACATTGACGCGGCAACGCGCACGCCCGGGGCAACGGGGACGCACCGCGTCACCCGTTTCGCGAGGGCGACGACGCATGCTGGTGGCAGGTCTTCCGGCTTCGGGCCCGAGTCTCGGCGTGCCTTCCCGCGGCGTCAGGAGAACGACGCTCGCAGTGGCGTGTGCGGCCCTGGTTCTACCCAGAGCGGCCGAGGTCGGAGGCGGCCCGTTACGGCGGCGCGTCCGCGGTGGCTTCTCACCACGCTTCCCTTTTCACTCCGGTAGGGCGCTTGCCATCCCGGAGAACCACTAGCGGTTCAGCCTACTCCGTGTCTGGTCGCGGATCAAGGCCGCGTTACGGTGGACTGGTTGGGTCTGTAAGATTCACCGAGGGGGATTCGCATGCTCTTGATGATCGCGGTCGCGTTGTTCTTTCTCGGCGTGGCGTTTTTTATCTGGAAGCACGAGCTCCCCGAGCATCGCATGGCCGATCGCAAGGGGCTCATGGTCTTCCACGGCTTGATTTGCCTGGCGTGCCTGGCCATCGGCTTCGGCATCTTGTGGGTGCAGCTGGGCCCGATTCTTATGAACGCGGTCGAGACGCGTTAGACGCCCTTCCAACCAGCGCGTTGGGTCTCGCCTGTCATCGGTGTTTCCACACCGAGCGAGCGGAGCTGCCGTAGCACGCGATCGCTCAGATCACCGGTGACGATCAGGCTCCCGTTCTCGTACTGTCGGTCGCGCACGTGGCCCTGCGTCTCCACGAGGTGGATGGCCTTCGCGTTGGACAGTTCGATCGTGAGTGTCAGATCGTGGATGTCACCCTCGCACAGGCGGCGCAGCCGCTCGGCGAGTCGATCTTGGCCGGGCCTTGGTTCGGTGGGCGTTGCTGGAAGCGCGGACAGGGCAATCGCGTCGGGCAAGCGCTGCTGCCACACGAGCAACTCGCGATTGTCGCTGAGCCGATCGATCTTGTTCAGCACGATGACGCGCCTCGGCGGCGACCAGTGCTCGCCGCCCTCGGTGCGCGCGGTCTCCGCGTCGAGATCGTCCAGCGTCTTCATGACCGTCTGGTACTGCAGCTCGCACGCCGGATCAGAAACGTCGAGCACGACGACCAGCGCGTCAGCGTGGGTCGCTTCTTCGAGTGTCGCGCGGAACGAGGCGATCAGCCGGTGCGGCAGATCGCGCACGAAGCCAACCGTGTCGCTGAGCATCACTTCCAGCCCACTGCCAAGATCCCACGCACGCGTGCGTGTCATGAGCGTGGCAAACACACGATCGTCGGCATAGGCACCGCCCTCGGTCAGCGTGTTGAACAGCGTGCTCTTGCCGGCGTTCGTGTATCCCACGAGGCCCACGGTGAACCGCTCGGCGTTGCGTTGTCGCACGGCCCGACGCTTGCGCGCCTGGACGCGGTGCAGCTCCCGCTCGAGCTCGAGCTTGCGCCGCTGCACGAGGCGTCGGTCGATCTCCAGCTGCTGCTCACCAGGGCCACGCGTGCCAACGCCGCCGATACCACCCGAGCCGACGATGCGTTCGAGGTGGTCCCACATCGCGCGCAGCCTGGGGTAGGTGTACTCGAGTTGGGCCAGCTCGACCTGGAGCTTGGCCTCGTGCGTTGTCGCGCGGCTGGCGAAGATATCGAGGATGAGCTCCGAGCGATCGAGCACCTTGCGTTCGGTCGTGCGCTCGATCGCGGAGATCTGCGCGGGCGAGAGGTCGTGGTCGAAGATGATCGTGGTGGCGCCGAGCGCCTCGCACAGCTGCTTGAGCTCTTCGATCTTGCCCTTGCCCAGGTACGTGCCGGACTGCGGCCGCTGCAGCCGCTGCTCGAGCTCGCCCACGATCACCGCGCCGGCCTGCTCGGCCAGGGCGCCCAGCTCGCCGAACGGGTCGGCCGGGTCGTACGTCGAGTCCGGCAGCCGGCCGGCCGCGAGCACCGCGCGCTCGGCGCGGACTTCGATTGAGGTTCGTTCTTTGCTGGGGGGCATCTTGGAGTGCTGCTCGGGCGGGGCTTCCGTGCGTGTCGATCCTCAGGCCGGGTGGGCCTCGGACGGCTCGCGTATCGTGGTATCAGATGGATTCTACGAGCGATCGACACACGAGCGGGGGCGGCCGATGCCCAGCGTGACCAAGCCAAAGCCCAAGGGGGCCGACGCCCGCAAATCGGCCGGCCCATTCTGGGGTCCGGGGAGGTTCCTGCTCGTCGTGGCCTTGCTCGTGACGGTGTCGGCCTCGCTCTTCGTGCTGCGGGCCCAGATGCAGGGGCTCGGCCGGTTCGCCCAGGCGGCCGCCGTGCTGCAGATCGTCCAAGACGAGTACGTGCAGGAGACCGATGCCGACGAGCTGTCGCGAGCGGCGATCTCGGGCATGCTCAACCGGCTGGGCGACCCCAACAGCGTCTACATCCCGCCGGCGGTCGCCGAGCAGTTCAACCGCACGGTGATGGGCTCGGACTACGTCGGCATCGGCGTGCAGGTGCAAAGGCGCGACGGGTACGTCACGATCACGTCGCCGATGGCGGGCACGCCGGCGGCACGTGCGGGCGTGCAGCCGGGCGACCGCATCCTCGCGGTCGACGGCGTCGACACGCGCGAGTTCGACACCGAAGAGGTGACCGGACTGATCGCCGGGCCAAGGGGCGAGGTCGTATCGCTCTCGCTCGAACGCGAGGGCGAGGAGATCACGGTCGACATCGTGCGCGGCGAGATCCGAGCCGAATCGGTGCGCGGGCTGCGCCGGCTCGACACCGAGGGCGCGTGGAGCCACGCGCTCGATCGCGAGTTCGGCATCGGGTACATCAGGGTGTCACAGTTTGTCAGCGGGACGACCGCCGCCACACTCGCGTCGATGGAGCGTGCGCGCAGCCAGCTCGGTGCGCTCAACGGCCTGGTCCTCGACCTGCGGCACAACCCGGGCGGATCGATCGGCGAGTCGGTGGGCGTCGCCGACCTGTTCTTGGATGGCGGCCCGGTCGTGCGCACCGAGAACCGCGCGGGCGACACGGTAACGCTCGAGGCCTCCCCGGGCGTGGCGTTCGACGGCCCCGTCGTCGTGCTGATCGATGAGATCAGCGCGTCGGGCTCGGAGATCGTGGCCGGGGCGTTGATCGAGCGGAGCACCAACGCCCGCGCCGTCGGCACACGCACCTTCGGCAAGGCGAGCGTGCAGACCGTCTACGGCCTGCCCGATGGTGGCACGCTGAAGCTGACCGAGGCTTACTACCTGCTGCCCAGCAGCCGAAACCTGCAGCGCACACCCGGCACAACCGAGTGGGGCGTGGATCCGAGCCCGGGCATGCACGTGATGCTTGGCGATGGCGGCTGGGACGAGCTGGGCCAGCTGTTCGCTAGGCTCGACGCCGTGGGCGGCGACGGTGCCAACGGCGGCATCCCGAGCGAGGCGTGGAACAGCGCCGCCACGCTGCTGGACGCGATGGGCGACGCGCAGCTGAGCGCTGCGCATGCCGCGCTCGTGGGCGTGCTGACAACCGGGGAGTGGCCGCGCGTGGGTGGCGATGCGGCGACCGGCGAGCGTGCGCTGCGCATCGAGCAGATCGAGCGCACCATCGAGCGCATCGACGTCGAGCGTCAGCGCCTCGAGCGCGACCTCGAGCAGCTGCGAGAAGCCTCGTGAGCGCCATCGTGAAGGTCATCAGCGGATGCTGACCCTCGGCTTCGAGACCTCGTGCGACGAGACCGCGTGCGCCATCGTGCGCGACGGGCGGCACGTGCTCAGCAACGCCATCGCCACGCAGACCGAGCTGCACGAGGGCTACGGCGGCGTCGTGCCCGAGATCGCCGGGCGGGCCCACGTCGAGCGGATCATCCCCGTGCTGCGCCGGGCGGTGGCCGACGCGGGCGTGTCGCTGGGCGACATCGACGCCGTCGCCGTCGGCCACCGGCCCGGGCTCATCGGCAGCTTGCTCGTGGGCGTGTGCGCGGCGAAGGCCACGGCGCTCGCGCTCGGCGTGCCGCTAGTCGGCGCCGACCACGTCCAGGCCCACCTCATCGCCGGCACGCTGGACATCGACGAGGACCCGCCAAGCCCCGCGCTGGGCCTGGTCGTCAGCGGCGGGCACACGGCGATGTACCTCGTGCCCAGCCCGATCGAGGCCCAGCGCCTCGGCACGACGCGCGACGACGCCATCGGCGAGGCGTACGACAAGGCCGCGACGATCCTGGGCCTGCCGTATCCCGGCGGCCCGCGTCTCGACGCGCTCGCGCAGGAGCCGGGCGCGAACGACCAGGCCGTGGACCTCCCGGTCCGCCGCCTGGAGCGCGGCTCGCTCGATTTCTCGTTCAGCGGGCTCAAGACCGCCGTGCTGTACGCGGTGCGCGGCGTGCCGACGAGGCCGGGCGCGCCGCAGCCGCCCCCACCGCTGCCGATGACCGACGAGCGCGTGCGCGACCTCGCGGCGAGCTTCCAGCGGGCGGCGTGCCGGGCGATCATCCTCAAGCTGGGCCGGGCGAGCGACGCGCTGGGCGAGCGCGGCACGGAGTGCCGGACGCTCCTGGCCGGAGGCGGCGTGACGGCGAACAGCCGCCTGCGCGCCGAGCTAGCGGCCTTCGCCGAGGAGCGCGGCCTCGAGCTGCGGCTGCCGAAGATGGCGTACTGCCTGGACAACGCGGCGATGATCGCGGCGCTCGGCGCACGGCGGCTGATGGCCGGGCATGCCGACGACCTCACGCTGCGGGCCCACCCATCGAGCAGCATCGGGGCGGCCTCGCTCTGATGGATGGCCACTTCGAGACAATCGGCGACACACCAGAGCGCATCGAGCGCCCCCCACGACCGCCCCACCCGGCGTCGCTCGACGACCAGACCATCCTCGCCGAGTGCCGCATCGAGCGCGGCCGCATCGGCGGTCCGGGCGGGCAGCACCGCAACAAGGTCGAGACGGCCGTGACGCTCACCCACACGCCCACGGGCCTGAGCGCCCAGGCCGGCGAGCGGCGCAGCCCGAAGGACAACCAGCGGATGGCGCTGCGCCGCTTGCGGTTGGAGCTGGCCACGCACGTGCGCCTGGGCGTGCCCGACGGCGAGGTGCGGAGCGACCTGTGGCTCACGCGCACCAAAGACGGCAAGATCGCCGTGTCCGACCGCCACCGCGACTTCCCGACGATGCTCGCCGAGGCCATGGACGTGCTCTGGGCCGCGCGCATGGACGTGCGCCGCGCCGCCGCGCGCCTCGGCGTCAGCCGGACCCAGCTCGTGCGATTGATCGGCAAGCATCCGGCGGCGCTGGGCGCGATGAACCAGGCCCGCGTGCGGCGCAAGCTGCGGCCGCTGCACCCGTAGGGCGCGCGGCGCGGTTCAGGCAGCACGCTCGCGCAGGGCCGTCTCACCGTCGGCCGGCTTGGTGCCCAGGCGCACGAACAGCACGTGGCCCCAGACGGCGTGCTCGCCGTGCCGCGCGACGACGGCGTAGCGGATCCCATCGAGCCCGAAGGGCAGGTCCCCGTCGACGAAGCGTTTGCTTGTGGTCGTGCCCAGCACGCGCCATGTCTCGCCCCCATCGAGCGAGCGCTGGACCAGGTAATAGGTGCCTTGCGGGCCGCCCCCATTCCACGACAGCTCGACCTCGCCTGCCGGGCGCACGTCGAAGGCGAGGTTCGTCGGCTTCTCCGGTGGTGGCGCCTCGCCCGGCCGTGCGCGAGGGCTCAATCCCGCGAGCGCGTACACGCCCGGGTCGCCCGTCGCCGCGGCGTGGGCCTTGATGGTCGCGATGGCCGCGCGGGCCCGCGACGTCGCCGCGCCAATGCCGTTTCGCCAGGCCAGCGTCGCGCTCTTGGCGTGGGCCGCCGCCTCGTCGGCCGCGAGCCGCCTCGCCCGGGCAACACCGGCGAGATCGGCCACCTCCTGGGCGAACGCCTCGCCCAGCCCGATCTGCCCGGCCCGCTCGATCCACTGCGGCGCCCGGGCCTCGATCCACTCCAGCGCGTCGGTCGGGTTCTGCGGGAGGTTCTCGGGCATGGCGTGGCTCCGGTGTCGACGGCGGGTCCGTTCGCGCTGCCCGTTGGCCTTCTCAGGCCGTGGCGACGCGCCAGCCATGCATCGGCCCGAACCGGCCGCCACTCCAGCCCCGGGGCCGCCGCAGCGGGCAGATCGCCCCGGATCGGCATGGATTGCGCCCGTTCTCGTGTCCGAACACCCCGATCCGGCGTCGGAACACCCGATTCTGAAACCGAAATGGCCTGTTTCGATTTCGGATCACGGCGTTCTGGTGTCGGTTCGAGAGATCCCGACGGCCGATCGGCTTGGATGGACTTGCGAATGGACCGTCCATCGCGTGACGCCGTCTGGCTATCGGCCGCCGGGCGGCGCTGGTTCCTGCTCGCGGGCCGCCCACTCGGCCTCGGCGGCTTCGAGCATGTCGAGGATGCGTGCGAAGGCCTGGGGATCGGCGAGCGATGGGTAGACGGCGTGCATGTCGGGATCCTCGGCGAAGAGCTCGATGAGGTTGAGCAGCCCCTGCCGGATCGAGACCCCGTTGGTCTCGTGCGTCGGGTCGACGCCCACGTCCAGCAGGATCGCCACCGCGTCGGGCTCGCCCCAGAGCGCCGCGTACGAGAGCGCGTTGCGCGAACCAGGGCCGTAGACGTTGGTGTTGGCGCCCAGCTCGATGAGCCGACGGACCATGCGCGGCCCGCCAACAACCGCGGCGTTGGCCAGGTCGGAGGCCGAGCAGTACTCGACCCGCACGCGCCGCATCGGATCGACCGCCAGGATGGCATCGAGCGCCGGCAGGCAGCCCTCGCGGATCGCCCGCTCGAACGCTCGGACCGCCCCGTCGCGGGTGGCCTCCAGATCGACCTCCAGCACGTACGCGGTAAGGCCGAGGTCGCGGCGATACGGCGCCCACCACGCCCGAGCATCCGCCTGGACGGCCTCGAGCGGCAGGCCGTACCCAGCCCTGCGGACGCCGGCCAGCCCGTGCGCGATCAACAGATCGACGCACGCGGTGTCGCCGAGCTCGATGGCCCTTTCCGCGGCGTACCGCAGGCGCCAGTCCTCCCACTCGAAGTGCTCGAGCAGCCGGGTGCGCATCGCGTCGCTCGCGTAGACCAGGGCCCAGTGCAGGTAGGCGGGCGTGTCGGTCGGGCCCAGCCGTGGCAGCATCGCCTCAACCACCGCGCCGTGCCCGTGATAGAGCGCCGCGACCATGGGCGAATACGGGTCGACGGTGGAGACGGGGTCGGCCCCGCGATCGAGCAGCGCGGCGGAGGCTCGCACGTGCCCGCGCGACGCGGCCCACTGCAGCGGCGTGGTCTCGTGCAGATGGAACGGCACGCTGTTCAGCCCGGGCAGCGGCTCCTCGCCGGTCGCGCCGCCGGCCAGCAGCCGCTCGATGGCCTCGACGTCGCCCACCGCCGCGGCATGATGGAGCGGCGGCAGCCGATCGACCGCCATCCACCGGTGCGTGGCCAGCGCCGCGCCCGACGCGACGACCAGCACCAGCGCGAGCGCCGCGCCGAGCATCGGGGCGCGGGCGGTCAGCAGCTCGCCGACGGTCGTGCGCTTGGCCGGATCTCGACCGCACTCGGGGCAGGGCGCATCGTCGGATAAGCCGTCGCGTGGGTGCCCGCAGGCGACACATCGGTTCTTCCGTCCGCGACGCCGGCGACGAAGCACGCGCAACCCCGCCAGCGGCAGAAGCGCCGCGGCCCACAACAGCGCGAACACGGTGGTGTTCACCAACACACCAACCGGCATCGGCCGCAGCGGCAGGATCACCCCGACATGACGGTTCGGCCACGGCCCGATCGCGATGCCGCCCGCGCCGGCGACCGCGCTCGTGGAGGCCGGCCACTCGAAGGGCATGGCCGCCACGCCCCCGCGCACGAACTCGCCGGGCAGCGCGAACTCGATCGGCCCCGCCTCGCGCACCGAGCGAACGCACCGCATCGGCCACCCGGCGCTGACCTCCCGCGCGACATCCAGCGTCCGCTCCCGCGCCGGCGCGAACGGCCCGGGCTGGTCGGCGAGCCCGTGCCCCACGCTCCACGCCGGCAGCGTGATGGGCGCTTCGAGATCCGGCGGATCGTCCCACAGGTCCAGCGCGTCGAACGTCCGCCACGTCAGCGTGCGGTCGCGGCCTTCCTCGACCACCCACCCGCGCATCTCTGTCCGCGTGCCCGTGGGCGTGCCCGTGAGCGGCGTGTCGGGCCACGCGGAACGATCCACCAGCGCCCCGGCCCACGCGACGAGGAGGCTGGTGCACAGGCCCAGGGCCAACAGCAGGGCCAGCTTGAACGCGACGCGGCGCATCGGTGGATTATGGCCGGCCCGCGGCCGCCCGGACCCGCGGGCCCGTGCCACTCAGCGCCGCCGCAGGATCACGTGCCGCTGCTCCTTGAAGTGGCAGCGGATCTCGAGCACCTCGAACCAGGGCGACCAGAGCCGGCGCTCGGCGGCGTCGGTGGCGTAGCGATAGTTCTGGGCGACGGTCTCGTTGCCCCATTCGTACACACCGTTACTCTCGCGTAGCGACCGCTCGCGCTCGCGCTCGGGCACGTCGACGAGCTGCACGTTCTCGTCGAGCGCCGTGATGATCGCCATGCTGCCGGGACGCAGGATGCGCGCGAGCTCCTCGGCCCAGCCCGGGGCGTCCTTCGTCTGGATGTGCGTGAACACCGAGTTGGCGAAAACGAAGTCGAAACGTCCGTCGTCGTAGGGCAGGTCGGGATCGAAGCCGTTGAGATTCACGCGGACGCGATGCCCGAGGTGCCGCGTGCAGAAGTCGACCGCGTCGGTCGTGACGTCGCTGCCGAAGAGCTCTGGGCCCAGCGGCAGCCAGTGGCGGGTGAGCCGGCCGAAGCCCATACCGAAGTCGAGCACCGCCCCGAGCGCCGTGGGGTTCACGCCGTGGTCCTCCAGCTCGCGGAGGTAGAACAGCATCGCGCGAGCCCCGGTGGCGAAGAACGCGTCGGGATTGGTCTTTGCTGAGTGCTGGATCGAGCCCGCGGCCGCACCGGGCGCCGTGCCATCATCGGACTGCAGCGGATCCAGATCGCGGCCGTACTCCGCCCGGTAGTGGTCGCCAAGGCGATCCAACCAGTACGCACGCTCGGCCCGCCAGTGATCGACGGCATCGGGCGTCATGAAGGCGGGCACCGATGCTTGGGTCGAGGTCATACCCGAATGTCGTCGATCGGCCGGGAGCCCGTGCACAATCCGCGGCGCGGCCCGCCGGGCTACTCGCCGAGCACGAAGCTGCGATCGTCCCACAGCTTCGCGAGGCGCTCTTCGATGCCGCCGCCCGGGCGCAGCTCCTGGCCGCAGGCGATGAGTAGGTCGACCAGGCCGTCGAAGTCGGCGATCGCGATCTGCTCGCTGGCGATGGTGGGCGGCTGGGTGTTCGTGCCCGCCTGCACGGCCGCAAGGTCGGCCATGTTGTGGTAGTTGCCCAGCGGCAGGCATACGCACGTCGCCTCGTATCCCGCCGCGCAGAAGACCGTGGCCTCGCACGCGCCACCGGCCATCAGCTTGCGCTGCCAGCGCCACTTGGGCAACTCGCTCTGCTTCTGCGCCGCCGTCGGCGACGCCGGGCCACCAGCAACGGCCTCGGCACGCGCGGCCACGGCCGCGGTCAGCCGCGGCGTGAACACGGTCAGCCGATCGCCAACGCGGACGATGGGCCCGCCACCGATCGGCGAGTCATCGAACGCTCGGCTGTTCTCCAGCGCGATGATGGGCGCCGAATCGGGGATGGTCTTCTCGCGGCAGGCACCGATCGCGCCGACGAAGCCGATCTCCTCGGCCCGCGTGCAGAACACGCGCACGTCACGCCCCACGGCGTGCCCATGCCGCTTCTGTTCGAGCAACGCGTCGAACGCACAGAGGGCGGCCGCGGCAGCGGCCAGGTCGTCGCACGCCGGCGCGCTGAGCAGGCCATCCTCGATGAACGACAGAGGCAGGTGCCACGTCGCGATATCGCGCGTCGTCAGCCCGTCCGTGCTCAGGCCGTCGTCGAGCCGAACACGGTACCGCTTGAAGAGTTCTTCTTCTCCCTCGGCCGGCTCGACACGCTCCAGTATCGTCGCGGCGCGCGGGTCTCCAGACTCGGGATGGATGTTGACGCGAGCGCCCTTGAAGTAGTCTTCCATGACGCCACCACGAAAGGCGAGCACGGCCGTAGAGCCGTCCTCGATCGCATCCACCGCGAATCCCGGATGGTCGAGGTGCGCGGTGACGTATACCGGCTCGCCCGGCGCAAACGGCTCGGTGCGCCGCAGCGTCAGGTTGCCGTGCGCATCGGCGGTCAGCGTGACGTCTTCACGTTGCGCCGCCCACGCTTTGACCCACTCTACAACGCGATCCTCGCGCCCGGCCACCGTGGGAATCCCTGTAAGCTCAGTGAGCCATTGGTGGTGTTGCTGTCGGGCTTCGGCTGTTGGTGTGGTGGGCGCGGCGGGCTCGGTCGTGGTCATGGATCAGGGTAGCAAGCAAAGCCGCCGACACTCCTCGCGGAACGTCGGCGGCGAACCGAGCGACTCAAATCGATATCAGCGACCGCGATCGATCTCCAAGCCGGGTTCCCAAGTCGCGATGATCATGTCACCGGCGACCATCGCGACGATCTCGACTCCGGCACTCACGCGGTAGATGAACCGCGTTTCCTGGTTCGCGAGGTTGCGACTCACCGTGAACGGCAGGTCGCTGAGGTCATTGATCGGCTGACCCGGCGTAAAGGCGATGAACGTGTTGGCGTCTTCAACGCACACGTAGCCGACCGGCGGATACAGCTGGCCGCGCTGGTCGACCAGCAACGGCGCCTCGTTGCCCGAGAGATTCTGGAAAACCTCCCCGTTAAGCCCGAGCGGCGAATCTCGGCCGACGTCGGCCTGCACGATGCGCACGTCACGCGAGTCCTGGAATCCATTCACGCGGAGTGAGGGATCGATGAACTGGCCGCGCAGCTGGCCCGTCGTGAACTGCTCGACGCCGCCAACGATGCTGAACGAACGTTCGTTGTCGCCCTTCTCGGCCTGGAGGCCACGCTCGTTGCCCTTCTTGAGCAGCAAACGACCGGGCAGGTTGGCCTGCACGTAGAGGTGGAACTCGCTGGCCGGGAGCGCTCGCTGTCCAACGGCCGTTGCGAGCCTCGCCGCAAACCGATCATTCATGCTTGCGAGATCGATCCCGCCGTACTCAAACGTGGTGACCGCGTCATCGCGCTGGTCTGTGGTTGTGAACGTCAGGTTTGGCTCGGCGGTGAGTTCTTGCCGCATGCCACGGATGTAGATCGCAATCGGTCGATACGCCCGAGGGAGCGCGAAATCGAACACCATGATCGAGTTGGCCCCGCCACCCACCGACGCGATGTACCGATCGTCGGAATCGAAGCGGAACCGCGCTAGCGTCGGCTCATCGCCGTCGGCCTGGGTGATGATGGCCGAAGGGTGGAAGGCACGGGTCACGCCGGTGTCACCAAGCTCGGCAACCAAGCGAACCTGCGCATTGCCCAGAACGATCCTCGCACCACCGCCGGTCTCGCGCGCCGCGGCGCTGAATTCGACCACAATGCCCGCCACGTAGCCGTTGGTGATCTCCTGGTTGTCCAGGCCGATCACACGCTGGTTGACGCTCTGCCAGCGATCACGCATGAGCTGCTGGATGGGCCCGCCACGATCGATGTCGCCAAGGGCGTACCACTGGATGACCTCGAACTCGTCCGGCGTGGACGCGTTGCGGCTGCGGCCTTGGAAGTTGATGCGCATCGCCGAGCCCTTCTCGTGGAAGCCCGGATGCCACTTGGCCAATGGTTCGCTGGTCGCGAGCGAGCCGCGAGAAAGCACCGAGTACATCTGGGCCGTCCACTCGTCGACGTAAGGCCGAAGCGGGCTCGTGTTGCGAACAACGCTGCCTCGCGCGCCCCCGCCCTCCGAGGTAAACACGACATTCTGCGTGGGGTTCGTTGGCCCGAAGCGCATGAGGCTGAAGGACATGAGCACCATGCCAACCGTAACGATGCCGACGCCCAGCCCGCATACACCAGCGCCAACATACTCGACCGTGTCGTTGAACTTGAGGTTGGCGGGAACGGCCTTGTCGACCAGCACTCGCAACAGAGCCAGCGCGATCGCGAAGCTGAGCCCCAACGCCACGCCGTGGCCGGTATCTCGCAGGATACTAAAGAAGCCGCGATCGGGCGAGTTCTGCAAGATCAGCAGCGTCAGCGGCTCATACACGGCGAACGCGATAGCTCCCGCCGCGAACACGCACAGGAAGTGCAAGAAGGCGCTAAAGAAGCCCCGGGTCACCCAAACCCACGCAAGCACGAGCACGGCCAGCAATGAGACGATCGTCCAGACCATTGTTCAGACTCCTTCGCGGTCTCGTTTCGCGATCTCGAGCGGATTAGGCCTCGGCGGCCGCCGGCTTGGGCTTCGCGGCCGCCGGCTTGGACTTCTGGGCACCCACGGTGACTCGGACGACCTCGTCAACGCTCGTCTCGCCCTCGACGGCGCGGATGAGCGCGGCCTGCTGGATGCCGGGCACGCCCTGCTTTCGCATTGCTGTTGCCAACGCGTTGACGTCGCCCTGCGCGATGGCCGACTTCTCGTCGTCACCGATCGAGTACACCTCGAACACACCGATCTGGCCAACGAAACCAGTGCCGCCACTCTCGGGGCACGGGACGACCTTCTTGTTGACCTCCACGTGCGTGCGATGGCGGTAGAGGGTCTTGACCTTCTCGGGGCTAAGGCCCAGCTTCTTGAGCATGTCCGGGCTCGGCACGTACGCCTCGCGGCTCGACTTTGCCAACGCCCGCACCAGCTTGCCCGCCATCACACCCTTCAGTGACCGAGCGGCCAGTTGGTTGTCCTGGACAGCGCGGCGGAAGATCTCGATCGCCTGGAGCGCACCCTCGGCCGGCAGCGAGAGGTACACGCGGGCGTGCTCGATATCGCCCTTGCACGCCTCCTGCGCGGTGGCCTCATCGAGCATCTCGGCGACACCAACAACGCTCGGATCGCGACGCAAGATGGAACGCAAGAGCGACGAGTGATCGGGGCCAGAACCGGCGGGCGACCAGATATTCTGGCGGATGCCCTCGAGCGTGTCCTGCTGCTCGAGCTCGATCGTCTGGATGTTGGAGGTGTACGCGTCGTGCATCTTCAGCACGGTGTACAGCATGCTCGTGCGTCCCATGCCCTTGGGCGCCGCGAGCAATACAACACCCGTCCCATCCTCGACGAGCCGCTGCAGCAGCTCGAACTGCTGGGGCAAGAGGCCAAGCTGGTCCGGGCTGCGACGCACGGCCTTGGACGGATCCACGATCAGCGAGAGCTTGAGGCCCTGCTGGCCGCCGCTGGTGATCACACGCAGGTGGTGGCGCTCGCCTTCCTTGGATACGTCCGGCTCGCCAACCTGACGCCGGCGCTGGC
Source organism: uncultured Phycisphaeraceae bacterium (assembly GCA_937899905.1). GTDB lineage: Bacteria > Planctomycetota > Phycisphaerae > Phycisphaerales > UBA1924 > JAHCJI01. The sequence goes on from CALCCF010000016.1 coordinate 29,761, forward strand.
CAGCCTCCAGACCCGAGGCGGTCTGCCAGAACGCGATGACCCGCATCGCGTCCTGCGGCTGCATGGGCTCGCCCACCACGGCGCGGAGGCCGTCGATCGTGTGCGCCACCGCGTAGCCCTTGTCTCCCATGGGCATCAGCTCGATCTTGTGGGCCCGGGCCGCGACACCATCGATGTACAGCCTTTCGGCCGCAGCACGAACCACCATCTCGCTCGTGCCCTCTTCGGGCGGGTCCATCGTCACGCCGTCGGGCTTGACGATGGCCAGCTGCAGGCGGTCGGCCTTCTTGGCTTCCCTGGACTCCTTGCGAGCCTCCATCCAGTCCTTGACGTTCATCGTCAGATGGTGCTCTTCGGGGACGCGTTCGTCCTTGTTGGCCATCTGCACGTATACGAACGGCGGGACGAGCAAGAGGAGCAACACCACCGGCAACGCGACCAAGAACGCGACGATGCCGGTCAGCGGGTTGAGGATGATCACGGCGATGGCGGCGATCGCCGTCACCATATAGATCGTGTTCCACTTCTCACGGGGCAGATAGAAGCGGGCGGCGTGCTTGTCGGCCACCGTCGAGATGAACCACGCCCACGCGGCGAACGCGGCCACGAAGATGATCGCCTTCCACCAGGAGGCCAGCACGAAGGCGCTCGTCTCGGCTAAGACGAGCGAGGGCGTGGGGCTAAGCAAGAGCTGGGTCGGATCCACGAGTGGCGTTCCTTTGCGCTGTCAAGGACCAATCGGCTGAGCCGGCCCGCGTCGCGGGCCGGTGGGTGCGTGCAGTCGGACGGGTGCAAGCTTAGTGCTTCTGCGTCGCTCCGCCGAACTTCTTCAGACGCATCGACAGGTCGTCCTTGTTGGGGCTGTTCTCCATCGCGATGCGCTGATGGATGTACTCCTCCTCGATGAGCTTCACCAGCCACGCGTTGAAGTCGACCATGCCCTGCTGCTGGGCCTCGATCGAATTCAGATACTCGCGCAGCTCGCCCTCACGTTCTTCGAGGATGTGCTTCTGGACAACGGTGTCGTTGATCAGGATCTCGATGGCCGGGATACGCGGGATGTGCTCGTGCAGCGTCGGCAGCAGCTTCTGGTACACGAACGCACGCATCTGATAAGCCAGCATGCGGCGAATGCCCTCGATCTCCTCGGTCTCGAAGAGGCCGTAGATGCGGCTGAACGTCTGGGTCGTGCTCGAGGCGTGGATCGTTCCGTAGACCAAGTGGCCCGTCTCGGCGGCGTTCAGCGCGGCCTCGAACGTGTCCTTATCGCGCATCTCACCGATGAGCACGGTGTCAGGGTTCTCGCGCACGAGGGCCTTCAGGGCGATCTTGAAGTCCAGCACGTCGATGCCGATCTCACGCTGGTTGATCGTCGCCTTCTTGTCCTGGAAGATGTACTCGATCGGGTCCTCGATCGTCACGATGTGGATCGGCTTGCGCTGGTTCACGTAGTCGATCATCGAGGCGATCGTCGTCGACTTACCCGAACCGGTCACACCGCTCAGCAGCACGATGCCCTGCGGCTGCAGCGCGATCTGGCCCATCACCTCGGGCAGGTGCAGCTTCTCGAAGGGCAGGATATTGCTCGTGATGAGGCGGGCGGCCAGAGAGATATGGCCGCGGGCCTTGAACAGGTTCATGCGGAAGCGGGAGCTCTCGTCGTAGTCGTACGCGAAGTCGACCGAGCCGTAGTGGGCCAGGTCCTGCAACTGCTCCTCGTCTAGCGTGACCTTGATGATCGCCTGCCAGTCCTCGGCGGTCACCGGCGGCGTGTCCAGCGGCTTGAGCGCGCCACGCATGCGTAGCTTGGGAGGCTGGTCGGTCTTGATGATCAGGTCCGACGCACCGAACTTGATACACGCCTTCAGGAACTCGCCCAGACGGGTCTCATGCGGGTCCCGCTTGCCGCCGAGGACATCGGAGATCGGTGCGGTGTGCCCCTCGGTCTCGTGCGCCCGTTCCGCTGTGTGTGCGCTGCTCATGCTTGTACAAGCTCCCGCCGCCCGAGGCGACGCGTGGGTCAGAAGATGTCCCGAGGCCAAGATGGGCCCCGATCGACGGTCCGGATACACGCTCCCCGCCCCACGCCCCCACTGGCCTTACCGGTCTACCGCCCTCCCTGGTCGCGGCCGGGCGCGAACGGTCGAGCCGTAAATGTAGCGCCCCTGCCCCCCCCAACCGTTACCAAGGACACGCCATTTGTTCGCCGATCGGGGCCAGATCGGTGCCAGAGATGCTGGTCCGAGAATGCCATATCGCGCCCTCGACTCGATTCGCCGCGGCCGCGACGCGTGTTCCTCAACTCGGGCTCTGTCTCCACTTCGGCGAGTGAACCAGATCGGCGAAGCGCACAAAAACGGGCCCCATTGGGGCCCGATGTGGGTGCGACTTCGGATCAGGCCGTGGAAGCGACCTCGCCGGCCTCGGCGTCCTGCTCCTCGTCCTCAGGACGAAGGCCCAGGAAGTTGGCCTCCAGCTCCAGACGCAGCTTCTCCATCGCCTTGTTCTGGATCTGGCGGACACGCTCCTTGGTGACGCCGATGATCTGCCCGACCTGCTCGAGGGTCATGGGCTTCTCTTCACCGCTCTCGAGCCCGAAGCGGTGCTCGATGACGGTCCGCTCGACGTCCGTCAGGTCGGCCCGGTTGTCCATGACGATCCGCTTGACCTCGTCGGCCGCATCCCGCTCGAAGTCGGCCCGCTTGGTCTCGAGGAAGTTGGACTTCTCGAGCTTGGGGTCAAAGTCGGTCGGGAAGCGCTGCCGGTACTTGCTCAGCTTCATGCCCTGGCGGCTGAAGGCCTTGAGGATCGCCCGACAGGCGTAGGTCGAGAACTTGTACCCGCGGCCCGCGTCGAACTTGTCGACCGCACGCAGCAGGGCCATGTTGCCCTCGCTGACCAGGTCGGCGAAGTCGACCTCGCTCATCCGCGTGCGCTTGGCCATCGCCAGCACCAGAGCCAGGTTCGTCTCGGCGATCTGCTCGCGGATGAGGTCCGCACGCCGGTACCACCACAGGATCTTCTCCGCCTGCTCGGGCGTGGGCTTGCGGTTGGGGTTCTTCCAGACCTCTTCCTGCAGCATCCACACCCGGTGGCGGGCGTAGTTGAACTGGTGGAAGAGGACCTTCTCCTCGGCCGCCGTCAGGATGACCTGCTGGCTGCTCTTGACCGTCCGGGTCCGCGTGGCGGACAGGTCGTCCATCACGGGGTGGTACCAGGCGGTGTCGGGCTTCTGGATGTCCGGAGCCTCGTCGTAGATCTTCGAATCGGCTTGCTCTTCGTAGAACGCCGGGCTGTCGATGTAGTCCATCTCTTGGGCCATGATCTGGTCGAGCAAACGCTCGTCCTCGGGGCTCAGTCGACGCCGGGCCCCACGCGCAACAAAACCCTGGCCCGACACACCGGCGTGCTGGCGACGGCGTGCCTGCTCGAGCGGGCTCGGTCCTTGGCCTCGGTTCTGCCTCATACGTTCACTTCCCTTCGCACCTGGCCGGGCGTTCATGCCCGGGAGCGTGTGGCGGCCCATCTACCGAGGGCCGTGCCTTGCCACAAGCCAAGCCATCTGCCGCGTACCCCCTTGTTGGGAAGGCACGCAGAGATCGAAACACCGGCGGGCATGGTTTTGTTCGGAGCATCGCTCCGAGCGCATGCCGGACCGGATCGAGACGATGACAAAAGCCCGTATCCGGGCAAGTACCATCGAAACCGGTTGTGATCCTCCTGGCCGCCAGGAAATGAGATAGCAGGGTTTTCCCGAGCATTGTCGCTAAGGAATTGCCCCGACACTGTTCCTGGCTCGGGTGACAGCCCGCGTGTGTTGCATTGGCCTGTCGACCTCGGAGGTCCACGCTACTTGTACGTCACTCCCAACGCGAAAGTTTCCTCGTTCGCTTCATACGAGGCACGAATCGAGAAAACCACGACTTACCCACAGGAACCCCACGATTCTCGTTCGCCAACCGATGAGCCGCGATCCTTGCGACGGCGGGCGCGAGACCGACCACCACAATACCAGAGACCCTTCGATTATCCAAACGAATTCTCCAGTTTTCCCGATCGGGTATCCCAACGCGATCGTGTTACGGCATAATCCAGCGTGTCAGCGAAGAAACGGCGCAGCGGCTGGAAGAAGAACGCGATCGTGACAGGAGTGCTCCTGTCGCCGATCGCGGTGCTTGCGTTGATCTTCTACCTGCTCAGCCTCGGGTACCAGGCAGAGCTCGAGCGTGGCTCGTCGGGGCCTCAGCCCCGTGCCTTGCCGTAGAGCTCGGCGACCTTGCCCCAATCCACGACGTTCCAGAACGCTGTGACGTAATCTGGACGGCGGTTTTGGTAGTTCAGGTAGTACGCGTGCTCCCAAACGTCGCAGCCGAGGATGGGCGTGTGCCCCTCCATGAGCGGGCTGTCCTGGTTGGCGCTGCTGGTCACGTGGAGCTTGCCGCCACCATCAACCACGAGCCACGCCCAGCCCGAGCCGAAGCGCGTGGCGGCTGCCGCCGCGAAGTCGGCCTTGAACTTGTCGAAGCCACCGAGATCCGAGTCGATGGCCGCAGCCAGATCACCGGAGGGGTTGCCGCCACCATTGGGGCTCATGATCTGCCAGAAGAGGCTGTGATTGGCGTGGCCGCCCCCGTTGTTGATGACCGCCTGGCGCTTGTCCTGTGGCACATCGTTGATGTTCCGCAAGATCTCCTCGATCGGCTGGACCGCCATCGGATGACCGTCGAGGGCAGCGTTCGCCTTGTCCACGTAGGCCTGGTGGTGCTTCCCGTGATGGATCTCCATCGTGCGGGCATCGATGTGGGGCTCGAGGGCATTGTGGGCATAGGGCAGGTCGGGCAGCGTGAACGCCATGGGATCTCCTTCTGATTGGGGGCCGGACGCGTGTGCACCCGGTCGCTCGCCGGTCACATGGTATCGTGCACGGTCCACGGCATGGCCAGCTTGCGGGATGCCCGCCTGGACGATTGCGAGTGGTACCAAAACAAACACCCCCCGGCGACAAGCCAGGGGGTGGCCGATTCGATTGGTGGTTCGCCGTCTGGGCTTACTCGCAGCCCGCGTCGAATTCGTTCTGGAAGGCCAGGAAGTCGAACAGCGTCAAGTCACCGTCGCCGTCAAAGTCGGCCAGCAGATCGCCGGAGTCGAAGAGGTTCTGGTACGCGAGGAAGTCGAACAGCGTCAGCTGGCCGTCGCCATCGAGATCGGCGCGGCAGGGCTCGCCCCCGACAAACACCAGGTCGTCGGCGTCGAAGATCTCGCCGACGGCAGTCCCGCCGTAGCTCGGCGACGCGATGATGCGAACCTCGGTGACGGCCTCGGTGCTTGTAAAGCCCAGGAACGTATCGTCAAAGCTGCCCGACGCCAGATAGTCGAGGATGTCCGAAACGCCCTCGCTCGTCTCGATCGCGAGCGCGATGCCCGAGGCCGCGCCGAAGGTGTCCCAACCGAAGCCCTGGATCGGGTCATCGAACGTGAAGATGTACGCGACATGCGCCGTGGCGGGGAAGATCGACCCCGCGAAGTTGCCCGCGGCGATCTCCGGGCCGCCGATCGTGCCATCGCCGCCCTCGACCTCGACGGTGCCCCAATCGAACGCGATCGGGCCGGTGGACGGCTGGAGCGGATCGAAGGTGCCGTCGAACGTCTCAAGGTCGAACACGCCGCCGACGATGGCGTCGTCCTCCCACGCCGTGCGATCGCCGTAAGCGGTGAACTGGGCGTGGGCAGCGCTCGCGATGCCAGCCAGCACGACGATGGATGCAATACGATGGGTCATTGGGATCCCCCTTTGATGGTGTGGATTCGGTTCTGCGAAAGAGTCTACCGCGTTCACCGACTAACTTGGCCTGCAGTTCTCGATAGTTTGGGACTCAATCCCCAAACTTTCCCGAGTGGCACGCCATACAAGGCCCGATAGCCTCCCGCCCCGCATTCTCCGGAGCCTCCATGATCAAGACACTCGCCGTCCTGCTCACCATCCTGATCGTGCTCGGCGTGGGCGGAGCCGTCGGTCTCATGCAACTCGGCGGGCCCGAAGGCTTGCGAGACCGCTTCACGCCCGAAGAGTCCGCGACGAGAGTCATCGTCAACCCCGCCCGGGTGTCCGACCTGCAAAGAACCATCAATGCGCCCGGCGCGATCGAGCCAAAGCAGATGGTGCAGATATCCGCCGAAGTCAGCGCCAGGATCGTCGCATTGCCATTCGGCGAGGGCGACAGCGTGCGAGAAGGCGACGTGATCTGCCGGCTGGACGCTGAGGACCTGCAGGCCAGGCTCGACGCCTCCGAGAGCCGGCTGCGGAGCCAGGAGAGCCAGCTGACCGGCGCCCGGGCCGAATTGGAACTGGCCAAGCTCGAGCTCGGCCGGGTGCAAGAACTCCTCGACACCGGCGACATCGCCAAGACCGAGTTCGACGCGGCCCGCGCTCGCGTTCTGCAGGCAGAAAGCACCGAAGCGGTCATCGAGGCCGGCATCGAGGCCGCCCGCGCTGATGTCCGTGCCGCCAAGCGTGACCTTGAGAACGCTGTCATCGCCAGCCCCATCACCGGGCGCATCGTGAACCTGCCCGTCGAGGTCGGCGAGACCGTGCTTGGCACCTTCAACAACCAGGGCTCGCTCATCATGGAGATCGCCGACCTTGGCACCGTGATGATGCAGGCCCGCATCGACGAGACCAGCGTCGGCCTCGTACGCGACGGCCAGAGCGCCGACGTCCGGCTGATCTCTTACGGCGACCGGATCTTCGAGGGCGTTGTCGAGCGTGTCGGCCTGCAGCGCCGCGTGTACAACGATGGCACGAGCTACGTGCAGGCCGAGATCCTGGTTTCTCAGGCAGAAGACGACCTGCTGCGCACGGGCCTGACCGCCAACGCCGACATCCACGTGCAGACCGTGCGGGATGCGATCATCGTGCCCAGCCAGGCGGTGCTCGATCGACGCGTCGAGAGCCTGCCCCAGCGTGTTCGAAACTCGCCACTGGTCGACCGGCTCCGCACATTCGCGAGGGTCGTATACGTGATGGAAGACGGCAAGGCGCAGGCACGCCCGGTGCGCACGGGCGTGAGCGACCTGACCGACACCGTGATCCTTGAGGGCGTCGAAGAGGGCGACCAGGTCATCACCGGGCCGTTCCGGGTGCTGCGAGACCTCGAGGACGGTGTCACGGTGGCGCTGCAAGACGAGGACGAGGACGCGCAAGAGCCCGGAGCTCCGAGCGAGGACGCCCAGGCGAGTACCGCCACAACGGGAGCTGGATGATGCTCGGGCTGCGTCGGAGCAAGCAGCCCACCGATGCGCCGGCCATCCGGGTGCGTGGGCTCGAGAAGGTCTACAAGATGGGCGTCGAGACGGTCCGTGCCCTCGACGGCGTCGCCCTGGAGCTCGCCACGGGCGAGGGCCGGCTTGAGCACATTGCTGGCGGCGATCGCCCCCTCGGCGCCGCCCGCGCCGACGAGCGTGTGCAGCTCGTCGATGAACAGGATCGTGTTCTTGGCCCGGCGGACCTCGTTCATGACCGCCTTGATGCGC
>CALCCF010000017.1 GCA_937899905.1 uncultured Phycisphaeraceae bacterium
TCCCGTCGCCGTCGAAGTCGGCGATGGGGTCGCCGGCGTCGAAGAGGTTCTGGAAGGCGAGGAAGTCGAAGATGGTGAGTTCGCCGTCGCCGTCGAGGTCGGCGTCGCAGGGGAAGGAGCCGCATCGGTTGAGGAGCACGCTCACTGTTTCGCCCGGATCGGTCCCCGTACCGGAGTTTGCCGCGGCCAGGTCGGCGTCACCATCGCCGTCCAGATCGCCGATCGCCAAGTGCACAGGAACGTTACCCAAGCCGTAGCGCACCTGGGGCGCGAAGCTGCCATCGCCGTTGTTGAGCAGCACGCTGGCGTCATCGCTGGAACGGTTTGCGACGGCCAGGTCGGCATCGCCGTCGCCGTCCAGATCTCCTATGGCAACCAAGAAGGGCGCCTCGCCCGTGGCGAACCGCACGTCGGTCGCAAACGTGCCATCCCCGGTATTGAGCAGCACACTGACGCTGTCCTCGATAACTCCGGCGTTCGCCACGACCAGGTCGGCGTCGCCGTCGCCATCAAGGTCGCCGATCGCAACGGACTGAGGGCCGTCCCCCACCGCGTACACCACAGCCGGGGTAAAGATCACTTCCCCATCGTTCAGCAGCACGCTGACGTTGTCGTCGGCTGAGTTGGCCACGGCCAGATCGGCGTCGCCGTCGCCGTCAAGGTCCCCGATCGCGACGGACAGCGGCTCATTGCCGACGCCGTAGGGTATATGGGGCGCAAAGCTGCCATCCCCGTTGTTGAGCAGCACACCGACGCTGTTATTGCGCCAGTTTGCCACCACCAGGTCGGCGTCGCCGTCGCCGTCAAGGTCCCCGATCACAACGGACTGAGGGCGACGGCCGACGCCATAGGGTACTTGGGTCGCGAAGCTGCCATCCCCGTTGTTGAGCAGCACGCTGACGTCGTCGCTGAGGAAGTTGGCCACGGCCAGGTCCGCGTCGCCATCGCCGTCAAGGTCCCCGATCCCAACGGATCTGGGCGTCAAGCCCGTGCCGTACATGGCACGCTCGCCGAACGTTCCGTCGCCGTCGTTTCGCAGGACGCTGACGCTGACGCTGCGGGTAACGGCGCTCGCCACGGCCAGGTCGTTGTCGCCATCGCCGTCCAAATCGCCGATCGCCACGGATTGAGGAAAGTCGCCCACGCCGTACCGCACCTCGGGCTCGAAGATCTCGGTGGGATCGCAGGCCTGGGCCACGGCGATCGCCGGCATCATGGCCAGGGTGATCGCCGGCGCGACGGTTGCGTGCATCGATGGCATCGTGATGTCCTCCCCAGAATCTCGCGCGGAACCCATCGCCCTCGCGCTCAGGGTGTACCGACGCGGGATCGAGAGGTTGCGGTCGGGTGGGACGGTGCCGAGTGAAGCCGGAAGGGCGGCGCGCTACGGACACCCGGCGTCGAAGGCGTTCTGGAAGGCGAGGAAGTCGAAGATCGTCAGCGAGCCATCGCCGTCGAAGTCGGCGATGGGGTCGCCGGCGTCGAAGAGGTTCTGGAACGTAAGGAAGTCGAAGAGGGTCAGCTCGCCGTCGCCGTCGAGGTCGGCTTCGCAGGCGAAAGCGTCGCACCGGTTCAGCAGCACGCTCACCGTGTCGCCCGGATCGGAGGTCGTGCCGGCATTCGCGACGGCGAGGTCGGGGTTGCCGTCGCCGTCCAGATCGCCGATCGCAACAGAGACCGGTGCGTTGCCCACGCCGTAGGAGCCTTGTGGAGCGAACGTGGCGTCGCCGTTGTTCAGCAGCACGCTCACGCTGTCGTCGCTGAAGTTTGCCGTGACGAGGTCGGCGTCGCCGTCACGGTCCAGGTCATCCAACGCGACCGCATACGGGAAGACGCCCACGTTGTACCGCACGTCTGGCGCGAAGATCCCGTCGCCGTCGTTAAGCAGCACACTCACGATGTTGCCGAAACCCAAACCACCAACGCTGGCCACGGCCAGATCGGCGTCGCCATCGCTGTCCATATCGCCGATCGCAACGGACCACGGGCCCTCGCCCACGGCGTACTCGATACCGCCAGCGAAGGTGCCATCGCCGCGGCCCAGCAGCACGCTAACGGTGTCGTCGGGTGCGTTCGCCACGGCCAGATCGGCGTCGCCGTCGCCATCCAGATCACCGATTGCCAGAGACCGAGGCTCACGGCCGACGGCATACGTTACTTGGGGCGCGAAGGTGCCATCGCCGTTGTTCAGCAGCACGCTGACATCGCCGGTGAGGCGATTTGCGGTGACCAGGTCGAGATCGCTATCGCCGTCGAGGTCGCCAATCGCCACGGCGAGAGGCCTCCTGCCCGCGTCGAACAGGGCCACGGGTGCGAACGTGCCGTCGCCGTTGTTGAGCCGCACACTGACGCTGTCGCTCAGGTTCGCCGCGACCAGGTCGGCGTCGCCGTCTCCATCCAGATCACCGATCGCAAGGGACCAGGGCGCGTCGCCCGAGTCATAGAGGGCTCGCTCGCCAAACGTCCCATCGCCGGAGTTCAGCAGGACGCTGACGGTGTCGATGCCCGGGTTTGCCACGGCCAGATCGTGATCGCCATCGCCGTCGAGGTCACCGACCGCCACGGACAGGGGCACGTCGCCCGCGCCGTACCGCACCTCGGGCTCGAAGATCTCGGTGGGGTCGCAGGCCTGGCCCACGACGATTGCGGGCGCGATAGCCAGGGTGATCGCCGGCGCGACGGTTGTGTGCATCGATGGCATCGTGATGTCCTCCCCAGAATCTCGCGCGGAACCCATCGCCCTCGCGCTACGGGTGTACCGGCGCGGGATCGCGTGGTTGCGGATGGGTGTGATGGTGGCCTGTGAAGCGTCGCGAGATGCGCGCTACGGACACCCGGCGTCGAAGGCGTTCTGAAACGCGAGGAAGTCGAAGATGGTCAGCGTGCCGTCGCCGTCGAAGTCGGCGGCGGGGTCGCCGGCGTCGAAGAGGTTCTGGAAGGCGAGGAAGTCGAAGAGGGAGAGGCGGCCGTCGCCGTCGAGGTCAGCGGGGCAGGGGGTGCACGCGTTGATCAGGATGGAGATGTTGTCGCTGCCGCGGTTGGCGACCAGCAGGTCCCGCCTCTCGTCCGCGTCCACATCCACGATGGCCACCCATCGCGGCCCCGCGCCCACGGGCACGACCACCGGGTCGGCGAAGCTCCTGTCTGCATTGGCAAGCAAGACACTCACCGTGTTGCTGTTCGCGCCCGTCGCGATGATGTCCAGCCGGCCGTCGTGGTTCACGTCGCCGGACTGCACGTCCCACGTCGAGTCGCCCTCGGTCGGCCACACGAAGGGGCCATCGAACGAGCCCGTGCCGCGTCCATACAGCACGACCACTTCGTCGTCACGTGAACCGGCGGCGAACAGATCGGTGTTGCCGTCGCCGTCAAGATCGGCGGCCCGCATCCGAAGCAACGGCTGGCCGACGGGGATGCGGACCTGGGGTGCGAAGGCGCCGGTGCCCAGCCCGAAGAGCAGCGAGACGTTCTGGCCCCGGCTGTTGGACGTGGCGATGTCCACCCGCCCGTCCCCGTCGAAGTCGCCGACGGCCAGGCCCTCGGGCCGATCGCCGATGGGGTGCATCACGGCGTCGAGGTAGCCGCCCTCGCCGTCGCCGAGCAGGACGGATACGGTGTCGCCGTCGCGGTTCGCGGTGGCCAGATCCGCGACGCCGTCCGAGTTGGCGTCCATCGACGCGACCGAGACCGGCCCGCGGCCAACCGCCCACGACCGCACCGGCTCGAACGAGCCGCCGTTGCCATCGAAGACGAACACGGTGTCGCCCTCCACGGTGACCCCGAAGAGGTCCACTTCGCCGTCGCCGTCCAGATCGGACGCCCGCAGGCCCGCGGGGAAGTCGCCGACCACTAACCGCTGCTCCGGCCCGTACACGCCCGGCGAGGTCGCCAGCCGAACCCACACGCGGTTGCCGAACGCGTTGGCGTTGGCCAGATCGACCAGGCCGTCCCCGTCGAAGTCGGCCGCGGCGATCGAGCTCGGCCCGTTCCCGGCGGCGATCCGCGTCTCATCGGGGAACAACTCGCCCGAACACGCCGGCTGCGCCCACGCGGCCGGCACGAACACGGCGGACACGACGCCGGCCAGCCCGGCAACAGCTAAACCGATCGATCTCATGACGCTCCCCCTTCGTCCTCGCCGGAGATTGGTAGCCCGGGCCGGGAGCTTTCGTTTCACCGAACTCCGCCCGCCGCGCTACGGACACCCGGCGTCGAAGGCGTTCTGGAAGGCGAGGAAGTCGAAGAGGGTGAGCGAGCCGTCGCCGTCGAAGTCGGCCAGCGGGTCGCCGGCGTCGAAGAGGTTCTGGAATGTAAGGAAGTCGAAGAGGGTCAGCTCGCCGTCGCCGTCGAGGTCGGCTTCGCAGGCGAAGGGGCCGCATTGGTTCAGGAGCACGCTGACGTTGTTGGCGTCGTTGTTCGCTGACACCAGATCGGGATCGCCATCGCCATCGAGGTCAGCGACTGCAATGGACCGCGGATCGAAGCCCAAGGCGTACCCTCCCCGTGCCCCGAATGTGCCGTCCCCGGCGTTGGGCAGGACGGCAAGGAACACGCTGATGTCCAGGGCAAGATCCGCATCTCCGTCGCCGTCGAGGTCCGAGATCGCGACGGCCGAGGGTCCACCGTCGAGGCCATAGCGGATGTCGCCGCCGAAGGTTCCGTCGCCCTCATTCAGAA
>CALCCF010000018.1 GCA_937899905.1 uncultured Phycisphaeraceae bacterium
CGAGCCGCTTCCAGCCGGTCGATCGGGAGCGCCGCAAAGGCTGCGGACAACTCTGGGAATTTCTGCTCACCCTCGCGGTCGCGCGGGGAGTAGTACGGCAAGCCCAGCACGGCGAACCCACGTGACGCGAGCCGGGGCGCGATCCCTCGGGCCGCGGAGTCTCCACCCTCAGAGCCTCCCAACGCGATGACTACGGGCAGCTTGGCATCGCCCGGCGGCTTCATCAGGAACGCGCCCTGCGAGAGATCCTCGGCCGAGATCTCGATGAGATCGTCACGCCCGTCGACGAGCATCACATCGGCTGTGGCGTCGGCGGCGCCGTCGGCGTCCGCATCGACAAAGAACCGGATCTGCCGCCACGGGCGTCGGCTTGAATCGGCCGTGCTCTGTTCGCCGACGGATTCCATCGTCCAGAACGGGCCGGCCGGGTCACCCGCGTCCCACGGAGCCTCGATCGACTCATCGCCGATGGGATCGACCTCACCGTCGGCGTCCACACGGAAGACTCCCTGGCTGCGGAACCACGAGTTGCTCCGCCCACTGAATCGCTCGGCACCAACGACCACGAGCGATCCCGGCTCAAGGCCACGAACCGTCACGGCTACCGGGTCGCCAACCAGGACCTTGGCTCGTTCGACTACGACCTCGGGCTGGGCCGCGGCAGCGCAGGCGATAGCCGTGCAAGCCGAAACAACGATGGCATGCAATCTCGTCATCATGACTCCTCGGCCTTCGAACGGCCCACGCGCTCAGCACCCCAGACGGCGCCACACTCCGGGCAGCGTATCGCGGCCTCGATCGCTTCGATGCGCTCGGGCGGCAGGCCCGCCAGCTCGTAGAGGCAGCCCGGGCATTCCCCACGCGCGAGCCGCTTCGGGATCTGGATGGAAGGCGAGCGTCGGCGGATGAAGCTGATCACGAACCAACCGAGAAAGGTGAGCTGGAAGCAAATGAAACCGAGCTGCAAGACACTCGAAACCGTGGGACTGGGCAGCACCACGTATCGCCAGAACAAGCCGAAAACGCACGCAATCGAAAGGACGATGGCACCACGGAGGATCTGATCTTGGACGGGTACCGGAACCGGCTTCTTGCCCTTTGAGCGCAGCTGCTCATCCCTGAAAGACAGGATCGTTCGCTGGATGGAACGCCCGAGGTCGTCGGTCCATCCGGTGTCACGAGGCGTGGCTTGTCCGACCCTGCCCAAGCTACATGGCCTCGAAGTCGAGAGCGACCCCGGCATCGAGTTCGAACACCTGGAGCAAGATCACGCCAACGGCCTCCACCGCGTCATCGATGTCGCTGCCAAAATTTGCTGCAAGAGCCGGCACCTCGGCCTCGCCGGACATGGCGACGCCGTGGTCTGCCAGCAGACGCTCGGCGCGCTCGAACTCGTCATCGCTGAGCACCACGCGGGGCAGATCGAGCACGAGGTCCTCGCCAGCGCCGCCGGCAAACTGGACGAACTTGTCGGTCCCGTTCACGTTGATGATCAGGAATGGCGCCCCTGCAACAGCGCTGACGGGTCGCTCCATGAGCGCTTGCAGTTCGCGCCGCACGGCATCGGCCCGATCGTACGAGATCGCTCCTTCGCGCGCATCCTGAGACCCGACTGGAGGCGCAGGACTGGTCATTTCGGCTTGAGGAACCGACTCCCGACAGCCCGCGATGCATACGAGTGCCATCGCACCCAACACGAGTATCGAACGTTGCATAGCGCTCCCCACAGACAGGACTTGCATCGCCAGATGGCAAGGCAATTGTAAGAAGCGAAGGAGGACGATCAACGCCAGAACGGAGGAACAAGCCCTCGCTCTGGCGTTGGGCGTGATCTCTATTTGCATCGGATCCGCGAACGCGGACTAGAGGGACTGCTTCGCCGGACGGATGATCATCTCGTTGACATCAACGTCGCTCGGTTGGGACACGGCGTAGTGGATGGCCTCGGCGATGGCGTTGGCGTCGATCGCGATGTCCGTGAACTGCTTGACGCCTTCCTTCACCTCGGGGACCGCGATGTGGTCGGCCAGTTCCGTCTTGATCGCGCCGGGGCTGATGTTCGTCACACGGATCGAGCCGTCGGACTCCATGCGGATGCCCTCGCTGAGCGCCCGGACGGCGAACTTTGTCGCGCAGTACACCGCCGCACCGGGGAAGACGAGATGGCCCGCGACGGAACTGACGTTGATGAACTGGCCCGAGCCACGCTCCCGCATGATCGGCTGCGCCGCGGCCACGCCGTTGAGCACACCGTTGATGTTCACGTCAACCATCCAGGTCCACTCGTCGATGCGGTTCATCTCGACGGGCGAGAGCGGCATGACGCCGGCGTTGTTCACCCAGACATCGAGGCCGCCGAACGTGTCGACTGCGGCCTTGGCGGCCCGCTGCATGTCCTCGAGCGAGGTGACGTCGGCCTCGACGGCGATGGCCTTGCCGCCCGAAGCCTCGATGTCGGCCACGAGGCTGTCGAGCCGAGACTTGCGGCGGGCGACCGCGACGATGTTCGCGCCAGCGCTCGCGAGCTTGCGGGCCGTCGACTCGCCGATGCCGCTGCTGGCGCCAGTGATGACCACGGTCTTGCCGATTGAATCGCTCATCGTCTATTCTCCTGTGGGCGGATTGCTGTTGGCCCATGTGTGGAAGGCCGGACAATATAGTACAACATTGAATAGTACAAAGTCAAATCAATATGAAGGTAACGAGGAGACGAATTGCCCGTGGAAGGTATTCCACGGCAACGTCGCGCTCGTCCACAGCGTCTTGGATGAAGCAGGACCGGAGCTCGAGCGTGTGGGGCTCGCCGACGGAAAGGCGCTGTTCTTGCTGCTTGCCGCCGAGTCCGACCCGTATCCGGCCGAGATCGCGAGGCGGCTGCTCCTGCCCAAGCCGACGGTCACCTTCCTGATCAAGCGAGCCGAGGCGGCCGGCCACCTCACCAGGTCGCCCGATCCGGACGACCTGCGCCGCGTGCGACTGAAGCTGACTCGACGTGGTCGGTCGGCCGCGAGGGAGGGCCAATCGGCGCTCGAGGGCATCTTTGAGAAGCGGCTGACCTGCCTCACAGCCAAGGAGCAGCAGGTCTTCCGATCATGCCTCTTCAAGCTGGCCGGGGGTCGATGATGTAGGCTGTTGCTGGTTGGCTGCGAGATCTATCTTGCAGTCCGAATGCCGGAGGGGGGACTCGAACCCCCACTCTGTTGCCAGAAATGGATTTTGAATCCACCGCGTCTGCCAATTCCGCCACTCCGGCAGTGGGTCGAAAGTGTAGCGACAGTCTCGACTTCGGCCCAGCTCTTGACGGATCGACCTCGAGGATGTCGTATGGCGTGGAAGGACCAAGACCGCCCGGCGAGGCTCTAAGTCGCAGTCGGCCCTTGAACCCGGGCCTGGGCTAGGGCATCAGACGAAACCGCGAGCCTACGAGCGCTCAGCACCCATCCGAGAACTCGGATTGGAACGCGAGAAAGTCGAACAGGGTAAGCGAGCCGTCACCGTCGAAGTCAGCCGCGAGATCACCGACGTCAAACGCGGTCTGGAACGCGAGGAAGTCGAAGATGTCGAGTGAGCCATCGCCGTTGAAATCCACACGGCACGCGACTGTAGCGCAGGTCATCTTCGCGATAAATGGCGAAGGTACACGTTCCGCGTGACTGAAGTACCCACCGAGATACAACGCTGACTCGCCATCGGTGTCGAATTGGGCGATGGCCGAGATCGGGCCGTTACGCATCCCCTCATCGAAACCAAACCACTCGGTGCCGTCCCACCACGCAACGTTTCGTGTTTCGACGTCACCGGCAATGCCGAAGTCGCCACCCGCAAAGAGGAGGACCTGCCCTGCAACCTCGAACAAACCGAGAGCGTCGACGCGCTCGCCGGAGAACGCCGTCCTTGAAATACCGCTACCGAGCGAACGCCACTCCGTTCCGTCCCAGGAGGCAATGCGATCCATGGTGATCCCACCGGCAGCCGTGAAGTTCCCGGCGACGACAAGCTGTGGGCCGGAAGGAGTCGGGAACACCGCCATGGCGTTACCCGATGCTTCCGTGCCGGTGAGACCGCCCCCGACTGGAGACCACTGCACTCCATCCCAACGCGCGATACCCAACGCCGGCATGCCGTCTGCCGAGAAGATGCGACCAGACGCGTAGAGTGCCGGGCCGGTGCCATCGTCATACACAACGAGATCACGGACGGTCCCCGAGAAGTCCGAGCCTACGCGCACCCATGCTGTCCCATCCCACTTCGCGATGCCGTCGAGCCGGGTTGAACCGGTGGAGCTGAAGCCCCCGCCGGCATAGATCGCCGGCCCGGAGCCATCATCGAACACAGCAACGGCGGTCACCCAACTATTGAAACCGTCTCCAAGTGGGTTCCACGTGTTACCGTCCCACAGGGCGATTCGATTGACCGTCGCGGCGCCCGCCTGGGTGAAGTTTCCACCAACCAAGATCTGGGTGCGTCCGTCGACCACAACGGTCGTCATATCGGCGACCGTGCCGTCGAGGCCGAGGCCGAGCGGCGACCACTGGGCGCCGTCCCACTTGGCGACACTGAGCGCGTCCGTGGAGCCGGCGGTCTGGAACTGGCCTCCGGCATACAACGCTTCGCCAGAGCCCAGATCTACCGATACGAGCGCCTCGACAACGGCGTCGAGGCCGCCTCCGAGCGGTGTCCATCCGGAATCATCCCATCGCCCGATGAACGAGAGCGTTTGGCCCGCAACGTCCGCGCTGAAGCTGCCCCCGACGTACATCCCTCGACCCTGTTCGTCTTCGAAAACCTTCAGGGTAAAGGCTCGATCGCTGAGGCCCGGTTCGGTCCCCTGACGAAGGGGCTCCCAGTCTCGACCGGTCCAGGCACCCACATAGTTCAGGGTTTCTGAACCGTCTTCGGTCTTGACGAATCGTCCCGCCGCAAACAGCGCTGGAACAACGAGGAACCGATCGACCTCCAGATCGACGACGTCGTCGTCGAGCCCCGCCCCGACAGCAGACCAATCCGAACCATCCCATCGCGCGATGTTCGCCGCGGTGACCCCTCCCACGAAGTCAAAACTACCGCCCGCATACAAGGCTTCTCCAGAGCCGTCGTTGAAGACCTCTAGCGTGTACACAACCGGGGCCAGCCCAGCGAATCCGGAACCCAACGGGCTCCACTCGGTGCCGTCCCACTTGGCGATACCACGAGCGGGGACACCACCCGCCGTTTCAAACTCACCGGCGGCGTACAGCGCCGGCCCCGTGCCGTCGTCAAACACCGCGAGGTCGAAGATCCACAGGTCACCGGATCCGGTTACGCCGCCACCGACGTCCTGCCAGCTGGTGCCATCCCACTTCGCGATCGCAGATGCGGCTTGGCCGTCCGCCTCCGAAAACCAACCGGCGGCGAACAGCTGCAGCCCCGTGCCGTCATCGAATGCCTCGAGCGCATAGACGGGCCCGTTCATGCCCGAACCAAGCGGCATCCAAGCGGCGCCATCCCAACGTGCAACGTGACTGGCCGAGACCCCACCGATCGTGGTGAATGCACCACCCACGTAGAGCATCTCACCCGATCCATCGTCGAACGATGTGAACTCGCTGACTGGGCCGTCGCTGACACCCTCGCCAAGCGTGGACCATTGCGCACCATCCCAACGCGCGATGCCCGATGCGGGCAACGACCCAACAACCGAGAAGGCGCCACCGATGTACAGCGCCTCGCCTGAGCCATCATCCCAAACAAACGAGGAGGTAACCCTGTTGTTCGTTCCAGGAGCGCCGAACAGACCGGCCGCGAACTCCGGTTCGCAGGGCTGCCCAGCCGTGGTTGGAGTGAGCATGCCGGCAACCGCAGCAGCCAGCGTCCAGAACGGCACCTTTCCGACTCGAATGGACCTCATCGCGCCCCCACTCCATCTCGGCTTAAGACCGGCTAACGAAACCAGTGCATCAACCGCATTTTAACGGCGACTGACGCATTTGCGAGGAAATCGACCGGGATTCTCGTGTCTAAACCAGGGCTGCGGGCATCGCCGCCAGGTCCGCTTTGGCAGCCGGCGGCAGACCCGGAGCCTCGACGCCCGCGTAGTTCAGGCCCAGCTGATCGCACAGCATCCGGCTGGTGATCTGGCTGCTCAGGAAGATCACCGGAAGGCCGCTGCCCGGGTGCGTGCCGCCGCCGACGAGCCAGACGCCGTCGAGGCCCTGGAGCTTGTGCTTCGGGCGGTTATGCAGCATCTGCCCGAGGTTGTGGGCGAGGTTGAACGTCGCGCCGTGGTTGATGTTCATCGCGGCCCAGTCGTCGGGGCCGACCATCTTCTCGCACTGCGTCCGCTCGGCGAGGTCCTCGATGCCGAAGATCCGCTCGAGCTGGTCGAGCATGTCCTGGCGCATGCGGCCGCGCTCGGCCTGGAAATCGACGTCGCACCGCATGTTGGGCGTCGGCATCAGCACATACAATGAGCTGCAGCCGGGGGGCGCCATCGATGCATCGGTCGCCACCGGGTTGCACACGTACGTCGACGGATCCTTGCTCAGCGTGCCGAGGTTGGAGATCTCGTTGAGGTTGTCCTCGTACCGCGAGGACACGTAGATCGTGTGGTGCGGCAGGTCGGTCTCGCCGGAAACGCCGAGGTACAGCATGGCCGTCGAGCAGGAGTACTTCTTGCGATCGATCGCCTGCTCGCTCGAATAGCCGGAGACCTTGCGCAGCGCCTCGGTCGGCAGCAGGTTCTTCAAGGCCCAGGGCGCATCGGCGTTCATGACCACGTTGTCGTGCTTGTGTTGCTCGCCGCCGACCACGACCCCGGTCACGCGCGTTCCCTCGAAGGTCAACCGCTCGACGGGCGCATCGGTGAGGATCTCCACGCCCATGCGCTCGCACGCCTCGGCCATCGAGTGCATCAGCCGATTGAGCCCGCCGTCGACGTGCCAGATGCCGTACTCATACTCGATAAACGGCAGGATCGTGAACAAGCTGGGGCAATCGAACGGGCTCATGCCCAGGTACTTGCTCTGGAAGCTGACCGCCAGGCGCACCTGCGGATCGCTGAAGTACTTGGTGAGCAGGTCGTGGACGCTCTTGTGCGGGTTGATGTGCGGCAGCGCCTTGAGCACATCGGGCTTCATGAGGTCGAGCGGCGAGCGGATGGCCCGTCGCAGGATGGGCTCTGCCGCGTTGAGCTTGGCACGGTTGTCCGCGATAAACCGCTTGAACGCCGCGCCGTCGCTCGCGTTGATCTCGCCAACGCGGCGGGCCATCTCGTCGATGTCCTGCGTCGCATCGAGCGTCAGCGGCGACTTGCCGGGCCGGCCGAGCACGAGGCGGTACATCGGGTCGAGGCGTGTGAGCTGCGCATGATCGGCGAGCCGCTGGCCCGTGGCCTGGAAGATCTCGTCGAGCACATAGGGCATCAAGAAGAACGTCGGACCGAGATCGAAGTGGAAGTCGCCGCTCTCTCCGCCGAGCGTGATCCGGCTCGTCCGGCCGCCGACGTGCGGCTGTGCTTCGTAGACACGGACCTTGGCCCCACTTGCCGCCAGAAGCATGGCTGCGGCTAGGCCGCCGGGCCCCGCGCCGATGACGGCGACCTGCGACGGATCGGAAGTGCGGGGAGACCCCGGTGCTGCTGCAGAAGATGCGGTGTTCGCCATGACATCCACTATACTGCGGCCGATGACGGTCGTTGAAGCGCGAGCCCAGGCAATCCAGGGAGTGCCCGCACGGGCGAAGGGGTCGTCGCCGCCGCTCCGGACGGTTGAATGGAGCCTCGACGAGCGGCTGGCATGGGTCCGCCGCTTCCGCCGGGCCATAGTCGCCGAAATGGACCAGCTCGTCTCGCTCGCCGGGGAAGAGGTCCGCAAGGACAGCTTCGAGACGCTGGTCAGCGACCTCGTCCCGTTACTGAGCAGCTGCCGATGGCACGAGCGGAACGCGCGGCGGCTGCTTAGGACGCGCCGGCTTCGCAGCGGCAGCATCTGGCAGTTCGGGCAGAAGCACTGGATGCGCCGCGAGCCGCTCGGGCTCGTCGGCATCATCGCGACCTGGAACTACCCAGTCCAGCTTCTGGGCATCCAACTCGTCCAGGCGCTCGTCGCCGGGAGCGAGTCGGCGGGCAACGCGGTGGTCGTCAAGCCCAGCGAGCGGTGCCCAAAGACGCAGAGGCGGCTCCTGGAGATCGCGACGTCGGTCGACCTTCCAAAGGACGCGGTCCGTGTTCGCGAATCGTCCCGAGAAGCCGGCGAGCTGATGCTCCACAAGGAAGCGCTCGATCACTTGGTGTTCACAGGCTCGACGCACACGGGCCGGGTCATCGCTCAGACCCTGGCGCCGCTGCTGGTGCCCAGCACGCTGGAGCTCTCCGGACGCGACTCGGCCATCGTGCTCGAAGACGCCGACCTGGAGCTTGCCGCGCGGTCGATCGGTGCCGCCGTCCGGCTGAACGCAGGACAAACATGCATGGCGCCGCGCCGGGTGCTGGTCTCGTCGGCGTCCGCCGAGCGTTTCACCGAGCTGCTGCGTGCAGAAGTGGCGAAGGGCGGATCGCTCACCGCCTGCGATGGCACGCAAACCGAAGCACGGGTGGAAGCCTCCGCGATCGGCGATGCGCTGGTCGAGGGCGACCACTTCGGTCCAACCATTGCCGTTGTGGCGTGCGCCTCTGCTGAAGCCATGATCGACGCACACCGAGAGAACGGGCAGCATCTCGCGACCAGCGTCTTCACCAACAACCCGGCCCGAGCGCACGAGCTCATCGGCTCGCTCGACGCCGGTACGGTCACGATCAACGACGCCGTGATCCCCACCGCTCATCCCGCGGCACCATTGCCCGCGCTGGGCGCGAGCGGATGGGGTGTGAGCCGCGGAGAGCTGGGGCTGCTAGCCATGACCCGCCCCGTGCACGTATCCTCGACCGCCCGAAAGCTGCGCGTGCCGACCGATCCGCCCGAGCCAAAGCAAGCCGAGCAGGTCCGTCGCTTCGTGCGCTGGTGGTACGGCCGCTAAGCCGAGACACCCTTGGTCCAAAGCTCATGCGGCAGGTGCTGACCACCGGTCGAGAGATGCTCGCACTGCGTGGTCCGGCGATCGAAGCCAATTCCCGAGAGCATTCGCTGGGCACCGTCGTTGTCCGGTTGCACGTACGCGCGCACGGACGACACGCCCAAGCCTTGTGGAAGATCTTCGAGCGCGTGCTGAACGACCGCAGCGCACGCCTCGTGCGCAAACCCGAGTCCCCGTGCTCCGGGCACAATCCAGAACGCCAACTCTGCGTACCACTCGAGCCCACGCTCGATCGAGGTGAGGTTGCAGCAGCCCAGGATCGTGTCTGGAGCCGCCCGGTCGAAGATCGCCCGCCGGAGCGCACAACCAGTGCGGACACCTTTGGCGGTGAGCTCGAGCTGACGCTTGACGATCGCGGCCACCTGCTCGCCGGGAAAGAACACACCGCTGGCGGTCTCGCCGGTCGCGACCAACGCAGCGATCGCAGACTGGAGCGATTTTGTGTCGGCCGAGAGTGCGGGCCTCAGCAGGAGGCGATCGGTCTCCAGCACGGTGCCAATGGCATCGCTGGCGAAGACTTCAACAGCCCGGGTGGTGGCTTCGCTGTGCGTTTGGGTCGCTCGCGGCCGTGGCAATAGCCTGCCCTCCGTGCGGACGGGTATCACCCCTGTTTAGGCTGTCGGCTGAGACACGGCCGCGGGCTTGAAAAACCGCGTTACTCGACCGTCACGCTCTTGGCGAGGTTCCGCGGCTTGTCCACGTCATGGCCGCGTAGGACTGCGGCGTGATAGGCCATGAGCTGCAGCGGCACCACGGCCAGCATGGGGCTCAGGCACTCGGGCACATCGGGGATGTAGAAGACATCCTGGGCGTGGTTGGCGATCTCGGTGTCGCCCTCGGTGGCCACCGCGATCACGTGGCCGCCGCGGCTGCGCACCTCGCTGATGTTGCTCATCACCTTCTCGTACTGGCTGCCGCGCGTGGCGATGAAAACCACCGGCATGCCCTCATCAATGAGCGCGATCGGCCCGTGCTTCATCTCGGCGGCCGGCATGCCCTCGGCGTGGATGTAGCTGATCTCCTTGAGCTTCAGCGCGCCTTCCAGCGCCGTGGGGTAGTTGTACCCGCGGCCAAGGAACAGCCAGTTCTCGCGCTCGATGTACTTCTCGGTGATGGTGCGGATCGAGTCGTTGAGCGCGAGCGCGGCCTCAATCTTGTCGGGCAGGAGTTCGAGTTCCTTGATCAGCGAGCCGCACTGCTCGGGGCTCATGAAGCGGCGGCGCGCCAGGAACAGGCTGATCATCGTCAGCACCGCGACCTGCGCGGTGAACGCCTTCGTGCTCGCCACACCGATCTCCGGTCCCGCGCGCAGGTACACGCCCGCGTCGGTCTCGCGGGGGATGCTCGACCCCACCGCGTTGATCACGCCGAGCGCCAAAGCCCCGCGGTCCTTCGCCTCGGTCAGCGCCGCCAGCGTGTCGGCGGTCTCACCGCTCTGGCTGACGGCCACGACGACCGTGCCTTCTTCGATGATCGGGTTGCGATAGCGGAACTCGCTGGCGTACTCGCACTCGGCGGGAATCTTCGCGAGGTCCTCGAGCAGGTACTCGCCGATCATCGCCGAGTGCAGGGCGGTGCCCTGGGCGGCAAGGATGATTCGGCGGGCCCGAACGAGCTGGGGGGCAAGCTGGCGCAAGCCGCCGAGTACAACGCGTCCCTCGTCGCTGTCAAGCCGGCCTCGCATGCACGTGCGGAGCGCTGCGGGCTGCTCGAAGATCTCCTTCTGCATGAAGTGGGCGTAGCCACCGAGCTCGATCTGCTCAAGGTCGAGCTCGAGCTGTTCGACCCTCGGCGTCACCGGCACGTTGTGGATCGTGCTGGTCGTGAACTTGTCGCGCGTGATCGTACAAACATTGTAATCGTCGAGCGGGAAGGCCTGGGTTGTGTGCGCGACGATGGCCGACGGATCGCTCGCGACGACGAACTCACCGCTCCCAACTCCGACGAGCAGAGCGCTGCCCTTGCGCGCACAAACGAGCGTGTCGGGCTCATGCTCGCAGATCACCGCGATGGCGTACGCGCCCGTGACCTCGCGCAGTGCGGCCTGCACCGCCTTCTCGAGGTCCATCCCATTCTCGGGGTCGTACAGCTCGCCGATGAGCATGGCCAGGACTTCGGTGTCGGTCTCGCTCGTGAATGTATGGCCGCGCTCGGCGAGGTAGGTGCGCAAAGCGGCGTAGTTCTCGATGATGCCGTTGTGGACCAGGGCGATGCCGCTCTTGTCGTCTCGGTGCGGGTGGGCGTTGGCCTCGGTCACGCCGCCGTGTGTGGCCCATCGCGTGTGGGCGATGCCAAGCGTGCCCTCGAAGCTGGTGTCGGCTTCGACCATGCCCTCGAGGTTGGCCACCCGGCCGACGGCCCGGGCCACGTGCAGCCCGCCGTTGAGCACGGCCATGCCGGCCGAGTCGTAGCCGCGGTACTCCAGCCGCTTGAGGCCTTCGATCAGGAGCGGGCGGGCCTGCCGGTGGCCGAGATACGCAACAATACCACACATATACCGAATCTCCAGTGGGTCCCGCTGCGTCCGTGCGCGAAGAGGCGGGCCATCCCAACGGTACACGATCGGCGTTCTGGAGGTTCGGGCTTCGGGGCCTCCCAGATGGTGCCCATACTCGCCGGCCCGGCGACGCTATTGGACGTCACAAGCCGATTCTCGCGCGGCTCCTACCCTTCTCCATGACCGCTCCGAGCCCAGTTTCGACCGACTCTTCCAGCCTCGTCGCCCCCCTGAACATCGCCGGCCGCACCGTCGACAGCCGGCTCTTCGTGGGCACGGGCAAGTACGCCAGCTACGACATCATGCAGCGGGCCCTGGAGGCCAGCGGCTGCCAGGTCGTGACCGTCGCCGTCCGTCGCGAGCGGCTGGTCAACGAGAAGGGCGAGAGCCTGCTGGACTACATCGATACCGGCAAGTACACCATCCTGCCCAATACCGCCGGCTGCTTCACGGCCGACGACGCCGTCCGCGTTGCTCGGCTGGGGCGCGAGCTCCTGAGCCAGATCGACAACCCCGGACAAGACTGGGTGAAGCTTGAGGTCCTCGGCGACAAGCGGACGCTGCTGCCCGACCCCGTGGGCACCGTCGAGGCGACCAAGACACTGATCGACGACGGCTTCAAGGTCCTGGTGTACTCGAGCGACGACCCGATCGTGGCCAAGCGCCTGAAGGACCTGGGCGCGGCCAGCGTGATGCCCGCGGGCAGCCCGATCGGCAGCGGCCGTGGCGTGGTGAACCAGGCCGCCATCGTGATGTGCCTCGAAGCCCTCAAAGAGGACGACCCGGACTACCCCGTTATCGTCGATGCGGGCGTGGGCAGCGCCAGCGACGTCGGCGTCGCGATGGAACTTGGCGCCGACGGCGTGCTGCTCAACACGGCCATCGCCCACGCGAAGGATCCGGTGATGATGGCCCACGCCATGCGGATGGCGCTCGACTCGGGATACCTGAGCTTCCGCAGCGGCCGCATCGACAAGAAGCTCTACGCGACCGCCAGCAGCCCGTTCGAAGGCGCGATCAGCTACATCCCCGGGGAGTGAGCACCCTCGTTCGCCCCAGAACTCGGAAGTTCCCTAAACATGTCGGGTCGCGGGAATGGAACCCGTTGTCTTCCCTGTTCCCACTCGCTCCCACCATTCACCACACTTGGAGAACCCACGTGGACACACTCGACGCCATCTACCAACGCCGCTCGGTCAAGCACTTCGACCCCGACCACCAGATGCCCGAGGCCGAGCTGACCAAGCTCCTCGAGGCGGCCATCCAGGCGCCCACCAGCTTCAACATCCAGCACTGGCGCTTCGTGGTCGTCAAGGACCCCGAGCTACGCAAGCAGATCCGCGCGAACGGCAACGATCAGGCGCAGATGACCGACGCCAGCGTGCTCATCGTCATGACCGCCGACGTCAAGGCGTGGCAGAAGGACCCCGACCGCTATTGGAAGGACGCGCCCGACGAGGTCCGCGAGCTGCTCGTCGGCTGGATGGGCCCCTTCCACGAGGGCCGCGAGTGGCTGCAACGCGACGAGGCCCAGCGTTCCATCGGCATGGCCATGCAAACGCTCATGCTGAGCGCTAAGGCCATGGGTTACGACAGCTGCCCGATGATCGGGTTCGACATCGACAAGGTCGCGGAGCTGATCAACCTGCCCGACGACCACTGCATGGGCGCGATGGTCGCCATCGGAAAGAAGACCAAGGACGTGTGGCCCAAGCCGGGGCAGCTGCCGCTGAGCGAGGTTGTGATCACCGATCGGTTCTAAAGCGATCAGCCGCGATCGACAGTCCACTTCTCGAGGAATTGCGCACGATTGGTCTCGAGCCATTGGCCCGGCGACTCCAGTCGTCGGAGATATTCAGCGAATCGATCTGCCTTGTCCCGGCTCGAAGGCTGGCAGTACAGGAGTGCGCGAAACATGCTCTCTTCGTGCGGGAATCCGTGGAGCACTTCCTCGAACGCGTCGACGTCGTACCCGGGATCTATGAATCGACGGGTTGCAAGAGTTGCGAGTGCTTCTGGAACCCGTTCTGCGAGGCGCCACAACAGGCGGTCGCTGAGTTGCAAGTGGCCGAGGTGGTCGACGTTTACATCGCGATCGATGAGATCCTCGGCGATGTCATCGGGGAAGCGCGTGGGCACGACTGCGAACACACACCCCCAGAACCTCTGTTCCCAATCCTGCCCGCGTACCGCGTCGGCGACTCGACGCAACAAGCCATCAAGGACGGCGGACTGCTCTGCATCCGTCACGCCATGCCACACATCGAACGAGCTGGGGTTCTCTGCCTCGTAGATGGCAGCACGATCCGCAATCGCGGAACGATCCTCGTTCACGTTGGGATCATCAAGCCCAGCGATCGGGATCTGACCCGAACTCATGCGCTCGAGCAGCACGGCGAGCCACGCGGCGCAAGCCGCTTTAGCCTCCGCTTGAAGTTCTGGACGCCCGCGAGAGTCCATGGATCAGTCACGCTCGCTATTACCAGACGGCTTTCGAGCCCTGTACACATCCGTCGGCACGCCCGCAACCCCCCAGTTCTCCTCGTCGATCTCATCGATGACGATGTGCGTGTGCTCGGGCGCTTTGCCAAGCACACGGCCCAGTGTGTCGGTGATCTCGGCGATGATCTGGGCCTTCTGTTCTCTGGTCGCGGCGGGCGTGATGCGGACATTGACGTAGGGCACGGCTTCTCCTCCCGAGACTCCCGAGTGGTTCAGGTCCTGATGCGATTCTGTACGATCACGAAGCGATCGCGTTCACAGGGACGGCAGCATCATCAGCATCAGCACCGACACCAGAAGGAAGGTCGCCACGAAGTAGCGGAAGGCGGCTCGGCGACCGGAGCCGGGGTTTACGTGCGTCGACGCGATGTACGCGACGCGGGCGGCGACGATCGACGCGGGCATCGAGATCGCCGCGACGAGGATGGCCATCGTCGTCCAGAAGAAGGGCGACTCGGAGATCCTCAGGACGAGCGTCACGGTCGAGGCGACGAGCGAGACTCCCGTCACGCCCCACGGGCCGGCCACGTAGACGCCGTGGCTTACGGGGTGCTCGGGATGGGCGTGGGCCTCACGCATGCTGCCTTTGGTCTTCGGCGGCGGCAACTCGCGCCGCGTCGGTCGCGAGCCGTCGCTGCACCTCGATCACCAGCGTATCGTCTTCGGGCACGCCGCTTCGGCGGGCGTCGAGCTCGCCGATGATGCGGCGGGGCCACTCGCCGGGCTGGCACCCGGCCTTGGAGATCATGGCCGTCAGCCACGATCGGCCGATGCACTTGCCCTTCTCGTCGCGGGCCTCCATCGCGCCATCCGTGTACGCGATGACGAGATCGCCGGGCACGAACGGCTGGGTCTTCGGATCGGCGTGGAAGTCCTCGGGCCGGCAGGCGCCCAGCACGATGGCCGTCGAGTCGAGTTCGCCAATCGTGCCATCCACGCCCCGGAGGAACATGGGCGGGTGGCCCGCGTTCGCGTAGGTCAGTTCGTTGGTCGCGGGATCGATGCGCAGGCACACCGCCGACGCATAGATGCTGTGCTGCGCGAGTGTGAGGTGGACGTACCGGTTGAGCAAGCCCAGCACATGGCCCGGCTCGGCGTGCGGATCCTCGGCGAAGATGCGTTCGAGCTCGCCGTGCAGGCGGTTCACGGTGAGCGCAGCAGCGAGGCCGTGGCCGGTGACGTCGAGCAGCACGACGTTCACGGGCACGCGCCCTTCGATGCCCGGGCTCTCGGACATGAACAGGAAGTCGCCGCCAATCTGTCGCATCGGCTGGTAGGTGTAGGTAAACACGATATCGCCGACGTCGCGCGGCTCGGGGAAGAGGTCCTCATGGATACGCCGTGCGTCGGTCATCTCGCGACGCACCTCGGTGTAGCGATTCGAGAGGAACCGGACCTTGAAGCTCCGCATGCGGCTCGAGTGCTTCACGGCGCACACGGCAAAACCCGGCGCGACAAACAGCGGCAGGCCAAGGAGCCAGAACCACGAGATGCTCGGCGGGAGGTGCGTGGCCATGTACACTACCGTGTGCAGACCAAGGACCACGCCCACGGTCGAGAACACCTCACGCGGCGACCACGGCAGGAACACAGAGGCCATGAGGAACGAGAAACCGAAGCTGATGGAGGGCAATGGCACGCCGACCGACGCGTCGGAGCCCGGGAGCTGGCCGACACCGTTGATGAGACCCATCACGCCGATGTAGATCAGCAGCACGCGTGTCAGCCACAGCAGCGTCTGCTTATCCGGTCGGCTGCGTCGCACGCGGGCGAAGAACCAGACGTACACGCTGATATCGACGACGGCGACGACGGTCACGAGCAGCTTCGCCCAAAGCGGCATCGGCTGGGGATTCAGGCCCGTCCACATGATGCCCAGCCCGAATAGACCGAACACCCAGATGCCCAGCGTGACACCCAGGAACCACAGGAACCGCCGACGCAACAGCTTGCCGGTCTCGGCCTCGAACTCCTGGGTGAACTCGGTTGTGAATGTCGCGGTGGCCATGGGCTCGATTCAGTTTCAGTGAGTCTCGCGATTGGCGCCGGGCTTCCAGAGCACATCGCCTTGGGGGTTGGCCACGCGACCCAGGACAAAGAGCAGGTCGCTCAGGCGGTTGAGGTATCGGACGACCAGCGGGTTGGTCTCCTCCGGCTGCGTCTCTAAGACGATCGAGGCTAAACGCTCGGCACGCCTCACAATGGTGCGCGCCAGGTGCAGGGCCGCCGCCGGCGGTGTGCCTCCGGGCAGGACGAAGCTCGTGAGCGGGTCGAGGTCCTCGTTGTACCGGTCGATCAGGGCTTCGAGCCGCTCGATCTGATCGGGGATGATCCGCAGCCGCTGACCCTCCTTGCCGTCGTCCTTGATGGGCGTGCAAAGGTCGGCCCCGCAGTCGAACAGGTCGTGCTGCATGGTCTCGAGGATTGGGGCCAGCGTCGCGGCGGGACCACCGGCAGCGCGACAGGCGATGACGGCCAGGCCCACGGCGGCGTTCGCCTCGTCGGTGGTGCCATAGGCCTCGACGCGGGCGTCGGCCTTGGCCACGCGGGCCCCATCGCCGAGGCCTGTGGTGCCATCGTCGCCGGTTCGGGTGTAGATCTTGTTGAGCTTGACCATCAACTCCCTCGGGGCCTTATTGGCCGAGAACGCGTTCTGGTTTTGGTGGTGAAGAACTGGCTTGGTCGCCGACTAGTCTACGGCCCATGCCTCCGATCGCCCCCACCGCCGAGAAGATCGCCCCACGCGGGCTCACGCGGAGGTGGCGACTGCCCGAGCCGGCCGGGGCCCTCGAGGCGGCCCTGCCACCGGTGGTCGCCCGCGTGCTCGCGGGGCGGCCGTGGCTCTCGGCGGGCGATCTGGAGCCCAAGCTCACCGGCTTGCACGATCCTTCGGGCATCCCCGATCTGGACTCGGCGGCTGGGGCGTTGCTGGAAGCTGGCCGAGCCGGCCAGACCATCGCGATCTACGGCGACTACGACGTCGATGGCACGACCGGCTCGGCCATCCTGAACCACATCATCGCCCACCTGTGCCCCACGGCTCGGCTGCTGCACTACGTGCCCCACCGCCTGGCCGAGGGCTACGGCGTGCATTCCACGGCGCTCGAAGCCCTGGCCGACCGTGGCGCGGATGTGGTAGTCACCGTCGACTGTGGCATCACCGCCGTCGGGCCCGCGCTGCGAGCACGAGAACTGGGCTTGCAGCTGATCATCACCGACCATCACAACCCGCCCGAGTCTGTCGATGACCTGCCGAAGGCCGAGGCCGTTGTGCATCCGGGCCGGCCCGACTCGGCGTACCCCTTCGATGGCCTCTGCGGCGCGGGCGTGGCGTTCAAGCTCGCGTGGCGCATGGCGACACTCGTCGGAACCGGTGGGCGGGCCGATGCGGCCGCGCGAGCGTTGCTGCTCGACCTGCTCCCGCTCGCCGCGCTCGGCACCGTGGCCGACGTCTCGCCGCTGGTTGACGAGAACCGCATCCTCGTGACGCACGGGCTCGCGCTCATGCGTCGCACCGGTGTGGTCGGCTTGGGCCACCTCGCCAATCGGTGCGTGACCGAAGAACGCGCAATCAGCGTGGGCGATTTGGGCTTCCGGCTCGGCCCGCGCATCAACGCGCTTGGACGCGTGGACAGCGCTAGCGCCGCGTTCGATTTGCTTACGACCGAGGACAACCACCGCATCGCCGAGATCTGCGACGAGATGGACGAGCTCAACCAGAAGCGTCAGTCCATCGAGCGGCGCATCGTCGACGAGGCGTGCGCGGAGGTCGAACGCCTCGGCATGGACCAAGGCGGCCACCGCGCCATCGTCCTCGCGCGAGAGGGCTGGCACCCCGGCGTCGTGGGCATCGCCTGCTCACGCTTGGTCGAGCGGTACAACCGCCCCACCATCCTCATGCAGCGTGACAGCGACACCTGCAAGGGCAGCGGCCGGAGCATCCCGGGCTTCAATCTCCACGGCGCGGTGGGCGCATGCGAGCACGAGGTCCTCGGATTCGGCGGACACAACGCGGCCATCGGCCTCACGGTCTCTTCGGAGCGTGTCGAGGCGTTCACCGAAGCACTCGTGAGCCATGCCAATGAGCACATCGCCATTGATGACCTAACGCCCGAGTGCCGCATCGATGCCGAGGCCACGCTCCCTGAGCTCAACGAAACCAGCGTGCGCACGCTCGAGAAGCTCGGACCCTTCGGCCGATCGAACCCAACCCCGCGCATGCTCGTCCGCGGCGTGCGGATCAGCCAGCCACCGACGCTCATGGGTTCGCGGCAGAACCACCTCTCGCTCTTCGTCGGCGATGGCGCGGGCAACACCATGAAGCTCATCGGCTGGAGCTGGGGCCAGCACGCCGAGGCGCTGCGGAATGGAACGACCCTGGACGTGGTGCTCACGCCCAGGGTCGAAGAGTTCCGTGGTCGGCGGTCGGTTCGCGGCGAGATCGCCGACGTCCGTATCGCCGAAGCCTGAAGACGAGCCTTAGTTGCCGCTATCGGGCACGGTGGCGAACGTCTCGGCGTACTGCGCATCGAGCGTGGCGATCATGCGGCCGATCGTCTCGTTGGCGGGGTCCAGCTTCTGGGCGGCCTCGAAGCTCGAGCGTGCCAAGCCGGGCATCTCGGCCTGCTGGGCGATCAGGCCCCGCAGGATGAGCGGCGACGGATCGTTTTCGCTGCGCTGGATGGCCAGATCGAGGCTCGACAGGGCGCCGTCGAGGTCGCCGGTGCCACGCTGCTGCAGGGCGCGGAGCAGGTAGCCCTCGCTGCGCTGGGGTGCGAGCGCGATCACGCGGCTGGCGGCGCGACGGACGCGGCCCATGTCACGAAGCTGGTAGCTGACGTGGCCGAGTTGGATCCACGCGTCCAGGTCCTTCTCGCCGCCCTCGGTCTCGGTCAGGCTGACGAGCACCTCGCGAGCATCGACCGGGCGATCGACTTCGACCAGGCAGCGGGCCTGCATGTGCTTGAGATCGCGACGGTCCTCGAACTCCTTCTTGCTCAGGAGCTCGGCCAGGTTGAACTCGGCCTCGGCGAAGCGACCGGAGGCGAGCTCGGCACGAGCGAGGTCTTCCTGCACCCCGTGATCGTCGGGGGCGAGGAAGCGGGCCTCGGTAAACCACGCGGCAGCCTGCTCGGGCTGCTCACGCATCATGGCGATGTGGCCGAGCGTCTGGCGGATGCCCGCGTTGTGGCGGTACAGGTCCAGGCGGTCGGACAGGTAGCTCTCGGCGTCGTCGATGCGGCCGATGTCGATCAGCATCTCGGCGGCGGCCACGGCGTAGATGGCGCGGGCCGTGTCGAGCTCGGCAGCACGCTGGTAGCGCTCCATCGCACTCTCCTTCTCTCCAATGCGTTCGAAGGCGACGCCCAGGAAGTACTGGGTGTCAACATCCTCGGGATCGAGGATCTCGGCCTTGCCCAGCGAGCCCATGGCCTCCTCGAAGTTCCCAAGCTCCATGGTGATCCGGCCGCGGAGCACGTGCGAGCGAACGACCGAGTCATTCAGGGCGATCGAGCGATCGATGTGCTCGAGCGCCTTCTGGGGGTCGCCTGAGAGGAAGGCCTGGCGGGCCATGTCCCACTCAGTGCCGCTCTTCATGCCGGCCATGCGCTCGGCGGCGGCGTTGCGCGCTTCGGCGGAGACCTTGCCGTTGCCCGAGCATCCGGTCAGGACCATCGCGCCCATGACGGCGCCGGCCATGACGGCGAGCTTGGCGGTGCGGGAGAACGTCGTGTTGTGTCGCATGCTGTGCATCGTCCTGCGTCCTTTGGCCGCCCGCCAGCCTGATGGCTCGAGCGGGCCCGGGCTTGTGGACGCGTGGTTCACCCCGCGTCCGAATCAACAGTTCCTTCGGCCCTTTCGGGCCCACGCTGAACCCGCGGGCCACACGCCCGCGGGTGTGTCGGGGTTATCAGTCCAGGGGGATCCGGCTGGGGGTCTCGGCGGGCTCGACCTTGGTGCCGGCCTCGAGATCAGAGTCGTCGAACGAGTCCGACTCGAACGAGTCGTCAACCTCGGCCGACTCGGGGGCGACAGCCGCCTCAGTGGCCTCGGTCGGCTCGACGAACTCGGGAGCGAACTCGGAGGAGGAGTCACCAACCCAGCTCGTCGGCTCGGTGTAGCCATCGCGAGTGACGGTCGGCTTCCACTCGAAGCTCGTGAAGCTGAGCGAGCTCAGGAGCACGTCCGAGAGCGTGTCGTCGATCTGGTCCTCGATGGCGCTGGGCTCGTCGAAGTCGATGGCCAGCTCAAGGTCACCCTCAAACTCTGCCTCGGTCTCGAATAAGCCATCGGACTCGGTGGATCCGAACGTCTCGGCGATCGGGCTCTCACTCGAGTCGAGCGAGATCGGGCCATCGACAACCGTGCCGGTCTCGGTCGAGCTTACCTCGGGGGTGGACTCGCCGGACTGCTCGGCAAACGTCGCGAAGGGGTCGCTGGCGGTCTCGGCCGCGTCGGTCGCGTCGCCAGCCTCGGCGGCGAGCTCAGCGGCCTGCTGCGCGAGCGCCTCGGCTTCGGCTTGGGCCTGTGCTTCGGCCTCGGCGAGAGCCAGGGCCTCCGCCTCGGCCTGCTGCTGCGCGATGGTGTCGAGCGAGAGGACGCGAATGACCTTGCCATCCTCGACGAAGCCGTAACCGTTGGCCGGGAGGATGGCTTCGAGCGTCTCCTCGAGCGAGAGGCCGAAGAGCGAGGCGCTCACCGAGCCGGCCACCTCGGGCGACACGATGATGCTGCGGCGGGCCTGGCTCGACAGATCACGCAGGAGCGTCGGCAGCGGCGCGTCCTCGATGTTCAAATCGAACGTGCGAGCCTCGCTATCAAACACGATCGCGGGAACCTCGGGCTCGGTGAACTCTGCCTCTGAAGCGTCCGCCTCTGTCGCGACCTCGTCGGTCGAGATCTCGGTGGTCTCCTCAATCAGCTCGGGCGCGTTCTCGGCGGCAGCGCCGATCTCGGCCTCGGCGAGGCTGGCGATCCAGTCCGAATCCTCAAAGGCGCTCTCGCTGCTCGGCGCATCGCTCTCGCGAGCGCTGGCCAGCTCATCCTCGTCGAAGGTCGCCTCCGAAGCGGCGTCGGCCTCGGCCTGGGCGATCGCAGGATCGACCGGCTCGGCCTCAGGTTCAATCTCGGTCTCGATTTCGGTCTCGAACTCGCCCTCGAAGGTGTTCTCGCCATCCTCGGCCTGGGCGATCTCGATGGACTCACCGCTCTCGAGCGTCGTGTCTTCGCTCGTGAACGACTCATCCGTGCCCTCGGCGATCTCGTCGCCCGAGGTGATATCTGTGGCGGAATCGGAGGCCGAATCGAACGAGCCAATCTCGTTCACGACGCCGTCCATGGTGGTGATGCTGGTGTCCTCACCGCTCATCAGCGTCACGTCCTCGCCCGAGTCGACGGAGGTCGGCTCGAACATCTGGCCGTGCTCATCGAGATAGAGGTCCATCTCGGTGTTGAAGGTGGTCTCGAGCACGCTCTGGCTCGGCCACGTGCGCGTCTTGGTGGTCAGACGCTCGAGCAGCAGCCGGGCCTGGGCCTGGTTGGGGTTCAGCGAGAGCGAGCGACGCACGCAGTACAGGGCCTTCTTGGTCTTGCCCTCGGCGGCGTACTGCTGGGCCTCGACGAGCAGACGCGAAGCCTGCTTGTCACGGCTGAAGGGCAGCAGGCCCTCTCGCGTGCCGGCGACGGCGCTGTCGATCAGGCTCTTGGCACGCTCGGCGTGCTCGGAGACGATCTGATCGTTCACGATCGTCGGCGTGATCATGAAGATGATCTCGGCGCGATCGGTCAGGTCCTCGCGGCCGCGGAATGGGGCCCCGATGAACGGCAGGTCGGCGATCCACGGCACCTGGCGGCGCGTGTACTGCGTCCGCTCGCGGAAGAGGCCGCCAAGCACGATGGTCTGGCCATCGCGGACCATGACGTTGGCCGTCAGCTCGTTGGTCGTCTCATCGGGGATCGTCACCGAGGCACCACCCGAGTCGGTGGCGTCGCGGATGACCGCCTCGGACACCTGCGGCTTGAGCTCCATGCGGATGAGCCCATCGCGCGAGATGAACGGGCGGAAGTACAGCTGGGTACCAGTGTCCAGGAACTCGACGGTCTGGGTCGTGCCCGTCTGCGTCGTGGTGCTGCTGAGGTAGCCGACGCGCTCACCGACGAGCACGCGTGCGGGCTGGCGGTTGAGCGTGAGCACCTTCGGGCGTGCGATGATGGTCGTGTCGGTG
>CALCCF010000019.1 GCA_937899905.1 uncultured Phycisphaeraceae bacterium
GCTTGCGCGGCTTCGGTCGCTTGGGTACGGGCGGGGGCGGCTTGGTCATGGCTCATCCTCTCGGTGTTTCTGCACGCATTCGGGACGGACGGCTTTGATACGAGGATAGTCGCAGGTAGTGCAGTTGCCGTTGCTGGCGCGGACGAGGACACTCGGTGTGCGAAACGTGTTGTCGTGGGGTCAGGCTCCCTTGTTCCGGGGATCGTGGGCAGAGTTGTAGAAACTCCATGAATTCGACTTGCGTACTCGCGGGGTGCTTCTCGCAATTCGAGTGGAAGCCGGCAAGTCTCTCTAGCCCGGATGTACTCGGTAATAGGCAAGGAGTTGATCTGATGTCCCAAAGCAAAGTCGTTCTCCCATCCGGCCCGATTGCGACGTTGGCCCCTTACACGATCGATCTCCTTCGTCTCGAATGCCGCATGTGTCGCGAGATGGAGGATCGCCTGCTCAACGCCTCATCGCTGTACTCGAAGATGAAGCAGACGATCGATACAGAGCTGAAGAACAGCCCAGACAACAGTGGGTTTGGCAGCCATGAAGTACGCGAAGACCAGCAGGAACTGAGGCACCCTGGCTTCTACCTCATCAAGATTGGGGAGCGCGCGCGCAGGAAGTCCGAGGACGACAAGTCTGATCTGCGTGCCGATCTCGGCGAAGCCAGACGATCTGTGAGGGACATCTTTGGTGGTCTCAATCGCATCGGGCTTGCGGTCCTTATGGGCGAGGCATGCCTTTACTCGATCAGCGTTTGCGAAGGCCGATACCTCGCGGCAGTCTGGTTGCGCTGGAGCGAGTACATCAAGTTCAGACGAGAAGGAAAAGGCCGCGAGCGGGTGTACGCGGCCGCAGAGCACTTGGTCTGGCTCATCTCACAGGTGATGCTCCACGATCTCTTGGTGGATCACGACGAGGAGACCCAGTCCAACTACAACGCGTACTGGGATTTCGTGAGCCGGTCGACCAAGCCGCTGAGCGAGTACTACAGCTCGGCCGGGCTTCGGCAGTTTCCTGCCTCGTTCGTGGAATTGAAAGACGACGGTCCAGGCAACGCTGCCGAAGCGGGGCCTCGTTCGGCTGTCGATGCGGTTGAGGGGCAACAGGAACCGAACCCTGGCGAAGCGGACTAGCTCGCGCGATCGGCTCTTGACGCGGGCCTTACCCGTGCGCCGCCGCGCCGATGGTCATCTTGACGGCGACGTGGCTTGGGCTCACGCGGTCTTCGAACTCGTCGCGGAACTTGTTCATGATGGTGCGTAGGGCCCAGTTGTTGCCGTCGGCGAGGCCACAGATGGTGGTGCCGGGCATGGAGCCCATGGAGGTCGCGATCTCGAGGGCCATGTCCAGGTCCTTGGTCTTGGCGTGGCCGTCTTCGATGCGGGTCATGAGCTGGTAGAGCCAGCCGGAGCCCTCGCGGCAGGGGGTGCACTGGCCGCAGCTCTCGTGCTTGAAGAAGCGGGCGATGTTGCGGGCGACGGCGACCATGTCGGTGTCCTCGTCGAACACCGTGGGGCCGGCGGTTCCGAGGCCCAGCACGTTGTACTTGCGGCCGATGTCGAAGTCGAGCTCGGCTTCGTACTGGTCGGTGCCGAGGATGCCCATGCTGACGCCGCCGGGGATGGCGGCCTTGTACTTCTTGCCGCCGCGGATGCCGCCGCAGTAGTCCTCGACGAGCGTGCGCAGCGGGATGCCGAGCTCGAACTCATAGCAGCCCGGGCGGTTGACGTGCCCGCTGACGCCCATGAGCTTGGTGCCGTAGCTGGGCGGGCCGCCGACGGTGCTCTCGACGCCCTGGGCCATGAACCATTCGGAGCCGTGCTCGACGATGCTGGGCAGGTGGGCGAGTGTTTCGACGTTGTTGATGATGGTCGGGCGGCCGAAGAGGCCCTCGACGGCGGGGAAGGGCGGCTTGATGCGCGGCCAGCCGCGCTTGCCCTCGAGGCCCTCGAGCAGCGCGGTCTCTTCGCCGCAGATGTACGCGCCGGCGCCGCGGTGGACGTAGCAGTCGATCTGGAACTTGGCGCCGCCGGTGTTGGCGCTGCCGCTGGCGAGGCCTTTCGGTCCGAAGATGCCGTTCTCGTAGGCCTCGGCGAGTGCCTTCTCGAGGATCTTGGCTTGGTGGTGGTACTCGCCGCGGATGAAGATGAACGCCTTATCCAGTCGGCAGGCGTAGCAGCAGATGGCGATGCCTTCGAGGACGAGGTGCGGGTCCCAGTCCATGAGCAGGCGGTCCTTGAAGGTGCCTGGCTCGGACTCGTCGGCGTTGATGGCGAGGTATCGCGGGCCGCGCTCTTCAAGGTCGTCCGTTGCGTCGTCGACCTGGGGGAGGAACGTCCACTTGAGGCCGGTGGGGAAGCCGGCGCCGCCGCGGCCGCGGAGCATGGACTTCTTGACGTCGGCGGTGACGTCGCTGGGCTTCATGGTGAGGGCTTTGCGCAGGCCTTCGTAGCCGCCGGTCTTGACGTATTCGTCATAGCCGACCACGTGGCGGTCCTTGGGATCGCCGTGGGGGAAGGTGGGGATGCGCTTGCACAGGACGTGCTCATTGAATTTGGGGGTCCAAGCCATAGTCGGTGATGATAGTGCCCGGTGTGGTCGGGGCGTTGGGCGTGGCCGCGTGCTAGGCGGCTCCCCAGGCCCGGTGGGCTATCCTCCAATAAGTACAACCCTTGCCGGCTTTTGGCCGCGAGGGGGATTGTGGACCGGTAATCGCCTCGGTCGTGTCGGTTCATGGAAGGTGGGGGCCCATGATCGTCTTGCGAGAATTGTGCAAGAACCTGGCGA
This sequence comes from uncultured Phycisphaeraceae bacterium, assembly GCA_937899905.1. GTDB lineage: Bacteria > Planctomycetota > Phycisphaerae > Phycisphaerales > UBA1924 > JAHCJI01. The sequence continues at coordinate 2,782 of CALCCF010000019.1, forward strand.
CGTTTGCGCCAACCAACACCATGGAGACGTGGTGCAACTACGGCGTCATCCGGCGGTCGTCAGTGCTGCGGCCGCCGCCCGAGGCGATGTCGGGCGTGGTCAAGACCAAGTACTTCGACCGGATCGGCGACGTCGTGGGCCGCGATGCGAACCTGGCGTACATGGAGTTTGGCGTCTGGGAGGGCTCGAGCCTTCGGCACTGGGTGTCGGCGAACACGAACCCGCAGTCGCGGTTCATCGGGTTCGACTCGTTCTTGGGGCTGCCGCAGCAGTGGCGGCGGCGGCCGGCGGGGTACTTCTCGGTCGAGGGGCAGACGCCGGACATCGATGACCCGCGCGTGGGCTACCAGATCGGCTGGTTTAACCAGACCTTGTGCCCCTGGCTGGCCGGCGAGGGCGGCGAGATCCTCAAGGGCCGCACGCCGGTGGTGCACCTGGACGGTGATCTGTTCCACTCGGGGCTGTACGTGCTGACGCGGCTGCACACGGTCTTGGACCGTTACCACCTGCTGATCGACAACTACTCGGGCGGGGAGGCCCGCTCGCTGCACGACTACCTGACGGCGTATGGAGCGAGCTTCGAGCCGCGGCTGGCACGGAAGCGCAAGGGCGTGTCGCGGGTGCTGGGGCAGGTGTACGGCGTGGTCGATACTGGGCGTGGGGCGGACCGCGGGGCTTCGGTCCAGGTCGAGGCCAAGGCCGAGGCTGAGCCGGTTGGCGGGCACGCTTAGCGTTGGCTCCGCGTTAGAATCGCCGCCGGAGTCGGACGGAGCGGTGACCGGAGGAGCACGAGATGCAACGGATGGCAGCGATGGCCGGCCTGCTGGCGGCCGCAGCGAGCGCGGTAGCGGACAGCGGTCTGCGGTTCGTCCACGAGCCCTACGTGCCCGCTCCGGCGGTCGCGGGTGCGACGGCGGCGCCTGTTGCGGCGCTGCCCACAGCATCGCTGGCCGCGACGGCGTTCCAGGACGATGTGGAGTGGAGCCGCCGGCAGCGCGAGATCGCGCGGCAGGAGATGTGGCTGTACTACCGCATCGGCGTAGGCGGCTACCAGCGGCCGAGCGCACGTTTCGAGAACTTCGAGAGCACCGAGTTCGATGCCGACTTCGACGCCGGCCTCATCGCGTCGTTTGCCGTCGGCGGGCGATACCGGATCTGGGACGTCGGCCCGTGGTCGCGCGTGGGCATCCGCGTCGAGCTCGAGGGCATCTTTGGGTACACGCCGTACGACAGGCTTACGCGCGGTAGCGGGCCGATTGCCGGTGATGGCGACATGTTCGAGTACGGCTTCTCGGTCAACGTCATGCCGGACATCAAGCTCGGGCGGGTGAGCTTCTTTGCGGGCGGCGGTATCGGTGCGTCGCTGTTCACGCTGAGCGATAGCAGCTCGCGTGACTACGAAGACTCTCGCGGCGCGCTCGCGCTGCAGCTCATGGCCGGGGCGAGCTTCGAGCTGGCCGAGCCCGTTTCGCTGTACACGATGTTCCGCTACCGGACGTACAGCAACGTGCACTTCTACGACGAGTTTGATGAGCGCATGCGCGTCATCGGGCTCGATGGTGTCGCGGTTGAGGTTGGGCTGGAGTTTCGGTTCTGATCTGAGCGCTCCGTAGCGCCCTCCGGCCGCACACTCGCTCCATCGGATACGAGGGCCTACAGGCCCACCCGCTCGGTGATGCTCAGACCGAACGCCTCAAGCTGCGGGTAGTCGGCATCGCTGTTGGTAAGCAGCTGCATTTGCGAGATACCTAGAGCGCGGACGATCTGGCTGCCGGTGCCGTATTCGAGCGCGCCGGCGGCCTGGGACTGGCGCGGGCTGTCGTCGTCGTTGCGATCGAACGGGCGCGTGAGGCGTGTGCTGAGTCCGGCGTCGCCGGGCTGGTCGAGGCCGCCGCTGGGGCGCAGGTAGATGATGGCGCCGCGGCCGGCGTCCTGGATCTGCCGCATCGAGCTGTCGAGGATGGAGCGGGTGTTTCGGCCGTCCTGGCTGGCGGCGAAGATGTCGCCGAGCAGGTCTCGACGGTGGACGCGGACGAGCGTGGGCTCGGTTTGCTCGATGACGGCACCCTGGGCGTCGAGGTCTCCCACGCCGCCGAGGGTGAGCGCGAGGTGGGGCAGCGGGTCCGTGATGCTGCGGAAGCCGATGAGATTGAAAGGCCCGTGGGCCGTCTCGATGGTGGTGCCGCCCTCCGGTTCGAGGCGTTCGACGAAGCGTTCGCTGCTGAGGCGATACTCGATGAGCTGCTTGACCGAGCACATCTTGAGATTGTGCTTGGTGTTGAAGTCGATGAGGTCGGGCACGCGGGCCATGTTGCCGTCGTCGCGCAAGATCTCGATGATGACCGCCGAGGGGGTGAGGCCCGCGAGGCGGCACAGGTCGACCGAGCCCTCGGTCTGGCCGATGCGTACGAGCACGCCGCCGTCGCGGGCCCGCAGCGGGTTGATGTGGCCGGGGCGAACGAAGTCGCCGGGCGTGCTAGCCGGGTCGATCGCCAGGCGGATGGTCTTGGCGCGCTCGTCGGCGCTCACACCGGTGGTGAAGCCGTGGCGTGGGTGGCCGTCGATGGCAACGGTGAACGGCGTGCCGCGCACTGACGTGTTGACCTGGCTTTGGGGTGTGAGATCGAGGCGATTGCAGTCGGCCTCGGTGAGGCTGAGGCACAGGTAGCCGCGAGCTTCCTTGAGCATAAAGCCGATGGTGGCGGCGTCGGCGAACTGGGCGGGCAGGACGAGGTCGCCCTCGTTCTCGCGGTCCTCGTCGTCGGACAGCACGACCATGCGGCCGGCGCGGAGCTCGTCGAGGATCTCTGGGATTGGGCTGAAGCCGTCAGGAGCGGATGTAGGCACGAGCGACGATAGCGCTCGGGCCGGCCGACCGGCTCGGCTAGCAGCCGACGTCGAAGGCGTTCTGGAAAGCCAGGAAATCGAAGATGGTCAATTCCCCGTCGCCGTCGAAGTCGGTCTCCAGGGAGCCGGCGTCGAAGCGGGTCTGGAAGGCCAGGAAGTCGAAGATCGTCAACCGGCCGTCGCCGTCGAGGTCGATGGCGCAGGGCGGCTCGGAGATTTCGCCGGCCAGGAACATGCGGTCGATCTCGGCGGCGACGTTCACGCCCCAGGCGTTCTGGAACGTCTGGTCGCGGTGGTTGAACAGCACGGCGACGCGGAGCGACTGGCCGCGCTGCCAGACGACGGTATCGGTGCCGGGCAGCGAGCCGCTGTGGGCGCTGAAGAAGGACGGCGAGATGCCGCCGGACAGCGGGACGCCGGAAGACGAGCCAAAGAGGATGACGCTGTCGGCCAGGGCGAGCAGGGGCTCGGCGGGCGCGATCAGGCCGCCCATCGACGAGGCGCCCTCTTGGTGCCACCCGCCATAAGGCCAGCGGACGAATGGCCCGGTCGGGTCGAACACATTGGGGCCGAAGCCGAGGGCCTCCTGGTTGTACCAGGGCTCGAGGGGGTCCTGGTCGGCGGCGAACGTGCGGCCGATCTCGACGAGGCCCGGGTAGCCCAGGTCATCGAACAGCCGCTCGACTTCTTCCTCGTAGCTGTTGCCGGTGACTTCCTCGATGATGAGGCCGAGGGTGGAGTAGCCCAGGTTGGCGTAGGCGTACTGAGTGCCGGGCGTGAATTGCAGCGGCTGGCCGAGCACCCAGCGCATCATGTTGGCGGGGCCGGGTGGGCTTGGCACGCCCATCTCGCTGGCGATCTGGATCTCGCGGAAGGCGTGGTTGCCCACAATGTCGCGGTTCCAGCCGGCGCGGTGCAAGAGCAGGTTCGAGATCGTGATGTCGGCGATGCGTGGATCGCCGAGCGCCGGGAACGGATCGAGTTGGAGGACGCCGCCGCCGGGCTGGCCGACATCGAATGCCTTGTCGGCGAGCGACAGCCGGCCATCGGCGATGAGGCGGCGCACGATCGTGGCGGTGATGGGCTTGGACACGCTGGCCAGTCGCATCCTGGCGTTGACGGGTAACGGCGTGGTTTGCGCGCGATCGTCCCACCCGAAAGAACGCACGTAGGCCACGCGGTCGTCGAAGCCGACGGCCAGCACGCCGGCGGTGATGCCGTTGTCGGCCATGGTGTCCTGCATCAGCTGGTCGAGCGCCGACAGCTGCGGGACGACGCGGCCGCGGGAGGGCAGGTCCTGGGCCACCGCGTCGGCCGTGGGCATCGCCGCGGCGAGGACGGCGGTGAGCATGGTTAGGAGTGCCTTCGTATGCGTGATTCGGTGCATGGATCGTCCCCCTCGTTGGCCGGGTTTCGACCGGCCGTGTGGTCCTAGGAGATTACGGCAGACGTACCTCGTGAGTTTCGGTCCAGCGGCGCTGGCCTGCGGCTATCTTGCCCCATGGGCATCGAGATGACACCGGGCCGCTGGCGGCACACCTGCGACTACCTCGACACCGTTTTTGGGGATCAGGACGATCACCTTGCGGGGCTGATGGAGCGGGCCGTGGCAGCGGGCTTGCCGGACATCGCCATCTCGGCGTCGGTGGGCCGCATGCTGATGGGCTTGGCACGGATGGTCGAGGCGAGGCTCATCGTCGAAGTCGGCACGCTGGCGGGGTACTCGGGCATCTGGCTTGCTCGCGGACTGGCCGAGGGCGGAAAGCTCATCACCGTCGAGCCCAATGACCTGCATGCGGGGTTTGCAGAATCGGCGTTCGCCGAGGCGGGCGTGGGCGATCGCGTCGACGTCGTGCGCGGCTTTGGCACGCCGGTGCTCGAGCAATTGGCTTCGGAACGTGCGGGCGGGGTGGACCTTGTGTTCTTGGATGCGATCAAGAGCGAGTACCCGGACTACCTGCCGTTCGCCAAGGCGCTGTTGCGGCCGGGTGGGTTGCTGGTGGCCGACAACATGCTGGGCGGCGGAGACTGGTGGGTCGACACGCCCGAAGGGCAGAGCGAGAGCCGCGACGCGGCCGACCGCGTGAATCGGCTGGTGGCGGCGGATGCGGACTTTGAGGCGTTCTGTGTGCCGATTCGTGAGGGCGTGATGGTCGCGCGGCGAAAGTAGCGTTAGATACTGGAGCACTTGCATGGGCTGGATCTCTTGGGCGTTGGTTGTCATCCTCGTTGTGTTCGGGCTGCGCAGCGCGTGGGCGGGCTTCGAGGCGCTGCGGCACGAGCCGAAGCGGCCGGGGCGGGCGATGCTGGAATTCGCGTTCGTGGGGATCGATGTGTTTTTGATCTTGCTGATTACGGGGGCGATTCCGTAGCATCACTCTCGGTAGCTCGGAGATTGGATGGATTGGCGTGATGTCTGACGCGACCGGATGAAGTCATGACGGCTTGGAAGTCGAGGGCCGGAGGTGAATCAGGTTGAAATTCGCGCTGTAATTCTCTTCTCGACCACAGCAACCAGCGCGGTCGGGTGCCGGGATGTCTTTACCAGTGGCCGCCGTGGTCGCTCGCTCGTTCTTTCGTATTCTCATCGGGTTGCTACATCCATACCTGCAGGTGGTTCCGAGTGAGTCATATCGACTCTGACATCAAGACGCCGGTGATTGATGCGCGGCTTGCTTCGCGACTCGTTGCCAAGCAGTTTCCTCGCTGGCGAGACTTGCCGGTTGAACCAGTCGTCCCGGGCGGCCGGAACAACCGGACCTTCCGCTTCGGAAACGAATTGATGATCCGCCTGCCGAACGGCGCCGGCTATGCGGACCAGGTTGACAAGGAGCAGCGATGGTTGCCCAGCATGAGAACAGCCGTACCGGTTTCGATTCCTGAACCGGTCGCCATGGGTCAGCCCGGTTGCGACTACCCATGGCGTTGGAGCGTGTACCGCTGGATCGAGGGCGAGACCGCTGATGTGGGTCCGGTTGATTCGGTTGAGTCGCTCGCGATCGAGCTCGCGAGCTTTCTTGCTGCGCTCCGGCGATTCGACCCCAACGGAGGTCCCCTGCCTGGGGCGCACAACTTCCGTCGCGGAGGACGACTCGATTTCTACAGCGATCAAACCCGCCAAGCGATCAAGCGGCTCGATGGGGTGATCGATCCTGAGTGCGCAACCAACCTGTGGGACCGAGCGATCTCGAGCGCCTGGACAGCGGACCCCGTGTGGGTGCACGGGGATGTGAGCCCTTTCAACTTGCTCGTGCGAGACGGGAAGCTTGCTGCCGTGATCGACTTCGGGCTTTGCACCATTGGAGATCCAGCGTGCGACCTGGTGATCGCGTGGACGTTCTTTGACGGGACCGCGCGAGAGGCCTTCCGCAAGCACGTGGGCCTCGATGAGCTGACTTGGGACCGGGCACGCGGGTGGGCCTTCTGGAAAGCGGCGATAACCGCATCGGGGATGGTCGAGGACCGTGTCGGTCCCGAGGCGGCTCTGGAAGTGATCGCCGCGATTCTGAACGAGCAAAACCGATAGACGCACAGTCAACTTGATCGTGTGAGTGCACGCTCGACTTGCCTCGGCCACCGACAGAAGCCGATGATTTCCGAGACCTGCCTACACGCGGCCGAGACGCGCGCGATGCTGGACATGCCTGGCTGGCATGCTGATATTCGGTGTTAGCATTGACTAGAACTCAATCAGCCGAATGAAGAGGCGGTTTGGAGAACTGGAAGACGTAGCTGTGTAAATAGCTAGCTTCGATGTTGTCTGCTACAGAAGAGAACCAGTTCCTTCCAGGGTTCAATTCCACGAAAGTTTGTGGCACGACCCGCTTGATGCCGACCCTAAAACCGGCAGCATCGAACGTCGTCACGATTGACTCAAGCGAGTGCGGCACGAGCGGTACAGCCGCGAACTTGTTGATGTCTTTTCTGATCTGCTCAAAGTTCGGATAGCTCAGAAAATCTGGGTGGCTTGCGTAGTACACACCCTCCGCCTTGAGGGCGCTGAAGATCTGCTTTGCATGCTCGTTCATATCGTCAACAAGAAAGAGGACAGCGCTACTCAGGGCAAGATCGAACACGTCACAAAGATGGCTGAGTGAGCTCGTCGCCTCATAGCGAATCGGCCGGTCTCCCTTTCGGCTCTTAGCTACGTCGATCGATCTCCGCGCCAAGTCGACGCCAACAGCCGAAGCGAACGGCTTGGTGTCATAGAGCATCCTCAGCATGCCGCCCTGATTGCAACCGAAGTCGAGCACTGTGCTTGACGTGAGGTCTGGTTCTTCGATGTAGCGAAGAAACTCACGCCAGTGATCTCCGTGCTCATCTTCCATCGACTGATCACCGGAGCCAGGCTCGCACCACCACTCGTCGAAGAGCTTGTCGTCTGAGGCCGATCGTGCTACGGGCTCATTGGGGCTCATCGTTCAGACTCCTCTGTCTAACACCGAGGTCAGGAGTTCTGCACGGGCGGTCGTGCTAGCTACTCGAGCTGGTATGCCGTACCGGAACGACTCGCCATACTACCGGCCTGCCGCAACTGCCCCAGTGCCCTCTCAGCTCTAGGTATCCACCCGCTGTTCGACGCGGGTCCCCGATGAGGTCGTTGCTGCAAGTGTCTTGAGTGGACTGCCACCGCAAACGAAACGCCCCCGGCCAAGCGGGGGCGTTCTGAAAATCGGCAAGCGGAGCGGGAGGGATTCGAACCCTCGGTACCGGATATACCAGTACACCGGATTAGCAATCCGGCCCCTTCAGCCTCTCGGGCACCGCTCCTCGGCCGGGACGCTGCTCGTCCCGTGGGGGCCACGATGGTATCAGCCCCATCGGCTCGCGTCAGGCCCGACTCAAGCTTGGGATGGGCTTGATTCCAGGGTGCTCGGGTGCTCGGTCTTGGCGAGCTGCTCGCGGTAGAGGGCCAGGGTCTCATTGTCGTAGGCGCACAGCAGGATCCTATCGAGCGTGGGCAGGGGGTCGGCAGCGGCCTCGGTGGGGCGGATGGCCCGCGAGAGCGTTCGGACGGCGATGATCGCGGCGTACTCGGCTGGGAAGCCGTAGGAGCCCGTGGAGATCGCTGGGAAGGCGATCGTGGGGATCTTGCCCTTGCGGCAGATCTCCAGGCAGGCTTCGTAGCAGGCGGCCAGCGTGTCGTCCTCGCCGCTGCGGCCGTTGACCCAGACCGGGCCGACGGTGTGGATGACGCACTTGGCGGGAAGCTCGAAGGCGCGGGTGGCGACGGCTCGGCCCGGCTCGCAGCGGATGCCCGGTCGGGCCTCGGGCAGGTCGTAGCAGGCGTCCTCGAGCTTGGGCCCCGCGGCCCGGTGGATGGCCCCGCAGACGCCGCCGCCGGGTGCGAGGAGCTCGTTGGCCGCGTTGACGATGGCATCGACGTGCAGCGTCGTGATGTCGGCCTTGATGGCTTCGATCGTGGGCGGCATGGCCCGTCCCCCTGTGTGCGGATGCCAAAGGACCCGCTAACGAAGCGTAGGTCGGGCGTTATCGCTTGAAGATCACAGCGTTTCCGGTGTCAAGTGCCGCGAGTCCAATCCCGTGCCGCATGACAAACTCGTCCGCCGCGATTTTACAACCCGGGAACTCGCCGTTTGGCCAAGGCCCGTAGTCATCGATAACGATGACGCCCCCACGCACCATGCGCGGGAAGAAGTACTCCAAACTCGCACGCGTCGGATCATGGAGATCGACGTCGACATGCACGAATCGATACTGCTGATCGGGCAACTGATCGAGCGCTTCAGGAATCCAGCCTTTTATGAGTTCGACAGCTGGAAAGCCCTCGAGCGTACGACGCGCCATTTCAACCGAAGTATCGGCAAAACGACCGGCACAGGACGGATCATCATCGATCGTTGCTGGTGGGCTCAAGCCCTCGAAAGAGTCAACGCCAAAATGGCCCTCACCGTCAAAATCCGGATCCTCCCTGCGACGTTCCAAGCACAGAATCCGTGACCCGAGTCCACGAAACACGCCCGCTTCGGCCGTCGCTCCGGGCACGCCCGCGGTAGAACGGAAAATCTGCAACAAATGGAAGAAGCGAGGCCGACGCCACGCGTTGTCCGTCATTTCGGAAAGAGAGAGACCAAGCTCGTAGTCGCGCCTGAAATCATCGCACGCATCAACGATTGTGGGTTGAATCGGCCTGTTGGTAGACGTGGTCGCAAGAGCCATACACAAGCATCGGAGCGCTCGGCTCGTCGCCTTGAGGTTGGCCTGATACGCAACGCGAAACGACTGCCCGGCCCTATTGATCCGCCGACCAGCGGTTGTTCTCGGGGTTGATGTCGGGCAAGACGTCGTCGCGATCGACGACGACTCGGCGGAGCGATCGGCCGTCGAGCTCGACGGTGAAGCTGCGCTCGCGCGTGGTGGCCCAGGCTTCGACGGGGTAGTTGCGGATCTCGACCTCGCCGTCGTCGAACTGCACGATGACCTCGGCGGGCATGACCATCTCGCCGAGGCTCTTGAGGGTGATCGTTACCGTGGGCACACTCGGTGATTCACCTTCTTCAGCATCAGCGGGGACTTCCTCTGGCTCGTCGAACACGACCTCGATCGCGTGGTCGAGCACGGTGTCTTCGAGGTACCACTGGCGGAAGAACCAGGCGAGGTCGGCACCGGCGGCGTCTTCCATGGTGCGGAAGAAGTCGGCGGGCTGGGGGCTCTTGAAGGCCCAGCGGCGGACGTACTCGCGGAACGCGTAATCGAAACGCTCGGGCCCGAGCACGACCTCGCGGAGCAGGTGCAGGCCCATGGCGGTCTTGCGGTACTGCAGGCGGCCGAGCAGGCCGGGCAGGTTGCGATCGGGGAACACGGCGATGGGCTGGCTGCGGCCGCGCGCGAGTTCCATCGTTTGGCGGCGCGAGCGGCCGGGGTCGAGGTCGGTGCCGCGGAAGTTGGCCAGCGAGTGCATGCCGATGAACGTGTTGAAGCCCTCGTCCATCCAGGCGTGGCGGCGCTCGTCGGTGTTCACGACCATGGGGAACCAGGTGTGGCCGACCTCGTGGTCGGTGACGCCCAGGGGGCCGCGGCCGGTGCGCCCGCCGCAGAAGATGATCATCGGGTACTCCATGCCGCCCTCGGGCCCGTTGACGTTGGTCATGATCGGGTAGGGATACGGATAGAGGAAATCGCTGTAGAACTCGACGCTGTGGGCGACATACTGCGTGCTGCCGCCCTGCTCGGCCGTCGGCTTCCACTCCTCGGCCTCGACCGGGTAGAGCGATTGGCACAGCACGGTGCGCGTGGAGCCGTCGAGATCTTCGATCTCCACGCCGCAGGCGTCCCAGATGAACGAGTCGCTGGCGGCCCAGGCGAACGTGCGGATGTTGTCGCCCTTGAAGCGCCAGGTGAGCGGACCATCGCCGGTGGGGCGGGTCGATGCATCTTCGACCTCGTCGGCCGAGCGGATCATCACGGTCTCGCGGCTTTGCTTCGCTTCTTCAAGGCGATCGCGCTGGGTTTGTGTGAGGACTTCTTCAGGATTCTGCAAGAGGCCCGAGCCGGCGACGAGGTACGTACGCGGCACGGTGATGTTGACCTCGTAATTGCCGAAGTTGGTGTAGAACTCGCCGCTGCCGGCGTAGGGCAGCGTGTTCCAGCCGTGGACGTCGTCGTAGTTGCACACGTGCGGGAACCACTGGGCATACTCGAAGATGCGTCCTTGCGAGACGTCCTCGGCGCCCATGCGACGCAGGTAAGGCGGCATGTCGAACGCGAAGGAGAGCTCGAGCTCGAACGTCTCGCCCGGCAGGATCGGCGCAGGCAGCTCGACGCGGCAGAGCGTGTCGTAGATCTGGAACTCGAGGTCTTGGTTGCCGGTGCGGATGTAGGGGATGTCGTACCCGCCGTTGAACTCTTCTTCCATGGCCCGCATCACGCCGCCGGTGCGGCTGCGGGTGCCGATGCTGTCGGTGCGGAAGAGGTTCTGCTCGAGCTGGATCCACAAGAAAGTCAGCGCGTGGGGCGAGTGGTTGTGGTACGTCGCCTCGAGGGTTGCGCTCAGACGCTTCGTCTCCGCGTCGAGCGTGGCGTTGATGATGTAGTCGACGCGCTGCTGCCAGTAGGCCGGGCCGGGAGCGCCCGAGCCCAGGCGGGCCTCGGTTGGGGCCGGGAGGTCGAGGGGCGCAAAGGCGTCGAAGGGGCGATCGGGATCGACCTGCGCCCGCGACGGCAGGGCAATGCAGAGCAAAACGGCGAGAACGGCGGCGAACTGGGCACGCATGGGAGTCTCCACAAGGAATCGGTCTTGACATGGTACCGCTGGGGCCGAACGCCGCCGGGGCGGCCCGGCGAGTACAATCCCCTTCGCCCCCAGAACCCCCTTGCGAGGAAGCCCTTATGGCCGCCAGCATGTCTGCCACGATCGACATCGAGCACCCCGCCCTGCCCGAGGCCCAGGCCTTCCCCGACTTCACGGGCTGGCAGGAGCCCGAGCGGGACGGCGATCGCGTGATCCCCTTCCGCCAGGCGTTGCGTGAAGCCATGCAGTTCGCGATGCGCGAGGACGAGCGGGTGTTCCTTCTGGGCGAGGAGGTCGCCGAGTACAACGGCGCGTACAAGATCAGCGAGGGCATGCTCGACGAATTCGGGCCCAAGCGCATCATCGACACGCCCATCAGCGAGAATGGGTTCGCGGGCATGGCCATCGCCGCGGCGATGAGTGGTCTGCGGCCGATCGTTGAGTTCATGAGCTGGTCGTTCAGCCTCGTGGCGGCGGACCAGATCCTCAACAACGCGCCGAAGATGCTGTACATGTCCGGCGGGCAATGGGGCTGCCCGATCGTGTTCCGCGGCAACGACGGCGCGGGCGGCCAGCTGGGCAGCACGCACAGCTGGTGCGTCGAGGGGCTGTACAGCAACGTGCCGGGCGTGAAGATCGTGATCCCGAGCAACGGCCTCGACGCCAAGGGCCTGCTCCGCACGAGCATCGCCGACCCCGATCCGGTGTTCTTCCTCGAGAGCGAGCGCATGCTGGGCGACACCATGCACGTGCCCGAGGAGGACTACGCGATCCCGTTTGGCAAGGCGCGTGTCGCGCGTGAGGGTGGCGACTGCACGATCGTCAGCTTCGGCCGGCCGGTGAACTTCTGCCTGGAGGCCGCCGAAGCGCTTGCCCAAGATGGCATCGAGGCCGAGGTGCTGGACATGCGCACCATTCGCCCGTTGGACATCGACGCCATCGTTGAGAGCGTGAAGAAGACCAACCGCGTGGTGATCGTCGATCAGTGCTGGCCCTTCGCAAGCGTCGCGAGCGAGGTCGTGACGCAGATCGTCGAGCACGCTTTTGACTGGCTGGACCACCAGCCGGTTCGCGTGAACACGGCGGACGTGCCGACGCCTTACGCGAAGAACCTGGAGGCGGAGTATCTGCCGAACGCGGGGCGGATCGCCGAGGCTGTGCAGGGCGTGGTTCGATCCTGACTGACGCACACCAATTCGCGGACTGTTGACGGAAATCCTCTTGAGGGTCATCCCAACAAGGTGATGCCATACTCGAGGGGAGGCCATGTGCTCTCATTCATCTTGCCGTTTGTTGCGATCTTTTTTGGGACACCGAACGCCGATGCGGCGGAGACCGACAGGCGTGCGACCCGCACGCTGGCCATCGGCGAGCGTGTCGAGGCGATCGCGATCGAGCAATGGGTCCGCCTGAAGGACAAGCCGATCGGTGCGCTCGAGCGCGGAACCGTGTACGTCGTTGACTTTTGGGCGACGTGGTGCGTCCCATGCATCGCGGCCATGGACAAGATCAGCTCCTTGCAAGAGCGGTATGCCGAACAAGGCGTGCAGTTTGTGGGCATTACCGACGAGAAGCTCCCCACGGTTGTCCGGTTCCTGAGCTCGGTCGCGCCCGGCGAAGAGGGCCAGAAGCCTCGCACGCAGTACGACCGTGCCCGCTTTGTAATGGGCGTTGATACGGACGCGTCGACCGCGGCCATGCTTCTGCCCGAGGGCGTTCGGTCGATCCGGCCTCAGTATGCCATCATCGATCGGGACGGCACGCTCGCGTGGGTTGGCCTGCCAACCACGGGGGAGCTTGCCGAGATCTTGGACGCCGTGCTGGACGGGACGTGGGACACCGATGCGTATCGCGTCGAGTTCGAGCGTGAGCTCGCGCTCGTGGCCGAGCGGGATCGGATCATGGCCGAGGAGGATTGGGCCGCTGCGAAGGCCGGCTTTTGGGAAGACGAGGACCTTCTGGGCAGGATCGCGTTCGCCATCGCCTTCGGCTTCGGCAAGCCGCTGCAGAACCCCGACAAGGGGGTTGCCCTTGAGTTTGCGACGCGAGCCAACGAACTCAAGGACGGCCGCAACCCCTTCGCGCTGCACAGCCTGGCCAAGCTCGCCTCGGACCGGGGCGAGATCTCCGAGGCGATCGGCTTGCAGGAGCGAGCGGTCGAGATCTGTAAGACCGACCCCGCCGCCGCGGGCTTCCTCGATTACTACTCGAGCACGCTGGAGCAATACCGCCGGGCGGGCGAAGCCAAGTAGCGGACTCGAAGTAGGGACCGGGCGATTGGGCTCCTACGATTGACTGGAAGGCCTAGTGGGCCGATCCAGGAGCCCCGAATCATGCCGATCACCGTCACCATGCCCCGCTTGTCCGACACCATGGAGGTCGGCACCGTCGTCCAGTGGCACGTGAAGGAGGGGGACGCGGTTAACCCCGGCGACGTGCTGGCCGACATCGAGACCGACAAGGCGACCATGGAGCTGGAGGCCTTCGACGAGGGCACGGTGGCCAAGCTCGCCGCCCAGCAGGGCGACTCGGTGAACGTGGGCGACCCGATCGTGATCATCGCGGAAGAGGGCGAGGATGTTGCGGAGGCCGCTGCGTCAGGCGGTGCTTCGGCGAGCGCTCCGAAGGCGGCGAAGGCCGAGGCTTCGGAAGCGCCCGCGCCGGCTGCGGCGACCGCGACGGCCCCACCGCCTGCGGCCACGCCGACCTCGAATGGCAGCGCGAACGGGGCCCACTCGGGCAACGGCCGCATCTTCGCCAGCCCGCTGGCCAAGAAGATCGCCGGCGAGCACAACATGGACCTCTCGGGCATCGACGGCACCGGCCCGAGCGGGCGCATCGTAAAGAAGGACGTCGAGCAGGCGCTGCAAAGTGGTGGTGGCAGTGCGCCGACCGCGAGCTCGACACCGGCACCAGCCGCGGTCGAGCTTCCGCCGATCGGCGCATCGCTCCAGGACAACACGGTCACGCTCAGCAACATGCGGGGCACCATCGCCCGACGGCTCGTCGAGAGCAAGCAGAGCATCCCCCACTACCAGGTCACCGTCGAGGTCGACATGGATGCGCTGCTCGACCTGCGTGAGCAGCTCAACGAGCAACTCTCGGCCCAGGGCGTGAAGCTGACGGTCAACGACTTCCTGGTTCGCGCGTGTGCGCTCGCGATGCACCAGCACCCGTTCGTGAACTCGTCGTGGGACGGCTCGACCAACCCACCGTCGATCCAGCAGCACGGCAGCGTCAACATCGGCGTGGCCGTCGCGTTGCCCGAGGAGCGTGGTGGCGGATTGGTCGTTCCGGTGCTCAAGGGCACCGACCGCATGGGCCTGCGGACGATCTCGGGCGAGACCCGCCGCCTGGCGAAGAAGGCCCGCGACAAGGGCCTGAGCATCGACGAGATGGACGGCGCGACGTTCACCATCAGCAACCTGGGCATGTTCGGCGTGTCGCACTTCACCGCGATCATCAACCCGCCCAATGCGTGCATTTTGGCTGTCGGGGCAGCACGCGAGATCCCGGTGGTTCGCGAAGGGCAGCTCATGATCGGCAGCGTGATGAGCATGACCATGTCCAGCGACCACCGCATCGTCGACGGCGCGATGGCGGCCCAGTACCTCAACACGGTCAAGGGCATGCTCGAGGCGCCGGCGACCCTGCTCGTTTGAACGAAATCGCTCAAAGTGAACCGATTCATTGTAAGCGGACGCTAGCTTTTCCGAACTACGTCCCGGGCGATCGGCCCCGGGAGGCACCATGAGCGAGTCCGAGAACAAGACGGAGTCCGTGAGCCGCAAGCCGAGGCGTTGGCGTCGGCGGATCCGCAGAGGTCTGGTCGGCGTGCTCGCCGGCGCGGGCGTGTTCTTGTCCGCCTCGTGCGTGCACCTCGACCATGCCAACCCGTCCTACCCGGCGACGAACGCCGAGGTGAAGACGGCTATCGAGACCATGAAGGCCACGCCCGTGGGCGTCGATCGCCCGGTGGTGGTGCTGAGCGGCTGGCGGGCACCGCAGATGTCGAGCAACCAGCTCGCCAAGCGGGTTCGCGAGCTGACCGGCGCCGACGAGGACCGCGTGCTGGCGCTGTCGTACATGTGGGGCAACGACATCCCGGACATCGCCGATGGCGTCGCGCAAGACGTCGCCGAGGCGTTCGGCAGCGAGATCGATGACGCGACCGGCATGCGTTGGACGACCGAGGTCGATGTGGTCGCGGTCTCGATGGGCGGGCTCGTCGCGCGGACGGCCTTTGCCGATCCGGGCGAGGTCGGGAGAGAGCTGGGCGTGCGCCTGAACATCAACACGCTGTACACGCTGGGCACGCCCCACCGCGGCGCGAAGCTCGCGAACTGGATCCGCCTCGATGACGCGTCGGCGCAGATGAAGCCGGGCTCGGACTTTTTGGCCAACCTCGATGACGCCACGCTGGGCGAGGAGCACGACCTGACGATCGTGCCGTACGCCACGCTGCGAGACACGTGGGTGGGTGCGTCGAACTCGGCGCCGACGGGGCAGGACCCCATCTGGGTGCCGGGCCGCATCGTGCTGAGCCACCACCTGATCACGCTCGATAAGCGCATCCAGGCTGACCTCGGCCGGCGGTTGCGTGGCGAGGAACCGCTGGGCACCCACTCTGCGCCGCCGCGGGACTAATCCGAAACTCAAGCCCTCTCTCACGCTCACCTCCGCCTTCGCGGGTACGGTTGCGCGGAACGCGCACCATCGACCACGGAGCGGACATGAGCACCTCGAACGCGACAGCCGACCATCGCTGGCCCGACATCACGCACTCGAGCTGGGCTGAGACGGCCGCGGCTTTGCACCTGTATAGCCAGGTGCTGGGCAAAATGAGGCTCACCGTCTCACCCTGGACGAACCACTCGTGGCACGTGCCGTTGTACGTCAACGCGCGCGGGCTCACGACGTCGTTAATGTCTCACAGCGGTGTTGACTTCGAACTGCGGCTGGACTTTGTGAATCACGATGTTGAGATCGAGACGACGACCGGCGAGCTGCGCCGCGTCGACCTCGGGCCGGGCACGGTGGGGAACTTCTATGGATCGGTCATGGCGCAGTTGCGCCAGCTCGGCATCGACGTGGAGATCTACACAACGCCAAGCGAGATCGCCGACGCCACGCCCTTCGAGAAGGACGACGAACACCGGCCCTACGACCGCGAAGCTGTGACACGGTTCTGGCATGCGCTCGTGAGCATGCAGCGCGTGTTCAACCAGTTCCGCGCCGGCTTCCGCGGCAAGTGCAGCCCGGTGCACTTCTTCTGGGGCAGCTTCGATCTCGCGGCGACACGATTCTCTGGGCGAGACGCGCCGCCGCACCCGGGCGGTGTGCCAAACTTTCCGGATTGGGTCGCGCGTGAGGCGTACTCGCACGAGGTGAGCAGCGCAGGGTTCTGGCCCGGCGGCAACGGCCACGACGCGATCTTTTACTCGTACGCCTATCCCAAGCCCGACGGCTTCGAGCGCGCGAGCGTGCGGCCCGACGCGGCGGCGTGGTCGGATGAGCTGGGCGAGTTCGTGCTGCCGTACTCGGCGGTGCGCGAGGCGGACGATCCCGGTGCGGCGCTGATGGCGTTTTTGCAGAGCACGTACGACGCGGCCGCCGACGCGGCGAAGTGGGATCGCGCGGCGCTGGAGTGTTGTTTGCCCGAAGACGCGCGCGGCTGAATGAACACGAGGGAGAGGGGATCGCGATGGACCAACCACGTTCGGTGAGCATCGTTCGTGCGGGCGACGGCCTTGGTGAGGCGCACGCCGGCGGTACGCGTGCGGCCATCACGCTTGGCAACGATCAATCCGGCGGTTCGCACGGCGTCATCGTCGGCGATACACCAGTCGGTGGCGGACCGCCTTTCCACGTACACCACACGTTCGACGAGACGTTCTTCATTCTCGAGGGGCGGTTCACGTACTTCACCGAGGATGCGGCGATCGAGGCGGGGCCGGGCGACATGCTGTTCGTGCCGGGAGAGGTGCCGCATGGGTTCCGCTGCACGCAGGGCGGCGAGCGTGGTGTCGGGCGCACGGCGATGGTCGTCACGCCCGGCCGCTTCTTGGGTTTCTTCGAGGCGATGGAACGGCTGGCCGAAGCGGGCGAGTTGAACCCTCAGAAGCTTGGTGATCTCGGCGAGGCGTGGGGTGTGAAGTTCCTCGAAGCGCCCGAGGCGATGTCGCCCACGCGTTCGAGCTAGACCGGGTTATGCCAATCGCTCTTCCTTCTGCGGTCGGCTCATCAGCAAGCCGATGGCGTCGACGGGGTCGAGCCCGTCGAACAGCACGGCGTGGACGGCCTGGCAGATCGGCATCTCGACGCCGTGGGTTTGGGCGAGTTCCATCACGGCCTTGGTCGTCGCCACCCCTTCGACCACGTGCATGCTCTCGCCCATGTGCTGCGCGAGCGTGCGGCCCTTGCCGAGCGCTTCGCCGCAGGCGCGGTTGCGGCCTTCGGGGCTGAAGCAGGTGGTCGCGAGGTCTCCCACGCCGGCGACGCCGAAGAAGGTCTCGGGCTGGGCACCCATGGCCGCGCCCAGGCGGACGATCTCGGCGAGCCCGCGGGCGAGCAGGGCGCTCTTGGCGTTGTACCCGGCTTGGAGCCCATCGAGGATGCCTGCGGCGATGGCGATGACGTTCTTGATCGCGCCGGCCAGCTCGGTGCCAACGAGGTCTGGCGAGGTGTAGATCCGAAGGTAACTCGCCGCGAACCAGTGCTGGACGGCCGAGGCAAACTGGGCGTTCTCGCTGGCGGCGATCATCGTGGCGGGCAGGCCTCGGGCGAGCTCGGCGGCGATGGTCGGCCCGCTCAGGGCGGCTAGCGGGCGGCCGCCAGGCCCATCGTCGAGCACCTGGGCGATGACTTCGGTGGGCCGCAGCAGTGAGCCTTGCTCGAGGCCCTTGGCCGTGCTGACAACCGGGACGCCGGGCTGGATATGGGGCTTTAGGCGGGTGAACGCCTCGCGAATGTGCTGGGCGGGGATAGCGCAGACGATCAGGCCGGCGTCCTGGACGGCTTGCTCATCGGTGAGGGCGACCGCGACGCGATCGGGCAGGCTGAAGCCCTCCAGGAGCGGGCTGTGGCGGACTTGGGCGAGGCGGTGCTGGGCGTCTAACTCGTGTCCCCATATGGCGATACGGCCGATCTCGGGAGGCTCGGCGGCGGATGCCGGCTCGGCCGAGCCCGAGTTTGGGGTCGCCGAGGCGAGCATCGCCGTGCACACCAGGCCCATTTGTCCGCTACCCAAGACCGCAACGTGGCGCATGGGGCACGGTACGCCCCGAACCCGGCCCCCAGGCGCGTCGTAGCACGCGGCCTTCCCGCCCCCGCGGGCGCTCTCTCGTGCGCCCCAACCGGGCGTGCGACAAGCCCTTCTGGTGGGTTTCGGAGGGGATTGAGAGTCCTCACGGGAGCCTAAACTGGCACCCGATTCTGATCGAGCCCCAGACGCGGGCGACCGCCCGCACCATCGCAGGAGACGCGCATCCATGGCCACGATCACGACGACCCAGGGCGATGAACTCGAGCCGACCGCCCCGATGGAGGCCCCGGACCTCTCCGGGGGCAGCGAGACCGAGGCCAAGATCGAGTGGAAGATCGTCGTTTTCCTGATCGGAGCTATCGCGCTGGCATGCTCGGTAACGGCCGAGTGGACCGGCATGGTGAGCGAATCGGTTACGGCCGTCCCCGCCGGGCTGGCGGCGTTGCTTCTGGGCGCGTTCTTGCTGCCCCCCGCTTGGAAAGAGATCCGCCGCGGCGAGTTTGGCTCGCGGTGCCTGGTGGTCATCGCGGTCGGCGGGGCCCTTGCGCTCGAGCGCTATCCCGAGGCCGGCCTGCTCGCGTTCATCCTGAACATCTCCAATGAGGTGGTGGAACGCACCGCCAGCGGTGCCCGCCGAGCGATCGAAGCGCTCGTGGGCCTGACGCCCGACACCGCCCGCGTCGTCGACGAGAACGGCGAGGAGCGCGAGATGCAGATCACCGACGTGACGCTGGGCCAGATCGTCCGCGTCCGCCCCGGCGAGAACCTGCCGGTCGATGGCCGCATCGTGAAGGGCCAGACCGAGATCAATCAGGCGTCACTGACGGGCGAAGCGATCCCCGTGTCGGTGCAGAGCGGCAGCGATGTCTATGCCGGCACGACCAACCTCTCGGGCGTCATCGAGCTCGAGGTCACGCAGGTGGGCGAGGATACCACGATCGGCAAGGTAACCCAGCTCATCCGCGAGGCCGAGAGCACCAAGACGCAGCGCCAGCAGATCATCGAGCAGGTCGCGCGTTTCTTCGTACCGATCGCGATCGGTGTGGCGTTCATCGTGTTCATGCTGAGCGCGAACAACCCGCAGACGCAGGAAGACGCGTTCGCCGCAGCGCTCGCCGTGCTTGTGGTCGCCGTTCCCGCCGCGTTGCTGCTGGCCAGCCCGACGGCCATGGTCGCCGCATTTGGTGCGGCCGCACGGCTTGGCATCCTCGTCAAGAGCACGGCGTTCCTCGAGGCAGCCGCCAGCGTCAACACGATCATCATGGATAAGACCGGCACCATCACCACGGGCACCTTCGAGGTAACCAAGCTGGTGCCGGCCGACGGTGTGCAGGGCGCGGATCTCCTGAAGGCGGCCGCGACCGCGGAACGGAACAGCAACCACCCGCTGGCGCAGTCGATCGTGCGCACCGCCGACAAAGCGCGCGTGCCCGTCGAGACTCCCGGCGAGTTCCAGGAACTGCACGGCAAGGGTGTCCGCGCGACCACGCAGGACGGCGAGCTGCACGTCGGGCGTTCGAGCTGGCTCAAGGAGCTCAAGCCCGCCCAGGCCGAGGCCATCGAGACGATCGAGAACAAGATCGAGGGCATCAGTGGCGTGCACGTCATGCGCGACGGCCGGTACATGGGTGTCGTTGGCCTTGAGGATCGGGTGCGCACCAACACCAAAGGCGTGCTGCAGCGTTTGCGCGACCTCGGCGCACGGCACATCGCGATCTTTACCGGTGATCGGCTGAGCGTTGCCAAGCGTGTTGGCGTGTCGGTGGGCGTCGATGCGATCGAGGCGGAGTGCCTGCCCGAGGAGAAGTACGAGCTGGTGCGAGACCTGGTCGACCGGGGCTACCGCGTCATGATGGTCGGCGACGGCATCAACGACGGCCCGTCGCTCGCCGAGGCCGACGTTGGCGTGGCCATGGGCTTGTCCGGCTCGGACATCGCCGCCAACTCGGCGGGCGTCGCGCTCATGAACGATGATTTGTCACGCATCCCCTTCTTCATCGAGCTTGCGCGGAAGACCAAGTCGATCATCTTGCAGAACATCATCGCCTCCATCCTGTTCGTGATCGCGGGCCTGATTATCGCCTCGACGGGGTTCCTGAACCTGACCGTCGCGGGGTTGTACCAGATCCTCCCGGTGCTGTTCGTGATGTTCAACAGCTTCCGCCTGTTCCGCTTCGGCGAGAGCTTCGCGGCCATCGAGGGCGAGACCGAGGGCGGACCGAAGCGCCGGGCGGCTTCGATGCGTGGGCTGGCGACGACCTGAGCTAGGGTCGATAGTCGGGTAGAAGCGAACCCGCGCGAAAGCGCGGGTTTTTATTGGCGAAGCAAAGTCACGAGCAGCCGGCGTCAAACTCGTTGAGGAAAGTCGTAAAGTCGAAGATCGTCAATACACCATCGCCGTCGAAGTCGGCTCGAGGGTCTGAGAGGCCAAAGAGGTTCTGGAATTCGAGGAAGTCGAAGATCGTCAGGAATCCATCGCCGTCGATATCGACACGACAGTCTCCAAGCGCGCGGCCATAGATCACGTACGTGATTCCGGTGCGGAGCGTTGGAGGCGCGTTTCTCGCGCCGACAAGGAGATCATCGACACCGTCGCCGTTCACATCGCCCGCACCGGCGACGGATGAACCGCTGATATCGATGTCGACGGCACCGTCGATCCGAAAGCCGTTGGTTCCATCGAGTTGGTCGAGCTCGAACACCGGCGGGAAGCTGCCGACATCGTCGTCAAGCCCGAAGAGGACGAAGGACGAACCGGCACGGAATCGGCCTTCCGGGCTCGCGAACTCTGCGCCGATTACGAGGTCATCGACGTTGTCTCCGTTGATGTCGCCCGCCGAGGCCACCGAGCTGCCGCTGTTCTCGAGCTCGATCACCGAGTCAATACGGAACCCGGTGGAGCCGTCGAGGTCGGCGAGCTCGATCTCGGCTGGGAACGGCGTGGGCGAGGTGTCGCGACCGTAGATGATGTACGTCGAACCGGCGGCGTAAAGAAGATCGGGGCTGGCGTACCGCGAGCCGATCGCCAGGTCGTCGATGCCATCGCCGTTGAGATCTCCCGCAGCCGCGACCGCATCCCCAGTCGAATCGAACTCGTTGATGCCGTTCAGCCGGAAGCCGTTCGAGCCGTCGATGTCGAACAGTTGCAACGCTGTCGGGAACGGGTTCGCCGAGCCGTCTCGGCCGTAGACGACGAACACCGAACCGGCAAGGCCACGGCCGCCGGGCTCGGCCCCTGGGGCACCAATGACGAGATCGCCAATGCCGTCGGCGTTGAGATCTCCAGCCGCGGCTACCGATCTGCCGCTGAGGTCACCGGCATTGGCACCGTCGATGCGGAAGCCGTTCGTCCCGTCGAGATCCCCCACCTGGAGTGTCGATGGGAAGGCCCCGGCCGACGCATCCCGACCGAAAACGATGTAGCTCGCTCCGGCATCTTCGCGGCTCGGCGTTTCCGCGCCTGGAGCGCCGATGACCACGTCGTCGATACCGTCGCCATTGACATCACCCGCCGCGGCGACCGCGGCGCCGCTGAAGTCCGATGCGGCCCCACCATCGATGCGGAAGCCGTTGTTGCCATCGAGGTCGGCGAGTTGAAACGTGGCGGGGAAGGGATCGCCCGGGCCGCGCCCGAAGACCACGTAGCTCGATCCAGCCGTGTCATTACCGCCCGGGTCTGCTCGCTCCGCGCCGATGATCAGGTCGACGAAGCCATCGCCGTTGATGTCCCCCGCGACGGCGACTGCGTTGCCACTGTTATCTTCTTCCGCGACTCCCTCGATACGAAACCCGTTCGTGCCATCGAGGTCGGACAACTGGAAGTCTGCGGGGAAGGGATCGCTAACCGGTCGCCCATACACGACGTACGTCACGCCGGCTCGGGTGCGACCACTTGGCGAGCCGTTCTGCGCACCGATGATGATGTCATTGATGCCGTCGCCGTTGATGTCGCCCGCCGAGCCGACGACCTCGCCGCTGAGTTCGAACTGATCGATGCCGCGGAATCCTGTACCGATGTCGCCGTAGATCTCCGACAGTCGGAATACGGGTGTAAATGGCACGCCGAGCGGATCGCTCTGGGCGAGCGCTGCCGGCGAGCAGGCGAGCGGCAGTCCGGCCGAGATTAGGATAGGAGCGCACGATTGCTTGCAGCCTGACGCATCTTGAGACCTCCTCATCGCACCGTTGGTCGGCGGATGCACACAAGCTACCGGATCGCGTGAAGGCTGCCAAGAGCAAGAAGTGGCTCGCAACGGACGGGGATCGGTCTTATCGGAGGTGTACCGGCCAAGAAGAGATGTGTGCGCAAAAGAAGAGACGCACGCCAATGGCGTACGCCCTTCCTGTGTGCAGACTGCTCAAGCCGCGGACGGCTTGGAAGTTTCTTATCGACGGCGACGGGCCGCGAACGCACCGCCGAGGCCGAGGATGGCCAGCGAGGCGGGCGCGGGGATGATCACGTCCTCGACGTACTCGATGGCGCGATCGTGCTCGCCGGGGGCGGCTTCCCAGTCGAAGACCAGGTAGGTGGTGTCGGCGCCAGCGATGGTGCTGTCGTCGCTCCACAGATCGATCGCCAGCAGGTACACGCCCGGCTCGGGATCGTTCAGGAAGAAGTCGTAGTGCTCATCGAAGCCGGCGGGGCCGACGCTGATGCCGAAGCCGGGAGCCGAGCCAGCGGCGGGGCTGGTGGCGCTCAGCGGGCCGAACTCGAGCGTGTAGGTCTGGGTGGCGCTGACGAAGGTCGAGCCGTCCCAACGCTGCACGGGGCTGGCGAAGTCGAAGCCGAGCTGGCTATCGGGGAACGTGCCGGCCTCGGCAAACAGGCCGGGCTCGTCGGCGTAGATGTCGCCGGCGAAGTCGAACATCTCGGCGGCGAAGACACGCTCGCCGGGGATAACGAACTCGCCGCCCGGGCCGTCCTCGACGATGCCGGTGACGATACGGCCGTCGATGATGACGAGGCCAACGTCGCCCTCGTGGGCCATGCCGGTGCCGGCGACGGCGAGCATGGTGAACGCGGTGATGGTGGTACGCATGGTGAAGGGTCCTCTTTTCTTCTCTCTGGATCTCTCCGGGCGGTCAGCAGCCCGCATCGAACTCGTTCTGGAATGACAGGAAGTCAAAAATGGTCAGCGATCCGTCGCCATCGAAATCGGCGCTGGCATCGCCAGCGTCGAAGCTGTTCTGGAACTCAAGGAAATCAAAAATCGTCAGCGAGCCATCGCCGTCCATGTCGGCACGGCACGGCTCACCGATCAGGTTCGTCTCGACCCAGGCCACGGCATCGGCCAGCTGGTCGTCGGTCGCGTTCTGGCCGAACACGATGAAGAAGGGCTGGCTGTCGTCGACGACAGCGGCGTCGTCCCACAGCACCAGCTCGAGCAGATAGACGCCGTCGCTCGCGGGCGCGAGCAGCTCGAAGCCCACGTGATGGTGGAACCTACCGGTGCTGCTCGCCGTGCCGAAGATGAACCCGGGCTGCATGCCAGAGTCGGGCGTCTCGACCTCGACGCGGCCCTTGCTGATCAGGATCTTCGACTCGGCGACACCATCGAACGCGGCGCCGTCCCACTCGAGGACGGGGCCCATGATGTCGAAGCCGAGCTCGGTCCTCGCCGGGAACGCATCGTTCGGCGAGTCGAAGCCGGGGTCGTTGGTCCAGTTGGGCAGCTCGCCGAACGCGGTGTCGAAAACGCGCTGCCCGAAGATGGGCGAGCCGGCTTCAACGATGCCCGTCTCGACAAGGCCCGAAACGCCGGTGATCGCGATGTCGCCGGTGTGGAGTTGGGCCAATGCCGCGGCGGGGCACGCCGCCACACTGCACAGAATCGCTGTCTTTCGCATGTTCCGAAGCTCCTTGGATTTGCCTTTAGTCGGCGATGCGCGGATCGAAGCGGTTCTTCTCGAAACTCTCGTACACATCCTCGAACTTCTCGATGGCCGCGTGGCCGTCGAGGTAGCCGTACGTCGCTTTGGCCGACCAATCGCCGGGCTTGCCGCCGTGGGCGTTCACCTGCGCCTCCAATGACGCTCGCAACGGGATCATTCCGCCGGGCGCGGCGCCCCAATCCTCGGCGTGCACGTGGTCGGTGCGCGCGAAGTCTTGCGTCGCCGCGGTCTCGCCGAAGGTCATCATCAGCCAGTGCACCGTCGCGTACGGACGCTCGATGCGCTTCTGCGCGTCGTAGGTCTCGTCGGGCGAGGGCGACACGCTGCGGGTGGTGTAGTTATTCAGGCCGTAGCTGGTCCAGCGAGCGATCTCACCGAGGCCGCTGGTCTCGCCATCGCGAACCCGCCGTAGGGCGTCTTCAAAACGCAAGCCGTCGAACTCGCCGCCGTCCTCGACCGACCAGAACGGGCTGCGGTCAACGGGCGAGCGGATGGCCACGCCGTCTTCGGTGTAGTCGGCCAGGAGCACGGGCCACGAGTTTGGGATATCTGCGATGCCGCCGTGTGCAAGGCCGGCGTCGACGAAGTTGCCATCGTTCGCGTCGGCGTACAGCGTGTGCGCGATGCCGAGCGAGCGAACCTGCGTCATACAGATGGCCGCCTGCGCCGTCGCTCGCGCCTTCCCGAGCGACGGCAGGATGATGCCAATCAACAGCGCAATGATGGCAATGACCACCAAGAGCTCAATGAGGGTGAATCCTTTTTGAGATTGAGACGGCATGCTCAATTATTCCTGCTGAGAACCGATTGAGAAGGCTTTATTATGATAGGCCTTGGAATCTACACGCGTTACTGCTGTTTCGCCAAAAAACGCGTTTAGGATGATCCGTGTCTTCCCCTGTTTGTATTCCGCCGCCCCTTATCGGGACCTCGACCACGTCGGCGATCGGCCAGCCGTTAGTCATTGGTGGTGTTGGGCTTACGACCAACCTCTTGCTGGCACCTATAGCCAACTACTGCGACCTCGCGTTTCGGCTGACCTGCCGAGATTGGGGCGGCGTCGGCCTCGCGTGCACCGATCTGCTGAGCCCACAGGGGCTGCTCCGCGGCTCGGCCGCCAGCCTCGACCTTGCGCGCACCAACGCCGAGGACAAGCCGGTGGGCATGCAGCTGTATGGGGCCGATCCGGGCATCATGGCCGAGGGTGCGCGGTGGGCGGCCGACCACGGCGCGACCATCGTGGACATCAACATGGGCTGCCCGGTCGACAAGGTGTGCAAGAAGGATGGCGGCAGCAAGCTGATGTGCGACGTGCCGAACGCGATCCGCATTGCCGAGGCGGTACGCGCCGCGCTGCCCGACACCGTGCCCCTAACCGCCAAGATGCGCCTGGGCTGGAGCGAGCAGGACTGCCAGGACGGCGTCGCCGGCCGGCTCGCGCTGGGGCTGGTTGGCGTCGGTGTGTCGGCCATCACCGTGCATGGGCGCACCACCGAGATGAAGTTCCGCGGCGACTGCCGGCGCGAGGACATCGCCCGCGTCGTGCGCACGGTGAAGGACCGCCACCCGCGCGTGCCGGTCATCGGCAATGGTGACGTGAAGACCGCGCAAGACGCCGTCGACATGATGGCCGACACCGGCTGCGACGGCGTGATGATCGGCCGCGGGGCGCTGAGCACGCCGTGGATCTTCCGAGACGCGTGGGCGCTGCAGACCCTCGGCGTCGTGCCGCCCGAGCCGAGCGAAGAAGACAAGCTCGACATCGTGCGCACGTTCTTCGACCGGATGCTCGAGTATCGCGGCGAGCACTACGCGATGAACCACATCCGTCGACGCATCTCGTGGTTCGCCAAGCGGATCAACGGCGGGCACTGTCGGCCGCTCAAGGAGGCCATTCGCACGGCGGAGGAGCCGGAGGCGGTGTACGCGGCGCTGGATGACTGGTCCTTCGGGCTACTCGACTCCAGCTCCTGAACGCGAAGGGCGGCTCTGCAGCCTCCAAGCCAACTGAAACGCCACGATCTACTGACACGCAAATTCGCGGTAAGAACATGACCGGTTCATGGTATTCTACCTGCGGGAGGAGTGTCGCGATGATCAGGTTCCATGTACGAGCGCGTCGGCTCGCATATTGGGCCGCCGGGGGTACGGCATTCACGTGCGTGACGGGCGGTACCGCTCTCGGCCAGGCAACGATTGCCGAGCTTGAGGGTTCCGCGGGCGTCATCGCACCGCGTGCGTACGGCATCAGCGGCGATGGACGGACGATCGTGGGCAGCGGGTCGCTTGGCTTCGACGGACGTGGCCTCACGTGGGACAGCGATCTTGTCGCGACCGTTCTTCCCGTGTTGCCCGGCGACACCTGTGCGACGGCCATCGGTGTGAGCGCGGGGGGTTCGTGGATCGCCGGGACGAGTACGCTCGACACGTTCACCGACGTGACCACGAACGCGGTGCTCTGGAACGCAGACGGCACGATCCGGAACCTGGGCCGATTGCCGGGCGACCAACGCGCATCTGCAACCTCGATCAGCGCCGATGGATCGATCGTCGTAGGTGTGAGCGGGGACTTTCCTCAGCAAAACGCGTTCGTGTGGATGGCCGACGACGGCATGGTCGCGCTCGAAGCACCGCCAGCAAGCACAAACGAGCAGGCCTTCAGAGTCAGCGCCGATGGATCGTGGATCTACGGCACAGTCTTGATCGACGGAACGAGGCAAATCGCTCGATGGGCACGCGGCGGTGCGGTGCAGGTGATCGGCGGGCTGCCTGGGAACGATCTCAGCCTCGCTCGAGCATCTAGCGAAGACGGTTCGATCGCCTTCGGATACACCAGCCCCGACTCGGTTTTGCTGAGGTGGAGTGAGCAGGGCGGAATCGAGGATCTTGGCCCGCTGCCGGGTTCGACCGGCCGCGATACGTTGTGGGACACCAACGCCGATGGAACAATCGCCGTCGGGTACAGCCGCGTTCGTGCTGAGATCTTCCACGCAACCATTTGGACACGGACGACTGGGGTGGCAGACCTCAACGACTACCTCCCAGCGCTCGGTGTTGACCTTCGCGGTTGGACGCTGCGCACGGCCGAAGCGATTTCAGACGATGCGACAGTTATGTTGGGACTGGGCGTGCTCGACGGCGAGGTTCGCCCGTATGTGATCCGCAATTTGCCGCCGCTACTACCCTGCACGGCCGACCTTGATGGTGACGGGGAGGCGACCGTCTTCGACTTCCTTGAGTTTCAGAACTTCTTTGCCGCTCGCGACCCGCGCGCGAACTTTGACGGCGACGGCGACTTTACGTTCTTTGACTTCCTCGCGTTCCAGACCGCGTTCGACGCGGGATGCCCGTAACCGTTAGAACCCCGGCTCGCTCACCACGTGCCGAAGCTCGCCCGTGAATGGGTCGGCGTACTCCAGGCTCCACGCGTGCAGCAGCAGGCGCGGGGCCTTGCTCGTGTCGCCGTAGAGCGGGTCGCCGAGGATTGGTGCGTTGAGGCCGCGCGGGTCCGCTGCGTGCACGCGCAGCTGGTGGCCGCGACCGGTGAGGGGCGTGAACTCGACGCGGGTGTTGCCACTCTCGGTACCAAGCACGCGGTAGCGCGTCTGGCTCGCGCGGCCGTCTTCGGCGACGACGTGCTTGGGGCGGTTGGGCCAATCGATGCGCAGCGGCAGGTCGATTAGCCCGGCGTGCTCGGCAAGCTCGCCCTCGACGACGGCGATGTACCGCTTGGTGACCTTGCGATGCTCGAACACCTGGCTCATGGCCCGCTGGGCGTCGGCGTCGAGCCCAACGACGATTAGGCCGCTGGTGTCCTGGTCGAGACGGTGGACCGTCATCGGCCCGCTAGCCTTGGGGTACATCGCTGCCACGCGGGCTCGCACGCAGTCGGCCTTCTCGGGCCCCTTGCCCGGCACGCTGAGCAGGCCGCTGGGCTTATCGACCACGACGTACCGCCCGGTATCGAGGACGATCCTGAGGGATTGTGCTGGCGCGGGATCACCCATGAACACGGACGATATACTTCACTCCGTTGAGACAGAGTCTCAGCGTTAAGCACAGATTCTCATGCTGCCAGGCCATCGCCCGGGAAGGACGAACGATGATCGGGATTCGTGTTGGTGTGCTCGCGTGTGTCGGCCTGGCCTGCTCCCTCGCAACGGCCCAGGATCGGTACGGCAGCTCCGCGCAGCCGAGCCAGCCAACAGCCGACGATTGGCGGACCGCTGAGGCCCCGATCCTTACGGGCCACACGAAGCTGACCACGCGCGACATGTTCACCCGTGCGGGTGAGGCGTACTTCAACCCCGACAGCAGCATGGTCATCTTCCAGGCCACGCCAGTGCCCGAGGGCGACGATCTGCCCAGCCCGCACTATGAGATGTTTGTCGGGCTGTTCACGCGTTCGGACGGTGCCATCAGCGGCATCCGTACGCCGATTCGCGTGTCAACCGGCGGAAGCGCGAATACCTGCGGTTGGTTCCATCCCACGCAGGCCAACATGATCCTGTTCGGCAGCACCATCGAGCCACCTTCGGTCGACAAGGTTCCTGGGTACCAGCGCGGCACCGGCCGCTACGCGTGGAGCTTCCCCACCGAGATGGAGATCGTCGCGGGCAGCATCAGCTCGACGATCATCCCCGCCGAGCACGAACACGACTTCCACGGCTTGCGCCCCGCGATCACCGACGTGCTCTTCAGCCTGCCGGGATATACCGCCGAGGCGTCGTGGAGCCCGGACGGGCGCACCATCCTGTATGCGCAGGTCGATGAAGCCAAGAGCGACGCCGCGGGCAAGACAGACGCGGACCTGTGGATCTTCGATACCGAGACGGGCGAGCACCACCTCATCGTTGAGGCAGAAGGCTACGACGGCGGCCCATTCTTCAGCCACGATGGCAAGCGCATTTGCTACCGATCCGATCGCCAGGGCAACAACCTGCTCCAGCTCTTCGTTGCCGACCTCGATATCAACGAGCATGGCGTGCCCGTTGGCATCACCCGCGAGATCCAGCTCACCAACAACCGCCATGTGAACTGGGCGCCGTACTGGCACCCCGACGGCGACCTGCTCGTCTATGCCAGCAGCCAGATCGGCCACCGCAACTACGAGATCTTCGCGATCTGGACCGATCCCGATATGGGCTCGACGCCGGTGCGCATCACCAACGCCACGGGCGCAGACGTACTCCCGGTGTTCAGCCCCGACGGCAAATACCTGATGTGGACCGCCCAGCGCGGGCCGCTAGCCGAGGGCGAGCAACGACCCAGCAGCCAGACCTGGATCGCCCAAGTCAACAGCGACGCCATCCGCGCCAAGCTCCGCGAGGCGAACTCGGGCGGGGCCGAAGAGGTTGCCATCGAAGCCAACAGCGAGTAAGCCCGGGCCTCGACGCTCGGTCTACACGCTCGCGGGCTGCTCGGCCATCTCCAGCACCTTGTCCACCATCTTGCCGATGCCGGTGAAGATCTCCGTCACGCGCTGCGGCCGCATGTAGGCCGGCGTGCTGACGATGCGGTTGGCCTCGTCGACAACGATGTCGTCAACGGCGCAGTCCTGGTGCTTCGCGCCCATGGCCTCAAGGCCCTGCGCGGTGCCGGCGTCGTCGCCGATGGTCAGCGTTGGGTGCAGGGTCTGGCCGAACACGCGAGCGGCGAGCGCGGGCGAGATGCACGCGAAGCCCAGCGGCTTGCCGGCCTCGTGCGCTTCGGTCAGCACGCGGGCGGTCTGCTCATCGGCCGTGCAGTCAGCGCCCTTCATCGCAAAGTCGCACAGGTTCTTGGCCGCACCGAACCCGCCGGGCAGCACGATGGCGTCGAACTGGCTCCCCAGCACAGTCGAGAGATCAACGATGTCGCCGCGCGCGATGCGGGCGGCTTCGCGCAGCACATTGCGCGTGTTGCCGGTGGGCTCTTGGGTCTGGTGGTCGATCTCCTGGAGTTCGATGTTGGGCGCCAAGCACACGATGTTGGCGCCGTGGCGATCGAGCGCGTGCAGCACCGCGACCGATTCGTGGATCTCCGCGCCGTCGAACACGCCGCAGCCGCTAAGGATGACTCCGACCTTTGGCATTGCGTCCTCCTTGGATTTGCCTACTTCGAGACGACGTCGGGCAGATCGAGCAGCCCTTCGGTAAGGTCGCGCGGACCGT
The DNA here is from genome assembly GCA_937899905.1 of uncultured Phycisphaeraceae bacterium. GTDB lineage: Bacteria > Planctomycetota > Phycisphaerae > Phycisphaerales > UBA1924 > JAHCJI01. The sequence continues at coordinate 33,188 of CALCCF010000019.1, forward strand.
CCTCGGTGATGAGGATGTCCGCCTCGTAGTGCACGCTCTGGCTTCCGTCGGCGATCTTCAGCGGCCACGCATTGCCGTCCTGCTTGATGCGGCCCGTGCCCACCGCAATCATGGGCTCGACGGCCAGCAGCATGCCCGGCACGAACACGTCGTTCGCCTCGCGCCACTCGAGCGCGGCGACCGTTGGCACCGTGTTGGCGATGAACGGCGGCGTGTGCAGGCTGCGACCGATGCCGTGCCCGCCCAGGCCGCGCACCATGTGGAAGCCGCAGTCCTTCTCGACGTACGGCTGGATGGCCTTGGCCCACGCGACCAGCGGCGCACCCGGCTGCATGGCCTCGATGCCCCGGCGGAGCGCCTCCTTGCCGCAGTCCATGAGCCGCCGCGTGTTGGTGTCGGGCTCGCCAAAGCTGTACGTGTACGCCGCGTCGCCGATCCAGCCCTGCCGTGTCACGCCGATGTCGATCTTGAGCACGTCGCCAGCGTGCATGGGCTCCTGATAGCTGCCCGGGTGCCCGTGCACGACCGTCTCGTTCACGCTGAGGCACGCGTGGGCCGGGAAGGGCGGGTGGCGTCCCGCGCGATACCCCTTGAAGCAGCTCTTGCAGCCCATGCCGGCGAGCGTTTCGCCGACGAAGCGGTCGATCTCGGCCAGGGTCTGGCCGTGCTTCAGGAAGCCGACGAGCGCGCTGTGCGTGTCGACGACACAGCGGGCCGCCTGGGCGGCCAGTTCGATCTGCGAGCCGGAGATTGGTGGCTGGGCGCTCCTGCGCCGGGTCGTTGGAGACATGGATGCGTTCCTCGCGTCTAGGGTAGGAACAGCTGCCGCGCCGACCAACCATGCCAACGGGGAGCCGTGATGCCCAGAGCCGCCCGAGTCCGCATCGATAACGCCACCTGCGTGCTGCCCGACGGCACGCGAACCGCGTCCGTGCTCTTCGAGCGTGGCACGATCCTGGACATCGACCCCGCCCCCACCGCCGAGGCCGATGAGGTCATCGATGCCACCGGCCTGCACCTGCTGCCCGGCGTGATCGACCACCACGTCCACTTCCGCGACCCGGGCCTGACCCACAAAGAAGACCTGCACACCGCGAGCCTCGCGTGCGCCAAGGGCGGCGTCACCAGCTTCGTCGAGATGCCAAACACCGTGCCGCCGGCGATCACCCAGGCCGAGATCGACCACAAGCTGGAACTCGCGTCCCAGAAGAGCGTGGTGAACTACGGCTTCTACATCGCCGCGAGCACCGACAACCTCGACGCACTCATCAACGCCAAGCGCGTGGCGGGCATCAAGATCTTCATCGGCTCGAGCACGGGCAACTTGTACGTCGACGATCAAGAAACACTCGAGGCGATCTTCGCCAAGACCGCCCTTCCCATCTGCGCGCACTGCGAGGACGAACCCACCGTGCAGGCGAACGCCGCCAGGCTCGACGGCGGGCGCACCGTGCACGACCACTCACGCATCCGCGATCACGAAGCGGCGATCCGATGCACCACGCGCGCCTGCGACCTTGCGACGCACCACAACCACCGCTTCCACGTGTTGCACGTCTCGACGGCGCAAGAGCTCGACATCATCAAGGCGCACGCGGGCGTCGTCACGGGCGAGGCCTGCCCCCACCACCTCTGGTTTAGTATCGATGACTACGACCGCCTGGGCACACGTATCCAGATGAACCCGGCGGTCAAGAACCGCGAAGATGTTGTCGCGCTGTGGGAAGGCCTGCGTAGTGGCATCCTGTGCGCCGTCGTCACCGACCACGCGCCACACACGCTCGAGGAGAAGGCCCAACCCTACCCCAAGAGCCCCAGCGGCCTCCCCGCGATCGAGAACAGCCTCGCCCTCATGCTCACGGCGATGCACGATGGCAAGTGCACGCTCGAGCAGATCGTCCACTGGATGTGCGAGTCGCCCGCGACCATCTGGGACATGGTCGGCAAGGGCCGGCTCGTGCCCGGCAACGACGCCGACGTGATCCTCGTCGACCTCGACCGCCGACACACCGTGCGCGATGCCGAGCAGGTCACCAAGTGCAAGTGGAGCGCCTGGGACGGCGAAGAACTCCGCGGCCAGGTCGTGCGCACCATTGTCGGTGGGGTAACCGTGTTCGAGGAGGGGCGCTTCAACGACAGCCACCGCGGCTCGCCAATCCGCTACGGCTACGAACAGGCCTAGGCGCCAGGGGCCTTCCAGTCCGGGTTGGTGCGCGCCGTGAGCACGTGGTCACGCCAACGGCCGTGGAAGAACAAGAAGTCTCGTGCGTAGCCCTCGGGTACGAAGCCCAGCTTGCGCAACACGGCAGCACTGGCAAGATTCTCAGGGAGATGGCCCGCCTGTACGCGGTGGATGTTCAACTCATTGAACGCAAATCGGACTACGGCCTCGCATGCCTCGGTCGCGAAACCCCGGCCCTGGTGCGCTTCAGCGACGCCATACCCCAGCGTCGCGCACTGGAAAGACTCGCGCGCGATGTGAAAGAGGTTGGCCTGACCGATTATCTCGCCAGGCGCATCGAGCAGATAGACGAAGAACCTTGCGGCCGCGCCCTGCTCGTGCTGTTCAACCATGTCTGGCAGCCGCTGCGCCCAGTGTGTCTCGGTGTAGAAATCGTCTGGCCGCGCCGGCCCCATCGACTCGAGATGGGCCCGATTCGTCACGAGGTACCGGCAGATCGTCGACTCATCGCCCGGCTGAGGCATCGTCAGCCGAAGCCGTTCGGTCTCCAGGACGTGGTCACTCCTACCAACGCTCATCGTCGTTCGCCGGCGCAAGACGGAACGGCTCGCTCGGCACGCCGTTCACGGTGCTGCCACCCTGGATCGCCGGTGCGAGTTGGTCGAGAAACGCGTGCGGGAAGATGCCGTCGGGCGCACTCAACTCGTCGAGCTTGGCCGTCTGCTCGGCGGTCAGCGCGACATCGATCGCGGCCAGGTTGTCCTGCAACTGCGACATCTTCCGCGCACCGATGATGCTCGACGCCACACCGGCTTTATCCTGGACCCACTTGAGCGCCACCTGCGCAGCGCTCGCGTTGTGCGCGGCGCCGATTTCCTTCAGTGCATCGACGATGGCAAAGGTCTTCTCGGTCAGGTACCGGCTGTTCTCGTCGTACCGCCGCTCGCCCTCCGGGGGGATGCTCTCTCGCGTGTACTTGCCGGTCAGGATGCCACCCTTCAGCGGGCTCCAGGGCGTCACGCCAAGCCCCATCTCGCGGGCCATCGGCATCAGGTCGTGCTCGACGGTGCGCTCGAGCAGCGAGTACTCGATCTGCAGCGCGATCAGCGGCGACCAACCACGGAAGTGCGCCATCGTCTGCGCCTGGCTCACCTTCCACGCCGGGGTATCGCTGAAGCCGATGTATCGCACCTTGCCGGCGCTCACGAGATCGTCGAGCGCCCGCATCGTTTCATCGATGGGCGTGTGCTTGTCCCAGAAGTGCATCCAATACAGGTCGATGTAGTCGGTCTTGAGCCGACGCAGGCTCTGCTCGCAGCTCTCGTAGATCGTCTTGCGAGACGCGCCGCCACCATTCGGGTCGCCCTGGTAGAGGTTGCCCAGGAACTTCGTAGCGATGACCGCGCGGTCCCGCTGGCCCGCACCCGGCCCGCTGTCGAAGTAGTCGCCGATGACCACCTCGCTGTGGCCCTTGGTGTACATGTTCGCGGTATCGAGAAAGTTGCCGCCGGCCTCGCGGAACGCGGTGATGATCGCGTTTGAGTCCTCGACCGTCGAGCCCCAGCCCCACTCCATGCCGAAGGTCATGGTGCCCAGGCAGAACGGGCTGACGCGAAGGCCGCTGCGGCCGAGGGTGACGTAGTGATTCAAGGGCATGGCTCTCTCCTCGGTTCGTGACGGGGTGGCTAGAACGGGACCTCAACCGTAAACGTAAACAGCCGCGTGTCGTCCGTGGGCTCCTTCTCGATGGGAAACCCGAAGTCGAACGCCAGCGGCACCGGCGTCAGCGCCGGCACGGTGATGCGCAGGCCAAAGCCCGCCGTGACGCGCCAGTTGTCGAATCCCGGGCTGTTCGTGATCGTGCCCATATCGGTGAACACAACGAACCGGAAGTTGTCGTTGATGATCGGCTGCTGGATCTCTGCGCCAAAGAACAGCTCCCACGTGCCGCCAACCTGATCGTCGCCCGGCAGGCCTGTGTCGTTGCGAATGCCAACGGGACCAATGCCGCGCAAGCCAAACCCCCGGAAGCGAGCGCCACCGGTATTGAATCGCTCGAAGATTGGCACATCGCTCACCGGATCGGGGATGTAACCCACACGCGTCGCGAAGTTGGCCACGGTCGCCCGGCCCAAGAAGTCGTCGCGGATCGGAACGTACACGATGCCGTTGCCACGCAAACGCGTGAACACCCAATCGTCGGTTAGCACGCCGGCCTGCTCGGCACTGACCTGGATGCGTGAACCACGCGTTGGCAGGATCGGTCGATCGAAGCTCGTGCGGGTAAGCGTGAGGCCCTGGACGTCAAGCAGGCTGCTGCCCTGGGAATCGAAGAGATCGGTGGGGCGATCCGGCGCAATATCGGTGATGCGAACGTTCTCGAAGCGCGTCGAGAGCGAGGCCTGCCACCGGCTGCCAAAGACACGGCCGAGCGACACGTTGCCGCCCGCCCGAGCCTCATCAAAATCGTCGAACGCGAACGAACTGTAATACCCGTTCACGCCGAGGCTGTAGTTGGTCTCGTTCAAGAACGGCTCGGAGAACGAGACGCTGTATCGCTCGCTGATGTTGCCGGGCGAGAGGCTGATCGCGGCGCGCTGCCCACCCCCACGAAAAGCGCGGCGCCCGATAAACTCCTCCCAGCTCTCAGGAAAATCGGTGATGTCGAAGTTGTTCTCGCTCACGCTCAGCTGGCCAACAAGACCCGAGTCGCTGCTGACCGCGGCGCCGATCGAGAAGTTCGCCGTGCGTGCTTCCTGAAGGCTGACCAAGACATCCCGGTGGTTGCTGTCACCCACCGGATCTTGCAGCACGATCTGCACATCCGGGAAGCCCAGCGGCCCGAAGAACTGGCTGCGCACGAGCTGCTCGCGTGTCCGCTCTCCGGCGGATTCCGGGACCCGTCGCTGCTCGTGGATGTCCGCCGGCGTGTCGGGCTCCAAGTCGAAATAGCGCAGTATCACGCTCAGCTTCGTGATCTCGTTGCCCACGATTTGCAAGAGCCCGACCTTGCTCTGCTGGCCCTGGCTGATGCGCACGCGCAGGTCCACCAGGTTTTCCTCGGCGTCGGTCAGATCCTCAACGCGCACGCGGCACTCGGTATAACCCAGCCGGGTGAGGGCGGCGTAGATGTCCTCGATGCCGCGGTTGATGAGCTTGGCGTTGTAGACGTCGCCGGGCTTGATCGACATGAGCCCGCGCACCTGCTCGGCGCTGAGCCTGGGCACGAAGTCCTCTTGCAATTCAGCGTCGGCGTAGTCCACGAGCACGTCGCGCACGGTGTACCGCTCGCCCTCGGCCACGTGGTAGACGACGATCACCTCACGGCTGTTGGGCGAGTCGATGCGTTGCCAGCCCGCGCGCACGTCGACGTAGCCGCGATCGCGGTAGAAGTTGATCAGCGTCTGGACATCTTCCTCGATCTGCCGCTCGTCGAACAGCCCCTTGCCGACAATCGGCGCGTAGCTCTCCAGCGAGACCTGCGAGCGCAGCTGGCGATCGCTGAAGACGTCGTTGCCCTCGAAGCGAATGCCCGTCACGCGCAGCCGGCTGCCCTCGCGCACACGCAGGAACAGCTGGCCGGTCTCCTCGACCTCCGAGAGGTCGGGCGTGACCTGCGCCTCGGTGTACCCCTCGATGGCGTACGCGCGCTCGATGTCGCGCGCCACGTTCTGGATCAGCACCGGGTCCACCGGATTGAGCACCAGCACCTCGGTCAGCTGCGCGATGTCCTGGTCGCTCAGCGCGCGGTTGCCCACCGGCTGTGCCACGAAGATAAGTGGCTGGGGATCGAGGGTGAACACCACCACCACCGAACCATCGTCCTGTGGGATCGCCTCGACAACGATGCGCGCGAATCGCCCAAGCCGGTCGAGCGTGCGGCGATCCTGGAGCAGCGTCTGCGGGTCGAGCGCCGAGCCCGCCTTCGTGCGGATCTGGTTGCGGGCCATCGTCTCGAGCGTGGGCTCCAGTGGCGTGTACGCGCCCCCGTCGGTCGGCTGGCGGAGCACGACGGCGCGCACCAGCCGATCGGCAAACCCCGCGAGCGGGCCGGCGACCTCATCGAGCGGGTCCGGCCGGTCGAGGGGGGCCTGGGCGTGTGCGCCGCCGCAGGCCGCCAGCAGCGCAGCGGCCGCCACCGACGGCGTCCACCGCCACCGACCCCGCCGCCCGATACCAGCACGCAGGCAACCCAAAGCCTCGGACAGTACCGGGGTTGGCGGCCGCAAACAAATGAGGTGGCGAGCCGGGGCCCAGACCGGCCAGCAGGACCGACCGCCTAGCGGCGCCAGCCGAGGGGCGCGGGTGCCGACTCGGGCTCGGCAGCCGGCGGGTTCGCCGGGTCGGATTCGAGCTGGAATCCATCAGGCGCGTTCTGCGGGTCGAACGGCTCGGCCTGCTGTGGCGCGGGATCGACCACCCACAGCACGAGGGCGATGTTAATCGCGTTGAAGCCCGCGTGCATCGCGATCGGCACGCCCAGGCCCTTGAACCGCTCGTATGCCACGCCGATAGCCAGACCGAGCACGAACAGCGTTGCGATCGCGTGCCAGGGCACGGCATCGCCCGCCCGGTGCACCAGGGCGAACACGGCGGCCGTGATGATGATGGCAAGCCAGGCCGAGCCCGTCATCCGCAGCAGCGACGTCTGCACGAAAGCCCGGAAGATGAGCTCTTCGATGATCGCAACGCCGATGATCGCCGTGGCGATGATGACCCACGTCCAAGGGTCGCTCGAGTTCTGCCGGATCATCTCCAGCGTCGCGTGGGCGATGGTGTTCTGCTCCTCGCCGCTAGCAAACTCGAAGGCCATCCGGCTTGCCTCGCCGGCCGCGGCAATCACGGGGAAGGCCACCACGATCGCCAAGAGGCCAAGCGGGATGTCGCCCGCACCAAAGCGCATGCCCTCGTCGTGCTCGCGCTTGTTGAGCAGGTAGACCATCACGCCGCCGGCGAACGCGCCGAACAGCACCGAGCCGAGTTGCGTCAGAGCCGCGTCGCGGGTCTCGCTCTCGGCTAGCTCCTGCACCGGACCGCCCTGGCCGGCGAGCCAGTCCCACAGCGTCGTGATCTGGCCGAAGGCTTGGGCACCGAAGATCTGGGCCGAGACGACCACGAACGCCCCAAAGAGCCACACCGGCCACTGGTACGCGACGACATCGCGCTTGCCGGCCCGCCGGAAGGAGCCCGGCCGGATGAAGTCAGCCAGGAACAGGATGATCAGCACCATCGGGGCCGCGATGCGGATGGTGATCGCCAACCAGTCGGTGGGCGTCAGCGCCTTGGTATTCTCACCCAGCGGCGGAGCCGCCTGGACCTGGGCCAGGCTCGTCTGGCCCAGCACGCCCTGGCCAGATGCCACCTCGGCAAGCAACAGGCACGCCAACGCTCCGGCCGCAATTCCGGCCCGGGGCGTCACCGCCCATCTCTTGCGATTGTTCAGAGCCACGACTCGCAACGCCTTCGGCCCTCCGCACGCACGCCACCATTGCGCACGGCCCTTGGCATCGGCCATCACGCGTCGAGCGAGAAAAAGATTGTTAGCCGGCCCAAAAACCGGCAAGCCGTGCCGGTTCCGGTGGCGGGTTTACGTCAGGCCGCCACCGCCGCCATCGCGCCCTCGCGAGCGAAGGACAAGCCCACCCGCTGGCCGCCGCCCTCGGCTGGCCGCACATGGGCGATCCGAGCCTCGACGACGTCATCGCCGCCAACGACGGCGCTCTGCCCATCACCGATGATCACGTCGATCGCCTCACCGATGTGCAGCGGCCGATCGGTCTTGATCTCCAGGAGCAGGCCACCAAGAGACACGTCCACGGCCCGCACGGGCAGGTACCGAAGGGCATGGCGGATGTAGACCTTGCCCGCACGATCAACGCTCGTGCGGCGGAACCGACGCCGTTCGCTGCCCTGGCTTCGCTCGTCCATGCGATCGATCCCCTGTCTCTTTGCCTGAGAGGTCTCCGATTCGTCCCTGTTATCGTCACAACCGACGTTATCCGACAGCAAACTGGCCCCATGAGGAGCCAGGGGCGCAGGATCGGCCTGCAAAGGTCCAATAACGCTCAGGCGGCGGAAGTCTGCGGCTGCGTGTCCGGCAGGGCGCCGATGGCCTCGGCGATGGCGGCCAGATGGGCCGCGCGATCGTCGCCAACGCGCGACAGGTGCTCGGCGATGGCCCGAGACCAGGCGGTGGCGGCCTCTTGTGGTCCAAGGTCGCTCAGGCCCCCGCTGGCCAGGATCAGCCCGGGGTCGATCGGCAAGTTCTGGCGGCCAGCGATCTCCAGGGCCGCTTCTTGCGCCGTGGCCATCGCCTCGGCGACCGCCTCGCACGAGTGATCCCGGAACGCACGCTCTCGCCCTGCGTTGCCCAGGGCATCGCGCCACGGGGCGTCCATCAGCAGGCCGCCGATGCCGCGCGCCAACGCCTCGGCTTCAGGGGGCATTCGCAGGCCGCTCACACCATGCACGATCGACATCGCGCAGAGCGGATCGACCGCCAGCACCAACGGCGTGCCCACGGCGAGCGCCTCGAACACCGCGGGCGGGTTGGTCTCGCTCGTGGCGGTGTACACCATCAGCGTGCAGTGCTCGAGCGCTTCGTTCGCTTCCTCGGCCGTCGGGTGGGGCACCAACTCGAGCGGCACCTCCAGTTCCTCGGCCTGTGCCCGCAGGGCGTCCGACTCGGGGCCATCGAGCAGGACGCGCAGCCGAGCCGTCGGGCAGTCGGTCTTGCGGAGCTGCGCGACGGCTTCCACCGCCAGGTTCAGGCGAGACCGCTTGGTCACCGGGCCGAACGCCAGGATCAGGTCCTTCTCACGCTTCTCGGCGGGCACGCACCGCATGTCCGGCAGCACCGGCATGGGCACGACGCGCACCCGCTCGGCGGGCAGGTTGAACCGCCAGACCAGGTCGTCGGCCACGGGCCCACAACCCGCGAGCACGACGTGGGCAGCGGTGCACGCCAATTGCTCGCGATACGCCGCCTCAAGGGCCGCACGCGAAGTCGGCCCGAACTCACAGATCGACTGGCGGCTCCACAGGTCCGCACCCTCCGCGAGCAGGGCCGCTTTCGTGCCCGCGTGCTGGAGCGCCGAACTCACCGCCAGCGCCGTCGGCGCCGCCATCAGCCCCACGGCCTGCACCACCGCGGTTTCGCAGCCCTTCAAGAGCTCGACTACAGCGCTGGCAGCGCGGTCCTGGTGCTCGTGGGCAAAGGTACCAAGATCATCGCACACGCACTCGGCATCGAGCGAGCGAGCGAGTTCGGCGGCGGTCTCGGCCTCTTCACCACGATCGTGTGAAACGAGGATCAGGCGTCCATGACGCTCGGCCATCGCGCGCCACAAGTCGCGGTGGCGGGCAAGGGCTCCGCTGCGCTCGAGTTGGACAAGGGTCGAGCCCTCGTCGAGAACGAGCACCAACGCGTCGGAGATTCGATCCATGCTGGCAGACCCCTTCTACACAATTGCCGATTGGAGCCCCGATCCGCACGCCAACGTGGTCAGAGCATCCTCCCCACTTTTCGGCCCTTCCTACGCGGACCTTCAGTTGATCCGAGGCCGATGAACAGCCGATAAGCCGAGCGTGAGCCCCGAATCCCGACATCCGGCCATCCTCGCCGATCGCGCGGACCTGCTGACATGGCGGGCATCGATGCGAGCCGCCGGCCGGAAGCTGGTCCAATGCCACGGATGCTTCGACATCGTGCACCCGGGCCACGTCCGGCACCTGCGCTGGGCAAGGGCCCAGGGCGATGCCCTGCTGGTCACCATCACCAGCGACGGCGGGATCGACAAGGGGCCTGGGCGGCCGCTGATCCCCCACGACCTGCGGGCCGAAAACCTCGCCTCGCTCGACATGGTCGACACCGTACACATCGTGCACGAGCCGACCGCCGAAGGCATCCTCAGGGCCGTCGAACCGGACATCTACGTCAAGGGCCGCGAGTACGAGACGAACAACGATCCGCGCTTCGCCGCCGAGCGCCACGCCGTGCAATCGGCCGGTGGCCGCGTGGTCTTCTCTTCCGGCGACATCGTGTTCAGCTCGTCGGCGCTCATCGCCGCGCTCGAGGGCGGGCGTGACACCGGCGTCGACCAACCAACCGGCGCTCTCGCCCAGCTGATGCAATCACCGGGGATGGCAGCGGACGAACTCGGTGCCGTCCTCGATCGCGCGCGGGGCCGACGCGTCCTCGTCATTGGCGAGGCGGTCGAAGAGGTGTATCGCGTGTGCCAGGCTCCACATCTGGGCGCACGCGAACCCGTAATGACGCTCCGCCCCGCCGGCGAGCGCCGATTCGACGCTGGTGCCGCAGCCGTCGCGGCAAACCTTGCCGCCATGGGCGCACAACCGACGCTGCTCACCTGTCCACCGTCCGGCCCCGCCGGCGAGTCCTTCATGACGCGCATGCGTGCTGCTGGGGTCCGTGTCGAGACACTGTCGGCCACACAAGAAACGCAGCTCGTTGAGCACTACCTCGCGGGCGCGCAAAAGCTGATGACCATCGACCACGCGAAGCCGTTCGCGTCGGACGCCGCGCTCGGCGGCGAGGTCGTCGCCCGCGTACACGAACTCCTTCCCAGCCTGGACACGATCTGCATCGCCGACCAAGGCCTTGGCCTTCTCGGCCGCGCAACGGCGCAGGCGCTGAATAGCGCGCTCTGCGATCGCTCTTGCGTGCTGACCGCCAGCGCACAAGCACGTAATGCGAGCCCGCTGGCGATCCGCGGTACCGATCTGCTCTATGTCTGCGAGGCCGACTTACGGCGCGCCGTCGCCAACCCGTCGGGCAGCCTGACATCGGCGGCGTGGTCGGCGATGGATGCCTCTCGCGCCACGGCCGCGATCGTCGGCCTCGGGCCCGAGGGGCTGCTCGCCTACAACCGATTGCCCGAAGTCCTGGACACCGGCGACGGCTGGCCGTCCCGCGTCAGCGCACAGCCGGTGCCGAGCTTGTCGCCCATCCCGCTCGACACCGCTGGCGCCGACTCTGCCATCCTCGCTGCGAGCACGATCGCGATGCTCGGCACCAGTTTGGGCGCGATCGACTCGAACTCGGCGCCTTCGATCGCCGCGGTGTTCGGCGTGCTGGCCGAGGCCAAGGCCGTCTCGCATCCCGGCTTCACCACGGTGGATTCGAACGATCTTCGAGCCGGCCTCGCGCGCCTCGACAGCGCCCACCTGGTATACCGAGACCCCAAGCCCGCCGATGCAAGGGTTGCCTCATGACCCGCGTGTCGTACATCACCTGCACGCGGAACAGGCGTGAGGAACTCACGCGCACCATCCTCACGCTCGATGCGTTGCACAAGGATGCGCCCAATGACGCCGAGTTTGTGATCGCCGACAACGCGTCGGATAAGCCCATCACAGACTGGCTGCCCGACACGGGCATGACCGTCCGGGTCGTCCGGCTCGATACGAACAAGGCAGCCGCCGCGCGCAACGACGCCGCCGAGACCGCGAAGCACGATTGGCTCGTGATGCTCGACGACGACAGCGCCCCCAAAGGCCTCGGCCACCTCCAGGCCATCGCGCGTGCCGGCGAGCGCACCGCCGCGATCATGGCCGACATCACGCTGCCCGACGGCTCACGCGAGCGCGGAGGTCTGCCCGAGGTGCTCGTGGGCTGCGGTGCCGCCGTGCGCCGGTCGGCGTACCTCGACGTGGGCGGCTACGACCCGAGCTTCCACTTTGCCGCCGAAGAGCCGGACCTGTGCGCCAAGCTGATCTCTGCGGGCTGGCACCTTGAGTTCGACCCGTGGTTCCGCGTGCTGCACCACAAAACGCCAGCGAATCGTGACCTCAACCGCATGCTGCGCCTGTTAACGCGCAACCAGGGCGTCATCATCGAACGCACGACGCCCGATGCCGACCGCCGATTCCTGCGCAACGACCACATTCGTCGCTGCCACTGGATCGCGGCCAAGGAGAGCGCCCTCGAGGGATTTGCGCAGGGCCTGGCCGAATTCCGCGCCATGAGATCGGGCATCGACCGCCGACCGATGACCCAGGCCCACTTTGATCGCTTCGTCGGCTTGCATCACGCACGGGAGGCCATGCGATATGCGATGGAGACGCACCCGTTCGATACCGCGTGCCTCTCGCACGAGGGCAAGCACGCGTGGGCCGTCCGCCGTGCCATCGAAGAGACCGGCGCGACAATCATCGACAGCCCGCTCCACGCCGATCGGCTCGTCGTCGCGACGCTGTCGCCGGGCCCGATGCTCGATGCGCTGGCTGAGCTGCACAGCGTCGGCATGGGCTATCGCACGATCGCCCCGTGGACGAAGGCGCCGAGTATCTTGGGTTTCGAGGCCGACGCCTTCCCGCTGATGCCGAGCCTGCTCAGTAGGCCGAACGCCCCGGCAACGAAAGACGCAGCGCCCGCTCCAACTCGGATCCGCGCATAGCCAGCAGGCCGATCGCTTCCTCGCACGCGCGTACCTGCCCGGGCCACATAAACCGCTTGGCGAGTTCGTTCGCATTTACCCAGCGGTGTGCATCATGCGCTTCCTCGCCAGCCAAGTTGGGCGACCACGCGGCATCGACCTCGGCCAGGAAACGCGGCGAGAGCATCACCGCGTCCAGGCGTGCGATGAAGTAGGGGTGGACATCTTCGAGCTGCCAGAACGCAAGCCACGCGGCATCCCCAGCACGAAGGCCGACCTCTTCGCCGAGTTCGCGCACGGCGGTGGATATTGCCGTCTCGCCGGATTCCACATGTCCCATCACAGGCTGCCACGTGCCCGACAGAGGCTCGGCGGTGCGCCGCAGCTGCAGGAACTCCGGTCCATGCTCGCCGGCGCGCACGATGTACACATCAACGATGTCGGAGCGCAACTCCGGCATCAGCGATCATCCCAGATCGTCGCCCCAATCGCGCGCAGGGGGCCGGCCTTTGAGAGCGTCTCCGCCCACTCGGCCTGCGGGTCGCTGTCGGCCACGATGCCCGCGCCCACCGAGTAGCGGAACTCATCGCCAACAACGACGGCCGTGCGGATGCCAACAGCGAGTTCGGCGTTGCCGGCGGCATCGATTACACCGAGCGCGCCGCAGTACGGCCCTCGCGGCTCCGGCTCCAATTCGTGGATGACCTGCATCGCGCGCACCTTGGGTGCGCCCGTGATCGACCCGGCCGGCAGCAAGGCGCGCAATGCATCATTGAGCGAGAGCCCATCTCGCAAGGTGCCCCCGACGCGCGCGCTGGCCTGCCACACGCCGCCAACACCAGGCCCGTGCCGCTCGATCATGCGCGGGTCTTCGACCTCGATGCTGCCGATCTCGCTCACACGGCCGAGATCGTGGCGCATGAGATCGACGATCATCGCGAGCTCGGCCTTGTCCTTCTCGGCTACTCGCAGATCATGCAGGCCCGAATCCGTCGCCGGGCGCGTGCCTTTCATGGGCTCGGTGGTCAGTCGGCGCGTCGTCGCGTCGTAGCGAACGAGCAACTCGGGGCTCAGGCCGAGCACCGCACGACGTCGACCATCGGCAAGCGGTGGTAGTTCGAGGTAGCACCCCATTGCCGGTGACGCCGCCTCAGCCAGGTCGGCGAAGAGCGCACGCGTGCTTCCACTTACGCGACTGGTGAGCGCGTGTGTCAGGTTGGCCTGGTACACATCGCCGGCGTGTACGAGATCCACGACTCTCGCAACGGCCTTCGTGTACGCCTCGCGCCCCCACGCGCTGCGCAGCTCGCCGAGCGAATACGACGACTCGTGCTTGTCGCCGTCCGGCAAGGGTCTCAGCGCCATCCACCCGCCCATACCCCACGCGGCGTGGGGGTGAGCACCCGTGCCCGCGTGACCAGGCCCGGTGGCAGTGCTCGTGGGCTCGAGCGCGTGGCCGATCTCGTACGACACGAACCCGGCCCACGGCCCCGGCCCATCGGGCACCAGCCGATCCGCCGACGCGGGGGCCCAGGCCTCGCCCACGTGCAGGCTCACGTGATCGCCGCGGACGATTGCGGCTATCGGACCTTCGTGGCCGCACCGTCGCAGCCTGTCCCATGCCTGGCGCGGCACGCTTCGCTCGGCAAATACCGATGCATCTGGCCCCACGGATTCGGTGCGGAAGGTCGTCAACGGCGAAAAGGTCCTCTAAGATCCTGCTCCGAGCGATCGAAAACCTGCCGCTCTGACGTGCCGCGGCAAACCTTCACGCTAGGCAGGCTCCGTCGCGCGACAGGGCCTGGCAAGTATACCAACCAATATCCGAAAATAGGACGCGCCGATGGCCCCACCCGCAAAGACCTCCAAGCGTCACGCCGCCAAGACCACCAAGAAGGCCCCAACGGTCAAGAAGACCAGGCCCAACGTTGGCGGCAGGCCCCGAGACGCCAAGATGGTGTACTACTTCGGCAAGACCAAGGCCGAGGCCACCAGCGACATGAAGCAGCTGGTCGGCGGCAAGGGCGCCAACCTCTCGGAGATGACCTCCATCGGCCTGCCCGTGCCACCCGGCTTCACCATCACGACCGAGACCTGCGCCAAGTACTACGAGGGCGGCAAGCGCCTGCCCCACGGCCTCATGAACGAGGTCCACCAGAACATGTCGCTCGTCGCCAAGGAGATGGGCCGCGAATTTGGCAGCAAGGACAACCCGCTGCTGGTGTCCGTCCGCTCGGGCGCCGCAGTCAGCATGCCGGGCATGATGGACACGATCCTGAACCTGGGCCTGAACGACGAGGCGGTCGAGGGCCTGGCCAATGTCACCGGCAACCGTCGCTTCGCCTACGACGCCTATCGCCGCCTGATCAACATGTTTGGCGACGTCGTCATGGGCGTGGGCCACGAGGTCTTCGAGAAGGCCTTCGACAAGATCAAGATCAAGTACGAGGCCAAGACCGACAACGACGTGCCCGAGCACGGCATCGTCGAGCTGGCCGAGGCGTACAAGACGGTGTACCGCAAGGCCGTGGGCGACGAGTTCCCCCAAAACCCGAGCAAGCAGCTCGAGCTGGCCATCGAGGCCGTCTTTAAGAGCTGGAACGCCGACCGCGCCATCAGCTACCGCCGCCTGAGTGGCATCACCGGGCTGACCGGTACCGCCGTCAACATCCAGGCGATGGTCTACGGCAATATGGGCGACGACTCGGGCACGGGCGTGGCGTTCACGCGCAACCCCAGCACGGGCGAGAACAAGTTCTACGGCGAGTTCCTCATTAACGCTCAGGGCGAGGACGTCGTCGCCGGCATCCGCACGCCGCAACCTGTGGAAGAGATGCCCAAGTGGAACGCGAAGGTCCACGATCAGCTGCTGAAGATCAAGGGCACGCTCGAAGCGCACTACACCGAGATGCAGGACATCGAGTTCACCATCGAGCGCAACAAGCTCTTCATGCTGCAGACGCGTACCGGCAAGCGCACTGGCGCGGCGGCCGTCCGCATCGCGTGCGACATGGTTCGCGAGAAGCTCATCTCCGAGGAGGACGCGCTGCTGCGCATCCCCGCGGCCGACCTCATCCAGCTTCTGCTTCCGAGCTTCGACGAGAAGTCCAAGCCCAAGAACAGCGTGCTGACGCGCGGCCTTCCGGCGTCGCCGGGTGCCGCCGTTGGTAAGCCGGCCTTCACGGCTGAGGAAGCGGTGGAGCGGTCGCACAACGAGGCCGTGATCCTCGTGCGTAAGGAGACGAGCCCCGAGGACGTCGACGGCATGCACTCGGCCGTGGGCATCCTGACCAGCACCGGCGGCATGACGAGTCACGCGGCCGTCGTGGCCCGCGGCTGGGGCAAGTGCTGCGTCGCCGGTGCGGGCGAAGTCCACATCGACGCGAAGAAGGGCACGTTCACGGTCGGCGGCAAGACGTTCAAGCGCACCGACACCATCTCTATCGACGGCTCGACCGGCGAGGTCATGAGCGGCGCGATCCCGACCGTCGAGCCCAAGCTCAGCGGCGACTTCGCCAAGATCATGCGCTGGGCCGACAAGTATCGCACCCTGCTCGTGCGCACCAACGCCGACACGCCCGAGGACAGCCGCCGCGCCCGCGAGTTCGGCGCGCAGGGCATCGGACTCTGCCGCACGGAGCACATGTTCTTCGAGGGTGAGCGCATCCTGGCGATGCGTGAGATGATCCTCGCCGAGACGAAGGAAGCCCGCGAGGCCGCGCTCGACAAGTTGCTGCCGTTCCAGCGTGACGACTTCATCGGCATCTTCACGGCCATGAAGGGCCTGCCGGTGACCATCCGCCTGCTGGACCCGCCGCTGCACGAGTTCCTGCCGCACGAGCCGGCCACCATCAAGGAGGTCGCCAAGGTTCTTGGCGTGCCAGCCAAGAAGGTCGAGCAGCGCGTCGCGCAGCTGCACGAGCTCAACCCAATGCTCGGCCACCGCGGCTGCCGACTGGCGGTCACCTATCCCGAGATCCTGGTCATGCAGGTCCGCGCGATCGTCGAGGCGATGATCAACTGCCAGCACAACAAGATCAAGGCGATGCCCGAGATCATGATCCCGCTGGTGGGCGTTGCCAAGGAGCTGGGCATGCTCCGCAAGCTCGTGGAGCAGACCATCCACGATGTCCGCGCCGAGAACGACATCAAGAGCGCGCTCAACATCAAGATCGGCACGATGATCGAGGTGCCCCGTGCCGCGATCACGGCCGACCAGGTGGCCGAGCACGCGGACTTCTTCTCCTTTGGCACCAACGACCTCACGCAGATGACCTTCGGGTACTCGCGTGACGATTCGGCGACCTTCCTGCCCGAGTACGTCGGCCAGGAGATCCTGCCGGCCGACCCGTTCCAGCAGCTCGACGAGGGCGGCGTGGGCGAGCTGGTCAAGATGGCCATCGAGAAGGGCCGCGACGCCAACGATCTGTTGAAGATCGGCGTCTGCGGCGAGCACGGCGGCGATCCGTCGAGCGTGCACTTCTGCCACGCCGCGGGGCTGGACTACGTGAGCTGCTCGCCCTTCCGCGTGCCGATCGCGCGTCTGGCCGCAGCCCAAGCCGCACTGATGCACGACCGCTAACGCACCACCACATCGTCGATCCAATAAAGAACGCCCGCGACCCCAACGGTCGCGGGCGTTTCAATTCATGTCGCGTACTTACGAGGCGGCGGGGTTAGCGGGGCTGGTTTCCACCCTGGTTTCCGCCTTGGTTGCCACCGACCTGATTGCCACCTTGGTTGCCGCCGGCCTGGTTGCCACCCTCTTCGGTCGCCTGGTTGCCGGGCATGTTGCCACGCATGGTCTGCGTTGCCGTGGCATCGAATTCACCGTCGAGCGCCTTCTGCACGGCCTCGGCGATGCTCTCGCGGAAGGTCTCGGCGTTGTACTCGTTCATGGTGAACACCTGGCGGCCGTCCTTGGTGATGACGAACACCGTCGGGAAGCTGCTCACCGCATAGTCGAGGGCCACCGTGTCGGCACCCGTCGCCAGGGAGTACGTGCCGCCGCTGTCCTTCCAGGCGTCGATACCCGCCTGCACGCGGCCACGCTCGCGCCAGGTCATGCTCAGCACACGCACGGGCTCGTCGGCGAACTGCTCGGCGATCGCCTGGATGTCACCGCGAGAGTCCTTGGACGTGCCCGACCAGCCGGTCCAGAAGTCCAGGACAACGACGTTGCCCTCGAGGCTGCTCAGGCTCACGTTCTCGCCCTTGTCCGGGCCCTCGGCGATGGTCACCTCGAACGGCCGGGCCCGCGGGTAGACCTGGGCCTGCTGGGCGCGCGTCGCATCACGCGGCGTGCGCCGCACTGTGGTGTTGAACGCGTAGCCCTCGGGACGCTCGAGCTCCCAGATGTTCTCGGGCAGTTCCTGATCGATCGCGATGTTCGTGATCGTGTACGTCTGCGTGTTGTCGGTGCCCAGGCGCGTCTCCTTGCGGCGGGGCAGGTCACTCTCCTGGCTGATCGACCAGCGGATGACCTGGCGCTGCTCGCCCATGTCGACCTCAACGACGTCGCACAACTCACCGTTCACGGTGTCTCCGCCGATCTCCATGGTCATGCGCACCTCGGGGAGCGATAGCTCGCGCTCGAAGGGCACGTCTTGGACGAACTCGGAGATCCAGCCGGTCTGCGCAACGGTGATGCTGCGGTGCCTCGCGGCCCGGTGGAAGCGCTCGTACACGGTGCGCAGGTCGTGGGCGATATAGGTCACGTTGGGCCCGACGCGGACCACGTCGAACTCGACCGACTCGGTGTCGCCCGAGCGCGGGTCGTTCACGACGACCGAGCCCTGGCGGCGGTGGTTCCACGAAGCCGACTCGCCCTCGCCCTCGCGGCCGAGCCAGACGATGCTGCTCAGCTCCTGGATCGTGCCGAACAGGCCGCCAGCGCTGGTCACCTCGCCGGTGTACTGCAGGGTGGTCAGGTCGCCGATGGCCGCGCGAGCCTCCTCGAGCCGCTGGCGGGCGGCCTCATCGTCCTGGGCCAAGGCCGGCGACACCATGCACACCGCGGCGGTGGCGAGGCCAAGGCCGGTCATCCACATGCCCCCCGTCGGAGCCCCCTGATTCGTACGAGAACGCATCCTCATGCCTCCTTGGAGATCACTTCCCACGCCTCGGCAAACACGCCCGGGCCCTCCCCTTCGAGGCCCGCGGCCGGCCGACACGCCCACCACTTCCCAACGATGCGCTGGGACCTTTGAGCCGACACCAATCCCCCGACGCCACGGCGGCGCCTTCGGGACCGTGATCGGCAGGCCCGCATGATATCGCCATCTTCACGCCGTCGGCCGCCAGAGCCGCCCCGGTTGGGAAGGCGATTATAGTTATAGGACTATATAACCAGCGCCGGTCATCCCTATATCATGTCTGGTAGACCAGGGGCAAAGCCGGAGGGATCAGCATGCGCGGCGATATCGAGTACAGCAAGGTCATCGACAGCGACGAGGCCCGTTTGGCCCAGGCCGCCGCAGACAAGGCCCCATTCCAGGCCTCGGCCGACATCGACACCGACAAGTTCTACATCACCCAGAAGATGGACCTCTACACCGATGAGAACCACGAGGTCTGGCGCACGCTGTACACCGAGCGTATGAAGACGCTCGACCACCAGGCCTCGAAGGTATTCCTCGACGGCATGCGCGCGATCGGTCTGCCCAGCGACAGCGTGCCGAGTGTGGCCTCGATTAACAAGAACCTCGCCGCGCTCACCGGTTGGGCCAGCCGCCCCGTGCCGGGGTACCTGCCGGCCAAGGCGTTCTTCGCCTGCCTGGCCAACCGCCAGTTCCCCACCACCATCACCATCCGCCCCAAGCGGCTGATGCACTACCTGCCCGAGCCGGACATCTTCCACGACATCTTCGGCCATGTGCCCCTGCACGCCGACGACGTGTTCGCCGAGTTCCTGCAGACCTACGGCAAGGCCGCCCTGCACTGCGAGGACCCGTACCACATCGAGCGGCTGGGCCGGCTGTTCTGGTTCACCGTCGAGTTCGGCCTCATCCGCGAGGACGGCCGCACCAAGCTCTACGGCAGCGGCCTGATCAGCAGCCTGGGTGAGAGCGAGCACGCGCTGCACAGCAAGAACGTGGACCGCCGCGACTTCGACCTCGACCTGGTGTGCGACACGCCCTTCGAGATCGACCACTACCAGCCGATCCTCTACGTGCTGGACAGCTTCGAGCAACTGCGCGATGCGATGAACAAGTATGCCGAGCGGGTGATGAATGCGCGCAAGGCCAGCGCTGCGTAGGACCGAACCCTCTGTCTGATCTTACGTACCCTCGTTTGGCACACGCCGAACGGGGGTTCGTATGCAACCGAAACTTGGCGAGAGCCCAGGCGATCTCGGCGCCGGCTACGAGATCTTCATTGTCGAAGACTGGATCGCCATCAACACGCCCACCCGTCAGACCAGATTCGGCCCGATTTCAGACCAGTTGCAGATTCCCTATAGCGAAGTCTTGGTGTGCACCAAGGATGAAAACTTCTTTTTCATCGCGCACACACGACCGTCAGCCGCGAACGCAACCTTCTACCGGATAGATCTGAACGCTGGAACACACGCGAAGCTCACGCTGCCCAACAATCATGGCCAGATCCTGGGCCACATCTACAGCGTCTCTCCAAGCGCCCGCGAACACGACCCGTTCATGCTCACCGGTGGCGGCCAATTCATGATCGGCGCGGCCCACGTCGTCGGCTACACCTGCGCCGGCTTCTCCGCACTCTTCGTCGTAGCGATTGTGGTCACCGCCGTCGTATTGCGCAAACGCCGCAAGCAAGTACAATAGCCAGCGGTTTACCCAATCCGCCGCACCATCTCCGCCAACGCCAGATGGTGGTCGTCGTGATCCGCAAAGAACACGCACGTATCCACCACGCGCTTCTGCACGCCTAACCGCTCGTGCCAGGCGCTGCGGCCGAAGAAGTCGCGCGGGTAAGCCTCCAGCCGCTGGACCGTTGCCTCGCGCACGCGCCGCAGGTCGGCGAGCACCTCTGCGAGTGACCTCGCGTCATGATCTGTATCCACCGTCCGCGTGTTCTGCATGTCGGCGGCGGGCAGCAGCGGCGACCCGGCTTCGTACGCATCAAGCCTCTCGGCAAGCAATCGCTCAAGATCGGCAAGGTGCCCGAGGTGGCGTTGGATCGACCATCCATCTTCGGGCACCTTCGTCGCCTGCCCCGGTCCCAGCCGTGCGGCGAATGCTTCGGCCCGAGCCGGGAGCCCTCGAAGGCGTTCGATGACCGCCGGGTAGAGCTCGGCCGGGAAGTCGAACCGCCAGCGGCGGTACATCCAAGGCGTAAGGACTTGTCCGTGCATGTTGATTGGTATGCAGCCAGAACGGCTGCCGTCGGGTTCGTTATCGACCCAGACACACACCACCGACTGCCGCCGCGCACAAGACGAACCGTCGACTTCTAACCACGTACCCCTCGATAGCGACATGAAACACGGGGGTGTCCTTGCAACCCAAACTCGGCGAATCACCGGGCGATCTTGGCGGTGGGTACAGCCTCATGATCGTCAATAGCCAGGTCGGCATCTCGGTGCCGAACGCGGGCGACGTCGTGATACCCGAATACTCG
Organism: uncultured Phycisphaeraceae bacterium; assembly: GCA_937899905.1. GTDB lineage: Bacteria > Planctomycetota > Phycisphaerae > Phycisphaerales > UBA1924 > JAHCJI01. The sequence goes on from CALCCF010000019.1 coordinate 54,362, forward strand.
GTGATCGTCTGCACGCTCGATGACGACTACTTCTTCATCGCGTCGGCCTTCGGGCCACAGTCACCCAACGCAAAGATCTGGCGCTTCGATCTGCAGGCCCAGGAGCACACGCAGTACGTCATCGCGAACGACGAGTCCCAGATCATGTCGCACATCCATCAGTACTCGCCCGGCGTGCGGAACATCGATCCATACCGCCTGTCGGGCGATGGACAGTTCATCACCAACGCGTTCCTCACCGTCGGCGTCGTTCTCCTTGCCATCTTCGTGTTTATCTGCCTCGTCGAGGGTGCGATCACCTTGCTCGAGCGGAAGGGCCTGCTGTAACAGGTCGCTCAGTCGCAGCCCTGATCGAACAGGTTCTGGAACTCGAGGAAGTCGAACAGGTTAAACAGTCCATCGCCGTTGATGTCGGCGCGCGGATCGCTATCGGCGAAGAGGTTCTGGAACTCGATGAAATCGAAGATGCTCAGCGTGCCATCGCCGTCGAGGTCCGCCTGACAGATCTCCACGGTCTGGATGATCGCCAGCCCCTGGACCGCACGGGCCGGCGAGATCCCGCCGAGGTTGACAAGCCGGAGCGGGAAGAGGTCGATGCGATAGAAGTTGCCGCTCACCGAGACGCTCGCGTACAGGGCGTTCTCGTTCACGTCATAGGCGAGGCCGCGCCAGTTGACAGCGGGGAGCGCGAGCGAGAGCGGCGACGCCTGCGCTGTGTCGGGATCGATCGTGACGATGCGATCGGTCAGATCGGACAAGCCATAGAGGATCCCGTTGATCGGGTCATACGCCAAGCCTTCGACACCATTCGCGCCCGAGATCACACCGATCGTGGACGATGCGCCCGTCGACGGATCGACGCTATACAGACGGTTGTTGTTGTTGTCGCTGACGTAGATGATGTCGTTGACTGGGTCGTACGCGAGGCCGTTGGCGTTGCTGGCACCAGTCACCGCGGCGAGCAACGTGGTCGCTCCCGTGTCCGGATTGATCGAGAACACCGAGTTGTCGCCGGCATCGACCGCGTAGACCTCGCCCGTGTTGCTGTTGTACGCGAGGCCCTGGGGCGACTCGCCGACCGCCACGCGCGATGTCGTCGCGCCGCTGGTCCGGCTCATCTCGACGAGCTCGTTGGGGATCAGGTTCCCGCCCAGGATCGTGCCTTCCTGGCCAAACGCGCAGGCGGCGGTGATGGCAATGACGACGCTCCCCACGGACTTCAGCATGGTGCTCTCCTCTCGCGCTCCGTCTCGTTCTTGATGGCCGCGTGGCCCCGCAATCAGCGTAACGCAAAGGCAACCAATCGCAATGGCCAACTGACGTCCAATAAAAAACACCCCGCCCTCCCCAGCGCGGGATGCTCGTCTCGGGGTAGGGGCCCGAGCGACGGGTCAGGTTGTGCGAGGTGCCGGCGACTCAGCCGATGGCGTCGGCGACAGCCTGGCGGATGGCGCCGCTACCGCGCTGGGCGGCGTTGCCGATGTCCTCACGGAGGCTGCTGGCCGCACCGCGGAAGCGCTGGATCAGCTCACGCTCGGCCTCGAGGCGGATGAGCACGCGGACGCAGGACCGCTCGATTCGGCTGATGCGACTGATGCCGGCCCGGCCGGTGCGCTGCACGCGATCGATGCCGGCCTGGCCGGCACGGACGATCTGTCGGTCCTCGGCACCGGCGGCGTCGAGGCGCGCAATGCGATCGATCGCGCTCCCGGTGGTGTCGCCGATGGCGCCCACGGTGCGGTCACGAGTCTGCTCCATCTGGGCCACGCAGCGGGCGGCGACGTCGGCCGGATCGGGGGCGTTCTGGGCGAACACGGTGGTGGCCGAGACCAGGCAGGCCACCAGCCAGGACACAATCGTCAGGTTCCTCGTCGTCGTTCCGGTCATCGCTTCGACTCCTCTTTTAGAGCGTTCGGGATGCCACGCGTAGCGCGGCGGGCAGGTCGGAGGGCCGTTGAGACCGCCCTCCTCCAACCAAACGGGTCTTACGCGCACGTATTGCCATCGTGACACAAAATGGGCCAATACCCTCCGCCGTGCCGACCTACCGCCTCACCATCGCCTACAACGGCACCGACTTCTGCGGCTGGCAAAAGCAGGAGCCCCCGGCGCCTTCACCCGATCAACCCCCAGCCACCGGTGCGGCCATCCACCACGCCGACCCCTCGCTGCAGGCCCCGCCCGGCCGGGTGGCTCTGCGGACGGTCCAGGCCGTCGTCGAGCAGGCTGTGCGGCAGGTGGTCCGCGAGCCCGTGGTCCTCACCGGGGCCAGCCGGACGGACGCCGGTGTCCACGCCCGCGGCCAGACCGCCGCGTTCACGTGTTCCGATGGCACCGACCCCGCCCGCCACGGCGGGGGCTGGCCCATCGAGCGCGGCGTCGAGTCACTCGTCCGCGCCGTCAACGGCCGCCTGCCTCCGGACGTGCTGGTCACCGCCGCCCAGCCCACGCACGCCGAGTTCAACCCCATCGGCGACGCCGAGCGCAAGGCGTACACGTACACCTTTCACGACAACCACCAACGCCCGCTGTTCGATCGCGCGTTGGTCACGCACACGCACCACACACTGAACGCCGAGGCCATGCACGCCGCCGCGCAGCACCTCGTCGGCGAGCACGACTTCGCCGCCTTTACCCAGATCAACCACGACCGCCAGACCACGGTGCGGACCATCTATAGCTTGGACGTCGAGCGGACCGCCGAGCACCGCGTCCGGATCACGGTCTCGGGCAACGGCTTCCTGTACAACATGGTCCGCATCATCGCGGGCACGCTGCACGAGGTCGGGCGGGGACGCATTGAGCCGAAGGAGCTTGCAAGCACCCTCAACAGCTGCGATCGACGACAGGCCGGCCCCACGGCCGCCCCGATGGGGCTCTGCCTCGAGTGGATCCGATATCCCGGCGATTCATGCTAAATCCGAGACGGATTGTGTGACGCTGCACTGCGAATCTCAGTACAGAGGGTTGTCGCCACAGATCGGCACGGCCTGAGCACCGGCCGACTCATGAGGAACGCTGCATGAACGGCAAGTTCACGAACACAAGCATCATCGCGGGCATCGCCGCGCTGGCGTCCGGAGTTTCCTCTGCTGCTGCCGACGAGATGTGGGCCGTGAGTGCGAGCTCCGACAGCCTGTTTGTCTTCGATTCCGATACGGGTGCGACCGTGCGTGTTGTCGGGCCGCTGGGTACCGATCCGGTTGGCTACCAGACCGCGGGCAGCATGGCCGTGGATGACGCGGGCCGCATCTTCATCATCAACAACAGCCCGGCGCCGGTGAGCAACCTCAGCCGCGTCGATCCGGAGACCGGCCGCGCCACCCATATCGGCGGCGACGTGTTCTTTTCACTCAGCTTCGGGCCCGACGGGCAGCTCTTCGGGTTAAATCTTGCCGGCCGGCTCTGCACAGTTGATACGACCACAGGCCTGACAACGTCGCTGGGCGGTCCGATCCTGCCAACCGTACTGGGCTTGGACTACAACCGGCGTGATGGCTTCCTCTACGGCGTCACGAGCGAGAGATTCGGCGCAATCGTCGCGCTGCTACGCATCGACCCAGCAACCGGTGACTTCACATCGATCCCAATGAGCACCTCCGTCCGTGGCAGCGCTCCGGGCAGCATCGCCTTCCAGCGCGACGGCGATCTCATCATGACAGAGAACGGGTTCGTCCTCTGGGAGGTCGACATCGTCTCAGGTGAAATGACACAGATCACCACCACTGCCGATATCGCCCAAGGCCTGGGCCTGATGCCCTGCCTCCCCGATTTCGACGCCAGCGGCGACTTGGACCTCTTCGACTTCCTTGCGTTCCAGAACGCGTTCGACGCCGGTGATCCCGCGGCCGACCTCGATGGCGACGGCGTGCTGACCATCTTCGACTTCGCCGCGTTCCGGGACACCTTCGACGCGGGCTGCTGATCCGAAAAAAGTGCCCGAATCTCCGTGACTCCACGGCTTGGCCCACGCTCTCCACAGTGCGACGGCGTCGGTGCTCCTGTTCCCCGAGCACGTCCCGCCGCACAAAGGAGAACCAATCGTGACCAAGCAGATCGTCGCCGCCACCACCATCGCCGCCCTGTCGGGCCTCGCCCACGCCGACCGCATGTACGCCGTGGACGCCAGTTCTGACAGCCTGTACATCTTCGACAGCGACACGGGCGAAACCGTCGAGTTCATCGGCCCACTGAATCCCGATCCCGATCGCTATCGCACGCCGGTCAGCATGGCGGTGACCGACTCATTCACGATCTTCGTCATCAACAACTCCCCAGACGGCGACGAGGGTCTCAGCCGCGTCGACCGCTTGACCGGCCTGGCGACGCATATCGGCGGCGACGTCCGCAACTCGATCGCGATCGGCCCCGGTGGCGTGCTCTACGGTGCCGATGCGGCGGGCCGACTCGGCACGGTGAGCTCGTCGACCGGTAACGTCCGCCTCCTCGGTGGCGAGCGTCTCCCCCGCCTGTTCGGCCTCGACTTCAACACGCGCGACGGTTTCTTCTACGGCATCACGAGCGCGAGCCCGGGCTCCATTCCCGAGCTGCTCAAGATCAATTCCCGGACCGGCGCCCTGGTCGACACCATCCCGCTGAGCATGGGCATCGCCGGCAGCGCTCCCGGATCCATCGCCTTCCAACGCGATGGCGATCTGGTCATGACCGACAACGGCCGCCAGCTGTATGAGATCAACATCGCGACGGGGTTTACCAGGGTCCGCGCTAGCACGTCGAACATCCCCCAGGGCCTGGGGCTCGCACCCTGCCCGGCCGATATCGACGCCAGCGGCGACGTCGACATCTTCGACTTCCTCGAGTTCCAGAACCTGTTCGACGCGGGTGATCCGGCCGCCGATTTCGATGGTGACGGCGTACTGACGCTGTTCGACTTCCTGGCGTTCCAGAACGAGTTCGACTCCGGCTGCGAGTGATCGAGGAGAAATCCTTGAGAATCGCTGCGCTCGGCTCCCACGCTTCTCGCACTCCCTGATGAAGGAGATTCGAGAATACGGGAACCAGCCTCGGGGTTCGCCGAATAGTCGGTCGCGGGATCTTGGGAAGCTCAGGTCCGAGTCAGGCCACCCCGGAACAGCCCGCCCGAGAATCAGGCTCACGCGAGCCGCCGACCACACCACACCAGGCGTGGCCAGCGTCCGGACTCATCCCCCGGACCCTGGCCACGCCTTCTTTTGTCTATCCAACGCGTCTAACAACTCGGTATCATGGGCCGGGATAGGCCGGAGCGGTATCGAAGGGAGACGACGCCTTGTTGGGGAAGATCAAGCAAATGCTCGGCCTGGGTGGCAAAGGTGGCGACGGGCCGGCGTGGTACGACGACCAGCTGTACGCGGCCAAGCTCTCCGCCTTCGAGGATCGACTCGGCAAGAGCGCCGACGAGGTCATGGCCGCCATCATCGGCTGGGGCATGGGTGGGCCCGTGGATCTTTGGTTGTTCCCAAACCACGACCAAGGTACGTACTTCACCACCATGCAACTCGCGGTGCCCGGCGACTCCAACGGCCAACTGCGAAACTCAATGGGCCGCTTCGAGCTCGCGGCCGCAACCCGTCGCGCGATCGAACGCAGTCCCGAACCGGAGGAGGACGAGGAGCCAGAAGATCGGGAGCACACGCCGTTCGAACAGCAGATGTTCGACATTCGTGCGATGTTGTCGACGATCGCGTACTACAGCTTCGATGCGGTGCTCGAGCCGAACGAGACCGCGGAGTTGCCGGCCGAAGACGACGCGGACACCGTGTATCTTGTCATGGCATCGCTCGCCGGCCCGGACAACCCTGTTCGCGTACAGGACGAGGACATCGGAATCATGATGTGCATCCGCGTGCACAAGTCCGAGTTGGACTTCGCCCGCGAAAACGGCACTACCAAACTCATCGAGCGGCTCAAGGCCGCTGGGCACTACCCGTACAGCGACCTCGACCGAGAGCCCGTCGCCTAACGCTACGACCGCTTCTCGGCGCCCTCGTCATCACCGAAGACGAACACCTCGTCGTCGCCGGCTTCGATCGCGTCCTCGGCTTGCTCGATGAAGTGCTCGCCGTCGCCCTCGCCGGGGATGCGGAACAGGCTCTCGATCTCCTCGGGCGTGAGCTCGAGATCCTCGCCGCGATCGAACGCGCTGGTGTCGATGAGCCCGCGCTTGTCGCGCTTCTCGGCCTGCTCGCGCCGGCGATCGAATTGCTTGCGGCTGCGCACGAACACGCGGAAGGGCACCTCATCGAACGGTGCCTGCTCGCGGATCCGGTTCATGAGGTACCGCATGTAGTTGGGCGTGAAGAGCTTTGGTTCGTTGACCACCATCGCGATCGTCGGCGGTGCCGTCCCAACCTGCGCGACGTAGAAGACGCGGGCGAGCGTGCCCAGCTTGTTGCTCGGCCCGCGCTTCTCCAGGATGCCGCGTACGAGGCGGTTGAGTGCGCCCGTCGACACACGCTCGTGCGCCTGGCCCTTGAGCTCGAAGGCCAATTCGAGCACGCCGTCGATGTTCACGCCCTCCTTCGCGCTCAGCAGCGCGATGGGCGCAAATGGCAGGCCCTTGAACGCCTCGCGCATGTACTTCTCGTAGCGCTCGCCGGTCACGGGACGGCCCTTGTCGTCGGTCTGCCCCTCGGCAAGATCCCACTTGTTCACGCCGATCATCGTGGGCTTAAAGGCGTTCTGGCACAGCATCGCGAGCTGCTGGTCGACCTGGCTCGTGGGCTGGGTCGCGTCGACCATCAGCACCACGACGTCCGCACGATCGACGGCGCGTTGCACGCGATCGAAGGCGAACCACTCGACGCGGCCCTGGAAGCTCTTCTTGCGGCGCATGCCGGCGGTATCGATGACGATGATCCGCTTGCCGTCCTTCTCGACCAGGACGTCGACCGCGTCGCGCGTGGTGCCGGCGATCTCTGAGACGATCACGCGCTCGGCACCGGCCAGCGCGTTGACCAGCGTGCTCTTGCCCGCGTTGCGCTTGCCGATGACCGCAACCGAGAGATCGGCGGGCGGCGGTGAGGCCGTGTCGGCATCGTCGGGCAGCAGGTTGTACAGCTGGTCGCTCAGCTCGCGACGCATGTAGTTGTTCTTGGCGCTGCACATCAGCGGCTCGCCGAAGCCCAGGGCGCTCAGCTCGTATGCGTGCGTCTCCCACTTTGGTCCATCGACCTTAGTGGCCACGACCTGCACCGGGGCCCGCTCACCCAGGCTGGCATCGAGCTTGGCGACTTCTTTGCGCTGCTTGCGACCCAGCCGCTGCTCGCGAAGCAATCGCGCGATCTCTTCGTCGCGAGGCGTCATGCCGGCCTGCACATCGATGCAGAAGAGGATCAGGTCGGCGTCGGCCACGGCGGCCTCGATCTGCCCCTCGACGTCGTCGGTCAGCGTCGAGAGGTCGGCCCCCACCTCGTCGTAGCGCTGCCCCTCGGCCACGTACACGCCGTAGCCGCCGGTGTCGGTCAGCTCCAGCGGCCGGCTGGGCCGCCCATCGCTGTGGGCCAGGTCGATGATCCGCGTCACGCGATCGCGCGTCACGCCGGGCAGGTCGTCGACGATCGAGGCCTTCCCCCCCGCCAGCATGTTCATAAGCGAGCTCTTGCCCACATTGGGCCGGCCCACGATCGCGATCCGTGGAATAGGCATAGGGGGGATGGTACGCGAGGCTGCGGGGGGGCTGGGTTGGGAGGAGGCGAAGAGAAGAAGCGACGGAGCGACGGAGCGACGGAGCGACGGAGCGACGGAGCGACGGAGCGACCAAGGGGCGTAGCGACGAAGGGGCCGAGGCAATCGAAGCCCTCCGTCTCCTTGTCTCTCTCGCTGTCTCCGTCTCTCCGTCCCTTCCCCCCTCCCTATCATCGCCGGCTATGGAGAACCCCACCCCCGGCTCGACCGTCCGCGTCACCCAGCAGTTCCCCCGCCAGAGCGGGACGATGGTCACCACCATCGAGGGGGTGGTCGTCCGCGTCGGCCAGGAGAAGTCCGGCTCGTGGTTCGCCCACACGCGGGACAACAAGGTCTGGATCGACCGCGTCGAGCTCCGCAAGAAGGACGGCGAGCTGGTCGTCGTCAACCTCGACCGCTACTCGGCGATCGAGGTGCTGCAGCAGCCCGAGGCCGAAGCGACGGGCTAAGCCCCTCGGAGCAGCTTCCTCTTTTCCTTCCTTCCGAGTCGCGTGCGTGAGCACGCGGACCAGCCCGCCCATGCTCGCATCTTGACGTCCCGCTGCAATGCCCGCTCTGGTGCGCACGCCGCGCCGACCGGCGGACGCCCCATCCAACAAATCTCACACTCGATCTAACCCTGCATTCCTCGCAGTTTGCCGCCTGCTGCGCTGATTCCAACAGCCACCGCCGCGCGCGCCGCCGCGTCCGATCGCCCGTTGGGTGAGCGGTCCCGCATGTCCACGGGGCCAACACCCAAAGGAGGCCCGACGTGGCGTTCAACCTCGCACCCTTCACCGACACCACGCTGTCATCCGAGGCGCTCGAGCTCATCCTTGCCGAGCACGAGCGCGACATCGCCCCGCGCCTCCGCTGGCTCTGGGGGTACTTCCGCAACGAGCCGTCGCGCCCCGGCGGCGAGCTGCCCCAGGCGACCGGCCTGCCACCGCGCCTCCGCGGGGCGTGGGACCCGTGGTCAGACGATCGCATGGTCGACGCAGCCGCCAGCGAGGTCGTCATCGAGAACGACATCGCGTGGCGCCTGTACACGATGATCGACTTCATGCTTCCCGAGCCAGTCGTGCTGCTGAGCACTGCGGGCGAGGCGAGCCAACGCCGGCAGATCGAGGCCGCCCTCGACGCAGTGTGGGAAGCCTCGGGCGGCATGTCGCTCTTGCACGACGCGCTGCTGCTCGGGCACGTCTATGGCCATGTTGATCTGCTGCTGCGGTGCGACGTTGAGCGTCTGACCGCTCTCGCGCCCGATCTCGACGCGCTGCTTGAGCTGCCCGGCGAGGTCTTGGCTGAGGCGATCCGCGTGGAGGCGATCGACCCCACCCGCGGCGTGCCCGTCGTCGACGCGGCCGACTACCGCCGACTCGAGGCGTACGCCATCGACTTCACGCGACGCACGTCCGACACCGATGAGCGAGATCGCCACGGCAACTCGTTGGCATCCGAGCGCGTCACCGAGATCCTCAGCGGCGCATGGCGTCAGGTCTACGTCGACGGCGAGCTCGTGGACGAAGGGCCCAATCGAGCCTCCCCCGGCCGCGTTCCGGTCGTGCACATCCAGAATATCCCACAGCCCCTGTGTTATGCCGGCATCGGCGAGGTCGAGCCGCTCGTCCCGCTGCAGGACCAGCTGAATACACGGCTGAGCGATCGTGCCGCCCGCGTGACCATGCAGTCCTTCAAGATGTACCTGGCCAAGGGCATCGAGGGCTTCGACCAGGTGCGCGTGGGGCCGGGGCGAATCCTCTCGACCGACAACCCCGACGCCGAGGTGCAGGCGTTCGGCGGCGATGCCGACTCGCCCAGCGAGACCCTGCACGTCGAGGACATCCGCGAGGCGATGGACAAGACCTCGGGCGTGCCGCCGGTCGCCGCAGGCGTCGTCCGTGCGAAGATCGGCAATCTCTCGAGCGGCAACGCGCTCCGCGTGACGCTGCTGGGGCTCTTGAGCAAGACACGCCGAAAGCGCGTGGGCTACGGCAACGGCATCTCGCGCATGAGCGCGTTGATTCTCGAAGCGCTCGATCGCGCCGGCACGTTCGCCACCGAGCCCAAGGAGCGCGCCGTGTCGGTGCACTGGCCCGACGCCATCGAACTCGACCAGGACGAGCGATTGCTCAACGCCCAGCGCAAGAACGAGCTGGGTATCAACCCCGAGCGCGTGCTCGCGGAGCTGGGATATGAGGCCGATCGCCCGAGCGCTTGATCACACACGAAGGAGCCACCCCATGCCCAACGACGCACAAGTTAACGCAGCGCCCGACCCAACTCCCAATGACAACGAGCTGCGCGAAGCGCTGGCCGAACGGACACAGGTCGCCAGCGATCTGGCCGACCAGCTCCGTGCCCGCGAGGCACAGCTCGAGGACATGCGCGAGCGCGCGTCCCGCCTTGAGCGCCGCGGTGGCATCGAACGCGGCCTCGCCCAGGCTGGTGCGATCGATACCGAGGCGCTCGCGCTGCTCGTTGAGAATCGTCTCGATGCCGACGACGACACCACGCCGCAGCGTGTGATCTCGCAGCTCCAACGTGAACGGCCGGCGCTGTTTCGCACCGCCGGCGCTCGGGCTACGGCAATGAGCCCGAGCCATCCCTCCCAGGGCGCGCCAGGTCGCGCGGTGGTCGACAGGGCGCGCGACGACGCCCGGGCCACCGGCGACCGGCGCGCACTCATGAAGTACCTGCGCCTACGCCGCGGCACCTGAACCGACCGTCTCGCCCTAGCCCACGCCCCCGAACGACCCGTGCCCCCAGTCGATCGCAACGCCACGCACAAAGGAGAAACGCATGGCATTCACCGGTAAGGCGACCTTCTCGGCCGGCTGCGGCCTGCCCTATGTCGTCTAAGACGTCTCGGACATCATCGGCATCGTCTGCCCGTTCGTGACCCCTCTGCTCGACCACCTCGGCGACGCGCGTCGCCCGGCCACCAGCACCGTGCATGAGTGGATCGAGGACGAGCTGCTCCCGAACACGGGCACGGTCGTGTCGCAGGTCTTTGCACCTACGCCGCTCACCGACATCACGGTCGATGTCGACGACGGCTCGCGTTTCCGTGTCGGCGATCTCGTTCGTCCGGCCGACGGCCCCGAGGTGATGCTGGTGACGGAAGTCGCCGGCGACACCATCTCGGTCGTTCGCGGCTATGGCGCCACCTCCGCCGTGTCGCTTGCCGAAGACATGACGCTGACGATCCTGGGCAACGCCGCGCTTGAGGGCGCCGACGCCCCGGACGCGCGGTTCACCAATCGCACACGCAATGCGAACTACACGCAGATCTTTACCGCGGGCATCGAGGTCTCCGGCTCGATGCAAGCCGTCCGAGCCCACGGCATCGCCGATGAGCTCGACTACCAGAAGCAGGAGCGCATGCGCGAGCTGCTGCGCGACCTGGAGAACTGTGTCATCAACGGCGTCGCTCCCACGAGCACCCCGCAGGGTTCCTCAACGGTGCGTCGCTCGATGAACGGCATCATCCCGAGCATCGTGACGAACCAGTTCCAGCCGGGTGTCGGCCCGATCCCCGGTGGCTCGGGCGGTGGATCCGATGGGCTCACCGAAGAGGTGCTCAACGCCGCCCTGCGTGAGGTGTGGGAGGCGTCGTCGGGGCCGATCGACACCATCGTGTGCGGCGGTGTGCAGAAGCGTCGTATCAACGGCTTCCTGACGTCTTCGCGCCGCTATGGCCCGAGCGATGATCGCTACAGCGACCTGGTCAGCGTATACGAGAGCGACTTCGGCGTCTGCCGCGTGGTCGTGTCGCGTTGGCTGCCGAGCGACACCCTGCTGCTGTTGGACTCCAGCCGCGTCGAGGTGCTGCCACTCGAGGGCCGCAGCTTCCACTACAAGTCGCTCGCCTCGACAGGTGACGCCGCGACCGGCCAGGTCATCGGCGAGTACACGCTCGAGATGCGCAACGAGAACGCGCATGGGCTCATCAACGGCTTGGCCACGAGCTGACACCCGCCCAGGAGGGCACGGCGGTTTCGTGTGGGGGCGGCCGCCGGCTCGCGGGTCGGGTGAAACCGGCTCGCGGGTTTGATCGAGGACACTCTCGCCGCGCCGCGTGCGCAAGGAGTTGCTGATGTTCGGACAAGACAGGGACATGCTGGCCATCGAGCCGCACGCGTTTACGGACGCGTTGTGGGCGGGTCGCCGCCTCGCCTCGGGCACGGCCGGCGCGGAGGGCACCACGCTCACCAGCACGAGCTCGACGGTGAGCTTCATCGATGCCCAGGCCGAGGCGGGCCAGGTGGTCGTGTTCAATGGCGTACCGCTCGAGATCATCTCGGTGACGTCGGCGACGGTTCTCGAGGTCTCGCGGTTGCGCGGCTCGACCTCGGACGCTGCGCTCCCGCCAGCGCCGATTGGTAGTGCGCCGTTTGCGCTCGTGAGCTTCGAGCCGCAGCGCGCGATCGTGCATCGCCAGCTGCTCGGCATGCTCGGCCTCGATGGCCCCGATAGTCCGGGCGTTGAGGCGATCGTCGATGTCGGGCCACTTGCGCATGCCGAGGCGTTGGGAACACTGCATCTCGTGTATGCCGCGGCCTCGGCGCTCAGCGGCCCGAGCTCATCGCTCGGTGCGCGTGCGGCGATGTACGCGGATATGTTCGCGCGGGCACGCCAGACGCTGGCCGTCGGGCTGGACTTGGACGGCGACGGTGAGGCCGACGCGACGCGTCGCCCGGCGTTGACGCATCTGGTACGTGGGTAGGGGGGTGCTGCGATGCTCGTGATCAACCCGCAATCGGTCTCCTTGATCGGCCAGACCATCGATCGCGTCCGCCGGATCGCGATCCACCGATCGGCCGAACGGCTGCTCGTCGAGTGGGGCAATATGGGCCCGTACCCGGTGTTCGCCGACGTGCCCGAGCAGCGCGTGGAGTTGGAGCTCTTCGCCGATCTGGAACGCGGCACGCTCGACGGTCTTGAGCCAGGCGACGAGGGGGCGCTCGAGTTCTTCACGTCACCGACGGCGGGAAGCGGCGGCCGCACGAAGATTGAGGCCACCGTCGTGGTCACCGATGTGCGAGACGGCGTCGAGCCGGGCGGATCGGCGCAGCGCCGGATCAGGATGGAAGCCGTGTCGGCGAGTGGGACGGCCGACCCGATCGTGATCAGCGATGCCGAGGATGGGTCGCGATAGCTCGCGGCGGAAAGGAGGATTCGCGTGCCGAGCATGTACAACGGGACAGCGCTGTTTGATAGCGGGCCACACCGATTCATGGTGCAGCGGCAGGGGCAGACCGAAGTCGAGCCGGGGGAGCCGGCGATCCAGGGCCAGGCGAGTGCGCGATGGCTGCAGCTGGGCTTGGTTCAGCTCTCGATCACCGTGCGCGGGAGGCTGATCGCGCCGGACGAAGCTGGCCTGTGGGCGCTCCGTGACGCGATCAGCGCGGAGTTAACGGCGAGCGCGAGTCCCGCCACGCTGGAAGACGGAAACGGCCGCATCTGGACGGGCATGTGGCTGGTCCGCTATGAGGAGACCGGGCCGGTCGACATCGGTCGTGCGTGGTCGATCGGCTACAAGGCCGTCTTTCGCAAGGTTGGGCAGTAATCGTGTACGGCGACTTCGTGGGGCTGCTGACCCAGTTTGGCATGGCGGGCCTCATCGCGTGGATGTGGCTGGCCGAGCGACGCGCGGGCCTGGCGCGGGAGCGCCAGATCGAGGAGGCCCACCATCGGCTGTTGGGCGAACGCGAATCGCTCGGGGTCGTTGTTGGCGTGGTCGAGGCGAACACGCGAGCGATGGTCTCGCTGGAACTCGCGCAGCGCGAGTTGGCGGGGCTCCTCCGAGACATGGCGCTGCGGGGGACCGACTCGACGCGGCGGGCGGGCTAGCGTGTTGTGGAGCCGCGGGCGCCCGCGGCCGTTGGCGTGCAGGAGTCGGCCGCATGGCATATTCTGGGAACACCGATACTCGCGTGGTCGTCACTGGCATGGGCTGGGTGACGCCGCTCGGCTGCGAGTTGGAAGACGCGTGGGACGGGCTCATGTCGGGCCGCAGCGCGGCGGCGCCGGTCACGAGATTTCCAGCCGACCGGTTTGCGACGGCCTTTGCCTGCGAGGTTCGTGGGTTCGAGTTGGCCGAGCACCTGGGCGATCGGGCTCGCGCGCACACCTCGGCCGGACCGGGCACGGCGTTCGCGCTGGCCGCGGCTGATCGAGCGTGGCGGCAGGCCGGTCTGGACTCGGGGGGTGTCGATCCTGCGCGCGCCGGGCTGTACCTGGGCGCGGGCGAGAGCAGCCCGGATAGCGCCGCGTTCGGGCGTATCTGCATCGACGCGTGGGACGAGCAACAGCGCAAACTCGATGATGCGCGCTGGGCGAGTGGAGCCGTTGCCCTAGACCTGATGCGGGAGGTGGAGCAGGAACCGCAGATGGCCCTGGCGCACGTCGCCGCGCTGCTGGGCCTGCGTGGTCCGTCGATGAACTGCATGACGGCGTGCGCGGCGAGCACGCAGGCTATCGGCGAAGCGGCCGAGATCATCCGGCGCGGCGACGCGGACGTGATGGTCAGCGGCGGCTGCCATTCGATGATTCATCCGCTGGGCATGACGGGGTTCATCAGGCTCACGGCGATGAGCACGCGCAATGAGGAACCGGAGCGCGCGAGCCGGCCTTTCGATCGCACACGCGATGGGTTTGTGATGGGTGAGGGTGCGGGCATGCTCGTGCTTGAGAGCCTGGAGCACGCCCTCGCACGCGGCGCGACGCCGTTGGCCGAGATCGCGGGCTATGGCAGTTCGGCCGACGCGTATCGCATTACGGATATCGATCCGGAGGGCGTAGGCGCGTGGCGTGCGATGGCTCGGGCGAACGAGCAGGCCGGGATCGAACCGGAGTCGCGCGATGCCGCCGGCAGGCCCGGTGTGAACTACGACTCGGCCCCCGGCACGGGCACGCGCGAGAACGACGGCATCGAGACTCGTGCCGTCGAGCGTGTGTTCGGCGGGCTTGCGGGCGAGGTGCCCATGAGCAGCGTGAAAAGCATGCTTGGGCACTTAATCCAGGCGGCCGGCGCCGTTGAGCTGATCGCGTGCATCCGTGCGATGCAAACGGGATGGCTGCCGCCGACCATCAACTATGCCGAGCCGGACGAGGCCTGCACGCTGGACTACGTGCCGAACGCCGCGCGCGACCTGCGCGAGCGCGGCGGCGTGGGTGTGTGCCTGTCCAACAGCTTTGGTTTCGGTGGGCAGAACGACTCGGTGGTCGTGCGCCGCTGGGACGGCTGAGACGATTACGCGCCGCCACTCGTCCGTGAGTTAAAGCATGGACACAAAAACAGCGAGGCCCCGGATCGCTCCGGGGCCTCGCGTTGAGTCATGGTGCTTCCAAGTAAGAAGCTGGCTTTGGGATTAGTCGCAGCCGGCGTCGAACTGAGTCTGGAACTCGAGGAAGTCGAAGATGGTCAGGATGCCATCACCATCGAAGTCGGCGGCCAGATCGCCATCGCTGAAGAGGGTCTGGAACGCGAGGAAGTCGAAGATGGTCAGGACGCCGTCGCCGTCGATGTCGGCGGCGCAGCCAACGGCCGTGGCGTACTCGAGGTCATCGAAGGCGGTCTCGGGGCCGTCGAGGCGGACCGAGCCGATCGGGCTGTCCGAGACGTAGCTGAACGAGACCATGGAGCCGTCGCCGGGGCCGAAGCCGCCAGCGGTGGTGAACGAGCAGAGCTCGTTGCCGTCCAGGTCGAAGAAGGTCACGACATCGTCGCCAACACCAGCGGCCGAGGCGTTGCCCTTGAAGCCGGTGATGCCACCGATGCCGGTGAAGTCGAGCGTGATGTCGCCGAAGCCGAACAGGGTGCCGAAGATGGAACCGCTGGTGGGCTGGATCGGGCCGCCCGGAGCGCGGAAGTCGAGCCAGTCGCCGGCGTCGACCGCGGTGTGGCCGACGGCACCATCGAGCACGTCAACATCGCCGCCGAAGAGGCTGCTGAGGAACGTGCGGCCACCACCGGTGCCCTCGTAGTCCTCGAGCGCCTCGCCGTCGAAGTCACCCTCGACGACCGGGCACGGCGGGGGCGGGGGCGGGGGAACGCTGGTGGCAACCTCGACGGCAGCGCCGCCGCCGCCGAACGGATCACGCGTGACGGTGATCTCGACGGTGTAGTTGCCGGGGGTGCCGACCTCGACCGAGCCGCTGGACCAACGCTCGTCGGCGAAGGCGCCGTCGTAATCGCTGCCGATATCATCGCCCTCGAGGGTCGTCTCGCTGGTGTCGAACGCGGCGATCTCGGTGGCGCCATCGAGCACGCGGACGCTGAACTCGTCGCCCGACAGGAACGCGTCGGTGACCTTGATGAAGCGGCAGCTGTCGGTCACCTCGACCGGGACGGTGACGACGTCACCGAGGCCGCCCCAGGTGAAGGGGGTCCAGTCCTGGCAGGGGACGGGCGGGTCGCCGATGATGGCGATGTCGTCGAAGCAGGTCTCGCGACCGGTGACGCGGGCCGAGCCGATGGCGACCGTCGAGACGAAGCTCAGGTCTTCCATCGAGCCGTCGCCGGGGCCCCAGCCGTCGGCGTCGGTGAACGAGCCGATGGGGTTGCCCGACATGTCGAAGAACTCGATGGTGTCCGAGCCCACGCCCGCGGCAGTGGCCGAGAACGAGAAGCCGAAGACGCCACCGATGCCGGTGAAGTCGTAGGTGAAGTCACCGAAGCCGAACTGCACGCCGAAGCGGCTGCCGCTGGTCGGGGTGACCGGGCCGCCGGGAGCGCGGAAGTCCTGCCAGTCGCCGAAGTCGACCGAGCGGTGGTCGACCGAGCCGGCGATGATCGGGACGGTGCCACCGAAGACGGCGGTGATCGGAGTACGGCCACCGCCGTAGCTCTCGTAGTCGTCGGTCTGGGTCGGGCTAAAGGTGCCCGGGGTAACCTGGGCGAACGTCGTGCCGGCGGCGGCCAGGATGGTCGCGGCGGCAAAAGCCTTCTGCGTGTTGATCATCTCTTCAAACCCCATTTGCAAATGGATCCATGGGTTGGCCCCGGCACCGTGCCGACACCGACGAAACACTACCGTGGCCGACATACTGCCGGCCGCGGGTCAGCAAGCTCTCCTGGGAATCTGTGCCCGGCGGCTCCGCGCCGAACGCTTCTCCCTTTCTCTCACGCGACCTCGCCCCCCAACGATGCCGCGCCGAGCCCGTCACTGGGCCCGTTCGCATCTCCGTGCCGGCCCGTCGGGAGCGGCACTTTGTGCATCGAGGAGGCATGCACAACCCCCGGAGCGGCCGCTTGTACGGGCCCTAAACCGGGGGCTTCGATCGCCGATCTGGTTGTGACCGAGGTACTCGATTGCTCTCAAACCTCCACGAGTGCGCTATAGCATGGCGGCGATTCGATCCATTGTCAAGCAGTTTTACGCATACGGATGACAATTAAAGTACCGATAAACCCGAATTCAGCTTTTGGTGCTCCAGAACCTGTATTCGCGTAGGTGTGGCTCGCAACGCGACCGTCCCTGGCGCTGCCTCCGAGCCCCGAGGCTGCTTGCCAACAGGCCGGCGCATCGTGCCGGTGCCCGTCCTCAGGGAGCCGTGGCCTAGTCCCGATAACAAAAGCGGGGCCCGGGCTTACCACCCTGGCCCCGCACGAACACGAAAAGACTCGTGCGTCTGATGCGCGAGGTTTAGTCGCAGCCGGCGTCGAACTGAGTCTGGAACTCGAGGAAGTCGAAGATGGTCAGGATGCCATCACCATCGAAGTCGGCGGCCAGATCGCCATCGCTGAAGAGGGTCTGGAACGCGAGGAAGTCGAAGATGGTCAGGACGCCGTCGCCGTCGATGTCGGCGGGGCAGGCGACGCCGCCGAAGAACTCGATGTCACGCGGGCCGTCACCCGCGTAGCGCAACGTCATGGAACCCAGACCTGGGGAAACTTCCGAGGTCGCTTCGAACGAAACCTCGTACGCGCCACCGGATGCGGCGATAGCCGGGAACGTGACATCGATCTGTTGCGGGCCAGTCTCGCCGGAGAACGAGACGTCGGTAACCTCAACACCATTGATGAGCAGCGTCCAATCCAGCGTTTCGCCGAGACTCGAGCGAACGATGTCAAAGTCCCAAACGACACGGGTGATCTCGCCGAGCGAAGAGGTGAAGGTCTCCGTGACTCGGTCACCGCGTGCCTCGGACCAGAAGAAGCCGACCTCGTCGTCATCGATGAATCCCAACGATCCGACCACGTCCGAGTCATCGGACGGGAAGCCGAAGGAATCGCCCGGCGTGGATGACCCGGTGGTGTAGGCGATGTCGTCGAAGCAGGTCTCGCGACCGTTGACGCGGATCGAGCCGATGGTCTCCGTGGAGACGAAGCTGAGGTCCTCCATCGTGCCGTCGCCGGGGCCCCAACCGTCGGCGTCGGTAAACGTGCCGATGAGAGTACCCGACATGTCGAAGAACTCGATCACATCGGCGCCCACGCCCGCGGCAGTGGCCGAGAACGAGAAGCCGGTGATGCCACCGATGCCGGTGAAGTCGTAGGTGAAGTCGCCGAAGCCGAACTGCACGCCGAACTTGGTGCCGCTGGTGGGCGCCACGGGGCCGCCGGGAGCGCGGAAATCGAGCCAGTCGCCGGCGTCGACCGAGCGGTGGTCGACCGAGCCGGCGATGATCGGAACGGTGCCGCCGAAGACCGAAGTGATCGGCGTACGGCCGCCGGCGTAGCTCTCATAATCATCGGTGGCATCGGGTGTAAACGTGCCCGGGGTAACCTGGGCGAACGAGGTGCCGGCGGCGGCCAGGATGGTCGCGGCGGCAAAAGCCTTCTGAGTGTTGATCATCTCTTCAAACCCCATTTGCAAATGGATCCATGGGTTGGCCCCGGCACCGTGCCGACACCGACGAAACACTACCGTGGCCGACATACTGCCGGCCGCGGGTCAGCAAGCTCTCCTGGGAATCTGTGCCCGGCGGCCATGCACCGAACGCTTCTCCCATTCTCTCAAGCGGCCTCGCCCACCAGGCGAGCCGCGACGAGCGCTCATCGGGCCCGTTCACATCTCCGTGCCGGCCCGTCCAGGTCGGCAGCTCGTGTTCGATAGGGACACACACAGCGTGCAAACAAACCACGAAAGGCTAACGAACGACCGGTGGCTCATTTCCGGATCGGGATGCGATCCACGTGTTCGAGTGTGTGCTCACCTCCACGAACCGGTAAATATAGCATGGCGATTCGGACCGCCTATGTCAAGCGGTTTCTTTGCTTCCACGCGACAAAAGCGACACCCACAAATCCAATCTGGCTCTGTGGTAGCGTGGAGTCCGTATCTATATCGACAAAACTCGCGTCGCGAGAGTCCCGAACCTCGGGCATTGCCCATCGAAACCGAACCCGTGAGACCGCGGTTCTCTCGGCGCAAAAAACAGGACCCGGGCTTTACACCCGGGTCCCGCATCAACACCAGAAGGCTCGAACGTTCAGCGTGCGATCAATCGCAGCCGGCGTCGAACTCGTTCTGGAAGGCGAGGAAGTCGAAGATGGTGAACAGGCCATCGTCGTCGAAGTCGGCGTACGGATCCATCGAATCGAACGCGTTCTGGAAGCACAGGAAGTCGAAGATGGTCAGGCTGCCATCCTCATCGCAGTCGGCGCGGCAGCCAGTGTCGCCACCGAGCACGAAGTTCAGGTAGTTCTCCCAGAGCTGGATGGCGCTGGCGCTGTCGTTCATCTCGTCAGCAACCCAGCTGCCGATGGTGCGGCCGTCGTTGCCAACCCACACGACCGGGTTGCCGGCGCCGGCCTGTTGGGCGACGGGCACCGAACCGCCGGCGAGCGTGGCCTGGACGCCATCGCTGCCCCACTGCTGGAAGAAGTCGGTGATCGGAACGACCACGCCGCTGAAGAGGGTGTCGGCCTCGGGGGTGCCGGTCGAAGTGATGCTGGGGTTGGCCTGCGTCGAGAAGCTGCTGCCGCCCGTCGCACCCATCGGGCTCAGGAGCTGCGGCCAGCCGCCGAAGCCGGTGTCGCCCCAGGTCGAGACCACGACCTTGCCGCCGTCGTTGATGTAGTTGACGATCGGGCCGAAGTCGGTCAGCAGCGTGCTGGGCATGTCGAGCGCCACGGCGGCCCAGCCCTGGCTGGTCAGCAGTGTGTTGAAGTCGGCGGTACCGGCGACGGTGGTCGTGCCGATGTTGGCCGCCGCCGTAGCCGCGTAACCGCTGACGCTGTTTTGGTCGAGGACGAGGATGTCCTCACCGGGAGGAATCGGGGCGTTGTCATCCACGCGGACGGCCGCGCCGCCACCGCCGAACGGGTCGAGGGTCACGGTGACCTCGACGGTGTAGCTGCCGGGCGTGGTGATCTCGACGAAGCCGCTGGACCAGCGCTCGTCATCGAACGCGCCGTCGTAGTCGCCGCCGATGTCGTCGCCGGTCGTGGTTGGCGCGCTGGTATCGAACGAGGCGATCTCGGTGGCGCCATCGAGCACGCGGACGCTGAACTGATCGCCCGACAGGAACGCGTCGGTGACCTTGATGAAGCGGCACGAGCCGGTGACGTCGACGGGCACGGTCACCACGTCGCCCAGGCCGCCCCAGGTGAAGGGCGTCCAGTCCTGGCACGGGGCCGGCGGGACGGCGTCGATGGCGATGTCATCGAAGCAGGTCTCGCGACCGGTGACGCGAGCCGAGCCGATGAGCGTTGACGAGGTGAAGCTAAGGAACTCCATCGTTCCGTCGCCAGGGCCCCAGCCGTCGCCGTCGGTGAACGAGCCGATGGGGCTGCCGGACATGTCGAAGAACTCGATGGTGTCCGCGCCCACGCCGGCCGCGGTGGCCCAGAACGAGAAGCCCGAGACGCCGCCGATGCCGGTGAAGTCGTACGTGAAGTCGCCGAAGCCGAACTGCACGCCAAACTTGCTGCCACTGACCGGGGCAACGGGGCCACCGGGGCTGCGGAAGTCGAGCCAATCGCCGGCATCGACCGACCGGTGATCAACGGAGCCGATGATGATCGGCACGGTGCCGCCGAAGACCGACGAGATCGAGGTGCGACCGCCGGGGTAGCTCTCATAGTCGTCGGTCTGGGTCGGGGTAAAGCTGCCCGGGGAAACCTGGGCAAACGTCGTGCCGGCGGCGGCCAGGAGGGCGCCAGCGGCGAGAGTCGTGGTCGTGATTTTCATCTCTTCAATTCCCATTTGCAAATGGTTCAGACAGATGGCCCGGCACGACGCCGGAACCCACGAGAGAAACAAGCCGTGACCGGCGCAAGACCGGCCGCGGGTCAGCAAGGACATGGTTTTCCGCTATCGCGGCAAGCGTGCGCAACGCACCTCTCCCTCACCCCACTCGACAACCCTCGCCGAGCGGGCACACGAACACACAGCCCACGGACAGCGGTACAAGAGCGCCGCCGCCCTCTACGGGCGTTCTCGATCATCGCGGAAGGTGCGCGCAACTATGCCGTGCCGGCTACTCCGAGCGGCAAACGAATCTGGATACGCGTTGGCAGGTCGCGTTCAAGAATACTGTGGCCCCCCACGATTCTCTATTGCTAGCATGCCAGACGAGGACACGGATGTCAAGCCCAAATCGCCCACGCAGCCGATTTTTTTTGTCTAGTTTCGCGCTGCTCGCCGTGATCGTGCTGTTCGTCGCGGGCTTCCTGCTGCTCTCACGCGCGCGCGCCGAGCTGAGGGCGGACATCTATCGCGATCGGCTCGAAGACGTCGCGCAGGACTACGCGGTGCTGGCCGAGCGCTTCAACTCGGCCGTGACGCAGGCGGCGGTGACCGAGCTGGTCGTCGAAGATGGCGAGATGAGCGTGCGGGTGCGAAGCCGGCGCGGCGTTGAGACCGTGATCCCAACCTCGCTCGATCCCGCAAGCGAGATCTACGTGGACTACGTCGTGATCGGCGGGCGGCTGTGGATCCGGCGGGTCTTCGACGATCGCACGCCGCCGGTCGAGGGCGTGGTGATCGACCCCAGCCTGGTGGACGTCGACTGGGACGAGCCGGGCTCGCAGGTAGGCAAGGCCGTCTACAGGGCCCTGGGCGAGGGCGTCTGGCAGGTCAGCGTGACCGGGCAAGGGGCGCTCGGGCTCGTGCGCGTGGATGAGGCCCGCCGCCAGCCGCTGATCGAGGCTCCCGAGGTGCTCGAGTTCGACACGATTGAGGCGACCGTGCGTGAGGAGCAGGAGCGGGTATCGTTTGGCGACCTCGTGCGCAAGGCCTTTGGCGGATAGGCAATAGGCATTGGGCGATAGGCAATGGGTCGGAGGTCCGCGAGCTTATGCTCGCGGCTCGGATGGATGACCGTTTGGAGTCAGGCATGAGCGACGCGGTGGCGGATGGGGCCAGCACGGCCCAGGGCAAGTCGATGGAAGAGCTGGTCAGCCTGTGCAAGCGGCGCGGGTTCATCTATCCGGCCAGCGAGATCTACGGCGGGCTCAACGGCTTCTGGGACTACGGCCCCCTGGGCGTGCAGCTCAAGAAGAACCTTGCCGACCGCTGGTGGCGCGACATGACGCTCACGCCGCCGACGCGCGACGGCGAAGCGGTCAAGATCGTCGGCGTTGATTCAAGCATCATCCAGAACCCGCGCGTGTGGGAGGCCAGCGGGCATGTGGGCGGGTTCAGCGACCCGATGGTCGACTGCACCGAGACCAAGTTCCGGTATCGAGCCGACCACCTCATCTGCCTGGGCGAGAAGGGCGATACGAGCGGGCAGATCTACGTGCACGTGGAGGACGACGACGAGTCCTACGCCGCAGCGCGCAAGAAGCTGGACAAGTACAAGAAGCGTTCGCTGGGCGACGACGAGATCGATACGTGCCCGTTCGTGTCGCTGAGCGCCGAGGAGCGAGCGATCGCCGTTGGCCCGCACGCCAAGGCCCCCGGCACGCTCACCGAACCGCGTGCGTTCAACCTGATGTTCCAGACCTACGTCGGCGCGACCGCGAGCGAGGACGACAAGGCGTATCTCCGCCCCGAGACGGCCCAGGGCATCTTCATCAACTTCGGCAACGTCGTCGACACGTCGCGCGTGCGCGTACCGTTTGGCATTGCGCAGATCGGCAAGGCCTTCCGAAACGAGGTGACGCCGCGCAACTTCATCTTCCGCTCGCGTGAGTTCGAGCAGATGGAGATGGAGTTCTTCTGCCACGCCGACGACGCGAAGCAGTGGCTCGACTACTGGGTCGAGCAGCGCAAGCGCTGGTGGATGAGCGTCGGGCTGAGCGAGGACAACATGATCGTCCGTAAGCACGACGACGACGAGCTCGCGCACTACTCGAAGAACGGCGCGGGCACGTACGACATCGAGTATCGCTGGCCGTTCACGCACCCGGGCTTCGGCGAGCTCGAGGGCATCGCCCACCGCAGCAACTTCGACCTCAGCCAGCATAAGGAGCACTCCAAGAAGAAGCTGGAGTACTTCGACCAGGAACGCAACGAGCGGTACCTGCCCGACGTCATCGAGCCGGCGGCGGGCTTGACGCGAGGCGTGCTCGCGCTCCTATGCGAGGCGTTCACGCCCGACGACTCACGCGCGAGCAAGGTGGTCATGAAGTTCGAGCCGAGCCTGGCGCCCATCAAGGCGGCGGTGTACCCGCTGGTCAACAAGGACGGCATGCCCGAGGTCGCCGAGAAATTGGTGACCGAGCTGCGCCGCCGCTTCGGGCACACCGGGCTCATCGAGTTCGACGCCAAGCAGAGCATCGGCAAGCGCTACGCCCGCATGGACGAGGCCGGCTGCCCCGTGTGCTTCACCATCGACGGCGACACCATGTCCGACCAGACCGTGACCTACCGCGATCGCGACACCCTCGCACAGGACCGCATCGCGATCGATCAGGTGCCGAACTGGTTGGGCGACAAGCTGGGCGCTTAGGTCGCTTTAGCAGCCCGCATCGAACGCGTTCTGGAACGCCAGGAAGTCGAAGAGTGTGAGCTCGCGATCGCCATCGAGATCGACGGTGCTATCGCCTTCGCTGAAGAGGTTCTGGAAGGCGAGGAAGTCGAAGAGCGTCAGCTCGCCGTCGCGGTCGAGGTCGGTGAGGCAACGAACGCGCTGGTTGTCGCGGATGCCGATCTGCGCGGACTGCACTGTCACGCCGTCGGGCACATCGAAGACGTCGGCATCGAAGGCAAAGTCCTGCGCACGAGAGAGGAGAAAGCCCGCGCTCCAACGCTCCGTTGTTGCGGGGACCTCGGTCGATCGCGCTACTCGCATCCGAAGCGTGACGGGCGTGTTTACTGGGACGCGGAAGCCCGCAAGCTCAACGATGCGGTCCGGTGGCACACCCTGGATGTCCCCACCCTCTTCGAACTCGAAGTCTCCGGAATCGGTAATTGTCGCGCGGAAGGTGCCGGTCCGGACATCGCCATTGAGTTCGAATTGCTGCTCTTCGATCCAAACCGCGCCGGCGATTGTGTCGAGGCAACAGACTTGTACAGTTCCCACGCCATAGAGGATGGTGACGCCGACCTCGATCGGCTCGCTTCCACTGGACTCAAACACGACGTCGCTGAACGTTACTTCCGCCCAGGCTCTCGTGCGTGTCTCCGGGCCGCCGCCGAGGTCGCGTCCGACGCCCAACGACGCTCCAACGATTCCACGATCGATGAACCTCGTGAAGGGGAACAGCAGCGTCGCACGCTGCAAACCGAACGGCTTCGAGGCCCGGGTCTCGAACGGGGTGGACTCGACGCGCACGACCTCGGGCTCGTCATCGAACTGGTAGCCGGCCTCGAACCTCGCCTGACCGGCCGCAAGCGATGTGCACAGACCCACTGTCAGTGCTGCCACCCCCACTCCCTTTAACGTGTTCACGAATGCCTCCTTGTGCTCAAGACTCGGAATTCTGCTACTCGTACCAGCGAGCCGGGACTGGGTTGCGGCATCTCCAACGCAAAACGCCCGGCGACCCGCTGATGCGGGTCGATACCGGGCGTGCGTACACGGGAGTGCTCGTGCTCAGATAGGGGACTTATGGACAGCCGGCCGCGAACGAGCTCTGGAATTCGAGGAAGTCGAAGATCGTGAACAGGCCGTCGCCGTCGAGGTCGGCCAGCGGATCGCCGGCATCAAACAGGCTCTGGAACTCCAGGAAGTCGAAGATCGTGAGCTCACCGTCGCCGTCGAGATCGGCATCGCACGCTGCGAGCGCGACGGTCAGGGTTGCCGCGGCTCTGATGCGATCCTCACCGAAAACCAAGTCTTCGTTGAGATGGAAGCCCACGAGCGAGTCATCGAGCATTACACACGACAAGAACACGCCGCCGCGGACACCCACCACTGTGGGCGTGGTGGTCAGGTCCATCGCGACGCCATCGAGCGTCGCGCTCTTGACGGTGAGGTTCATGGTGACGCCCGAGCCGTCGCCGGTGGGCCGGCCGAGGCGGAAGGCGTCGCCGACGAGCCCACCGGAGATGTTGATCGTGCCGTCGTAGGCGCGGAACTCAGAGCCCTGCGCACCACCGGCCATGTTGTCGATGGGGTCGACGCCGCCGCGGCCGTCGAGGATGGCGCAGTTGCGGTCCATGGCCCCGCCGGACATGTCGACAACGCCCTTCTCGACGACGAAGTCTCGGCCGATGGTGCCGCCGGTGATGGTCAGTCGGTTGTCGATGGTCTTCATGAAACCATTGCGGCCGACCGAGCCACCAGAGATGGTCGCGGTCGCGCGATCATCGAGCTGCAAGGCGCCCTCGATCTCGCCGTCGGTGATGCTGACGGTCGCGTCGTCGATCGCGAGGATGAAGGTATCGACCGTACCACCACTCATGTTGAACGTCGCGTCGTCCTCGATGATGAATGCTGCCTGACCACCCGCGACGAGGCCGGCGTCTCCGCCCGACATGTTGCACACGGTGTTGCCCTGCAGCCACACACCGCGGCGGGTCTGGCCGTCGATGATGTTCAGCGTGGTGGTGCCAACTCCGCCGACGAACTTGACGCGGATGAGCTCACCGCCATCGAGGTTGTACGTCACGTCTTCGACGAAGTGATCGATGGTCGGGAAGCCCGAGGCACCGCCGAGATCGATGTTGACCGTGGCGCCGTTGAAGGTGAATGCACCGGTGCCCGAGTCGGGAAAGAGCTCTCCGCCGCTCGTGACGTTAACC
Source organism: uncultured Phycisphaeraceae bacterium (assembly GCA_937899905.1). Lineage (GTDB taxonomy): Bacteria > Planctomycetota > Phycisphaerae > Phycisphaerales > UBA1924 > JAHCJI01. The sequence goes on from CALCCF010000019.1 coordinate 80,116, forward strand.
GTCGCTCCCGGATTCGCGGTGAACCACGACTCGGCCGGAAGGTCATCCGGCGGGATGTTGATGACCTGGGCTTGGGCGGCGCCGGCGAGGCCGGCAGAAGCGACGAGAGCGGCGAGGGTGAGGCGGGTCACGGCGAATCTCCTTGAGGTGTGGGCCCCCACGAGTTGGCGGCCTGGCATGTCCTGCCAGTTCAAGGAGCGCAGCATCACGCCACCGGTCACGCAAACAACAGATTCTCAACACACCACTTCGTAACCTGGGCGCTCTGGGCACACCCGGGGTTCTTCATGGCCGGTTCTTGGACGCAGGATCGCCGGGCTTACGGACAGCCGGCATCGAACGCGTTCTGGAAGATCAGGAGATCGAAGATGGTGAGCTCGCCGTCGAAGTCGAGGTCGGCGGTGGGATCGTTCTCGTCAAAGAGGTTCTGGTACGCGAGAAAGTCGAAGATGGTCAGCTGGCCGTCTCGGTCGAGGTCGGTGATGCAGCGGACACGCTGATTGTCTCGGATACCGATCTGGCCGGACCGGACGGTGACGCCATCGGGCACCTCGAAGACATCCTGCTCGGAGGCGAAGTCCCACGCGGACGCGGGGCTGTAGCTGGTCTGGAATCGATCGGTCGTTGCGGGCACCTCGATCGACCGCTGCACGCGCACCCTGAACGTCACGGGCGTGTTCACCGGCACCCGGAACCCATCGAATCGGAACTGGCGATCCGGCGGAAAACCACCCTCGAGAAATCCGGTCGTTTCGACGTCCGGGGGGCCAGAGGGGACCACCGTCGCCGTGAGTGTGCCCGTGCGAGAATCGCCGGCGAGCTCGAAGTCGTGTCGTGCTCGGAAGGTCGCCCCAGCGATCACATCGGAGCAGCAGAATGCGATAGGCGCGGAATCGAACCGGATGCGAAAGCCAACCTCGATGGGCTCGCTCGCGCTCGACTCGAACACGACGTCGCTGAACTCCACCTCGGTCCACCCGAGCGTGAGCAACGCATCGCCACCATCTCGGCCACGACTCGCGGAAACCGTGACGTCCGCGAATCCCCCGAACTCGGTCCTGGTAAACGGGAAGACCAGCGTCGTTCGCTGTGCCCGCATGTCCCGCTCGACCTGCGTGAAGAACGGCGTCGGCTCGACCCGAACCACCTCGGGCTCATCGTTGAATCGGTATCCGGCCTCGAACCTCGCCTGGCCGGCCGCGATCGAAGTACAAACCCCGATCATCGTGACCGCCACCGTTCCCATTCCCATCGCCTTGTGCACGGTTGCCTCCCCTTCTTCATGACCGCCGTCTCACGACTCGTACCGGCCGGCAAGCCCGGGGTTGCGGGGGTCTTGGCAAGGCAACCGCCCGGCGATCGCTCAGTGCTTTGGCGATCGCGGGGCGATTGTGGGGCGGAAATCCGTCGGCGCTGGGAGGGGCCTCTATGGACAGCCGGCGTCGAAGGCGTTCTGGAACGCGAGGAAGTCGAAGATATCCAGGCTCGGCGTGCATGTCGTTGGGTTGAAGTCGGCCCGGCGCTCGCCCGCGTCGAAGGCGTTCTGGAACGCCAGAAAGTCGAACACGGTCAGCGAGCCATCGCCGTCAAGGTCGGCCGGGCACGGCGCGTTGTCGACCAGCGCGTCGTAGTGCTCCCCAATCTCGTCGTCCGCAAGCAGGCGGTCGTAGAGGACGACCTCGTCCACGTTGCCGCTGAAGTACCGCACGAAGTCGGTCGCGCGCTGCACGTAGAACGGCGAGGCCTGTACGTCCGGTACGCCGGCGCCGGGCAGAGAGAAATCGCGATCGATGTCTACCTCTTCGCCGTTGATGAACAGCCGCGATCCGGTAATGTCGTCGTTCGTGCCATCGCCAGCGTCACGCGTCCACACGATATGGACCCACTGGCCGAGGGTGTAGTTGTCCAGCGACGTGGCACCACCGTTGTAGAAGCCGACGTATGGACGCGATTCGTCGTTGCGCAGGATGCTGAAGTACACCGACTGCCCGGTCCGCGGTGCCCCCCAGTGGAGGAACGGCGCGTAAAACGGGTTCTGCGGCGTCGCGAAGACTCGAACGACGGCCTCGGCGGTGAAGGTCGGGTTGCCGGTCAGTGAAGCGGGCACGTCGGACGCCGACTCCACGTATGGCTGTGACGGGTGCTCAAAGCAGGCAGCGGTATCGCCCTGGATCGATGCATCGCCCAGGAACACCGGGCCGAAGAACACGCCGTTGAAGTCGGTGCCCAGCGTGCCGTAGTTGATGGCCTCGGTCGCGCCGACGGCCTCATCGAAGCGGTACCACAGGAGCGGGCTCTTATCTTGCACGAGGTCCTGGTACGCCACGGGCGAGGCCAGCACCTGCGACGCCAACGCGGCAACACACACGATCGGGGTCTTCATGGTTTCTCTCCTCCACTGAGGCAGCATTGTATCGCGCGGCACGTGTGCCCCTGATGGGTCACTTGGGTGGTTATCGAACCCTCATGACGGTGGTGTATGTCAGCATCTTAATGTACGCCTAACACCTGTACACTCGGCGAGCGTACGGCCAGCATCGCTAACACTTGCGCCGTACTCACCACCCACGGCAGACGATACCAAACCGGAATCCTATTGCTTCCAGTGTACAGCCAGACTCCATGTCCAACACAACTTCACACCCATCACACGAGCCGCTGCATTGTACGACACCGCTCCATGGCCAACCAATCATCGAACTTCAATGACTTTGTTACGCCGCGTCTCCCGCCGCTGCAGGCAAGCACAGTTAACGGCCACCACACATCGCTATCCAATTTGGGGAGATGACTATGAACCATGGCGGTCTAGGAGTTTACGAGAGCGGATACCTGAGCCTGCCACCCGAGCTAATGGAGCAAGCGTTTGTTGGACGTGATGGCACGATGTATGGCATTTTCTACCCCCCGCGAATTGGGCAGCCCGGATACCCCGCTATCGGCCATCATCTTGATATCATGTTGACGCCAATACCCTACCGATTTTGGCCTCGAACAGCCAGACTCATGATTCGCATGCCTCATCAACCTGAAATGATCCATAGTATTAGTGCTTTTCTTGAGTCAAAAGGCGTCTCGATTGTACAGGCTGAAAGCACACGTTCCGGATATCGCTACGAAACATGGTCTTTCTACCTTGTATTTGAAGATATCGATACGCTCTCTTTCGACAATAAACGAAGCGTATATATCGAAACGCATAATAAGCTATCGGATCTCTGCAACGCGATCGAGCTTGAGTGTGGCCCCGCACTTTTCGTTGAACCTAACGACATAGATTTGTCGAGTGCCGTGCATCCGTCGTACAATACCGCTCTTGCGTACTTTCACAATCAGGTGCAGGAGGCTCATTCAAGTGCAGGCGATGACACATGGATCCGAGAACCCTTCTCCATGCAATGTAAGGGTCCGGGCCTATTAGAATCGACTCCCGGACGCAGTGATCTCAAGTTCGTTGTCGACTTCTTGCAGCGTCGGCATCGCGTATCGCTGGATCCCGCAGTTGTATTTGCCGGGTTCCACACCCACTACCTGAACATGCGCATCGCGCTGATTCCTCAACAAGACCTACAGCAATTCCAAGAAATCGTGGTGGATTACACACGTATCGGACAATCCGATTCATGCACGGGTTTGATCGCACACATTACGAGCCACTTCAAGTCGCACTTCAATGCCTGGAGTTTTCACAGCAGGTCGTTCGACAACGAAATCGGCCACGAGTCTGGGCGACTTGTGTTTGTCGTCATGGTCCAGAACACCGGATCACTCGGCATAGGCTCCAACCAAGACCCACATCGTGAAGTAGAGAAAGCGCTGGAACCACTCACCGGAGTCTGGGAAGAGTATCAGATCGAAGCCAACGTACGGCACATCACGACGAGCCGCGTTCAGAGAAAGCTGTCGAAGGCAAGACTTGATAGAGGCAGATTTGATGTGTTCCTGAGTCACTGCCAGAAGGACCGTGACGTGGCGAACAGAATTCGATTGGAACTTCGTAGCGCTGGCTTGTCCTGTTACTTGGCAGATGAAGCGATCGCGTATGGAGATCTCTTCAATGACGATATCTTGGAGGCGTTAAAGGACTCTCGAGAACTGTGTGTATTGTTTACAAAAGAGAGCATGGAAAGTGAATGGGTAAAGACAGAGTGGGGTGCAGCGTGGGCCCTGAACAAAGTCATCACACCCGTGCTTCATGGGGGAACCAAGATCGCCGATTTGCCTCCGAGGCTCCAGTCACGACATGCTGTTGAGACGATTGGTGACATTAACAGGTACGCAGAGGCGCTGAAGCGAAGACTGGACGTGGAAATGCTCGGTTGAGCCCGAACTAGTGACCAGGCGCTACGCGTTGATCACGCGTCCCTCGCTGGCCAGCGCCGCCTCGTGCACGCTCTCGTGCATCGTCGGGTGGGCGTGGACGGTGGCGATGATCTCCTCGGTCGTGGCCTCCAGGCGTCGCGCCAATGACAGCTCGGCGATCAGTTCGGTCGCCTGGTCGCCCATGATGTGCGCGCCGAGGATCTCGCCGCGGGGAAGGCCGCGGATGATCTTGCAGAAGCCGTCGGTGTGGCGCGTGGCGATGGCCTTGCCCAGCGCGCTGAAGGGGAACTTGCCGGCCTGGTAATCCTGCCCGGCCTTGAGGCCCTTCTCCTTGAGGGCGCGCTCGGTGTAGCCGATGCTCGCGACCTGCGGGTGGCAGTACGTGCAGCCGGGGATGATGGAGTAGTCCATCGGGATGGGCTCGTGGTCGAGCTTGCCTTCCTTCCACGCGAAGCGCTCGACGCACAGGATGGCTTCCTCGCTCGCCACGTGCGCGAGCCACGGCGCACCGATGACGTCGCCGATGGCATAGATGCCCTCGAGGTTGGTCTTGTAGTCGATGCGCTGCTCGCCGAGGTTCGCTGGGTCGTAGTCGGTCTTGATGTGGTCCTTGACGGTCTCGAGCCCCAGCTTGTCGTCGAACAGCCCGTCGAAGCGACCCTTCACGCCGACGGCCAGCAGCAGCTTGTCGGCCTCGAGCACTTCCTTCTTGCTCTCGTCGGCCTTGCCGTCCTTGAAGGGCGCGACGGTGACCTTCACGCCCTTGGCGTTGGTGTCGACCGCGGTGCTCGCCATCCCCAGCTTGAACTCGATGCCGGCCTTCTTGTAGAAGCGGAGCATCGCCTGGCTGACGTCGTCGTCCTCGACGGGCATGATGCGGTCCATCATCTCGACGACGGTGACCTTGGTGCCGTAGGCGTGGTAGAAGTAGCCGAACTCCATGCCGATGGCGCCCGAGCCGACGACGATGAGGCTCTTGGGGAAGCTCTTGTTGAACATCGCCTCGCGCGCGCCCCAGATGTGCTCGGAGTCTCCGAACTTCGCGAACGGCAGGTCTCGCGCGACCGAGCCCGTCGCGATGATGACCTTGTCGGCCGTGATCGTCTCACGCGGCTTGGCGGCGGGCTTGGCCGGCGCGTCGGTGCGTTCTTCCTGGACCTCGCAGTCGTAGATCTCGATCTTGGCGGGCGTCTTGCCCTTGGCGGGCGAGACGATCTTGGCGCTGGCCTGGATGTGCTCGATCTTGTTCTTCTTGAGCAGGAAGCCCACGCCCTGGTTGAGCTTGCCGGCGACCTCGCGGCTGCGGCCGATGACCTGGTCCCAGTCGAAGCCGATCTTGCCGGTGATCTTCATGCCCCACTCTTGCTTCTCGTGGAGCTTCTCCATCAGCTCGGCGTTGCTGAGCAGGGCCTTGGACGGGATGCAGCCCCAGTTGAGGCACACGCCGCCGAGCTTGGCGCGTTCGATGCACGCGGTCTTGTAGCCCAGCTGGGCAGCGCGGATGGCGCCGACGTATCCGCCGGGGCCCGAGCCGATGACAACGACGTCGAAGTGCTTGTCCGCCAAGGTGTTGCCTTTCTGATTGGTCGCAAGGTGCGCGGGACGGTCTGGAACGGAAGGGCAGTCTAGGTGGTTGCTTCGTGACTCGTAGGCGGTGTTGGGGGAGGCTTGAGGGATGGCGCGTCGCCCCAGCTGCCCGCGCCAAACCGGGCAAGCCGCGCCAAACCACCCACGCACGCCGCCGGGAACGCGATTGGCTGGATCGGCCCTTCGCGGCAATGGACGCTTTCTTGCGGAGGTGGTCCATGACCGCACATCGACGCTACGAGTGGAAGGACGCTTCGAAGGTACTCGGTTCGCTCGGAGGCACGCTGGCCTGCGTAGCAGCAGCGATGGGTCAAGAGGCGCAGCAGCCCGTGCTCATCGCCACCGACGCCACGTTCGGCTCGCCCATGGTCTATCGCATCGACGCCAGCACGGCGAGGGTCATCGAGGCCAAGCCGCTCACCGGCACCGGGACCATCGGCCCCACCCCACTTGGGGGGCTCGCCTTCGACGGCCAGGGCCGGCTCATCGGCTTCACGCCCAGCACCGACAACACCGTCTACGAGATCGACCGGGCGACCGGCCAGGCCACACGAATCGGCCCGCTCCGCCTGAGCGCACGCGAGGGCGGCATGACGATCGCCGAGGACGGCACCATCTTTGCCGCCCGCACGGGCAGCCCCGCCCGGCTGTTCACGATCGATCCACGCACCGGCAGCGGCTCGACGGCCACACGCCTGGACATCACCACCGATCTTTCGGGCCTGGCGACCCGCGACGACGGCATGCTCATCGGCCTCGACCTTCGCGAGACCGATGGCCCGGCCGCTCTCCGCGAGATCGATCCCGACACAGGCGCCACGCGAGTGCTCGCCGCTATCGCCGCGGCCGCCCCGCTCGACGACGTCGGCGGCATGACGATCATCGACGGCCCCGAAGGCCCTGTGGGCTACTTCGTGGTGACCGGCGACGCATCGGGGTCGGCAGCGGAGCTCTGGCGATTCGATCCGTACGCGGGCGATCAAGTGCTCGTTGGTGAGATCTCGGGCGCTGACGGAACCGTGGCCGCCGTGACCGGGCTCGCCGGGCTGCCGTGCGAGCAATGCCAGGCCGACCTCGACGGCGATTGCCGCGCCACGTTCTTTGACTTCCTCCACCTAAGCAATTGGTTCGACGCTGGCGATGCGCGCGCCGACCTCAACGGCGACGGCTCGATCGACGTCGTCGACTTCCTGTTCTTCCTTGGCGTGTTCGAGGCGGGGTGCTAGGCCGTTATCGCACCCACGCGCCACGCGGCCGAGCAGCTCGGGCAGGTTGTGCATCCGTCTTCGTCGGCTGCTATGCCCACGAGCGGTTCGAGGCACACCCTGCAACGGCCCTTGGGAAAGAACGCGTGTTCGACCGCATCGCCGGGACTCTCACACTCCCGAGAATCCCTGATCGTCGCGATCATCAACACGATGCCCAAGACGATGTACGACCATGGCAACCAGTGCAAGAAATCGTCGGGCAGCAGAGCGATAGCTAGGAACCACGCACACCAAAAACCGACGAACCGACCGATTCGACCGAGCATAAATCGGCGGAGCGGCGCGTCGCCCCACCACTTCGACGGCCAGGAATACACCTCTCGCGCCGACCCAGGAATCCACCGCTCAGCAATGTGGCGAACGCCACGATCGTCGATGATGAGCTGCGCAGCCGTACGTCGAGCGGATTTCGCCAGGTACGCCGTCTCCATGTTCCACACGCTGGCGCACGCGGGACATGTCTTCAACCCGTCATCTGATGGAGCCACGCCTGTGAGGTCAACGCCACACGCCGGGCAGCATCCGCGCCGCGCGATCTGGCGCGCCCGATACGGCCGCTCATGATTCTGCGCCATGGAGAAGAACACAAGGCCCGCGGGGATCGCGAATACGGACATGCATCCGAGCATCATCCGCGCATCGCGCCATGTGCCGAACCTCACGTAGTCCATGATTGGTGCAATGGCCACGAACACGACCAGAAAGATAAAACACAAGACCAGGTAGGGCGTCGACGCCGCCGAGAGCCACACCTTGCCCAAGGTCGGCAGCATCAGCGGCGGGATTCGCGTGACGGACACGCGCTCCAGCCGATCGTCGAGCATGTAGAAGCGGTGACCCATGCGTCGCCGATGGTACCACAAACCAGCTCGATCGCGTCTACGAAGTTTCGATGATCGCGTCGTAGGCCCTTCCCGCCCGACCTAACAACCTGATCTGCTGGCCAAAGCCCGGGCTTTCCAGCACCGTGGTACCTTCCGGGACCGCCTCCCCACCGGGCTTGCGCAACACCGAGATGCAATCGATCATCGCCTTGTCCTTCGGGCCGGCCTTGGTGCACAGCTCCTGCATCGGTACGGCCAGCCCGCACTCGATCGCTCGGGTGCGCACAAGCTCGGCGTTCACGGTCCGGGCCCGCCAATGCCGGGGAGCACCCTCCGGCAGTTGGAGGTCGGCAAGGTTGCTGTGATGGATGAACGCAAACCCGCCGGGCCGCAGTACGCGCGCGATCTCGGCGATGTATGGGCCCATCACATCCATCTCGGCGTGCACGAGGCTGTCATAGCTGAAGCACAGATCGATCGGCCCGTTAATATCGCCCAGCGTGCGTCCGTCACCGAGCACGAGCTTGACACGATCGCCGAAGCGCTCCCGGCACGCATCCAGACACCCCTGATCGATATCAACCACCGTCAGCGTGTGCGCATGGTGTAACAGATACTGCGTCCAACGCCCGTGCCCGGGCGCGATCTCCAGCACGTGCGGCTTCTCGGGCAGCGCGTTCAGGAGTGGCAGCACCCGCGGCAGCAGTATGCCGTGCCACCAGCGCTCGCTGCCGCCGCCGAGCGTCGACCACTCGTCACCGGCCATCGACCAGTGGTGCTCCGCCCACTTCTTCTTGTTCTCTTCGAGCGAGGGCATGCTCGAGCGTCCTTAGCTCGTGCCAGCGAGCTTGCGCACCGTCATGTCGAAGCGCTTGACCATCTGGCTGTGCAGCGCCCAGACGGCGGCGAGATGGATGCCCGCGCTGGACGCGGCACCAATCAGCAATGCGACGCGCGCCGTCAGCAGCCCGTTGGTCCCTGAGGTGGTCACCGTCTCGTACATCGCATCGACGGGCTCGACCAGCGCGAGCCCGGTGGCGAACGGCGAAAGGCCAAGGAGCGCTGGGCCCACGGCAGGAATCGAACGCCCGGCGTTGAACCCGCAGCCACCCACGACCGCGGCAACGATCGCCGCCACGATGACCGCCCCCACCACCGACGCGATGGCGCCCTTGCTCTTTAACGACCAGTGCAACCCAATCATGACACACAACGCCATGAAGGGTGCCGCGGACAGCGCCAGCAACAACCCAGCCTCGGGCAGCACAACGGGGATCATCGTGCCGCTCAGCACGGCGCCGGCGGGCACCTGAGCGTTGTCGGGTTGGCTCAAGCCACCAATCAACGCGTGCGCTCCCGCGAGCAGCATGGTCACTACCGGCACGGCGATCATCGGCAACAGGTACGCGACCAAGCCGCGCATCTTGCCGCCCAGATACTCTCCCGGCGTGACCGGCGTGGTAAGCAGTAGGTCAAGCGTGCCATCCTCACGTTCGCGGCTGATCGCCGTCGCCGACATGTTGATCGCAACCAACGTGGTGACCGCGAGTTCGACCAGCACGATCACGAGCAACGCCAGGCGATAGTCGGTCGCATTGATGGCCGACGTGTCGTACGCGATGATGACGACCAGCGCGAGCGCGATACCCAGGACAATGAACGACCAGCGCGCGATGATGCGCGCCAGCGTCGCGTTGCGGGCCGCGGCCTCACGCCAGGCGATCGGGTTCTGCCAGACCTGTCGAGGCGGCCGGAACGTCTGGCCGTCCTCGCTCTCGACACCGCCACTCAGCCCCAGCATCTTGCGATACCACGGCAGCTTGCGGCCTTCCTTGGCGCGCTTGGCCAGCCCGCCGGTACGCACGGTCAGCGTGCTTGCCGCGATGAGCCCGAGGCTGAGCACGGTCGAGATTGTGACCCACGCCCGGACCGGCGCTTCGAGCATGAACGCCGACAAACCCGAGAGCGTGCCGCGATCGGCGCTGGGGTTCGTCGTCGGGTTCAAGAGCGCGTCGAGCGCGAGGAACGGGTTTAGCCCGGTGAGCCATGTCACGCCACTTCCGGCCGGTCCGGCGCCAAGCCCGCGGGTGCGCAGCCACGCGTCGAGGCCGTACGTCACGCCCAGGTACGTCACCACGGCGACATAGAACGTGAACACCGCCCGCCGGCCCGCGATGCGGCTCACCGCCAACGCGATGGCGATTGCGCCCACAAGCAAAGCGGCGGCTGCGGCTACCAGATAGCTCGCGAAGATGCTCGAGCCGGGCACACCGCCGAAGTACTGCGTCAAAGCGAACAGCGGCAGGCTGGCGAACAGCAACGCCAACACGAAGAAGAGCCGGCCCAGCAGGTTGCCCAAGACGATCTGCAGCCGCCCCAGCGGCGTGGTCAGCAACACCTCCCACGTCCGCGGGCTGGCCTCCTGGGCGATGGCGCCCGCCATGAACACCGGGCTGAGCACGCAGATCAGGAAGATCTGCAGGTAGGCCACGTAGGTGAACGTGCTTGCGCCCGCCTCGGCCAGCGTGCGGAACGAGGCCGACCCTCCGCCACCGGTCTGCACCAGCAGGGCCCAGAGCATGACCAGCACCAGGAGCGCCAGGTACGCCGAGCGGATGTACATGTGCCGGCTGCGGCGGGAGCCGTTCTGGACGAGCCGCACCGCGATGGGGTTGGCCGGGGCGAGCCGCAGGATCCAGCGGAGAAAGGCGGGCATGGGGGCGATGATATCGGCCTTGCAGCGGCTATTGCGGCGAATGGATCGTAACGATCAGCCCGTTATTGATGCCAAACAAAACGCAAAAGTTCATTTAGGCAAGGCAGATCGTCAAAAATTTCCCGTAATCACGATTTTCTTCGTATCGAATCTCTGTTGTGCTGTCATACTACTGCTCATAGATCCCGCAGAGGCGGCTTTAGGAGGCCGGCCCTTTGGGTGAGAGGAGACAGACATGCGCATGTTGACTGTTGGGGCCGTTCTGGCCATCGCTGGGGCCGCTGTGGCCCAGACCGAAACGTTCGTTCTCGACGTCGAGGACGTTGGCAACGACCCGATCGTTCTCTTGGACAGCACCTTCGACCTTCCGGCGATCCAGTCGATCGACATGGTCTCGATCGATATCGCCCACTCGTGGGCCGCCGACATCGAGCTCATCCTGACCAGCCCCGGTGGTGACATCTTCACGATCACCGACGACAACGGCAGCGGCGTGCTGCTGGGCGACGGCGGCTCGCTCCTGGCCGGCGTTGGCGTGTACGACTTCGTGTCGGCTGCTGGCAACGGCAGTTGGGCCGACTTCGGCTTTGGCGACAGCGCCCCGGCCGGCACCTACGACGCCGACAGCTGGACCGACGGCCCCTTCGCCGCTGGTACGTGGAGCATCTTCCTCGCCGATGACGCCGGTGGCGATGATGGTGCCGTCGGCAGCATCCGCGTCGATTACACGATCCCCGCTCCGGCTTCGGCCGCGCTGCTGGGCCTAGGTGGCCTCGCCGCCGCCCGTCGCCGCCGCTAATCGACACCGATTAGCTCGCGACAACTCACGCTCCTTTCACGCCCCGCTTGGGGCGTTTTTCTTTTGGCCAGCCGAGCGACGAGCCGCGAACCGCGTGGGTCCTGCGGCCAGGCTCGAACTCCGAAATCCGCGAAGTGTTGAACTAGGCAAAGCTGAGTTGCTCCGACTTGTCGACAAACACGAATTTCTTTGTACGAATTCTCGGTCTTCCGGTCATACTCACCACTGAACAAACTCGTGGGAGGCGGTTGTAGGAGGCCGCTTCCTCTTTTGAACGAGAGGAGACAAGCATGCGCACTCTGACAGTTGCGACCATCCTGGTCGTGGCCGGGGCAGCCTCGGCACAATCGCTCTTTGACGAGGTCGGCGACGCCGGCCAGGCCGGTCCTGGCGACGCCCAGCAGACCGACGGCGTCGGCGAGCTGACACAGATCAACGGGTTCCTGGACATCGGCGACGCCGACGTGTACGCCATCCGCATCGTCGATGAGGCCGCCTTCAGCGCCACCACCGTTGGTGGGGCAGGCTTCGACACCCAGCTATTCCTGCTCAACGCCGATGGCAGCGGCCAGGTGGAGAACGACGACGAGTTTGACACCTTCTCGCTTCAATCGATCATCCGCAGCGATGGCGTCTTCGATACCGGCTTGTACTACCTGGGAGTAAGCAGCTTCGACACCGACCCCGTGGACATCGACGGCAATCGCCTGTTCGGCTTCGACACCTGGCCCGGCGCCGGTGACCAGCGCAGCCCGATCGGCGTGAACCTCTGGGTCGACTTCGCCTCCGATCCCTCGGGCGGTGGCGGTGACTACTCGATCTTCCTGACGGGCGCCGAATTCGCGGTGCCCACCCCCGGCACGATGGCCATCCTGGGCATCGCGGGCATCGCCGCGACCCGTCGCCGCCGCTGATCGACAGACATCACGGTCCGACAACCAAGCCGAACCGAACGCCCCACATGGGGTGTTTTGCTTTTCGCGGCCGAGCGGGTTACGAACCGCCCCGATCCCCTGTATCTGTGCGTACACGACGGCGGAACCAACCGCCACACACGGAGCCTTCTTGTGAAACTCATGCCAGCAGCGTGTATCGCGATCGTGGCCGCTACGTCCTCGGCCCAGACGCTCGAGTACGTCGGTGACACAACGGGCCTCGATCGTTTCAACCGACCCGACGGCATCAGCAGTCTGAGCGGCTTCGCGAACAACGTGCCGTATGAGGCCGTCGAGATCGAAGTCACCGAGACCGGCCTGTACACCATCCTCAGCGACCAGACCAACTTCGGCGAGCGATGGGATGGGTACCTGCTTCTGTACGAAGGAGGCTTTGATGCCACATCGCCCCTCGACGGGCTTGTCGCGATCAACGATGACTATTTCGGATCGCTGCTGCCCGGCACCGGCATCGGATACTCAGGCATTGAGAACATACAGCTCACCGCGGGCACGTACTTCATCGTGCTTACCGGATACGAGAACGACGACGACGGACCGTACCAGGTGCAGGCCTCAGGGGATGGTGAGATCCGCCTCTTCACATGCTTCGCCGACATGAACGGGGACAGCCAACTGAACATCTTCGACTTCCTCGAGTTCCAGAACCTGTTCGACGCGGGTGATCTCGCCGCCGATTGCGACGAGGACGGCGCGCTCAGCCTGTTCGACTTCCTCTGCTTCCAGAACGGTTTCGATATCGGTTGCGAATGAGCCCTCTCCGGGCATGACACTTCAAACCAAACGAAAAGCCCGGCCACTCCATGTGGCCGGGCTCGGTTGATACGTGATGTCGGGCGGACTCAGGTCGACTCGGCACCAGCCGAAACCGGCTTGTCGCCCTCGCGGCCATCACCGTCACCACCCTCGTCCGCGGGCGGCTCGGGCAACGACTCTGGGCTAAAGAACAAGTTCTCGTCCTCGCCCTTACGCGTGACCTTCAGCAGCGTGCGGCCGGAGATCTCTCCGGACAGCAGCATCTCGCTGAGCGGGTCCTCGATGTACTGCCCGATCGCACGACGCAGCGGACGCGCGCCGAAGTCCGGGTTGTACCCCTTGTCGATCAAGAAGTCCTTCGCGGGCTGATCCAGCTCCATCTGGATGTTCTGCACACGCAGGCGATCGGCAACCTTCTGGACCTCGTACTCGATGATCTGCACGAGGTCGTCGCGGTTCAGCGGGCGGAACACGATCGTGTCATCCAGGCGGTTGATGAACTCGGGGCGGAAGAACCGCTCGATCTCCTTCATCAGGATGCCCTTGATGTTGTCGTAGTCCACATCGCTCGAACGCTTCTGGAAGCCGAATCCGCCGCCACCCTTGATCAGATCAGCACCGATGTTGCTGGTCATGATCAGCACGGTGTTGCGGAAGTCGACGTTGCGGCCGAACGAGTCGGTCAGGCGGCCCTCTTCCATGATCTGCAAGAGCATGTTGAAGACATCGGGGTGCGCCTTCTCAACCTCATCGAGCAGCACGACGCTGTACGGACGGCGGCGGATGCGCTCGGTGAGCTGGCCGCCCTCCTCGTACCCGACGTAGCCGGGAGGCGCGCCGATGAGCCGGCTGACGTTGTGCTTCTCCATGTACTCGCTCATGTCCAGGTGAATGAGGGCGTCCTCATCACCGAACATGAACTCGGCCAGCGCCTTGCTGAGCAGCGTCTTACCCACGCCGGACGGGCCGACGAAGATGAAGCTTCCCATCGGACGCTTGGGATCCTTCAGGCCGGCGCGGGCGCGACGGATCGCACGCGAGACGGCCTTGATGGCGTCGTCCTGGTTGATGACCTTCTTGTGCAGCTCGTCCTCGAGCTTGAGCAGGCGATCGGCCTCCTCGCTCTCGAGGCGTTGCAGCGGCACGCCGGTCATGCTCGAGACCACCTCGGCGATGATGTCCTCGTCGACGGTGCCGTCGATCTCCTTGGACTTCTCACGCCAGGACTTCTGGATCTCTTCCTTCTTCTTGCGGAGCTGCTCCGCCTGATCGCGCAGCTCTGCCGCACGCTCGTAGTCGGCGCCCTTGACCGCTTCGTCCTTCTCGACACCGAGACGCTCGATCTCGCTCTCGATCTCGGCAAGGTCTGGCGGCTTGCTCATGCTCTTGATGCGTACGCGGGCGCCCGCCTCATCGATCACGTCGATCGACTTGTCGGGCTGCACACGGCCGGAGATGTACCGACCGCTGAGCTCGACGGCGCTCTTGATGGCGTCGTCGGTGATGCGCACGCGGTGGTGCTGCTCGTAGCGATCGCGCAGGCCCTTGATGATCTCCACCGTCTGCTCGTCGGTGGGCGGATCGACGGGGATGGCCTGGAAGCGACGCGCGAGCGCGGCGTCCTTCTCGATGTACTTGCGGTACTCGTCGAAGGTCGTCGCACCGATGCACTGGATCTCGCCACGTGCCAAGGCGGGCTTGAGCACGTTGCTCGCGTCGATGGCGCCCTCGGCACCACCCGCACCCACGAGCGTATGCAGCTCGTCGATGAACAAGATGACGTTCTTCGCGCGGCGGACCTCGTTCATGACCGCCTTGATGCGCTCTTCGAACTGGCCGCGGTACTTCGTGCCGGCGACCATCA